>CALBOE010000010.1 GCA_937896905.1 uncultured Clostridia bacterium | reverse complement strand
CAAACACATATAAGGTGTATTGGTATTGTGCAGGAAACAATAACTACAAAGATGCAAGTGGAAATGTAGACGTTGTTATTGGCAAAGCAAGTTTTACAGCAACAACAAGCATGACTGGCTACACTTATGGCGACACACCAAAAACTCCAAGCATAAGTGCAAATCCAGAAACAGGAACTGTAACCTTCTACTACAGCACAACCAACACAAACAGTGGTGGCACAGCATGGAGTGGAGTAACAAGCACAACATTAAACGTTGGAACCTACTACATGTATGCAACAATTGCAGAAACAAGCAACTACAAATCTCACACAACTGCGGCAGTGGCATTCACAATTGCAAAACGTGAAATAACCATAACGGCAGGCAGTGGAAGCAAAGAATATGACAGAACACCTTTAACAGCAGGAGCAAGTTTAACCAGCGGAACAATAGCAAGCGGACAAACAGCAACCTACACAGCAACTCCAGGAACAATAACCGAAGTTGGCAGTGTGGCAAACGTTCCAAGCGTTGTAATTAAACAAGGAACAACCGATGTAACCGCAAACTACAAAGTAACCGCAGTTAACGGAACCTTAACCATAACCGAAGACGCAACAAAGCCAACAGCAAGCATAGAAAAAGGCAGTGTGGTTAACCAAGTTATAGGTAAAGGCCGAGATGCAAACGGAAAAGGAATTGTGGCATATGGCTTCAACCAAAGCAACACAACCGAACCAACCTGGACCAGCATAACAGCAACCACGGCGGCAATAAGTTACACCCACACAGTAACAGCCGCAGGAAGTTGGTATTTCTGGACAAAGGACGGAGCAGGTAACACAGGCGTAAGTGGAGCAATAAGTGCATACACAGTAACAGTAAATGTAACCAACGCAAGCAAGGCAAACAGCACAGCATATGCAGTTCATGGAACAACCTACAGCAACACCATAACAGCAGACTCAGCAAATGGCTATGGATTGCCAGCAAGCGCAACCGGAACAAATGTAACTTACACAGTAACAAACAGTTCAAGCAGAAGCATAAGTTACACGTTAACACATGTAACTGCAACAACAAAACCAACAAGTGTTAACTACAACACAACTGCAACATTAAGTGCAACGGTAAGCGGAAATATAAGCATAACCGTAACAGCGCAAAGCATAAATGCAAGCATAGCACTTAAAGCAGACACAGGCTACACGCTTCCAACAGCGGTAACCGTAACTAATACAGATAAGTCGTACTCTCAAAGTGCAGGAACGTTAACCTTAAGCAAAATAAAGGGTAACGTAACCGTAACGGTGGCAGCAACAGCTAACACTAACACGGCATATAAGGTAGAACATTATCTAGAAAATTTAGAGAATACACAATACACCTTAAAAGACACCGAAAACAAAACCGGCACAACAGATACCAACACATCTGCGTCAGCAAAAACTTACGCAGGCTTTACAGCTGAAGCATTTAGCCAAGTTAACATAGCAGGAAATGGAAGCAGTGTTGTTAAAATTTACTACAAACGTAACCTATTCACAGTAACATGGAAGAATGAAGGCGGAGCAGTGCTAGAAACAGATACCGGCGTGAAATATGGGGCAACACCAAACTATGGCGGAGCAACACCAACAAAGGCAGCAACAGCACAGTACACCTACACATTTAAAGCATGGAGCCCAGCACTAAGTGAAGTTAAAGCGGACGTAACCTACACCGCAACTTACAGTAGTAAAGTTAATAACTACACAGTAACATTAGTTGCAGAAGAAAACGGAACAGTAAGCCCAACAAGCGTAAAAGAAGTGCCTTATGGAACAAACATCACCGTAAGTGCAAACACATTAAGCATTAAAGGCACAACCGTAACCGCAACGGCAGATTTATATTACAAGTTTAGCAAGTGGACATGGAGCGGAAACTACAGTGGAACAACCGTACAAGGCAACGTAACCATAACCGCAAGCTTTGAATTAGACCAAGTTATTGTAAACCTAAACCCAATGGGAGGAACAGTAACTCCAACAAGCAAAGCAGCAACCATACAAGCAACTTATGCGTCAGCATTTGGAGGAAGCTTGCCAACTCCAACAAAAGCAGGTAAGGTGTTTATGGGTTGGTACTTCGAAGAAAACTACACAACCGAAGTAACAGCAAGCACAAAGGTCACCCAAACAGCAGAACACACAATCTATGCAAAATGGGGAGTAAACTTAACATTAAAAGTGACTAATGCAAAAGCAGGTAACACCTACGGATACACCATAGTTCCGTTAGCAGAAAATGTAACCAGTGCAGGAACAAAAGTTGTTCAAGACAACAGCGCAATTAGCTTGTTTGCAACAACACAAGCAGAACAAATAGTGTATGTGTATTTAAATGACGAATATGTACTAACAGCAACAGGTTCGGTAACTGGCGAAAACTATGCAGCAGCAAACTTCTTGGCAGGAATTGTAACAAAAGTAGAAATCCGCTTTGCAGACGCATATAAAATGACGGTAACAGGCGAAAAGACAAATGATGTAGCGCTAGAGTTGCCATCAGGAATGATTGACGTAACAGCAACCGACACAACACAAACCGCACAAAGCAACGGAAGCACATTCATAGCGAATGGAGCAGAAGTGAACTTAAAAGTGGATACAAACGCATTAGGTTCAGGCATATTTGTAGGATTTGTGTATACCGACACAACCAATGCAACAGGCAAAATGGCTTTTGACACAACAGATAACTCGAACATTTCATTGAGCGTAAAAGATGGCGTATACACCTACACCATTAACGGCCTAGAAATGGAAAATGTTGAAATTGTGGTAAGAGAAGAAGCGGGAGAGGTAAACATTGCATTACCAGAAGGAGTAACGTCAATAGAACTTGTAAACGCAAAAACAGGCTTAAAGAGGAACATAATTTCCAGCACAAGCTACACATTGTGGACAGGCGTGTGGGAAATACGTTCAGATTACGGCTTGGAGCAATCCGAACTAGAAGCAATCTTCGACCTAACCAGCATCAATGATGCAGGCGAATATGTGGCAAGAATTGTTGAAGGCGAGGACGGCGAATACTGTTTGGAAATAACTAAGGCGTAAACAAACCGTAAGTTCCTTAAACAACAAAAAAGATATGCAAACAACAGCATATCTTTTTTTCATAGTTTCACAAACAAAAAGAAGTCGCATCAACCCGTAGGTTCAAATACGACTTCGCTTGGCGGGAAGACCGCTATCCAATCCTAACACCAAAATTTATATTGGAGCTGGGTGGATTAGAATTAAAATTAATAATCTCTAGACATCATCATATTATAATGTGCTTCGTGACGACTATTTGTAAATATTTTTTTAAATACGATTAGGTATTTTTCAATATCTTCCTCACTAAAGCCAATTACAAAATCATCGGCTATTGAATGAGAGTTTGCGTTAACAAAGGAAATTAAAGAATTGCAAATTAATTTATCCTCACCTGAGAATGAGTTTATAAGCTCATCATAATCTAATCCACCTATTATATCAAAATAATATTCTAATATCCTTCTCATAGAATTAAATATATTGGCTCTACTTGTATTTTCGGGATTTTTAATTTCTTGCCATAACAATTCATAAGAAGTTTGGATAGAATTTTTATTTGATTGTTTTATAGAAGATATATTATCCTTTTTATTGATGGTTACATAAGCGACTAAATCTGGCGACAATCGATTGCTTTTAGGTCTAAAACTTATTTGATGATGAAAATATATATTATGTGTCAATACAAAAATTTGGTCTATTAAATTTGTTCCACTTTTGCAGTCATTAATTATTTCTTTTACTAATGAACTTACTATAAATAGAATGTTGCTATCTAGACTTGAAATTGGGTCATCTATTACTACTATTTTTTTATTAATGGTTCTTTTGTTTTCAATATTGCCATTAATTAATTGTATGAAATAAAGAAAGGTAATAAATCTTTCTTCTCCTTCGCTTAATGTGTCTTTCGCGTTGCTACCATCTTCTCTTATGATTTCATAATTTCGATTATCACTTGCTTTGCGAAGATAAAATCCAGTAAAAGCGAATCCTTTTAAAATTTTATTAATTTCATTAATTGCATTATCTATAGTTGATACTTTTGATTGTAATTCGTTTATTTGTGTTTCAATTTTGGAAATGTCTTGACTGAAAGAATCTCTTTCCATCATCATCTTATGAGTTGCTGATTTTATTCCATTTTGCTTTTTGGTATATTCACTAATAACATCAAATAGGTAATTATTTGATATCGTTTCCCATATTTCTTTACTTAATTTTGCTTTTTCTTGAATTTGTTTTGTTGATATTTCGTTATTTTGTTTTATTGTTGAATTAAATTCTTTTATAATTTTATTGATTTCAAATAATAATTCATTGGTTTTAATTAAATTAATTTTATTAGACGGAAATCTTATTTTTTCAGCTAAAATTTTTAAATTATCATTAAATAAAGAATCTACTTTAATAAATAATTTGCTTATTGATGAATAATCTAAAATTGGAATATCGTTTTCAATAATAGATTTAATATTGTTAATAATTAATGATGCTGATGATTTATAACTAGAATAAACAGTATTGAGTGTGTCTATATTTTTTTCATATTCTTCATCAAATAAATTTTCTAAATTTAATATAATTTCCTTAGGGACTTCTCTTTGACAAAAAGGGCAGGTATTATTTGTTTCTTTTAAATAATTCGTTCCTAATTTTATCCAATCACTATTATTTAGTTTTTTTATAATAGTGGACAATGGATTGTCTTCTTTTGCAACAATATTTGTAGATAAAATCGAATGGTTTTCTAGGTTGTATATGTCCTCTATTTCTATTAAATTAAAGCTAGAATAAGATTGCATTACTGTTTCGTGCAACATTTTATATCTATCATTAAATGAATTTAATTCATTAGTAGATTTTGTATCTGTAAAATATTTTAAGCACATATCTGCAAAAGCTTCTTTTGAGTTTAATACACCCACCATGGCTTTTTTGTATGGTTCTGCAACTTTTTTCATTGTCCAACAATTATTACAAAATTCATTATAAATAAGTTTTGCATTTTGTGTAAATTCATCGATTTTATTTATTCGTATTGTTTTACTTTTTTCAATATCCTCTTTTTGAGAAATTAATTCTTTGATATTATCTTCAACTTCTTTATTTTCTTCACCAATGGTAAAGATTCCTTTTATGGCCTTATCCTTTCCAAAGTTTTCTTCTACAAAATCCTTATTATAAACTAAAATATCAGTCGGATAATTATCATTTTCTAATTTACAAGTAGGAAACACTTCTGGTTTAGCTAAAAATTTTGAAATAGATGTTTTGCCTGTTCCATTTCCACCATATATAAAATTTATTTTCTTTGGTATAATTTCCGAGTGATTGTATGTGGCAATACTGTTTAATTCTATTCTTTTTATCATTAGTAGCTCCTTATTTAATAACATTATTATAGCATAAAATATAATTTAATTAAAGACCTACAAGAAAAAAGAGAAGAAGTTTTTTGCCTCTTCTCGTGGGTTTTATTGATTGGATTGCAAATGAGTGTAGACTGCATTTGCTGTTAGGTTAGAAAAGTCGCCGCCCAATTCGGCAAAGTTCTTTAAGTCTGTTGCAAGAATAAAGGCTATTCGCTTTATTTGTTTTTGACTTAGTTTTGTTTTGCCTTGCCTTAATACTTTAGTATTAAGGTCGTAAGTGGCTGTGTTTTCTGGTATATCTTCACAATCAATAAAACGATTGTCAATAAGTTTTGTCATCTCATATTTTTAAATATATGAGAATATGCGTGCAACTTATCGACTTCAATCCAATACTCCTTTCGGAGCAATAATAGTATAGCATAAAATTCAATATAAAACCATATTTTCTACAAAAAAAAGACAAGTGGGTTTCCCACTTGGTCTAGCAAGGGAGCGCATACAAATTTGTCATCAGCGACTTTTGGCAAGTGTATACGCCAAAAGTGCTTATTTTTAGGGCTTTTAGACCAAAAAATATGGCAAAATGTATGCAACTCTTATCCTGCTTACTAAAATTATTTTAAAAATTAGCATTTCGTTTCTTAAAAAAGTTGATTTTTATAGTCTTTTTGTTTATAATAATTTAACAAGGATGTTGTAGGATGTAAAATATGAGATTTATTGGAAGTAAAGTTAGTTTATTAGAAAATATTCAAAAAGTTATAGATGAGAATGTCACAGATAATTCAGAAGTTTTCTGTGATATTTTTGCTGGAACAAATTCCGTAGGATATTATTTTAAACCTAGATATAAAATCATTTCTAATGACTTATTATATTTTTCATATTCTATTGCAAAAGGTTTAATTGAGAACAATAAAAAACCAACTTTTAAAGGTTTGGCAAAACTTGGAATAAATGACCCATTTACTTACTTGTCTAGCGATATGTTTGCTTTAACTTATGGAAATGGTTTTGTATCAAACAACTATGCTCCAAGTGAGAATTGCACTAGAATGTATTTTACATTAGAAAATGCAAATAGAATAGATTTTGCAAGAGAACAAATTGAACTTTGGAAAAATCAAGGAGCGATAACTGAAAGTGAATATTATTATTTGCTTGCAGGATTGATTGAAGGTGTTCCTTATGTTTCTAATACAACAGGAACTTATGGAGCATATTTAAAGGATTGGGATAAAAGAGCTTTTAAGAGATTTGAATTTAGTTTCCTTGATGTTGTGGATAACAAAAAGCAAAATCAATGTTTTAATGAAGATGCAAATGAATTGATTAAACATATTGAAGGCGATATTTTATATATTGACCCACCTTACAACGAAAGACAATATCTGCCTAATTATCATGTTCTTGAAACTATTGCGAAGAATGATAGTCCTGAAATAAAAGGTGTTACAGGTGTTAGACCATATATAAAGGAAAAGTCTAAATATTGTTCTAAAAGCGAAGTAGAAAAAAGTTTTAGAGAGTTAATAAGCAATGCTAAATTTAAACATATAATTGTTAGTTATAGTGGAGATGGTTTAATGTCAAAAGAAACCATCATTAATATATTAGAAGAATGTTGCGATAATAAAGTAAAAGTTTATGACATTGATTATAATCGATACAAAAACAAGAATGAAAGTTTAAAGAAAGATAAACATCAAGAATATTTATTCTATATTGAAAATAAGAAAGTAAAACCAAAGACAATAAAAAAAGAAACTAAAAATGTAGTTTCAAATATTGAATTAAATAAAATCACAAAAACAAAAAATTTTATAAAAAGCCCATTAAATTATATTGGTGGAAAATATAAGTTGTTACCACAATTGCTTAAACTTTTCCCAAATGAAATTAACACGTTTGTTGATTTATTTGCAGGTGGATTTAATGTTGGAGTAAATGTTAAAGCAAATAAATATATTTGCAATGATATAAATACTTATGTTGTTAACTTATTCAAAAAGTTTAAAGATATGGATTGTGATGAAATCCTTAATAAAATCTCTAACAATATAGACAAATTTCAATTATCTAAAACTAATGAAGTTGGATATAAAGAGTTAAGAAATCACTTTAATAAATATCATGATTTAATAGATTTATATACTTTGGTTTGTTATTCTTTTAACTATCAATTCCGTTTCAATAATAATCATGAATTTAATAATCCGTTCGGTAAAAATAGAAGTTGTTTTTCAGATACAATGAAAGAAAATCTTATTAAATTTACAAGTAAATTAAAAGATATGGATATTGATTTCAAAACAAATGATTTTATTGATATTGAGTTAGATGATTTGGGTTGTCAAGATTTTATTTATTGCGACCCACCATATTTAATAACCACAGGTTCTTACAATGATGGCAATCGTGGTTTTAAAGATTGGAAAAACAAACAAGATTTAGAATTGTTAAATTATCTTGATAAGGCAAATGAAAAAGGAATTAAGTTTGCCTTGTCTAATGTTATTGAACACAATGGAATAGTTAATAATGGATTATTGGAATGGAGTAAGAAATATAAAGTATTTGAAATTGATTCCGATTATTCAAATTGTAGTTATCATAAAAAGGATAAAACTTTAAGAACGAGAGAAGTTTTAATCGTAAATTATTAAAAAAGAAAGGGCTATTTTTAGCCCTTTCTTATTCTTATAAAGTGATTTAAGAACGTTTGTGGTAAATCTCTATTTAAAATGATTAAACCATCACTATTAAGGTATAACATAATTTTTCTATCTGGTAAGAATGTGCAATATCCACCAAAGATTGAAAGATATCTATAATAATTGAAGTTTAAATATTCAACTCTTATATACTCGTCTTCAATGCTATCATAATCTTCAATTTCTGCTAAACCCACTTGTAGAGTTGTTAATTTTTTACCCTCAATTAAATAAATATTTCTATTTGTAGTATCAGAAAGTATAACATCAGGGATTAGTAAATTCTCGCCGTGAGTGTCTTTTTTAGGTAAAGTGATTAAATCACCATTAGCATTTTTGAAATATCCTCTTTCGCAACCAGCATGATTTTCATAAATATATCTAATACCAACATTAGAGCACATTATATGAAGAAGTATAGAAGCGACTTTTTCAGATGATTTTTCATAGTGCCAATATTTTTCTCTATAAGTATCGGGATATGTAATTGTCAATCCGTCCATTTCTAAATTTAATAATTTACATACATATAGGAATTTATTAGTTTTATTTCTTGAAACATATTGTTGAGTTGTTCCATGTCTTGTAATAACTATTCTTTGTGTCCAACCAAGAGCTCTTAAAACACCACTAATCATTGATAATGTTCCAATGTTTGGGTCATGACCGATATTTCCTGCTTCTTTTGGTTTAGACAATCTTCCTGAAATGTAAATTACATCATCATTTTTTGTAATTTTAATAGGAACATTTCCATCAGGTGGGTCTCTCATTTCATTTTTAAAAGCAATTACTTCATCGATTGATGAGAATGGATTAAACCAAGTAAGATTGCTTTTGCCAACTATTTTAACTCCTAAGGTTAACAATATGTTTGTTCCAAATATATTTGTATCACTTGGTTTTTTATCTTCATCATTTTCAAGTTCATCGTTATATAGCATATAAAGTTTTGCATCTGGGCAATATTTTTTTGCATATATAAATTTCGTTGCTCTTTGAGAAACTCCTGTGTTTCGTGATTCCTTATCGCTTGTTTTTGTTTCTTCTACCGCCATTAGTATATTAGAGCAATCTCCATCTTCTGGTTCATGTTCTTGTTTGCAAACTAAATAATCAATAAAACTAGAATTTCCGCTTACCAATTTTAAATAAACTTTATCAAATAGTGTTGAGTTAACACCTTCAACAATATATGTAAATCTAAAATAGCTTTCTTCTATAATTGGTTTAATAACAACATTTTCGATGTTTAGAGAGATGTTAAAGTCGCTTTGCAATAATTTAAGTATTGTCTTGACTACACTTTCTTTTGGTCTTTCTTCTGTTAGTATCCAAATATTATCCATATATTCTCCTTGGTATTAAAAATTGAAAAATTCACTTAAAGACATATTAAATGCTTTTGCTATTTTTTCTAAATTTTCAAGTGAAATGTTCCTTTTGCCTCTTTCTAAACTTGTAATATAGGTTCTGTCTAAATCGCATTTAAAAGCAAATTCTTCTTGACTTAAACCTTGTTTTGTTCTTAATTCTTTTATTCTTTGTCCAACTTTTTCTTTAATCATTGACTTTCTCCATTTTTATTTATATAATAGTAGCAAGAATGTGACTTATTTTACAACCGACTTTAAGTCACATTTGATAAGTTTTATAAATTTAATGTATGTTAGGAGTTTATATGAAAGGTTTGATTATAAAAGAGTTTTGGTTAAATAAAATTCTTTCTAATGAAAAGATTTGGGAAATTAGAAGTTCAAATACAAAAATTCGTGGAAAAGTTTATTTAATTCAAAGTGGAACCAAACATATTTTTGGCGAATGTGATATAATGGATTCTAAGAAATTAACCTTAGCGGATTATCAAAACAATAAAGATAAGCATTGTATATTGAATGGTGTGGAAAACCTTCCATACAAAAACACTTATGCTTGGATAATTTCTAATGCTAAAAGATATGAAAAGCCTATTCCATATAAACACCCTATGGGTGCCGTTATTTGGGTAAATATAGATTAAAGGAGATATTATGAATTACGGAATAAAAGAACTAATAGAATTCTTAAACAATCTAAAAGAAACTGAAAAAGATGTTGATTATAAGAACGAAATCAACAAGATTGTTTCTTATTTAGTTTCTATGGATATTGTTAACGGAGAAAACTATTTGAAGCAGATTCTTGAAGATGAAGATATTGAAAAAAATTTGAAGTATAGGCAAACTTCAAATACTTATGGTTATTCAACTAAACAAATGAGTATTGAAGAGTCCTTTATTCAAGATTGCTTAGCTGTAATAATTGCAATATCTATTACAGTGTTGGAAGAAAAAGTTAAAGACGGGCATAAAAATCATACAAGACCTGAATTAAGAAGTTTAATTGAAGTTATTGAGTTTTATAAAAACATTGTTAAAAATTAAGGAGTAAATTATGATTAAAGCTGTTATATATGCAAGATATTCAAGTTCTAGTCAGACTGAGCAAAGTATTGAAGGTCAAGTCCGTGTTTGTAGAGAATTTGCTGAAAGAAATGGATATGTGATTGTTAGCGAGTATGTTGATAGAGCAAAGACGGGAACAAATGATAATCGTCCTGCTTTTCAACAAATGCTATATGACAGCAAGCAAAGAACCTTTGAAGCTGTTTTGGTTTACAAATTAGATAGATTTGCAAGAAATAGATATGATAGTGCTATTAACACTTTGGCTTTACGAAACAATGGGGTTAAGGTTGTTTCTGCAACTGAAAATATTTCAGACAAACCAGAAGGCAGATTGGTTGAAAATGTTATTATCGGTGTTAATGAATATTATTCTGCTGAACTATCTCAAAAGGTTAAACGTGGGCTTAAAGAAAGCAGAATTAAAGGTCAGTTCACAGGTGGTAGAACTCCTTATGGGTATAATGTTGAAAATCTTAAATTAAGCATTAACGAAACACAAGCAAATATTGTTAGACTTATGTTTGATGAATATTTGTCTGGCAAAAAGATTAAAGACATTGTTGTAATGCTAAAAGATAAAGGCATTAAAAATGGCTATGGTAAAGATTGGAGTATAAACTCGGTTTCAAGAGTATTAAGAAATGAAAATTACAAAGGTGTTGTTTATGCAGATGACACAACTTATACAAATATCTATCCAGCAATCGTATGTGAAGAAGTTTTTGATGAAGTAAATGCACGATTAAAGGTGTCAAAAAGAACTTCTGCTCATCATAAGACCGAAGTTAACTATCTTCTTAGTGGAAAGCTTATTTGTGGCAAATGTGGTGGCTTAATGACGGGAGATTGTGGTAAAGGTAAACTTGGAACAATCTACAACTATTACAAATGCTTTACAAAGAAGAAAAATAAAGCAAAGTGTGATAAAAAATCTATTCCACAACAATACATAGAAGATATTGTTTTACAGGCAACACAAAACTTTTTGCAAAGTGCAAATTTAAAAGCAATAGCAAAGGAAACAACAAATAGTTATAACAAGTTTATAGAGAAAGATTTAATATTAGAAAATTTAAACAAAGAATTGCAAGAGAATAACAAAAAACTTGCAAACCTTTTGCGTGCTCTTGAAAATGGAATATTTAACGACACAACAAACGATAGAATGAGAGACCTTGAAATTGCGAATAAAGAATTAAAAGAAAAAATCATTAGCAGAGAAATGCTAACGATTAAACCACTTGATGAAAATCTTGTTTATTCTTATTTATGTTCTTTCAAAGATTTAGATTATTCACTTAACAATGCAAAACAAAGATTGATTGATATGTTTGTCAACCGTGTTGTGTTGTTTGATGATGAGTGTTTTATCTACTTTAACATTAGTGATGATAAAGGAACACAATTAAAGCTAAGTGAACAACCAGATTTTGAATTAGAAACCGAATTTTTGACAAAAAAAGAACAACCCGACCACAAGGGTTCGGATTGTTATCACTTGGCGGAGAGCAAGGGATTCGAACCCTCGCGCGCATTTCTACGCCTACATCCTTAGCAGGGACGCCTCTTCGACCTCTTGAGTAACTCTCCATTTAATTATTAAATTTACTAACACTGCTTAACAAAAAGTTTCATTTTTTCATTAAACAAGTTGATTATAACAAATAAAAATCCTGTTGTCAACTTAAAGGGTGCAAAAATTTTTAAAATTATTAAAGAAAGTTTTTACGGGTTATTTTGGCACTTTCGTTCGCTTAAAGTGCAGATTAAACCAAACGTAAAGTAGTTATTGGCTAGTTATGTGTGTTTAAAGGTAGAGAAAATAAGTAGCAAGAAAAGTTTAGTTAAAGCAGGGGGCGTAATAAGGGAATGCAAAATTTGGGGGTTGACAGATTGGCTATCATATGCTAATATGTAATTATTAGAACAGAGGAGGGGTTATGATTTATCCAAAATATCCAGAAAAAGAAACAGGCGCAAGCATTGCAGAAAACATTCAAAATGGCCAAGAATATTATGTTAATGTATCTATGGTGGGTAAGGTTAACGTGTGCAAACTAGAACCAAAAGATGTGGCAAGATATTTGCACAACAATAAAAAGGCTGCAACAGCAGACGAAATTTTGTTAGTTATTAAAGCAAAATCTAAACAAGCAACACTGCAACAGTTAGATGAACTTTTGAAGCTTGAAAAGACATACGGCAGTGACGTTATTGCCAAGGTTGTAGACGCTTTTGGTGCAACAGAAATTATTAAAACTGCAAAACAAGTTGCAAAAGAAACCCAAATGAAAGAATTCCGTAAAGGTTGCACTTTGAAAGATGTTAAAAAAATAACATATAAATCTATAATTTCTGGCTTGGCAGAAGCGGAAAAAACTGCCGACGCAGAAGACCAAACCACAGTTTAATTATTAATCATTTAATTAAATAAAAAAACATAAATGCATATTAAATAAAAACTAATTTTAAATTAAAAATTAATTAAAAAATAAAAAATGGGCAAAATTGCCCATTTTTTTGCTAAAATAATTATTTTTTATTAAAATAATTTAAATTTTAAATGTTTTTCATTTTTAATTAATAAATAATTGCCAATTAATTTAATAACATTTTTTTGCTTAATTTAATTATTAATTTTAAATTTCTATTTGGGTTTTGTTAATTTTATTGGGCTAAAAGTTTTTAAACATCGTTTTCGGTTTCGTTAATATCGTGGAATGGTAAATTTCCGTAATGTTGTTGGCACTCGTCTATTTGTTGCAAGGTTTCGGTTATGCTTGCAATGGATTTGCTGCAAAGGTTAACTGCCTGCTTAAGTGAGTTTAGGTGTTCTGGGTGTGCGGTTTCCAAATATTCAATGGCGGTTTCTTTGTCGTAAACTTCCAAATCGTGCATAACTTTTTTAATGCTAATTTTTTGTTCGTTAATAAGGTGCTGTTTATATGTTTCTAGGTGAGGCAACATAAATTTAAGTTGCAACCTGCAATCATACAATTCACCCAAAGCGTTGGCAATAGATTTGGTTTTATATTTAAACTTTAACCCTTTAATTAGTTTGCACAAATTTTGTATTGTGGCAAGAATGTCGGGCAAACGAGCATTGTTATTGCTTGTAAAGTTTGGTTTTAAAAAGGTTAAATCTATCTTTTTTTGTTTTGCGCTTTCAATCCATTGCTTAATTGGTAAAATGTTAATGCTGCTGCCTTGAATGTAGTTAAAGGTTAAAAGTTTAAAATCCTTATGTTCAGTTGCTTGGTTAGGGTTAAGAGATGCAAGCGCAGTGTTGTAATCTTCCAAACTAAAAGCGTGTTCGCCCAAAGCAACAACAATGTTTTCAAATTCGCTTCTTGGGTTAACTTCGGTTGGGGTGAACAGGTTTTTGTTTTCCGAAATGTTAACAACGGTGTTTCTGTCCACATTTTCTAGCAACGCTTTTCCTTGCAAAAGTTTAACATAAAGTTTGTTATATTCCTTAGGGCTGTTTTTGTGGTTATATTGTTTGGCACGTTCGTGCGTCATAACTGTGAGTTTATAAGTGCACATACCATAAAGCAACCAAACTCTGTTTGCAAAATGCTGAAGATTGGTTAAAATTTGGTGCTTAAGCATAAACTGCCCAGCGGTTTCTGTTTTTTTGGAAGAAACAAAATGGTCGCTTAATTTTCTTTCGGCTTTTCTAATTTTATCTGCCAAAGGTTTAAGAGCTTCCACTTTAGCAATTCGTTCCGTGCCGGGAAGCGATCCATTTAAGTTGGTGCACGGCACACCCATAAATTCAAAAAATTCAACCTCTCCCAAATGCAGATTAACAAAAAGTGGAACCACTTGCACATACATTCTGTTTAGCGCCATGGAATAAGATGCAAACAAGTCCCAACAAGTTTTCATTTGTGCAGATTGTTCTTTTTGTTTGTGAAATTCAAACGCAGCTAAATTTTGGCAGTCGTTAATTTCTTGCAGGTTGGTGGCGGATATAATGTCGGTTTCAAAATCTAGCCCTTCGTAAGCCCACCAATTAGAATTATTTCTTTTTGCCATAAAGCCCCCTATAAAACAAATTGAAGTTATATTTAATTACATCAATAAAGGTTTCAATTAATTACATTAATAGAAGTTTCCATTAATTTCATTAATACGTCCATTAATTTCATTAATACGTCCATTAATTCCATTAATACGTCCATTAATTCCATTAATATAATAGCACATAATAAAAATTTTGCAAGTGGGTTTGTGAAAAAATAATTTTTTAAAAAGTTGTTAAATTTGTTTGACTTAATGTGTCGAAAAGCGGTATTATTATGTTGAAAGTGGTCGAGGTCGATGTAGATTGCTTGTAAGTTGTGCTTATGTTGGCACAAATAAATTTGCAAATTTGTTTGTTTATTTTGAGTAACAACAAACTATATTTTCGAACAAAGTGAAGAAAATTAGTTTATAAGCAAACAAGTCGCTCCCTAACGATATCCTTGGGGTGTGGCAAACTATATAAAATGCACTTCACAAAAGAAAGCATTTTAGGAATTATGGCAACTTAAAGTTGCAAATCTGCGTTTAACATCAGTTAAATGCAAACAGCGGTTTGGTGCAAGCCCAAACAAAAAATATTAAAAGGGGAAATTAAAAATGACAAAAAATAAAACAAGAAAGATGACAAAATCAACTTTTGCCGTTATTATAATGGGAATTTGCTTGGTTGCTCTTCTAGCTTTCGGTGGTACTTATGCGTGGTTTACCGCTACATCTGCAGACCTTGTTACAGGTTCAATTACCACTGGTACAGTTTTGCTTAACGGTTCAACTGTTACATTAACAGAAACTGGTGTTTTACCTGGTGACACTATTTCAGCTGCCATCCAAGTAGAAGACAAATCAGACGTTGACACTTGGATTGTTCTTCAAGTTTCAACAACAGGTAATGCTACATTACTAAGCAAATTGTCTTATACAGGCAACACTTTTGGTTCAGAAGTAGCTGCTGCTAATGCAGCTACAGGTGCAACAGGCACAACTGTTGTTTACTTCGTTAAAGAAGCATCTACAGAAGATACAAACAGAACTCACGTTTTTGCAACTGCAATTGAAGTTTCTTCTGATTGGAATGCAGACTCTTCTAATAATGATGCACATGACGACATGGGTGTTAATGCTACACTTACAATCAAATGTCGCTCTATTCAAAAATCTGCAGCAACCACTGCAGCAGATGCAGCAGCATTATTATTCCCAAAAGCTTAATCCTAAAAGATTAACACAAGAAAAAACTCACTATTAGGTGAGTTTTTTTGCTGTTTTTTGTTGCTTTATATATATTAATAAAGTGAGAAATGAAAAAGTTTTCATTTCTCACATATAAATATATACCTTGTGGGGGGGGCAAAATCTTGCATACGCAAGATTACGTAATAGTTCGCCCATTGGGCGACTATTCCTTATCCCCTTCAAAGCCTTCGCTTTGTGGGAACCCCGTTTTTTTAAAAGAAAAAATCTCTCTGATGAGAGATTTTTTGTTAATCTTAAAGATTAATTCCATGTCAATAATGCATAAGCTTCAGCAGCTGTATGATATACTTCTGAGCCTTGAGCTCCAGATTTGTAAGCTTGAACTGATTGACCTGTTAATGAAATTGTAAAATTAGCACCCATTGCTTTTGGTTGAGATTCACCTTCAACCCAATTTGGGCTAGCTGTAACAGTTAAAGCAGAAATAAAGGCTCCAGCGAAAGTGTCACCTTCTGTTTCTTTATATTCTTGATACCATACATCATCAACGCCCTCAACTCCAGTCAATTTTGTCCAAGCAGCGTTAACGGTAATGTCACTGCCAAACAAATCTTTTGCGGTTACACCATCTGCAGATGTAACAACCATTTTTACGAAAGCAAAACTTCTAACATCGGTTGTCCCTATTGAATATACAACATCTCCTAAAACAGGAGTTCCGGTTACGGCGCCTGTGATTGTAGTTTCAACCTTAGCACCAGATGTTAATGCTACGATACCAGTAGTAACAGTAGCTTTTTTGCTATTTGCGCTAGCAGTAAAGTACGCATAAGTACCACCGAAAGCTAGAAGAGCAACCAAGCAAATTCCCATTATAGTGAATTAAAAATTTTTTTAATTTTCAATTTTTTCGTTTTTAATTACATTAAAAACCAATGGTTTAAGTTTTACATTTCCACAATTTTAAGGTCGTGCGCATCTTGAAAAACTAGGTAATATCCGTCGGTTAAGGGGTCTGCCACATCTAGCGGAAGCCATTGGTGGTGCTTGCCAAGTTCTTTGGGCGGAGGCGTGTTGTAACTGCATTTTAGGGCATAGCAAATGTATTTCATTTGGTTGTTTTCGTATATTGCGCCCAGCGAATAGTTTTCGCCATTTTCATTTATTTGCACAAATTTTCCGCCCATAACAAGGTTGTTTAATTCGCTGTTTGGCGGGTAGTTTTCAAAAATGTAGTTAAACTGTGGAATAAGTTGTTCAATTAGGCTTTTAGGAATTTCCCTTTGTTGATTAATATTGCCTTGACATTCATTTTTTGTCATACTGAGCGAAGCGAAGTATCCCTGAGATTCTTCACTACGTTCAGAATGACAAGGTATGCGTTCAGAATGACACACACCATTGTTATACTGAGCAGAGCGAAGTATCTCTTTGTTACACTCAGTCGTGCTAAATATCTCGTTTTCATCTTGCAGGGTTGTTGTTGCAAGCGTGGTGTGGCATTCTGTTACGTTGTTGCCAGTGCCCACTAGGTAATCTTTGTTTGTTTCCGCATGCTTATTATCCTTAAAATTGGAATAGAAAAATTCTTTATATTTGCAGGTTGCACAGTTTGGGCAAGGTTGTTCAGATTCTTCACTGCGTTCAGAATGACAAGGAATATTTTGATTGTTATTATTTGCATTGTTATACTGAGTGGAACGAAGTATCTCTTTGTCACACTCAGCAGAGCGAAGTTGCTGATTGGCGTATTCTTTTTCTTCAAAAACAGAATAGTCGTTAAAATAGCACCCCGCATAAGTTCCGCCCGCCAGCAAAACCTCATTGGAATTTTGGGGGTTTATTATGGCGGAATAAAAGTCGTTTTCCATGTTAAAATTGCCAACAAACGAACTTAAATATGTTCCATTTTTTTCTAGCAAATTGGCGGTGAAAACCTCTTTGTTGTGATATATTCCCAACTTGCATTCGCTGCTTAGTTTGGGGCAGTTATATAACCTTAGTTTGCAGGTTAAAAGGTCGGTTTCTTCAGTTAGGGTTAAAATTCCGCGCTGTTGCGGGCTGGTGGGGGATTGAATTATTATGGTTTTGCTTTTCATATTTCTATTATATCAGCCCAAATTTTAGGTTATTACAAGAATTTTGGCACTATGTGGTTATTTTTTGCCGAATTTCTACGCATTTTTTGGTATTTCCTTTTACTAAATTGATTGACAATGTTGCCTTGTTGTGCTAATATGTTTTAAGCAATTTAAACGGTTAATTAGGCCAATTTTCGGTTTGTTTAATGCGTAAATTTTTGGCTATAATTATTTAGAGGTTAGAATGAAAAAGTTTACTAAAATTTTAATATGCTTAATGCTTTGCGTTTTTGGTTTTGGGCTTGTTGCTTGCAAACCAGATGGTGGGCACCCACCTAAAGGCGCAGTTGGTGAAAATAACGGCGGATTTTCGGTTAAGGTTGGAAATTTCCTTTACTTTGTTAACGGATATAACGACACTGACGATTTAACAAGCAAGAATCAAACTTTCACCGTTGGGGCATTAATGGTTGCAGAACTTGATGAAAACGGAAACTTGCAACGCAACGAAAACGGCGAAGTGGAAAATGCTAGAGTTCTAAGCAATGCGCTTTGTGGGTTTGAAGCAACTAATTTGTTTGCAAATAAAGGTTATTTATATTTTACCACTCCTTGTTTGGAAGATGTGTCTGGCAAGGTTGGCGATGCCGAATGGGCTAAGCAAAGGGTTGTGTTTAACCGCATGAACCTAGAAACTGAAAAGGTGGAAAAAGTTTATCAATCCACAGTTAATAACGATAAATTAAGTTTTAAATATTTCTTTAATGGATCTAACGCATATTTGTTAGTGTTTGAAAGCGGAACAAGTTTAGATAATGCCGACGAAAATGTGCTATACAGGGTGGACCTTAACAACAAGAAGAATGTTGAAAAAGTTGCAACAAAATTATCTACTGTTGTTTGGGACACAACCTCCAACGTTGAAGTTGGCGAAGCGGATCAATGTGCAAATGTTTTCTTTGCTTTAAACCGCAAAAAGAACGGCACAGACGAAACCGAAAATGTGCTTTTCCGCTATAATGTTGCTTCTAACAGCAAAACAGAATATGAAATTAACGCAAACGAAATTAAAGTTAAATTTGTTTCTAATAAATATGTTTACGCAACAATTAAAAATGGCGAGAATGAAGATTTGTATCGTGCAAACTTTAAAAACGATGAAGCTTTGGAAATGTTGTTTGCAAGCAACAACTTCACACAAATGTTCCTAACCGAAGATGGCGAAGATGTTGTGGTTTGCAAGGAAAATAAAATTTTAATGATACCTTATGGAAGCCAAAATCCAATTTCTAACGTGTTGGAAGATGACGACGCAACAACTGTTCAAATTATTGGCATTAAAAATGGATATATCATTTATTGCAATGATAAAAACGCAGTTAAAATGGCAAGCTGCAACGACCTTAAAAATGGTGAAGACGTTGAAAGTGTAACGCTAACAACCGTTGAAAAGTTGTTTAAACCAGAAGCATCGCAAGATGCAGCTGCAATTCCGGCTTTCGATTTAGACGAAAATTACTTGTATTTCTATAAAACGGTTGGCGATAACGACTATCTTCACAGAATTAAAATTGCAAACAACGTTAGTGAAACTGAAGAATTGGTTGGGAAATACCTATCTGCCGACATTCCAGAAGCCGAAGAAGCGTAAATTTAAACTATAAACAGTATAAACAAAAAAAGGAAGTTACTTCCTTTTTTTCTTATTTTTATTTTTTTCTTCCAACTTTTTTTGCAAAAGTTGAGCTTGTAAGTTTTTGGTTTGAATTGCCTTCTCCGAAGTTAAACGGCGGGCAATTTTAATTTTGGTTTCGTCGGTTGGCGTTAGTTCTTTTAAATATCTTGTTAGTTTGCTAATTAAATCTTCATAAGCTTCGTTTGTGTTGCTGTCGCTATGTTGATATATGGTTAAAACGTTGTGTTCAACTTTTTCGTTGTTGAAATGGTTTGTGTAAATATCTTTATCGAAGGAATAGGTAATTTTTAAACCCGTTACGTTAATGCTGCGATATTCTGTGCTAACAGTGTTAATTGTGTAGGCCTGTTGAAGTTTTTGAAGCAGGAATTCCGGATCCAAGTCCACCCCAGAAAGGAACATCTCTTTAAAACTGTTAATTAAAAAGTCCTTATGTTTCATTAAGCTATCACCAGGTTTAATTGGCAAAGTAAAATGCTTATAGTTGGTGCGCATGGCGTATCTTGTTGTGGAATTAATTTTTTCGGTTGCCATGTTTAGTTCCCATAATTTTCCAATGTGTGTTATGTAAAGCACAATTCTAGATTTTTGCAGGTCTAAATTTGGTGTGTCGTAGTAAATAAACGTTTTTTTAATTCTATCTTCAAAATGCATGTTATACTTGCCAAAAAAAGCGTTTAGTTCCAAAACCTTTTCCTTTGTTTTTTGGCTAAACATTTCAAAACGTTGTTTTTGTTTAATAACGTCTAATGCGCGCATAGTAACCCCTTTTTTCTTACTATTAGTTTAGATAAAAAGCAAAAAAAAATCAACAAATTGTGGTAATTTTTTAATGTTTCTGCTATAATTTTGATATGTTAAACCTAAGTCCAGATTTTTTAAGCAGAATGAAGTGCATTTTGGGTGATGAATACCCTATGTTTTTGCAATCGCTAGAGCAACCAAAAGAAAATGCAATTTATGTTAATCAAAACAAAATGGCGGTTGGCAAGTTTAAAGAGTTAATTGATTTTAAAATTTCACCAATCGAGTATGAACCTGCCGGCTTTTATGTTGACAGCACAAAAAAGGGTAGGCACCCATTGCACCATGCGGGAGTTTTTTATATGCAAGAGCCAAGTGCCATGTTCACAGTTAATGCTCACCAGTTTAAAGGTGACGAACTTGTGTTAGATTTATGTGCTGCGCCTGGTGGCAAAAGCATTCAAATTGCAAACAGAATTCCAAATGGCACACTTGTTAGTAATGAAATAAATAAAACCAGAAGCGAAATTCTTTTTTCTAATATAGAGAGAATGGGGTTAAAAAATGTTATTGTAACCAACGATAAGCCCGAAAACATTGCAAAAGCATATGCCAATACCTTTGACGTTTGTTTGGTAGATGCTCCGTGTAGCGGAGAGGGAATGTTTAGAAGAGGCGAAACGGTGGTGCAAGAATGGAACAAAAACTTGCCAGCAATGTGCGCTGAAAGGCAACTGAACATTTTGCATCACGCAGATATTGCATTAAAACAAAATGGCATTTTAATTTATTCAACTTGTACCTATTCGTTAGAAGAGAATGAGCAAGTTGTTACAACTTTTATGAAAAACTATGGTTATGAAATTGTTAACATAAAGCAAAATATTTCACGAGGAATAAATTTAGAACAAGCGGTAAGGCTATATCCGCATAGGGTTAAGGGAGAAGGTCAGTTTGTTGCAGTGCTAAAAAAGAAAAGCGAGAACCTGCATTGTGCTGAAAATCCAATGAGGTTATGTGTAGATAAAACTGCACAAAAGTGGCTTGAAGCTAACACAAATTTAACTTGTTCAGTGTATGAAAGTGGCAACTTTTCGTACATTGTTTCAAACACCCAACTAATAAAAAGAAAAATAAATTATATCAGTTGGGGAGTTAGAGCTTTTGAAAGGCATGATAAACGTGTGGAACCGCATCATAATTTATTTGCCGCTTTTGGCTTGGAATTTAATAACAAAATCGACTTAGAATTTACACATTTGAATGTTGAAAAATACTTAAAAGGGGAAACCTTTAGTTGTGAAAACGAAAACGGTTATGCGGCGGTTTTAATCAATTCGGCTGCTGTTGGTGGGGTTAAAATAACAAATGGAGTTGCTAAGAATCATTATCCTAAGGGGTTAAGAAATTTTAAATAAATATTAAAATTTTAAAAATTGGTAGCATTTTGCAAGAAAAAAGTTATAAATGTTGCCATTTTTTATAAAAATTTAAAAAAATTTAGAAAAAGGTATTGAAAATTTCTAAGTCATGCTGTATAATAGAAAAAATTTAAACGAAATAAGGAGATTATTATGGCTTGGCAAGCATTTGTAACGATTATTGCAATCGCAGGAATAGTGTTGGTTGCTAGCGGTATTATTGCATTTATAGGTCACATGGTTATAAACGTGTTTGATACCGAAAAGAGGGTAGATTCTAAACCTACAAAAGAAGCGTTGGATTTCACACAATACAAACAATACCAACAAGAGTTTAATGCTCAAAAGGAATTCAATTACGAATCAATAAACGCAGCAAAGGCAGAACGTGCAAAGGCAATGGCTGAAAAAACTGCAGAAGATGAGCTATTCAATTTGTTGGAAGATGACGACGCCGAATTGGCAGAAATGGAAAATAGGTTAAAAGCGCAAGCTAAAGTTCAACCACAACCAGAATATGTTCAACCACAACAAACTTACGGAGATCCATACTATCAACCATATTCACAACAACAAAATTATAATCAATATGCTCAACCTATTAATGAACAACCAGTTCAACCTATGTATCAGCAACCAGTTCAACCGATTTACGCAGAACCTACCACACCAATTTATGCTGAACCAGGTGCACCAGTAGCAGAAGCTCCTCAAACTGAAAATAATGAAGATTTTGATGATGACTTTGACATTGACGCATTAATTGAAGAAATTGCAGATGATGTTGTGGAAGAAGAGGTTGAAACTATTCAAAGCAAATCAGTTAAAACAGATTCTGTGTTAGATTCTTATAATTTAGACGATTATTTAAACAAATCGCAAGAAGAATTGTCTGACTTAGAAGCGGACGATGAAAATGAAACTGAGGACGCTGCAGAACAAACAGAAACCGAAGTTCCTGCTAAAGAAATTAAAAAAGAAATTGAAAATGTTAGAGTAGAGGCTGATAAATCGCCAGTGGTTAGAGTTGCAGAAAGCAAAGTGACCGAAGTGAAGAAAGCTGAAACAAAACAAGAAATTGCTCCAGTTGAAAAACAAGTACAAACAGACATTGTTGAAGAAGAAATTAAATTTGAAGATATTATCGATATTGAAGATGACGATGATGAAGAAATTTTACAAGAAGTTAGAACTTTCATTGCAAACAAATCTCTACCAGCGCCACCGGTTATTATTGATGATAGAAACGATGCAGAGCTTAAAGCTGCAGCAGACACAATTAAAGGTTTAAAAGCTCAACTTGAAAGTTTAAATCAACAATTGGAAGAAGTTAGAAAAAATAAAACAACAGTTGTTACTGTGGATAATATGACAGAAGAACAATGCTTGCAAAGATTGCTTAACCTTGAAGAAAGATTAAAAATGGTTAAAAAAGATTATAAAGTTAACCTAAAAGAATATCGTCCACTTAAAAAGGTTATGAAGGACCTTGAAAAATTCCAAACAAAACTACGCAGAAAAGATGCTGTTGTTGCTAAGAAGAAGGTTGCCTTATATGGTGTTAACAACTATGTTGACATAGATAAGGAAAAGGCAGAGAAGCTTGCTAACGAACTTGAACTATTAGACGGCTTGCGTTTAAGTGTTGCTCATTGCGAAGAAGTTATTAATGCAAATAAAGATAGATTCCCAATTTTGGAACGCACAAACGACATTTTAGAAAAACAAATTGCTCAACTTGAAGCGGACATTGAACATACTAATGTTATCCTTCAAAAGATTAGAGATGCTCAAGGAAATGGAAATAAATAATAAAAAACAAACCAGAAATGGTTTGTTTTTTTGTTTCAAAAATAAAATAAAATTAAAAAAATTACATTATTAATTAAAAAATAATTAAAAAATACAATAAAAAATACAATAAAAATGGCAAAAAGAATTAAAAATAAATATAAATTATAAAAAAATAAAAATTTTTACATATAAAATTAAAATTTTAAATTGTGTGTATAATATTTGTATGGCTATATTTAAAATTTTTAAAAAGAAACCCCAAAGGCGTGTTAAGGTGGGGCTATGTTTAAGTGGAGGCGGAACAAGAGGATTTGCGCATTTGGGAGCATTTAAAGCGTTTGAGGAGTGCGGTATAAAGTTTGATATGGTGGCTGGCACAAGCACAGGGAGTTTGTTTGGCGCATTGTATGCAACCGGTGAAAGTTTTGAAGAAATTAACAACAGAATAGAAAGAGTTAAAGATAAAGCTTTTAAAAAGCAAAAGCTTGGAATTTTTCCATCTAGTATGGATTCACTTAACGAAATTATTAAGGAAATTATGCCAGTTAAAAAGATTGAAGAATTATCAATTCCATATTTTGCTGTGGCGGTAGATTTAAAAACTGGTATGGAAGTTGATTTTTCGGAAGGCAATTTGGCGTCTGTTATAACGGGAAGTTGTGCCATTCCGTGGATTTTTAAACCAGTGAAGTATAGAGGTATGAATTTAATAGATGGGGGTGTTAAAAACAACATTCCGGCAGATGTTTTACTTAACCATGGTTGTGATATTGTTATTACAATTGATTGTAACAGCGGCCGAGGCGGGGGAACGAATAGTGAAAAATCGTGGAAACAGTTTATAACTAGCATAGGCATTATGATGGTTAACAATTCACAAAAAGGTTTAAAATTAAGTAATTTTGTTATTTCGCCTAACATGGAGCGCTTTAATTCGTTGAAAATTGTTGAAAAAGATGCTATGATAGAAGAGGGATATAACTCGGCTATGGCGGCAATGCTACAAATTAAAAGAATTTTACATTTGCATAGGTAAAATCACGTAATGAATTTTGGAAGCAATAGCGTGGGGTTAAATTATCAAAAATATAAAAAATAAGGAAGAAGTGTGAAAACTAAAAAACAAAAGAGACAAGTTATAATTTTGGTTATTTTAATTGCAGTTTTAACTGCCAGTTGTGCATTCAACGGTTGGATAAACCCTTGGTTTACTAGCTTTATGCAAAATACTTTTAATGTTGTTACAGTGCAAGGAAATATGCTTGTGCATTTCATTTCTATTGGGCAGGGTGATGCTGCAGCAATTAATTTGCCAGATGGAAAAGTTGCGGTAATCGACACGGGCGAAGTTGACCAATCTTCCACGCTTGTTTCGTATATTAGAAATAAGGTTTTGAGTGTTGATGGTGATAATGTTATAGACTATTTAATTTTGTCGCATGCAGATTCAGACCATGTTGGTGGGGCTTTAAACCTATTAAAGAATTTTGAAGTTAGCACAATATATTTGCCAACAATTGGTTCTAATTCTTCCACATACACAAACTTAATCAACCACATAGAAACAGGAAATTACACTGTGAAAACAAATGCAGATGGCACAACCATTGGAGATAGTTACACTTTTAAATTTTATGGCCCATTTGCAGAATTTGACGATACAAACGATTCCAGCCCAATAA
Source organism: uncultured Clostridia bacterium (assembly GCA_937896905.1). Taxonomy (GTDB): domain Bacteria; phylum Bacillota; class Clostridia; order Christensenellales; family UBA1242; genus Onthoplasma. Next base: position 72,887 of record CALBOE010000010.1, on the reverse strand, counting down.
TTAAATTAACCTACGGCACAACCGATTTCCTCTTCACTGGTGATATTGGCGAGGAGGCTGAATTAAAAGCTGTGGAAGTGTATGGAAGCGAGTTGGATTGTGAAATTTTAAAAGTTGCACATCATGGAAGTAAATATTCAACTTGCGACGCATTTTTAAATGCTGTAACGCCAGAAATTTCAGTAATTTCTTGTGGATATAATACATATGGGCATCCAACAGATGAGGTTTTAAATAAGTTAACTGACGCTAATTCCACAATTTACAGAACTGATAATGATGGAAGTGTTCTGTTTACACTTGCAGAAAATGGCGCTATGGGCATTGTTACAGGCAAGTACATTATAACAAATTTACCTTTCAATTACTGCTTATTTGTGCTGGCGATTGATGGCATTTTGTTGTTAAATATAGTGTTAGTAATAATAAAAAAACCAAGTAAAAAGCCAAAACAAAAATCTAAAAGATAAAATAATGAATATTTAAAAATTTTTAACACATTATATTAATGTAAGGAAAACCCTTACGCAAGAGAGATAGTTCTATGCTCCAAAAAAAGTGCAATATTTTGTTTGGATAATCAATGCCAGCAGGCATGAAGTCCACAACTTAGAGGATTTGTGCTTTCGAGTGTAAGTCAACATCTCTCTTTTTATTTGTTTTAATAAAAAATTAGTTGATTATACAGTTTAAACACAACAAAAAAATATGTTGCAAATTGCAACATATTTTTTGTAATGTACATATTATCTCTTGCTGAATTGTGGAGCACGACGAGCTTTCTTTAATCCGTATTTTTTACGTTCTTTCTTTCTAGCATCACGGGTTACAAAACCTGCCTTTTTAAGTTCTGGCCTTAATTCTGGGCGATATTCCATTAAAGCACGAGTGATGCCTAAACGCAATGCGCCTGCTTGGCCAGATTTGCCACCACCATAGATGTTAGCAACAATGTCAACACTTTCGGTTGTTTCTGTTAAAACAAGTGGTTGTTTAACAATTGTTATTAATGTGTCTAAATCGAAGTAATCTTTCAATTCACTTCCGTTAACTTTAATTGAGCCAGAGCCAACTGTTAAACGAACGCGAGCCACAGAAGTTTTTCTTCTGCCTGTGCCTAAGAATTCTTGAGCTTTTGCTTTAACTGCTTTGGCTTTGGTTGTTTTAGTTGCTCTTTTAACTGGTTTCTTTTCTACAATTTCTTCTGCCATTAAATGTTACCTCCGTTCCAAACTTCTGGTTTTTGTGCTTGATTGTTGTGTTCTGCACCTTTGTAGATGTGGCAGTGTGTAGCCATTTTTCTGCCAAGGCTGTTTTTTGGAAGCATACCTTTAACTGCTCTTAAAAGTGCAACGTCACTGTGGTCTTTCATCATTTTCTTGTATTGAGTTAGGTGTAAGCCAGATGTGTAGCCAGAATAACGTTTAAAGTATTTTTGTTCTTCTTTTTTACCTGTTAATATAATTTTATCACTGTTTAAAATGATAACATTGTCGCCACAGTCAACGTGTGGGGTGAAAGTTGCTTTGTGTTTGCCACGAAGAATTTTAGCGGCTTCGCTTGCAACCCTACCAAGAGCTTTGCCTTCAGCGTCAATGATTAACCATTTCTTTTCAACAGTGGCATTGTTAGCCATAATAGTTTTCATTGTATTTTCTCCTTATTAAATTTAACTTTGTTTTGTTCAACCTATTTCGCGTTCGGTTGAAATGTTAGTGCCAATTTTTCCCGTGTGGCAGGAAAAATCGCTCTAACGAGCAATACAAATTAATTATAATTAAAAATTATAACATTGTCAATAGTTTTTCACTAAAAATTTTAATAAAAAAGAATGAGTTTCCCCTGTAATTTTAACGAAAGAGATTAAAGTAACGCAAAATTATTGCCATTGTTTTTAACGAAAATAGGGGGCAATTCATTCTGTTTAAGGTGAGGTTTATAATTATCTTTTGTTGTATTCAACATTTTTTAAGAATAAAAACTCTGGCTTTGCGGTGAATCTTGCTTTGAAAGATGTGAAAAGAAGGGGTTTAATTTTCTTTAAATCCAACTTTCTTTCGCCAATTAAAATCATTGTGCCAACAATGTTTCTAACCATTTTATAAAGGAAACCATTGCCGGTTATTTCAAAATTTAGTAGATTGTTAACACGTTTTAGTTTGGCGGAATAAATAGTTCTAATGCTTGTTTCTGTTTCGCTTCCGCTTGCTTTAAAACCGTTAAAATCATGCTTTCTAACCATTAATTTGGCAAATTTTTTCATTGCCTTAAAATCTATGTTTTGCGAAATTCTAAAAGCGTTTTTAATTAGTGGCAGGTTTATGTCGCTTAAATACATTTGATAGCAATAGGTTTTTCTTTTGGCGGAATACCTTGCGTGCAAAGTGGTTTCTTCCATTTTAAGCACCCTAATATCATTAGGCAAAATTCCGTTTATTGAACGTAGAAATTGAGAGGTGTTAACAGGAGTTTCTATGTCAAAATGAACTGGTTGTTGATGTGCTGAAACTTTGGCGTCTGTTCTTCCACTTGCAACGCATTGAACCTGTTGTTTTGTTATTGTTAATATTGCATTTTCTAGTTCGGCTTGAATGGTTTTACCTTTGGGTTGTTTTTGATAGCCATAGTAGTTTGCTCCATCGTAAGTAACAATCATTAAATATCTCATATTTTCATTTTAGCAAAAAGAAAAATCTATTGCAAATGTTTGCAATAATCTTTAACTTGTTTTATACTTTAACAAAGGGGTGTGTATGAAAAAAATGACTGTAGATGGCAATTTTGTTGCGTCTAACATTGCATATATGATGAACGATTTGGCTGTTATTTATCCAATAACTCCAAGCAGCCCAATGGCAGAAAATTGCGACCAATTTGCTTTGGAAAATAAGCAAAACATTTTTGGCAACGAACTTAAAATAACACAAATGCAAAGCGAGGCGGGTGTTGCGGGTGCAGTTCACGGGGGGCTTGTTGCGGGGGCAAAAACCACAACCTTCACTTCTAGCCAGGGATTGCTTTTAATGATACCTAATATGTATAAAATTGCGGGCGAGTTTTTGCCAACAGTTTTTTATGTTGCTGCGCGAAGTTTGGCAACACATGCACTTAGTATTTTTTGTGATTATAGTGATATATATGCTTGCTTAAAAACAGGTTTTAACATAGTAAATTGCTCGTCTGTTCAAGAAGTTAACGATATGGCAATTGCGTGTGAGCTTGCCAGCGTTAAAACCAGCACGCCGTTTATTTGTTTTTTTGATGGTTTTAGAACTAGCCACGAATTAAACACTTGCTATGTAACCGAACTGGAAGAATTGAAAACGATAGTAGATTTTGATACTATAAATAAATTTAAAAAAAGTGCAATGAACAATCACTCGCCATATTCGGCTGGAAGCAACCAAAATCCAGACGTATTTATGCAGAACCGAGTTCTTGCATTAAGTAAGTATAAGAATGTTATTGAGGACGTTAAATCTTGTTTTGAAAAACAGGCAGAAATAACTCACCGTCATTACGATACTGTTGAATATTTTGGTGCCGAGAATGCAAAAAATGTGGTTGTTAGCATTGGAAGTTCGGCAGACGTTTTAAATCTTGCTTTAAAGCAGTATAAGGGAAGCGTTGGGGTTATGAAAGTTCGTTTGTTAAAACCGTTCGATGAAAAAACCTTTATTGACAAACTTCCAAAAGGCGTTAAAAACATAACAATTTTGGAGCGTAATTTAGACGTTAATGGTGTGGACACTTTAACAAGTTATGTGCTATCTGCACTAAGCAAAAATAACATTAATGTTAAAACATATTCTGGCTGTTTTGGTTTGGGTGGTAAAGAATTTACACCAGATATGGCTATGTCGGTTTTCGATAATATGACTGGCAGGCAGAAAGAATTTTTCACGCTTGGCGTGTATGATGATGTTATGCAAACAAACCTTGAAATTAAGGATAGATATGAGGATAAGGTTTCTGACTTTTCCATGAGAGTTTATGGCTTAGGAAGTGATGGAAGTGTAAGTTCGGTTAAAAATACAATCAAAATATTAGGCCAAGAAACAACGTGCCATTTGCAAGGTTACTTCGATTACGATAGTAAGAAATCGGGCAGCTTAACCATTTCGCATTTGCGCTCTAGTTCTTTGCCTATTAATGCACCATTTAATCCTGCAAAAGTGGATATGGTTGTTTGCAACAATGTGGGCTTTATTGAAAAATACGACATAACAGAATGCTTGAAGCCGAATGGAGTGTTCCTAATAAATTCTGGCTACGACTTTGAAACTTTAAACAAAAAAATGCCAACTAAAATGAAAAAAGATTTAATTAATAAAAAAATTAAAGTTTTCAGTTTGAATGCAACAAAAATTGCAAGCGAGCATAATTTAGGTGGGAAAATTAACACAATAATGCAAACCGCAATGTTCTATGTTTCCAAAGTTATTCCTTTTGAGGTGGCGGAAAACAGCATAAAAACTTCTATAATCAAAACCTATTCAAAAAAAGGTGAAAAAATTGTTGATGCAAATTTAAAAGCGGTGCAAGATGTTACGGCTAACATTTTTAAAATAAACACAAAGTTTTTAACTATAACAAATGCGCCCACATCAAAAGTTAGGCAAAGTGATTATTACGAAAACATTATAGTTCCAACAAGTAATCAAGAAGGCAATGAAATTCCAACTAGCCAATTTGATGCATCTGGGAAAATGCCAACCGACACGTCCAAATTTGAAAAGCGGGCATTGGCAACAAAATTGCCAGAATGGATAAGTGAAAAGTGTATTCAGTGTGGAAGATGCACTTTAATGTGCCCTCATGCGGCTATTCGTCCAGTTGTGTTTGATGGCAACAAAAAAGTTCCAAAAACGTTCACAAGCAGAAAAGCTTATGTGTGTGAGGGGCAATACAGGATGCAAGTTAACACTCTAGATTGCACTGGGTGTGGAGTTTGTAGCGAAGTTTGCCCTGTTAAGGCGCTTATTATGAGCGATAGCGAAAAAACTAGAGATAAAGAAATCGCCAACGAAGAGTTTATGTTAACACTTCCAAATTTCACACCATTCACACCAAACACAGTAAAAGGGGTTCAATTTAAAAAACCTTATTTTGAATTTAGTGGGGCATGTGCAGGTTGTGGAGAAACTCCGTACATAAAGCTTGCAACCCAACTGTTTGGCGACAGAATGTTAATTGCAAATGCAACCGGCTGTTCTTCCATTTATGGTGGCACATATCCTACCTGCCCATACAGTAAGGATAAAGATGGCTTTGGCCCAAGTTGGGCAAATTCCTTGTTTGAAGACAATGCCGAGTTTGGTTATGGAATTGCACTTGCAAGGAAAAATGAACGCAAAAATTTTATAAAAAAACTAAAAAATATGCAATTTAGCAAAAAAATTAGCGATTTTATTGCTAAATTTTTAGAAAATCCTGAAAATCACGAATACAACAAACAATTAATTTTGAATTTAAAACATTACGCACGAGGACACATTCTTAAAAATGACGACCAATATTTAATGGATAATTTGTCGCTTATAACCAGTCCGTCAGTTTGGATTTTTGGAGGCGATGGTTGGGCGTACGATATTGGTTTTGGCGGGCTAGACCATATTGTTGCAAGTGGAGAAAATGTTAACATTTTAATTCTAGATACAGAGGTGTATTCCAACACTGGTGGGCAAACAAGCAAGGCAACTCCAAGAGGCGCAACTGCTAAGTTTAATGCGTCTGGCAAAACAACAAAGAAGAAAGATTTGGCAAGTATGTTGATGACGTATAAAGATGTGTTTGTTGCAACGGTTGCAATGGGTGCAAACCCAGATCAATGCGTTTCTGCCTTTGTTGAAGCAGAAAAATATAATGGACCAAGTGTTATTATTGCGTATGCTCCATGCGTTAGTCATGGCTACGATATGAGATACAGCCAACAGCACAGTTTTAACTCTGTTAAAAGTGGATACAACACATTGTTTAGATATAACCCAACAAATAAGGAGCCAATGAAGGTTGATAGTTACGAGCCAACAATGAACTATAGAGATTTTGTAGAGGCGGAAAATCGTTTTGCTATTTTGGAAAAAGTTAATAAGAAAAACAAAACAAAACTTTTAAAACAAAGCGAAGAAGATGCAAGATTAAGGCGGCTAGAATATTTAAACAAACAAAAATTAAATTCTAAAAAATAAAATAAACGGGCAGAAATTGTCCGTTTTTTATTTGTTAAAATATTGTAAAAATAAAATAAATTAATAAAAAATTGCAAATAAACCAATAAAAACGTTAAAAAATCATAAAAATTTAATAAAAAATTAATTTTTTGCAGGATTTTTTAATTAAAAGTTTATATTTTAATTTTATTTTTCGTTTAAAAAAATGTTTGCTTAATTTATTTTTTTTTGTTACACTATAAAAGTTTTGAAAAAAACAAATTGCTACAACGTTAAAAGGAAAAATTATGGAAATAGAAAAACAGTTAGCGTACGAATTTAACTTAAGAGAAGATTATTCAGTAAACATCATTAATTTGATTGACGAGGGAAACACAATCCCCTTTATTGCAAGATATAGGAAGGAGATGCACGGCGCGTGTGACGACCAAGTTCTAAGAGATTTTGCAGATAGGCTCAACTACTTGCGCAACCTAAACAAAGAAAAAGAAAAAGTTGAAAAAACAATTAGGGAACAAGAAAAATGGACAGACGAACTTGCAAAAGCACTTGCCGAAGCATTAACCTTAACTGAAGTTGAGGATATTTATAGGCCATACAAACCAAAAAGAAAAACACGTGCAACAGTGGCGCAGGCAAAAGGGCTTGAACCTTTGGCGGATATCATTCAAGCACAAGAATGCACAATGCCAGTTGAAGAATATGCCAAAGAATTCATTAGCGAAGAAAAGGGCGTTAAAGATGAAAAAGAAGCCATTGCAGGAGCTATGGATATTATTGCCGAAAGAATAAGTGACGATGCCAATTTAAGAAAAGTGCTACGAGAACTTATTGCAAAGAAGGCGCAAATTAAAGCCGTTTGGGACGAAGAAGCAGATAAAGAAAAGACCTATGAAAATTATAAAGATTTTGTTGGTGAAGTTGCAAAAATGCCAAGCCACAGAATTTTGGCGCTTAACCGTGGCGAAAAAGAAGATTGCTTAAAGGTTAATGTTGAAATTAACGAAAAGTTAACCTTAACAGAAATTGGAAAGGCATATAAAAAGGAAAATGAATTTACAAATCAAATCATTTTAGATACTATTAAAGATAGTTACGACAGGTTATTATTCCCATCTCTTGAAAGGGAATGCAGAACCACGTTAACCGACAGGGCTAACGAACAAGCAATTAAAATGTTTGAAGTTAACTTAAAACCATTGCTTTTGCAAGCGCCATTAAAAAATAACATTATTATGGGTTACGATCCTGGATATTACAATGGTTGCAAAATTGCCGTTATCGATACAAAAGGTGACGTGTTAGACACTGCAGTTGTTCACCCAACTCCACCTCAAAATAAAGTGGAGCAAGCAAAGGCAAAGTTAACTGAAATGATTAATCGCAATAATGTGGATATTATTGCCATAGGAAACGGAACGGCAAGCAAAGAAAGTGAAATTTTAGTTGCAGACCTTATTAAAAATTGCGGAAGAAAAGTAAGCTACGCAATGGTAAACGAGGCTGGCGCTTCGGTTTACAGTGCCTCTAAACTTGCGGCAAAAGAATTCCCAGATTACGACGTAAACCTACGTAGTGCAGTTTCTATTGCACGCAGATTGCAAGATCCGCTTGCAGAACTTATTAAAATTGACGTTAAATCTATTGGCGTTGGGCAATATCAACACGATATGCCACAAAACCGTTTAACAGAAGTGCTTTCTAACACTGTTGAAGATTGCGTTAACAGCGTTGGTGTAGACCTTAACACTGCAAGTGTTAGCTTGCTTGCGTATGTTTCTGGCATATCGAACAGTTTGGCAGAAAATATTGTGGATTACCGCACACAAGTTAAGCACATTTCTAACCGTGATGAACTTAAAAAGGTTAAAAAGATGGGGCCAAAATCGTACGAACAATGTGCTGGTTTCTTAAGAATTACCGATGGCGAAAATATTTTAGATAACACTGCAGTTCACCCAGAAAGCTATTCGGCTGTTGAAAAATTGTTAAAGTTATTTGGTTTAACAAATGAACATATTAAGGCGGGCGAGTTGGGTATGTTGCCAGCATTAATAAATGAAAAAGGTGAAAATTCGGTTGCCGAAACAATTGGTGTTGGTGTGCCAACCTTGCAAGATATTGTTAAAGAGTTGTTAAAACCAGGCAGAGATATTCGTGAAAATATGCCACTTCCAGAACTTAGAAGTGATATTCTTTCAATGGAAGACCTTAAACCAGATATGGTGCTAGATGGAACTGTAAGAAATGTTATTGACTTTGGTGCGTTTGTGGATATTGGTGTTCATCAGGACGGACTTGTGCACATTTCACAAATTAGCAATGCATACGTTGCTCACCCAAGTGATGTTTTGAAGGTTGGGGAAAAGGTTAAAGTTAAAATTTTGTCTGTTGACTTGGCTAAAAAACGTATTTCATTAACTATGAAAGGAATTGATTAATAAAATTATAAATAAAACTCACCGCAAATTGTGAGTTTTTTTATTTCGCTTAATATTGAAAATAATTACAACTATTTTGTACAAAATGCTTGATTTTGAAAAGATTTTGTGATAGAATGCCAAACATTAATTCATTTTTTAAAAAAGATTTAATTTAAAAAGAGGAAATGGTGAGTTTAAAAGTTGAAAAATGCAGAAAACTAATTGGCAACAATTATTATTTTTTAAAACGAATTAGAGGCCTGGGAATTCCTAGTAAATATATGGCATATTACTATTTGGTTGATATTATGGATATTTTAATTAATGAAAATAGAAGAATTAGGGCGTTTAGCAGGGAGGTTTACCCAAAAGTTGCAAAGAAATATGACAAAACAGATTGCACTGTGGAACGTGATATTCGCAGTGTTATTAAAAAGTTTTGGGGCACAAGCTTAAAAAATAAACTTTCTGGTTTTTGGCATAAGGAAAGGAGTCCTAGATGTTGCGAATTTATTTATTTGGTAAAAAATTATTTAGTGCAAGATATTGCTTAAATTAAAAATGTTTTTGGGATTTTCAAATTTTTAATAGGTTTAATCCATTCTTTTTTTAGTAAAATGTTTGTGTTTATTGTTAAAACAAGGCAAATAATCCCTTAAAAAATAGGTAACAAAGGTGCAATGGCAAAAATATAATTAAATTTTAATATATTTTGCACAAACGTTTGACAATGGCAAAAATATTAATTAAAATAAAATAAATAAAAGCTTGTAGTATTATTTTTGCTTACAATAAAAAGTGATTAGTTTTGCCTTTTTAGCATTTGGGCAAACAATCATTATAGGGGAGAATATGACTAAAAAAAGAGTTTCGGGGCAAACAACTGCAATTATCGTGCTTGCAATTTTGTTAATTTCCACTGTTGTTTTCGGTGGTGTTTTTGCGTATTATAGTGCTAGTGCCAACAAAATATCTGGTAAAATAACAATGGCAAACCTTAAAATTGAGGCGGACCAATCTAGCGAAATTTTAATCACAAGTGGCGTAGTTGTGCCTGGCCAAAGTTTAGGAAACACAACACCTTTAACCATAACAAACAAATCTAATGCACCAATTTATCTTGCTGTTGTGTATTCAGTTAAAGTGTATAATTTAGACGATGTCGAATTAGAAACCGAAGTAACTGTTGGTGAAAATGCTTTGGCTGTTCCGCTCATTGATGTTCATGACGATTCTTGGAACGACTATTTGTTTACATACACAAAAGAAGATTTATCGGTTGTTAAATTTAGATATTTAATTAAACCGGTTGCCATTCAACCATCTGATAGCCCAGAGGGCTCTACAATTACCGTGGTTGAAAAAGATAAATTGTCGCTTCACAAACAAATGGGGAATGACTATCAAGCAAAAAGCGTGGTTTTAAGTTTCCAAGCGTACGCAATTGGTAGCGAAGGTATTGACTTTTCTGGTTGCAACACAGTTGAAGAAAGATGCAATAAAATTATGTTGTGTATTTACCAAGCATTCAGTTACAACATTTCAATTTAACGGATAAAGGCACTTTTAAAGTGCTTTTTTTGTTTATTTTCAACTTTTAATATTTATCTAAATTGCACATATAGCTCGTCCAAGATGCATACATTTTTTTATGAGTAAAATTTGGATTGTGATGCTAATTTCTAGCCTAGTTGCAATGGCTATTTTTGTGCCAGAAAACATTGTTGGGACTATGATGGAAGCCAGCAAGATGGGTATAACGATGTGCATTGAATTTATTGGAATTTATGCGGTTTGGATGGGTATTATGCAAGTTGCGGACGATTGTAAGCTAAGTCATAAATTATCAAGTTTGTTAAGTAGGCCAGTGCGTTTTATTTTTGGTAGAACAGACAAGGAAACCGAAAAAAACATTTGCATGAATATTGCATCTAACATTATTGGCATTGGCAGCGCAGCAACTCCTTATGGTATAAAGGCAATGCAGGGCTTTGATAAAGGTGGAGAAAGAGCAACGCGAGCCATGATTATGCTTATTGTTATAAATTCAACCGGCATTCAACTTTTGCCAACTACGGTTATTGGAATGCGTGCCATTGCTGGAAGCGTAAGCCCAAGTTGTGTTTTGTGGCCAACAATGGTTTCCACTTTCATTCCAACAATTTTAGGTGTGTTGCTTGTTGCAACCATTTATAAAAGGCGAAAAAATGGCTGATTTGTTTATTCCTATATTAATATCCTTTATTATGATTTATGCCTTAATTAAAGGCGTTGATGCATATTCTAGTTTCGTTAATGGAGCAAAAGGTGCATTGCCGTTAATGGCAAGCTTAATGCCTTACATTATTGCAATGTTTGTGGCGGTGGAATTATTTAGAAATAGCGGCTTAAGTGCTTATTTGTGCAACTTTTTAGCGCCGGTTTTTCGCTTTATTGGCATTCCTCCAGAAGTGTGTGAGTTGAGTATAATAAGGCCATTTAGTTCCAATGCTTCATACGTGCTTTTGCGTGATATTTTTTCCACTTATGGGGTAGATAGTTACATTGGCAAATGCGCCAGTGTTATTATGGGCAGTAGCGATACAATTTTTTATGTTAGCAGCATTTATTTTGCTTCAACAAAAGTTAAAAAAACATTGCTTACAATTCCCATTGCTTTAGTTTGCAATGTTGTTTGTGCAATATTGGCTTGTTTTTGTTGCAGATTTATTTAAAATATTAACTTTTAACGATTGCCAAATTGCAACTGTTATGTTATAATGTGCCAATAAAATTAGCAATTTAAACAGTTGTTATGGCATAAGAGGTATTATGGAATATTGGCACGTTTTTCTTGAATCATTAATCCATACGGCAAAAATTTTGCCACTTCTTTTTGTTGTTTATTATTTAATTGAATTATTTGAATATAAATACGCACATAAAATTCATAAGAACAAAGTTTTTAAAGGAAAGGCGGGGCCGGTTATAGGTTCCGTGGTTGGTTGTGTTCCACAATGTGGAATTTCTGTGGTTATGACAGATTTATTCACCAAAGGTGCAGTTGGCGTTGGAACTTTGGTGGCGGTGTATATTGCAACGAGTGACGAAGCAATTCCGCTTATGATAGCAAATCCAAGCAAGTGGCCTTGGTTGTTGGCGCTTATTGCGGTTAAAATTGTGCTTGGAATAGGAATTGGGTATTTAGCACTTGCGCTACATAAGTTGGTGTTTAAAAATAAAACGCCGTTAAAAGAAATTTCTGTGGAATTGCATGAAAAAATGGAAGAGCATGAGCATAAGCATGAACACCATAATGAAGAGAGTGAAAATGAACTTTTGATGCATGGCGGTTGTTGCAAACATAATGTTGAAACTAAATCTTTTGATTGGCTCCACCCAATCCTTCATAGTTTAAAAATGGGCGCATTTATTCTTGCTGTTAATGTTTTGTTAAGTTTTGCAACCCACATTTGGATTGGTGAAACTGCGCTTATTAATTTTGTGAATAAAGTGTGGTATTTGCAGCCTTTGCTTGCAGTGCTTATTGGTATAATTCCAAATTGTGCTTCTAGCGCCGCATTAACCGAATTATTTTTAATGAACGCAGGCTTTTCGTTTGGCGCATTGCTAGCGGGGTTGTGTGTTAATGCTGGCTTGGGATTAGTTATATTGTTAAAACAACACAAAAAACCGAAAGAAAATATTTTTATTTTAGCAGTTATGGTTGTTCCTAGTTTAATTATTGGTTATTTGTTAACCTTTTTTGGAATTTAGGGTTAATGGGGGCTTGCGCAGAGCGGCCCTCTGCTAAAAGGCGACAATTGTCGCCTTTTTTTGCGGAGTTGCAACTCCGCAAAGCAAGCCCCAAATGCTTTGTTTAACTTTAGTATTGATGAATAATTCTTAACATTGCGCAAACACTAACGTTGGAGGAATTATGGAAAAAAAGGAAGTTCAACTTTTAAACAGAATGTATCAAGACGCCACGGTTGGAACGCTTGCAATAGACAAAATTAACAAAAAAATAGAGAACACAACGCTTTTAAACCTTTTTAAAAAGCAATATGATATGTATGAAAAATTTGCACAAAAGTGCGATGCTATTGCTATGGAGCATGATGTTGAAATTAAGGAAAACAGTTTTTTTAAAAAAATGAAGCAAACTATGATGTTGTATTTTTCGCTTTGGGCAGATAAATCGCCTAGGCATATTGTTGAAATGATGATTACTGGCACGGTTATGGGCATTATAGATACCATTAAAGCGGAAAAGGACCTTAAAACTAAAAACGAACAGCTTAATGCACTTTTGCATGAATTTAAGCAAATTCAAGAGGATTTTTACGAAAAATTAAAAAAGCAACTTGCTAAGGTTTAAAAAGTTATTAAAAGGAGAATATATGGACGAATTGGTTAGTGCCTATATCGACTATATATTAAACCTAAAAGAAGTTCTAAAACCCCCAATGCCAGAATTTGATGTTTCTGCATATACTGACATTGAATATGCCAATGCAATATTTGGCAGTTTGGCAAACTTTGATTTGGTTGACGACACTTATCTAACCATCGAATTCTTGAAAGGGGAAGAATGGAAATAAATCGTGGCGACATCTTCTATGCGGATTTAAGTCCGGTTGTTGGAAGCGAACAGGGTGGAGTTCGTCCTGTTTTGGTGGTGCAAAACGATGTGGGTAATAAATATAGTCCAACAGTGATAATTGCAGCAATAACAAGCCGGCTAACTAAAGCAAAATTGCCAACACACATTGAACTTAGTAGGGATATTTTTCAGTTGCCAAAGGATAGCGTTGTGTTGCTGGAACAAATTAGAACGCTAGATAAACGCAGATTGCAAGAAAAACTTGGCTCTATTGATAGTTTAACCATGCAAAAAGTGGATATTGCTATTATGATTAGTTTGGGAATAACTGCATAACATTATTAATTTTTAAAAACATTTTTGTACAAAATTTCTTTACAAAATATTTTTTTTATGTTAACCTTTATTAGAAGAAAACTTCTTAAAAGGTGAGGTATATGACAAAGGAACAATTAAATGGTCACAGCATTTTTGCGTTAAGGGAATTTGCAAGAAGAACAGGTGTTGCGTCTCCAACCAGCAAAAGCAAGGAAAAATTAATTGAGGATATTTTAGATATTAGCGAGGGTAGAAAACTTCCACACATTCCTAAAACAAGGCAGGGAAGGCCACCAAAAAACTATGGCTATCCAATTGTGGATTTGTTTGTAACTGGGCAAGCACAAACATTAACTCCAACAATTTTAAAACAGAATGTAACCCCTGTGAACTATCAAACAGAAGAGTTGGACGTTTACGGCTATGCCGAAGTTATTAACCCTTTGCAAACTTTGCTTTGGGTGTTAAAAGATGGAGTTTTAGATTGTAACTATATTCCAAATTCTTTGTCTTCCGAATATGGCATAAAAACTGGCGACTATGTTTTTTGTGGGCTTGGAACGGGCGAAAATTCCAATCAAGTTAAGGAAATTTATGCAATAAACAGTGTTCCTTTAAAGAAGCATAAAAAAGATAGATTGCATTATTCGCAACTGCCAGCCATTCGCCCTAAAAACACGCTAAGTTTTTCAAATGAAGAATATCAAAAATTTGGCATAGAATTGGGTAGTTCGGCTTACATTTATGGCTCTAACAACAATGATGTTTCACAAACGGTTATAGATTTATTGAATGATTGCCAAGCAGATGCAAGGATTTATATTAACATTTCGCTTGTGGAAAAAAATAAATTTTTGCTAGACGAAATTGGCAGTGCCGAAAAATTTGTTTGTGATTTGGTGGAAGAAGCAGAGGTTTCAAGGCGGGTTGTTATGCTTGCAACAGAACGGGCAAAAAGATTGCTTGAAAGGGGCAAAAACGTGGTTATTGCTGTGGATGATGTTCAAAGTTTAATGGCCGACACAAATGCGCTAGCACAAACAAAATCTTTAATGGCGCTTCCAAAGGCAACTGAAAATGGAACAATCACTCTTTTGGCTGTTATGGGGCGCAATTTTGTTAATGCTAATTCAATTTTTGAAAAATTGGCAGATAAGCGTTTGCAATTTGATAAACAACTAAATTTAATATAATAAGGGAATTGCCACACTCGCATTCGCTCGTTTCGCAAAAACAAAACATTGTTTTTGCGGGGGCAAGTAAACTTGCGGTGGCAATTTTTTTGTTAACATTTGCTAAAAGTTTTTGTATTTATTTGTAAAACAAAATCGAATGTGGTACACTATTATTAATAATAGTGTTTTTTTGCGGCACTTCTGGCGCTTAAAGCTGTTAACAATAGAGGGGTAAAAATGTTTAACACCAAAAGAAAAAATCTTTTAGTTATAGTGTTTATGCTAGTTGCGTTTTCTTTTTCGGCGATTTTTGTTGGCATTGCGCATAACAAAAAAAGTAACAGAGGAAATGAATTAACTGTTAGCGCAGCAAACCAAGAAATTGATGTTGCGGGCGAAGAGTTTAAAATTCGTTTCCACTATTTTTATAATAAAGAACAACAATTTGCAGACTTAGTTGTTGCAGATTCTAATTTCAACGGTGTTGCAGAAGTAACAATGCTGGAAATTAAGAATTTTATTAGTGCAGGCAACTTTTGGAAGGCAGGGTTTGAGTGCTCTTCTGGCGACCATATAACAAAAATTGTTAATTCGCTTGGTGCGGCGGACGACACATTTAAACAAGCATTTTCCACAGGGGATTGGAGTTTAAAATCAGTTTACCCATTCACTAACACAGGGCTTTTAACAACGGGGCAAAAAGTTTATGCAGATGCAGCTGCACTAGCATTCTCATCAACGGAAACTTCAATTGAAGAGTTTTGGGTTTGCTGGGACGATGGCTTAGGTGGCTCATTCAAAAGCGGTGCAACAAATTCCACCACTGCAAAATTAACCGCCGGAGGGTTTAATGCTTCTTCCACCAGGTTAATGGTGGCGGGGCTAAATTCAACTGCAATGATTTCAACAACTGCAACGCTTACAAGAGTTTCACACTTCACAACATTTTATAACAATCTTAATGCAGGCTTAACGTATGAAAGCAGTATGGTTAGTTTAGAAGCGTCCGGAGAAGTGCCGGAATATACGCAACCAGTCAATACACCATTTGCCGGACATTTTAACGGAAATGGCAACTCCATTATCACAAATGGGGTTAGTGGAAATGTTGAATATACGGACTCTAATTCTATGCAACTTCTTGCAGAGGACGATTCTGAAACTTGGCTTTATGAATGTTCAGGTGGGATTGTTTCTTTGGCTGAAGGTGGGGGAAGCATTGCTAACACACAACTTGTTATAGGTGACCGCATACTCTGTTCTTCCGACAAGACCGCTTGTGCAGGAGGGATAGTTGGTGGTGTGAGAGGTAACCTCAATATGTCGGTGGGCAATGATACGCAGTTTACGATTAAAAACTGTGGAGTTAGGTCTGCAGATATTTCCGCTGTTAACCCTGACGGTAACGCTTTTGCAGGTGGGTTGATTGGAAATATTTGGAATGATGCGTGGGTTGTTGTTGAAAATTGTTATGTTAAGGGCGGGAGCGTCTACTCTTCGGGGCTTAGGAAATCTGGCGCAGGAGGCTTGGTTGGAGCTGTTGAGGGGTCCTCAGGCGTTACATTAAATAAAGTGTATACTACTGCAACAACTTGGGCCAATCCGCGAGGGGATTCTGCAGCAAAAGAATCTTCTTTTGTGGCGTATTCTACAGGGGAGCTCGTTCGATATAACTGTTTTAGCAGTGTGCAGGTGCTTTCGTCATACATTAATGCGGGTTGGGACATTAGTGATTCATCTACTAATCTTACATGGTTTTTGCCTCCGGATGGAAGTGGACCAGAGTTTGGGCGTGAGTGGACACAGAAAGAAGTTAATATAACGGCCACAACGGGAGGCAAACTAAAAAAGAATGGTGTAACTCAGTTCTCATTTTCGTATGTAAAGTTTGCAAGGACAAACGAGACCATTTCTTGGAATTGTTCAAGTTCGGGAAACACGCTTACATTTGAAGGAGACACCATAACAGCGGTGCCGGATCCGGGGTATGAGTTTGACCAGTGGCAGGGAGTGTCATCTTCAACTAGTGGCATTACGGCAAAATTTAAAAAATATAGATATCAGTTTGCTGTGGCAAGTGCAGAATATATAGGAGCAGAATTCCCTGGAGAAATATATTCAGGGGGGTCATCAACATTCGGTTGTTCTTCTGTTGAAGAGAAAACTGGGAACCTAGATTTCATATTAAGTGACTTTGGAGCAGGGGCTTTATATACGGCAAGCCATTCAAATTTTGCTGGATCCTCTTTTGAAGTTATTCCTGCGGCTGCTCCTCAGTTAGGTGAATGGACAGTTAAGAAGTATAACTATTATTCTCACCGTACGGAAAATAGTTCTCTTACAGTAACGTGTGGCGATAGTGGCATTAGTATAGGAAGTTCATCCTACTCTCTATATTTAGGCTCTGGCTATGAATTGTCCGGATGGAGAGTGTATAAATATACATTTAATAAATCTAAACCTTCAATATTATATAATAGTAACTACTCTCGTACAGTTTCTGGAACAAAGACTGCTTCAGACATATATGGCCTTTTCGGGCAATCTGCCCTGGTGGATGAGAACAATGACAATGCCCCTTGGTTTGTTATTGCCCCAGAGCTTAAGGAAATTAATTACACCATTACCTTTTCCGCAATAGATGCCGAAGCGTGGGCGGAAAACAAAACCCTTAAAGCGGGCACATGGACTTCGCCAACATACTCGCAAGCTAAAATGAACCAATCCATTTCTGTCGATGCCAGTGGAGCTAAGGTTGACGGAGACATAGTTTCAGTTTTAACAGAAATCAGTGTCGGGTATCTTAAATCTGACATTAAGTACATCCTGGGATATTGGAGTGGTACAACATGGGTGGAGGAAATTGGCGAAAACGAAAGTTGGAGCAATGCAAAAGTTGGCTTTACTGAAACGGCACACCACATTTATGCATTAATAACCCCAAAGGATTACACTGTTAAATTAAAAGCCGTTGATTACGACAAGTGGGAAGAAAATCCTTATTTGGAAGCAAATTCAACTGCTTTAGGAACTTGGTCGCCAACTGACACAATTGAACGTTGCAGAGTTGATTGGGGCATGTCTGGTTATGGTTTAACCGCTATGGTTGGAGATGACAGTTACACGCTAACCATAACAGCCAATGGGTTTAATAGTTCTGTTAAGGAATATGCAATAGGCTATTGGGATGGCTCAACCTGGGTAGATGCCACACCTGCAAAAATAGGAACGGGGGACGAAGAAGGAAACATTACTGAATATTATGTTTATGCGCTAATAGAGCCAAAAACTTACAACGTTTATTTTAGAGTTGTTAGCCAATCGCTTTGGAGCGGCTCAAAAACGTTATCAACACTTGAAGCAAACCAAGTTGGTGCGTGGACTCCGCCGCTGCTGCAAGGCAAATGGTACAACAAACAAATTAGCAACGCCAACGGAACATTTATTATTGAAGATCAATCTTCAACTATTACAAATGTTGATATTGGATACAACGAAAGTGACATAACTTATAATGTTGGCTATTGGGGAGGGTCCTCTTGGACAAATTCTTGGACCATTGGGGCAGCTGACGACCATTATGTGTATGCCGTTGTGCCTGAAATTATTTATGTTGCCAACTTGAAAGTTGTTGGCGAAGAGTTTTGGTCAGATTCGTCACCAGATAAGAATACGCTAAATTCGGCACAGGCTTTGGCAAGTTGGAACCCACAATCCTACTTAATTGGATATGTTGGATATAGTCTTTACGGAACAACAGATGGAAAGAATTACAAAGCGTGTGTTGGCAGTGACGATAACTCCTCTACAGTAAGTGCAAGCTCTATGCCAAATGGATATTCAACAAACATTTCGGAAGGGTATTTTAAAACAGGCTATTGGAATGGCAGCGCATGGACGGCCACAACCAGTTTCTATAATGAAAGTGGAGATTATTATATTTACCTAATTATTCCAAGAAAAATTTACACCATTAATTTTAAAGTGGTTGGCGAGGAAGTTTGGGGGGCAGACGCAACCCCTGATGTTAGTGCCTCAACCCTAAATTCAGCACAAGTTGGCACATGGGATCCAACGCTACTACAAGGTAAATGGTATGGGCAACAAATTACAAACAACAATGGAACGTTTAGTATAGGCGGTAAAAGTTCAACAATATCATCAATTAACACGGGATATTATGATACAAATATAGTGTATTATACTGGTTATTGGATTGGAGATACATTAATACCTAGCAACAGAGTGGGCGATGCTACTGATGCTGGCTTAACTGATGGTGCGGACCAAAACGTTTATGTTTATGCGGTTTTAAAAAGAATTCCATACAGTTTACGCTTATTTGCGGTGCCAGAACAGCTTTGGGGGACAGATTCAACCCCAGATAGCACGCAATCTGCGTTAGAAGCTGCGGGAAACCAGGTGGCTATGTGGACATTGCCAATTTTAAACCCTTGCTATGTTGGGAATAGGGTTCAAACAAAAAGCAACGATTATACTGTAACAGTTGCAGGCACTGGACATTCAACTGAATTAGGTAATATTAAAGCAGGGTGTTCAAAATCTCAAGTAAGTTATCAAGTTGGGTATTGGAATGGTTCAACTTGGGTTGGCAATAAAAGCACCTTTGCAATGAATGGAGCGGATTCTGATTTATATGTTTATGCAATTATTCCTTTAGAGATTTACACAGTTAACTTTGTGTCTATTGGTGAACAATATTGGAACTCAACTCCTAAAAAAGATGTTATAGATGGTTCTCCATCAATTCAATCGTGGACAATGCCGAGCCATTCGCAAGCGTGGTATGATTATGATATTTCAGCAAATGGTAACAGCGTTAATATTTCGGCAGGAGCTAATTCTCCATATAATGGTGCAGATACAACGTCATCATTAACGGGAAATGTTTTGGTTGGATATAATGGTTTAATTGCAATCAATCCATATAAAATTGGTTATTGGTACGGCAAAAATTGGGTTTCAACAACAAAGATTAACGATAACAGCACCGTGTATTATGTTTACGCAGTGTTTGAACGAACAGCAAGGCAAGTTCACTTAAAGGCAATTGGTGAAGAGTATTGGAACTTAAATGATGCCGGAAATGCGGTAAGTTCTCCAGTTAAGTCGCGAGTTGAAAACGCAACAGAAGTTGGCGAATGGACTTACGGAGCAAACGGTTTGGGCACTTGTTATGTTGAATATAAAGTTTCTGCTTCTAACAATCAATACAATGTTGTAATAAATTATAACGGTCATTATAACGACAGCGTAACCTACACAGCAACATTAGCTATAACAATGGGCGGGGTGTCTCGTGAAAAAGTAACGTATTACATTGGCTATTGGGATACAAATGGCAGATGGAAAAATAATTACACCACCTTCCCTCCAAACAATGTTAACACGGATATTTATATTTATGCCGTTGTTCCTTTAAGAGAATATACGGTAACATTCAAATCTATTGGTGAACAATATTGGAATGCAACTCCAAATTTCGACGAGATTGATGCGGCTAAATCAATTAAAAATTGGACAGACTCGTCTGTTTCTGGAAAGTGGTATGACTACACAATTTCGAATAATGCGGGTGTGTTTGATATGGTTGTTGGTGCAAACTCTCCATATAATGACGGAGATGGCACAACATATACTTTAACGGGGAACGTGAACGTTGGTTATGATGATTTAATAGCAACAAATCCATATAAAATAGGTTATTGGGACGTTAACAAAGTTTGGGTTCCAACAACAATTATTACCGACGAAAGCATAAATTATTGTGTGTATGCAGTGTTTGCAAGAACGCCATATACAGTTGAAATTAATGCTATTGGCGAAAAGGCGTGGAGTTCAAACAAAAGTAATGTTGATGCTGCAACAAGAATTGCACAATGGACATCGCCAACACTTTCTCCATGCTATATTGAATATGAAGTTTCGGCAAGCGGGCACAATGTTCAAGTGCAATATGTTGGTCATTATGGCGACAACGTAACACTTACATCTAACATAAAAAGTGGAAGCATAGCTAACGGATATATGACATCAACAAAAGATGTTGAATATCACATTGGTTATTGGAACGGAAGCTCTTGGGTGGATTCAACCATATTCCCAGCCAATGCCAAAGACGCACAATTTAAAACAATTTATGTTTACGCAGTTATCACACTAAAACGATATGATGTTTATTTCAATGCTGTTAGCGCCACAACATGGAGCAATGGAAAACCAGCAATTGACGCATCGGTGGAAGTTGCAACATGGAGCAAGAAAGAGTTCCTAAATAAAATTTGGTATGGATATGGCATAACAAACAATAATGAAGAAATTAAAATAGAATATAGCGCAACGCATTCAGTATATAACGATGGAAATGCAAGTTCAAAAATAACCAGCGTAAAACCGGGCTACGGAAGTGTGGTGTATAAAGTTGGATATTGGAACAATTCAACTTGGGTTGGCGAAGATGTGGCAAATGGTTTGGCATATTCAAAAATTATTGGGCACACAGACGACGACATTTATGTGTATGCCGTTTATGAACTTGTTGTGTATTCGGTAGATTTAGGCTACTTGGCAACCGAAACTGAGGGTTGGGTAAAATACACAACCATTAACTATACAGTTGAATACGCGAATATTGAAATGCCACAATTTACCCCAACCGGTGAGGTGAAAGATTTATTAGAACGCACAGGCGCAGAGTTTAAGGGTTGGATTATTGGCTATAAAGGTGCAAAAACATTAAGCAATCAATACACAGTGGCAATTTCGGGCAATAAAATGACATTAACGTCATCTGGCGTAAAAATTTACTTAGAAATTGATGCACAAAAAACCAGCACAAATATTGATGGAAACACATATGTTCAAGTTAACAAATTATATTGTGGAGGAGAAACTCCATCTTATGGTAATTTAAGGCAAACAAGCAACAATCCTCCATTCGACATTATTGCCGATTGGTCGGTAGATATTAACTTCACAATGTTTAGAGGAGATAACTCTTTATGGGATAATTATGAAGGTGCAAATCAGCCAAATAATGACAAAAGTTTGTTTGCGGTTGTTGGTGGAGATGGCTTAAACACAATCCCTGGTGCGGTAAGTTTTGTTGTTGAAAACGGAAAAACATCAACCATATTCTACAAAAATCAATCTGGAAAAGCGTTTAGTAAAGTTGGAGAAGATGTTACAGCGTTCACGTTAAACAACAAGGCAACCACTTACGATTTATATAATTACGGTTACGAAATAACCCACTGGCAAACATATTTTATTAATACTCGTGGGACATATTCGTTTGATGTTAAAAACGGAACCTTAACTCACAAAACTGGAGTTACAAACAATATTGCAACGTCTTTATTGGGTAACACCACATGGGAAAACATAGGCGGATATGTTACATATTTAAACAACTTGCTAAAAGGTTCGGCATTGGCGGATATGTGTGGAACACAAGTAACCCTAAAACCAACATGGGCTATTGTAAAAATTACGCCTAAGGGCACGAACATAAGTTCGAACACAACATCATTCATGTTTGATGGTGCGTATGAACTTATAACAAGAAATGCAAATAACGTTTCACACTTCATAACAAAATCAGGTGCTTCAATTGCAAAAACTGCAACAAAATGGAACTACCATAATCCAATAAATTCAGATTTTACGCTGCGTTCGAAAGTTGCTTATGGAAGCACAATTGTTCCTGCAAACTACGAGGTTGAATTAACTGCGCATATAACAATTAACTTGCACAAAATAACCTTAACTGATTGCAATAAAACCAACATAAATGGCGAATTTGAGTTGGCTTATAAAAACACAGTTTACAGATGGGCGGGTGACGCCGATGGAAGCAGACCAGTATTAAATGCTTCTGCAGACTCATTAAGTGATATTCAAATAAATGACGAAGATGGCAAGTTTGAATTTATAACTTCAGCAAAGTTAGACAACTTTATGTGGGCAGATGCTTATGCTGGCACAATACACACAGAAGCAACAACATGGAACGACCTAATACTAACAAGAAAGCACGACTATCAAAAGAAAGTATACTATCACAACGATGGTTTCTATATCTTCTTGGCAGATACAAACAGCATTAATTTAAATGAAGCTAGCGAAGATGACGATAACACAACCTTGCCTATATTTGTAAATCAACACTATGTGTTGGTAGGATGGAAGAGTGTTAAGGGTACATCAAACTATTTCTATAAAACAAATGAATTTAACAACGAAATTTATGCCGACACAGTTATTGGAACTCCAACAACCACTTGGAACCAATTGCAAGGTGAAATATTCACGGCAATGTATTTTAGAAAAAGTTATTTAATTAATGCAAGAACACTAATAAATAACAGTTTAGATAGATACGGCTATATGGTAATAACCATAAAAGATACATATACGACTGAGCAAGGCGGTATTGGAGAAAATTCATATATTGCAATGAGTTCAACAAGCTCACTAAAGAAAATGCAGTATTATCTAGCATCTTCAATTGTGGATTTAGATGAAAAAACTCAAATTGTTTCCAGCACTAAAAACTATAAATACTCTAATGGCCTAGTTAGAATTTTAGAGAAAAACAATATGACATATTTAATGTTGTATTCAGGTTGTAATTTAGCCGTGCAAGTTTACGACCAAAGCAAAGATGTTCCTGCAATGAATTCGGGCAAATATGACGAAATGATTGGTTATAGGTTTGTTTCGGCAGATTTGTTAAATCCAGATAATACATCATTATTTAGCATTTCTAAGCAAAATGGAGCAGGTAAAACAAGCTACGAAAATGGTGAAGTTAATAACGCGATATTTGATATTTATAAGCATTCAACAATATTTAATTTAACGGCAAACTACGAAAAAATTGCATATGGCTTAACCTTTGCAATGAGTTCGGGGGACGACACTCAAGGAACGTTTGAATTGTCTAATGGAGTAACTGGGCAAAGCAATTACGTTTTAACTGGCATTAATGTAAACAGTTACATTACGGTTAAATATTTGGCGGCACTCGGCTATGAATTTAGTGCAAATGCATTCACGTTAACTATAGATGGACAAACAACTGAAACGGTGCTTCAAACCTACGAAAATTCAGCACAACAACAATATAGTGTGCTTATTGATGGCGCATGGTTAAGGGAAAATTACTATTCAGTTCACACAAGCTATTCGGTAGACGATACTTGTGCAGATAGCGTAGGGCATACCGATTGTGAAACACATCTTGGCAAGATTAAAGTTAACACTGCAATGTATAAATTCGACTTTATTGTTAAGTATATTGATGAAAGCAATGGCTCTGCTGATTTAGGAGAAAAGTATATTTATAACAGAGCACCAGCTTCTGCAAACGGCTGGAAAGTTACAGACAATGGTGGAGAAATTGAATTAACAAACATTTTTGAACTGTTAACCGGTTTAGGTTGCTATGGCAGGCATTATAATAACAAAAATTATGCAATATTCGAAACATGGGCGTATGCTATTGCTTCTAACAGCAAAGAATTGCAATATTTAGAGCATGTTTTCCCTTGCTATGCAGGTGATAGGCCAGGGCTAACAACAAACTTCTTGGAAGATTTACCATACCTTATAGAGAGTTATGTTGAAGGAACAATTGTGCCATCAGCAAATAGAGTATTTAAATTTATTGCAAACTGCCGTGAAATATTTAAAATAACAATTAATGCAGCTGCACCATATGCTCCACAAGAACACGACACAAATTCAACTGTAAGGGAAGTTGTTGTTAACTGCGGAACAAACAACGATGCAAAATTAACCTTACAACCAAACTCTAATTTTAGTGAAACAGCAACTGCAATCACTTATCGTGGTCGTGTTAACGAGTTAACTTCAGCATTTAACCCAAATTACTATAACGATTGCGAAATAACTGTTAAAGATTCGGCAGGACTTGTGTTAAATGAAAATGAAAGTTATGCAAACTTGGCAAACTTCGAAGTTTACGATAACATAACTTTAACTGTGCGCTTTGTGCCAAGACCATTGCCAGTGAATGTTACATTCAAACTAAAGCAGGGGAATAGTTATGGCACAATAGATTTCGATTCGGTTCGCAATGTTATGTCGTTTACGTATGAGTTAAAGTGTGGTGAAAATTACGTAAACAATAATGCAGTGTACATGGGAGATGAAATTTCTTACAAAGCAAGCGTGGCAGAACATTATGTTTTAACCGTTATGATTAATGGTGTCATTCATGGAGTTTATGAGGGATATAACCATACGGCTTCTAGAATAATTCAAGTTGCAGATTTTGATTATCAGCCAGTTGAGGGTGAATTAAGTTGTATGGCAATTGATGTTGTGCTAGAAGAAATGGGTAAAAACCAAGTGGTTATTGGTTTTGCAATTGAAGATGGTAGAACAACGCAACATAACAATTACGGAAACTTTGAAGTGTTTGTTGGCGGAAATGTGGTGGCAG
Source organism: uncultured Clostridia bacterium (assembly GCA_937896905.1). GTDB lineage: Bacteria > Bacillota > Clostridia > Christensenellales > UBA1242 > Onthoplasma. The sequence continues at coordinate 47,721 of CALBOE010000010.1, read as the reverse complement.
AAACTAGCGGCTCCACTGTGCTAATTGGCGTTTATGAAAAGCAAGGAATAAAAGTTAAATTCAATTCATTAAACACGGGTATAATTTACAGTGGTCAAGTTTCTCACAACAAAGGAAGTTTGAAAAATTATGCGTTGGTGGACAGCACATTAATAATAACAGAAAGCTTTGTTCCAGACGATGACAAAGGTTACGGCCAAGGTGGAACATACACAATATACTTAAAGAAATTAAATGTTAATGTTAAGTTCGATACACGTGTTGAATGGGATTCAAATGGCTTAAGTAACTACACAATAAAAAGTGCGCCAAACGAAGTACAAATCGATGGATATTATCGCAAAATAGAAAATCTATATGTTGGCAGAGAAATTTCCTTTGTTCGCACTAACGACGAAACAGAACAACTTGACTATTATTTCTATTTAAACGCTAATGGAAACGAAGTTCCAATTAGAAGAAATGGATTGGCTCCACAAAGCAGCATTGAAATTACGTCAGCCTTGTTAAGTGAAATAACATCTGGCGAGGCAATGGCAAAAATTCTTGCGGGCGAAGCAGATTTCGAGTTAACATTAGGTTTAAAATCTGTTCAAAAATTCACATTAACATTGAATGTGGTTAGTGGTGCAGAATATTTAAATCCAATCGACACGGGCGGTTATGTATTAGAAGCAGACGATGTTAAAAAATATTACCCTAAAGGAACAGAAATTCCAATTAAAGTAACAGCAAAACCAGAATGGGTTGGTCAAGTTAAAATTCAGCTTAGCCAAGATTTAACAACCGGTCAACTTGAAGAAATTAATACTTCAATTATTCTAACAAACCACAAGGTTGTTGATGTTACAGCGTACGTTAACACTTATGATATTGAGCCTGTTTTGGGTTATCAAATTAGGGAAGTTGGCAATCCTCAAAATATGAGCCAAGAAGACGTTTTAACCTGTTGGAGCAAAACAGGAATTATAGAGGCAAACAAATGGTTCCAAGTTAAATTTGTGTTAAGCACACAATGGGGACAATTAAGTTCGGTTAAATTCAGTGGAAACAATGCTGTGCCAGATTTAATAATTTCAATTGAAGAAGGCGCCAAATTTAACGTTGATGAAACAGATGGAGCGTCTATAAATAGCAGTGGCGAAATAACGGATACTTTAGGCAATAAGTATAACGTTAGAATAGAAAATGGTGAATTAATATTAGAATATTTTGCAAGAGGAAATGTTCAACTTAACATAACCTACACATCATTAAAAGAGATAGGCTGGTAGCCTATCTCTTTTTTTGCAACAAAAAAACAAGCTGTTGCTTGTTAAATGGTAAGTTGCACGTGCTAAATTCGAAACAAGTTAACTGCTGGCATAACTTTAAGGCACTCCACCAAAGCACACTCATAGCACATACTGTATCCTGCTTAATGCTGCTGCCTTCCGGCCCTGACATGATTCGTAGGGCAATATTGTATAAGACCTTGATTTCAACATGCGTTAAAACTACTCAACACAACCAACGTTGCCCCTAGTAAAGCACTTCAGCCCCACTGTAGTGGATTGTGGGTGTAGGGCACCACTAGCTCCCCGCCTAGTACAACTCAATTATATTATACACAAAAACATAAAAAATTTCAATCATTTTGCAAACATTTTTTAATTATTAACAAAATTGCCCTAGTTTTGTTAACGATTTTAATATTTTTAATATACAATAAAACAAAAATATGATATAATAAAACAAAGAGGTAAATTATGGAAACCAATGCAAAACGATTTATAAATGCTTACAACCGCATAGATTATGCGTTAAGAACTATATATGGCTTTAAAAGAAGCATGTCTTTTAGTGACGTAATACGCAGAAGTGTTGTGCTTAATTCAATTGTTAGAAAATATGAAGAAGATTTAGTGGATTTTGGTCGTCTTCGCAATTCAATTATTCATAGCGGCAACGAGGATATTGTTATAGCAGAACCGCATGATGATATTGTGGATAAAATTGAAAAGTTGGCTGAGTTAATAAGTGAACCGCCGCTTGCACTTAATAGAGTTGGAAATAAGGAAGTTATTCTTATTGAAGACAGCATGAAAATTGGCGAAGCCATTGAACTTATGGCAAGAACGGGGTATTCTAACCTGCCAATTTATTCCAAAAACAAACTAATTGGAGTTTTAAACGGCAGAAAAATTGTTAATGTTTTAGGTGCAAAAATATCTGAGGGCGCAAACATTCAAAACTACATTGAAACAGCAATGGTTAGTGAAGTTATTGCAGATATGGGCGAGGATTATTATTTTATGCTTGCCGACGAACACATTTCAATAGAAGCCGCAATGAATTGTTTTGAAAATAACAGAAAACTGCTAATTATATTGATAACAAAAGATGGTAAAGATACAAGTAAGCCGCTTGGAATTATATCTTCGGCAGATATTATTGATATGAAGAAGATATTAGATATATATTAATAACTAAACCTATTGACAAATTTTCAAGAACATTTATAATAAACCCAAAAAAAAGAACAAGAGGGAAAAATGAAACTTGCAAAACATTGGAAAGATTATGTGGTGCTGTCCACTGCAAATGGCGAAAAGCTAGAGCAAATTGGTGGATATACTTTTTTGCGCCCAGATCCGCAAGTTATTTGGAACACAGATAAGAGCCTTTCAACAAAGGTGGATGCGTGCTATAAACGTGGCATAAATAAGTCGGGCGCGTGGCAAAAATCTGCAAAAATGCCACAAAGTTTAGTGATTTCGCGTCTTGGCGTAAAATTTCACATAGAACCAATGAGTTTTAAACATATTTGTCTTTTCCCAGAGCAAGCGGTTAATTGGGATATAATGACAGATTTAATAAAATCGTCTAAACGAGAAATAAAAATTCTTAATTTGTTTGCATATACGGGTGGGGCAAGCGTTGTTTGCTCGCTTGCTGGCGCTTCGGTAACTCATGTTGACGCCGCAAAAAGTATGATAGAAATTGCAAAAACAAATGCCAAATTAAACAATATCAGCAACATTCGCTACATTCAAGACGATTGTTTAAAGTTTGTGGAACGAGAAATTAGGCGTGGCAACAAATATGATGCAATTATTATGGATCCACCATCTTTTGGAAGAGGCCCCAACGGTGAAACCTGGAAAATAGAAGAAAACATTTTCAACTTTGTGCGTTTGTGCGGAAACTTGCTAAGCGAAAATCCATTGTTTGTGTTGATAAATAGCTACACAACAGGGCTTCAGCCAACAGTTATGGCAAACATACTTAACTCAACAATTAAAGGTGGCAAAACAGAGTGCTACGAAGTGGGTTTGCCAACAAATGAAGAAAGAATTGTTTTGCCTTGCGGTTGCAGTGCAATTAAAACATTTTAAAGGGAAATTATGAAACTTGAACCAAAAATAATTTATGAAGATAATCACATTGTTGTTGTTATTAAGCCACACAAGATTTCTGTTCAGGCAGACGACAGTGGCGATGTTGACATGCTAACAATAATAAAAAATTTCATTAAGGAAAGGGATAATAAACCTGGAAATGTTTTTTTAGGTTTAGTGCATAGGTTAGATAGGCCAACGGGCGGGGTTATGGTGTTTGCAAAAACCAGCAAGGCGGCCGCACGTTTAACTGCGCAACTTAAAAATAAAGATATGAAAAAAGAATATTTGTGTGTTGTTAACGGCAGGCCTCAAATTGCAGAAAACAAATTGGTAACATATCTTAAAAAAGACGAAAAAACCAACACGGTTAAAATTGCGCCACAACTTGAAGAAGGAAGTAAAGAGGCAATATTGGAGTACACTCTTCTTGCAACAAAACACAAACTTTCTTTAATGCAAATTAATTTAATAACTGGCCGAAGCCATCAAATTAGGGTGCAAATGGCTTCGCAACTAAACTTGCCAATTTATGGCGACTTTAAGTATGGCGATAAACAGCACGAAGGAAACCTTGCTTTGTGGGCATTCAAACTAAGTTTTGTGCACCCAATAAGTAAGCAGAACATGGTGTTTAAAGTTGCACCAAATTATTCTAATTTAGCATTCAAACAATTCGAAAACGAAATAGGAAAATTAATTGATTAAAAATTATTTTTCCTTTTTATTTAAAATTTTATAAAAAATTGTAAAAAATACACTAAAAATTGCAAAAAACAGTACAAAATAGCACATTTTATTTATTTTTTTGCAATAATTTTATTTAAATTAAAAATATATTTCGTTAAAATTTTCATGTATTTTTTTGAATTATTTCCCTAAAAATTTTGAGAAAAAAGCTTTAAAAAATTTTTAAAAGAAATTTCAAAAAAGGTATTGACTATATGTTAAATTAATGTTAAATATAGGGTGTAAATTAAAGGAGTTACAAATGGAAAAATTGGCGGTTTTTGAGTTGGGAGTTAACGATGTTAAGTTGACCATTTTCCAATATTCCACAAACGGATATTTTACCACCGAACAACAAATAATTGAACCAATTAAACTTATTCAAGACATGGAAAGAGATGGCTACATTAAGCCAGCCAGAATTCAAGAAACTATTGCGGTTTTAAAAAATTTAAGAAGAATTGTAGATAATGCAAAAATTGAAAACATACTTTGCTATGCCAGCCCAGTTCTAGCAAATGCAAGAAATCAAATTGCGTTTTTAGACGAGGTGTATAAAACCGTTTCGCTCTACTTTAAAGTGCTTAGTTCAGAGGAACAAATTTCGGCATTGCACAGCACCATTCTATATTCTTTTGCAATGACACGAGGACTAATAATTAAAATAGGCGATTATTCAACCGAAATTATAAAATTTAACCGCAGGGTTATAACAAACAGCATTTCTTTGCCATTTGGTTCAACAACAATGATTAATGCTCTTGCAGGGAAACCAATTGCAAATCAAATGGATGCGGTTGTTGAAGAATTTGCTAAGGAAATTAAAAAGTTGGACTGGATTTCCGATTTAGATGCAGATAGTGAGGTTATTGGCGTTGGCGAAGTTTTTAACTCTATTGGCAAACTTGCACGCAGGGCAACAAGATATCCATTAGACCTTGCCCACAACTACGAAATTAATGCCGAGAGTTTTGCAAATGTATATTCGCTTATTCACGGGTTAGATTTAGATAAGGCGAAAAAACTTAAAGGCATAAGCGAGAAACGTGCAGATGTTGTTGCTCTTGGAATTGCAATTGCCAAGGCGATTTACAATAAAGTTGGCAGCAACACAATAAAAGTGTGCACAAACACTGAACTATATGGAATTGTTGCAAAAAATCTGCTTGGCCAAACTGGTGAAAAGCCATTGCTAGATATTTTAGGTTATTCTTTAAGTTCTATTAATGAGTTTTACCCAACCAGCATTAATTCGGACAATATTTATTCGTTGGCAGTTATTTTGTATAAGCAACTTAAGGTTTTGCACAAATTAACTCGTCCTTACGTTAAGGTGTTAAGAATTGCGGCAAGTATGTGTATGTCGGGCAAACGAATTTCGTTTGAAAACTATCAAAAAAACAATTTCCCAGTTATTATCCACAGCAACATTTATGGGGCTTCGCACAAAGATATTGTTTTGGCGGCGTTTGTTGCAAGCAGCCAAAATATAGATGATTTTAGTTTGAACGATTGGGTTAGATATAAGGATATTGTAACAGAAGACGATTTAGATGCAGTTAAAAAACTAGCATTAATCATAAAAATGGCAACAATGCTTAACATAACCAATTCTAATTCTGTTAAGGATATTGAATGTGATGTGTTGGGTGACACTGTAATTTTAAAAACAGAAGTTGAAAGAGATGCAACATTAGAAATTTGCCAGGCAATGAGCATTGCGGGCGATTTTAAAAAGGTTTACGGCAAAAATTTGCAAATTTTATAAGGGGTGAATTATTATGTTCAATATAGATTTAGCAATTAAGTTTGGCAGTAATGAGATTATTGTTTACAGGAAAGGGTTAGGAATTATTGCAAAAGAACCTGCCTATCTTGCAGTTGACCAAAGCGGCAACAAAATAAAGGTTAAAGCAATAGGCAAAAAAGCAGAAAAAATGTTTTTATCTAAAACAAATCAAGCCACCGTGTATTGCCCAATAGTTAATGGCGAAGTGGTGGACGAAAAAATGGCTGTTTTGCTTATAGACGAAATATTGAACAATGTTATTAAGGATCGTTTAGTGTTAAGCCGATTATACGCTCTTGTTGCAGTTCCGTGCGCGCTAAACGAAAACCAGTTAAAGTTAATTAAAAGGGTGTTAAATCAATCGGGTGTAAACAAAGTTGAGTTTGTGCAAAACGCTGTGTGCGTTCAAACAAATATGGAAATAGATTCTCATGCACATTTAATGGTTGTGGATATTGGTAAATTTGTAACCGATATATCTGTGCTAAACGAATATAACTTTAGTTTTGGCAGATTGTATTTTATTGGCGGTGAGGATATGGACAAAAGCATTTCCACCTTTATTGCAGATAATCACAATTTAAAAGTTTCCAACCGCACAAGTGAAACCATTAAAAATGAAATTGCTTCTTTATACGATAAGGATTTAAACCAAACCGACTATTTGGGGCAAGACGACAACGGCAAGCTTGTTAAACACGAAATAACAGCAAGCGAAACAAAAGTTGCAATTTGCAATGTGTATGACGCAATTTTTAAGTTTATTGGCGAATGTTTAGAAAAGCTTCCGCAAGACGTTAAAAAAGATGTTTATAACACCGGAATTGCGTTCGTTGGCGGTGCTAGCACAATACCTGGGCTTTACGAATATGCAAAAAACAAACTAGATCTTCCAATTTTCGTAATAGAAAATCCTGCAGATGCGGTTATTTTAGGGGCAGGAAAATTACTTATTAAAAACAAAGAATTTTTAAAAATTGAATTATAGAATTATATAAATTTGTCTAATAAAGACGAAGTTAAAATTTGTTTTAAATTTTAGTTTCGTTTTTTTTGTTGGAATGATAAAGTGCTAACAGGAGAAGTTTATGGCACGAGTTATTGTTTTAACATCTGGCAAAGGCGGAGTTGGCAAAACAACCGTTACTGCAAATTTAGGGTTGCATCTTGCCAGCAAAAATTACAGAGTTTGTTTAATAGATATGGATATTGGACTAAATAATTTAGATGTGGTTATGAACATGGAAGAACGAGTTTGCTACACAATGCTTGATGTTATAGAGCATAAATGTCGCTTGAAAGAGGCTTTGATTCAAGACGATTGCTATCCACTTTTGTTTTTGCTTTCAAGTGGGGGATTAAATCAAAATTTAACCATTCACATATCACAAATTAAAAGTATAATTAATGAACTTCATGGCATATTCGACTTTGTTTTAATAGATTGCCCAGCAGGCATAGATGCTGGGTTTAAGCGGGCCGTTATGTGTGCTGATGAGGCATTGGTGGTAACAACGCCACACCTTTCAAGTTTAAGAGATGCCGATAAGGTTATAACAATCCTGTCAAGTTACGGAATTGCCAGCAAGCGCTTCGTAATTAATCGTGCTCGTGGCGATTTAATTCAAGATAAAATAATGTTCGACGTGTACGACATAGGAAAAAGTTTGGGTATAGATTTTGGTGGGCTAATTCCAGAAGACGACAGTGTAATAACCAGCACAAGTGAAAAAATAACGAATAACAAGGTTGCATTAAACAGGGCGTTTAACATTTTGGCAGACAATGTTGTTTCGGGAGAAAGAAAACTGTTTGATTGCACTTATAAATATAGGGGATTTATGGGCAAGTTAAAAAAGATGTTAAAAAGGAGTGTTTAATGGATCTTAACAAACGCTTAACCATGCTTATGGAAAAGAACAAAAGCAGTAATCCCAAATATCTTTTAGAAGTTATAAAAAGTGACTTTTTCTATTTAATAAACAACTATTTTGAAGTGCCTTTTGAAGATATTAATGTAGATTTTTTGGTGGAAAAAGGGAAGTATAATCTTCAAATTTCGTGTTTGGGCGATAGAATCAAAATGGTAAAATCGTTGCCAAGTTAATTTTTTGTGCTATTTTAAGAAAAACTCAAATAATTTATAATATGAAAAAGTTCAAGGTTGGTTTTAGCACGGTGTTAGTTGTGGTTTTGTGTTTAATTTTTAAAAGGTTCTTGCTTTTAATCAACTATCTTTTTGCCCTTTTTTTGCATGAAATGGCACACCTTTATGTTGCAACTAAAAAGGGTTACAAGTTAAAATTTATAAAGTTAAATATGTTTGGATTTTCTGTAGAACTTAAAGAAACAATAGACGAGCGAGATGCGTTCGACATTAATCTTGCAGGTCCAATTTTCAATATGAGCCTTTGCATTGTTTGTTTGGCAGTTTATTGGCTTGTGCCAGCTAGTTTTACTATTTTAAACAATTTTTGTACTGCAAATTTAGTGCTTGCTTTATTTAACTTGTTGCCAATCTATCCATTAGACGGTGGCAAAATTTTTCAAGGAATATTTAAGAAAAATAGAACCTACAAAAGGGTAGACTTAGGTTTACGGATTTTTTTGGCGATTGTGTTTGGCGGCTTATTTGTGGCTTCGCTTTCAATTAAACCCAATTTCTTTTGTTTGCTTATGGCGGTGTTTTTTGCTATGTGCCGCGCTAAACAAACGCCTTCATTTTCTTTGTTTAAAACTGATGTAAGCAATAAAAATTTGCATAAAGTTGAAATTATTAAATTAAGCGAGAAATGTACGCTTTTTGAAGCACTTAAACAAATAAAAAAAACAAAATACACAATTTTTTATTTTCCTCATTGTTCAAGATGCTTAGACGAGGATAAATTAATGGCGTTGGCTTTAAATTATCCGCTAACCTCTTTGCTTGGCGCTTTGGTGGAAAACGAAAATAAAGGAAGTTTAATGAATTTTACTCAATAAAAATGTGCTTTAAATTATAAATAAATTTTTATTAAGCGGTTGACAAAAGTTTCTTATCTTGTTATAATAACTCCGTAGTACCACATTGAAAAGGTTTAAATTCCGTTTGGATACCTTAAAAGTGAGTCTTTATAGGAGGTAACTAATGTACGCAATCGCAAATATTTCAGGCAAACAGTTTAAAGTTGAAGTTGGCAATCAAATAGTTGTTGACAGATTAAATGCAGAAGTTGGCGAAGAAGTAACTTTCCCAGTGCTTCTATCTGTTGACGGTGCTAACGTTAAAACTGGCAACCCTGTAATTAAAGATGTAGTTGTTAAAGCTAAAGTTGTTGCACACGTTCAGGACAAGAAAATTACAGTTTTCAAGTATAAACCAAAAAAGAACGAACGCAAAAAACAAGGTCACAGACAACCTTACACCAAGATTTCTATCGAAAGCATAGGTTAATATGATTAAGATAACAATTGTAAAACTTAATCAAAAAATCTTAACTATCGAGGCAACCGGTCATTCTGGATATGCCGAAGCAGGTAGCGACATTGTTTGTTGTGCGGTTTCCACCATAACGCAAAACCTTGCAAACAGCATAAAAACTGTTTTAAAGATTAATGCAAAAGTGGTGATAGATGAAACCATTCCACATTTTTCTTTAACCTTGCCAAATAATTTAAGTGAGGCACAAATGAAAGATGCGCAAATATTAATGCAATCGGCAGTGTTGGGGCTTAAAGATGCCAAAGATAGTTTTTCAAAATTTATTAGTATAAAGGAGACACGAAAATGATTAATTTTCAATTATTCGCTCACAAGAAAGGTGGCGGTAGCACAAAAAATGGTCGTGACAGTGAATCAAAGCGTCTTGGTGTGAAAGCAGGTGACGGTAAATTCGTTCACGCTGGTTCAATCATTGTTCGTCAAAGAGGCACAAAAATTTATCCATCAACAAATGTTGGCTGCGGTAAAGACTACACATTGTTTGCTTTAATTGATGGCATTGTACGTTTTAAACGTGATGGTCGTGGCAGAAAAGTGGCTACAGTAGAAGCAAAAATTTAGTTTGAATTAAAAAAACCTTGAACAACGTTCAAGGTTTTTTATTTGTAATTATATGGTTATTTTAAAAATCTATTGTCAAACATTCGTTTAAAGTTTTGAATTATTGCCATAAATATATCTAATAAATATAGCAACACAAATAATATTCCTAAAAGAAAATTAAAATTAACAAAAGCAATTAGAGTTATTAGTATTGCAGTTAACACAAGAGCAACAATAATTGGAAGCAAACTAAAAGGATTAAAATGTGGTTTAACCTTCAAGTTTTTAGATTGTTCAACATCGTCAATGTAAATGTTTGTAACAAACTTAGCATTTATTTCAAACAAGCGGTTTGCAATTGAGCTTTTAATAAGTTCTGTAACAAAAGCAATTGGCAAGAATTGAAGTTTTGGGCTTGCCAAACTATCTTTGCTTTTAAACAAGAAATTCACATAACTATTATATGCCGAGTTGTACATACTTTCAAATGAGTTATATTTTGGAACAACATTAACAACTTTTTGTTTATTTGCAATTGCTGAAATAAACTTGTTTAAAAGTGAGTCGTTAAAATTTAAACTTGCATAGCAAATAACAATATCGTCAATTGGGCATTTCAAAATTATGTTGTGCAAAACAGATGAAAGGTTGTGTGTGTAAATTGCATTAGATGTGTAACCAAATGTTTCGAAAAGTTTAACTAAAGGAGCTTTAACAACATATGAAACATCTTCACCAAAACGAGTTTGGAGTTTTAATATTTTTTGGTTTATGTCTGTAATCGAGTCAACAACAAAAAGAACTCTCATTAATAACCTCTTAAAGTTATTATACATCAAACAAAAAAAAATTCAAAATATTTTAATAAACTTTTAATCTTGTAAACTAATAATGTTTAAATAAAAATAATAATGTCTAAAATAAAAAATAAATTTTATTGCTTAAAAAATTAATAAAAATATAATTTTTTATTAAAAGTTGTGCATTTTTTTAATTTTTTCATATATTTTTTTAATTTTTTCTTTAAAATTCAGTTTATTTTCATAACAAGCAATTAAATTATTATTTTTTGTTTTTGCAATAATTTTAACTTTTTCTTTTAAAATTTTAAATCCAACAAATAAATTATCTTCTTTGCAATAATTTGTTACAATTGTTGCTGGCAAGGATAAATCGAATGTTGAAGCAACTTGCAGAGTAGTGTCGCTTCCTAAAAGAATTTTTGCACATTCTGGGTGCACAACTTTGGCGTCTAATTTTGTTAGTTGTTTTAAAGTTTCAAAACTTAAGTTTTTAATTTGTCTAGATGGGCATATATTGGGATTAACTTCAAACACTCCAGAAACGTCTGTAAAAATTTCGTAAGTTTTTGCGCCAACACTTTTAGATAGAATTGCACCAGAGGTGTCGCCTCCGCCACGAGACAAAAGTTTAATTTTTTTATTTTCAATGCCATAAAATCCGCAAGTTACAATTTGACCATATTTTTCAATGTATGTATTAAGTTTTTTGTTTATTGCTTCAAGGTTTGGTTTTCCATTTTTAAACGCCATTAAATTTTCTGCTGGCACAAATTTTAAGTTTAAAAACTGTGCCATAATTTTTGCGGTTAAATATTCGCCACGAGAAATTAAATAGCAATCGTCATAGCACGGATTTCCGCTTAAATATTTTTGTTCGTAACTCTCAAATTCTTTGAGTATGTTTGAGTTAACGTTTGTGTTTTGGGCTAGCATTTTAAATTTGTTAATAATTTTATTTCTAATTATGGTTAAAGATGAGTTTTGTTTGTGTGCCTTGCAGTAGGAAATAAGTAGGTCGGTCATTTTTTTATCGTTTGACCAAGCTTTGCCAACTGCAGAAAAAACAAACACTTTTCTTTCTTTATTTAGTGCCAATTGTTTAATGTTGTTTAGTGCGCACATTGCCGTGGTGGAAGTTCCGCCAAATTTACATATTATCATTTAAAATTAAATCTCCCATAGTAAAAAGCCCGTTTTTTTGTTTTAATAAGAACCTGCATGCAGACAAAGCTCCATCGCAAAACGTTTGGCGTGATAAGGCGGTGTGTTTAATTTCTAGCACTTCACTGGGGGAATATATTTTTAAACTATGCTCACCAACAATTTCACCTACACGAAAAGCTGTGCAATGTGCAAGAATGCCCATTTGTTCAAGAGTTGAAAGCATTAATTTTGCAGAGCCACTAGGCGCATCTTTTTTGTGTTTGTGATGAGTTTCTGCAACAACAAAGACGTTGTTTTTTAGTGGGGATAAGTGTTTTATAAGTTCAATCAGTGTGTTGAATTGCAAGCTAAAATTAGGGCTTATAAAAACTGGCAGGTTTTTGCTGTGCGCTTCAATTAGTTCTTGGTTTTCTACGCTGTGATTTGTTGTTGCAATAACAATGCCACAATTTAGTTGCTTTGCAAGGGTTAAATTATCATTTAAGGCGTTGGGCAGAGAAAAATCCACAATAATGTCTGCTTTGAAATTTACGGCAATATTTCTGGTGTTAATATCTATGCCTAAATGGCTGATATTGTATTTTTCTAACGTTTTACACATTAGGTTGCCCATTTTTCCGTTGCTTCCAATAACTAAAACTTTCATAAATTCTCCAAACGTTCCATTTCTTGGTTAATTGCGTTATGAAATTTGGTGCTTAGCGGTGTTAGTGGTAATCTTAAAAAATTACCAATTAAGCCTTTTTTGCTTAATATGTACTTTATAGGTATTGGGTTGGGTTCCACAAAAAGCAACTCGCACAGTTTTGCAAGTTGCAAGTTTAGCATTTTGCTGTTAGAAAAACTTTCAAACAACAATTTAACTTGTTGAGGATATGCGTTGCTGGCAACGCTAATTGTGCCAGTTGCGCCTAAACAATGAAAAATGTAGTTCAAATTATCGTTTCCGCAGTATATGGGCTTATTAACAAGGCTAAAGAGTTGTAAAATGTGATCAATGTTTCCATTTGCTTCTTTAAATCCGTCAACGTTTGAAATTTGGCAGAGCTCTTTTGCTGTTTCTGGCAAAATATTAACGCCGGTTCGGCTAGGAACGTTATACACAATAACAGGAAGATTTGTGCAAGCACATATTTGTTTGTAGTGAGCCAATATTCCGCTTTGAGTGCATTTGTTGTAGTAAGGCGAAACAACAAGGCAGGCGTCTGCACCCAAAATTTCGGCTTGTTGTGTAAGTTTTATTGCTTTTGCAGTGTTGTTACAACCAGTGCCAACAATCAGTTTAATTCGCTTATTTATAATGCGTTTGGCGAATGTAATTAAAGTTTCTCGCTCGTTTTTATCTATGGTTGAGCTTTCGCCCGTTGTCCCTAAAAGAACAATGGCTTCAACCTTATTTTTAATTTGAAATTCAATAAGTTTTTCTAGTGCAAGATAATCTATTTTTCCGTCTTGGCAAAAAGGTGTTACCAGGGCGGTGCAAACTCCTTTAAAAATCATTTATTCCCCCTAATTAGCAATTCTAAAATTTGAACTCCATTTAATGCTGCGCCTTTTCTTAGGTTGTTTCCGCAAACAAACATATCGAATGTGTTTTTTTGTTCGGCGTGCCTAATTCTTCCAACCAAAACATTATCGTTTTTTCTGGCATCTTGCGGCATTGGAAGCGTGTATTCTTGCAATGTAACGTTGGGGCTTGCTGCAACTAGTTGTTTAATTTGTTGCAAATTGGCATTGCTTTTTGTTTTAAAATTAATGCTTATGCTGTGGCCAATGGTAATAGGAACTCTAACGCAGGTGGCGGACATTTTTGTGGCAGAAAGATTTAGAATTTTTTTAGTTTCAAAAATCATTTTGTTTTCTTCGGTAGAATATCCGTTTTTTGCAAGTTTACCGATTATTGGAATAAGGTTATTTTTAATGCAATACTCAAAGCTTTTAAGTTTGTTAGGGTTGGTTTTGTTCATGTCTCTAAGTGCTAAACTGCCTGCACCACTAACGGCTTGATACGACGAATACACAATTTCTTCAAGCCCAAATTGCTTATTAATTTCGTTTAATGCCATAACGCTTATAATAGTGGAACAGTTAGGGTTGCAAATTATATTGCCATTAATTTTTTCGGCGTTAATTTCAGGCACAATTAGTGGATATTTATGCCTAAATTCGGCAGAAAAATCTATAACAACTGTCCCTCTTTTTGCTAGAAATTGAACATATTTTTTAGATATTTCGCCATCAACGCAAAACAATGCGTAATTCAGTTTTGCGTCAACCAATCTTTTTTTGGTTAGCTGCCAAATTTTGTATTTTTCTTGCCCAAGTTTAATGGGTTTACAGTAGTTTTTATCTGCAAAAAGGTAAAAAGCATGGTCTGTTAATCCTTTTTCTTTAAGAATTTTAATAACTTGTTTTCCAACAAGTCCAGTTGCGCCAATTATGGCAATATTACACTTCATATAAATTCCTCTATATATTTAAATGAAAGTGTGGCTTTGTTTGTGATTGCTGTCACATTTTTAATAATAGTTTGCACAAAAAAACAGCCCAATTAAGGGCTGTATTTTATTATTATTTAGACTTTTGTTTCTTTGTTTTTTTAGCCTTTTTCATAGGTTCAACTTCAATTTTCCCTAAAGCGTTACATTTTTTTAGTAAATATTCAATCATTTCATCTCTTGTTTCGAACTTAGATTTTAATTCGCTAAACAAAATTGGTTCGTCAAAAAGATATGTTCGCTCTTTAAGTTTAAAGTAGGACACATAAATTGGAACGTCTAAACCCTCTTTAAAGCATTGCTGAGCCAAAACAAGAAAACCAGCATAAAACCCTTTAAGTTCTGCTAAATATCCATCTTCTGAATGTTCTGGAAAAATAACAATATTGTCTCCGTTTTTTAATGCGGCAACACTTTCTTTAAGAGTTGTTCTAAATCTTGCGTCTTTATAGGTGGAAATTAGGTTTAGCCCCTTATAAAACAAATTTGTTAGAGGGCTTGCAAGCAAACAAAACATTCTTGCGCCAAACAAATTCCAGTGTTTTTTTTCGTGGTAATAAACTTTGGTTTGGTAGGCATACAAGCGTTTTAGTCCAGAATTCATTTCCGCAGTTCCCCACATTCTAATAGGGAAGTCGCAATAAATTTCCAAACTCATAGGGGCGTCGGTTCCTTCGTGATTGCTTAAAATTATAGATCCATTAGTTGGCTTTTTGCCTAGATAAATGAAACGAGGTTGTTTATACCTGCATTTCATTAAGTTTTTCATTCCTCTATACCACAATTTGCGGTTTTGTTTAAACTTCTTTTGTTTTTCCATATGTAAAAATTATATCAAATTTTGTAGAAAAACCAAACATTTTAACCATTAAAGTTAAAAATAGCTAAAAATACCACATAAACATTATATTATTTAGTTGTTGTGTCTATTGATTGTTGTTCGAACAAATAAAAAACCGCTTTTTCAAGCAGTTTGGCGCGGAGAGAGGGATTCGAACCCCCGGAAGCTCTCACTTCGGCAGTTTTCAAGACTGCTGTAATAGACCACTCTACCATCTCCGCATATTTAATTACTCCGCTATATTAACACAAAGCGAATAAAATGACAAGCGATTTTTTAAAAAAAATAAAATTAATTAAAATCTCTTTTCAAATTTATTTTAATATGATATAATTTTTTTAATGGAGAAATAATATATGGCAATGGAAAAAAGCATTTATGTTGTTCTTAGCCAAACAGGAACGTTGCTGTCTAAAATGTTGAAGATGCTAACGGGTGCTGAATATAATCATTCTTCAATTTCTTTAACGCCAACGTTGGAAGAGATGTATTCGTATGGTCGCCTTAATCCATACAATCCTTTTGTTGGTGGCTTTGTTAAAGAGGGGAAGAATATTGGCACATTCAAACGTTTTAACAAAACCATAGCCAAAGTTTTAGAAATTAAGGTTAGTGAAGAAACTTATAACAAAATGAAACACGCATTGGAATATATGGAAAAGCACAAGAAGAAACTAAAATATAACTATTGGGGTTTGTTCAGTGCAATGTTCAAGCATAACCACGAAGCAGAGGGCAGGTTTTATTGTTCGCAATTCGTTCGTTCGTTTTTAGAAGCGTTTGGAGTTTCTAATGCAGAAGCCCTGCCAAGAGTTATTAAGCCAATAGATTTTTTAAATTTAACCAATAAAAGAGTTGTTTACACAGGCGAGTTAAGCGAATATGATTGCATATAACAAAAAAGTTCCCATTATTTGGGAATTTTTTATTATTAGAATGATTGCAAGTGTTCAATTTTTTATGATTACTTTTATAATTTTACAGGTGGGATAAAATGAAACGGTGGTTTAAAAAATCATTAAACTAATCAAAAGCATTCATAAAATTAATATTATTATCACTTTTTTCCAAACAATCTATTGACACTAAAACAAAAAAGGTATAAAATTAATGTATACAATAGGAAAAGGTGGAAGTATGTCTAATAAATTTCAAAAAAATCTAAAAACATTGGCAAAGCAATACACTCAACGATACATTGCAGAAAAAACAGGTTTTTCGCAATCTAGCATTAATAATTATTTGTCGGCAACAAGTGAACCTTCTATGCAATTTTTAGTTGCTCTAAAAGATGCTTTTGGCATTAGTATTGATAATTTTTTGTTTTCCGATTTCGAAGCGCATCATGATGTTTCCTACGATAGGTTTATTGGTAATTATATTGTTTATTATTATAATAATAATTCCTATAAGGGCGAAGCGCACACAAATTTAAAAAGCACGCTAAACTATGGTGTTATTAGCATTTTGAAGGAAAAGGAGTTTGACAGCAACGTAAGAGTTTGCGCAACCTTTGTTAAAGGCAGGGTTGAAGCCACTAAGCTTTTGCAGGAGTTAAATCAAATTAAAGAAAGCGCCAAAATCATTGAACTTCTATCTAAGCAAAAGTATTTTTATAAAGGCAAAATAATCACCAGCGAACACATAATTTCTATTGAGTTAACAGATAGGGATAATGGAGATTTTTCCTATATTCTACTTAATAATCCGCCAACAAAGGCGCAATATATTGGTGGAATAGGAACCGTCAACTCGGTTTCTAGGGGCAGGGAACATAACCCTTGTGTGCAATACATTATTCTTTCCAGAAAGGTTATTGAAAAACCAGATGGAGAACTTTATAATTGCCTAAAACTAGATAATTACACTATGAAATTAGACGATGCTGTTGACGACATTATTGCGTTGTTTAAGCGTTTATATTTAGAAAAAAATGAACTTTCCTTGCAACTTGCAGAACACCAAAAGGTGGCAATTATTCAAAATAAATTAGATTTCCATTTCTATGAAATTCTAGAAGCTAATGCCTTTAGATTTGCAAAAATTTCTAACAAAGAAGATGACGCTATGTTTAAACTTTTAAAGGAGATGTCTAATGAATGATATTGATGTTAAATTCTTTAAAATTAGAAAGCGTTTTGAAAAAGACGAAGATGCTTTAAAACTGCTAGATAATGTTTATGCAACGGCAACTAGATTGCACTACGGACAAACAAGAAAAGATGGTTTGCCATATATTTCTCACCCAGTGGAAGTTGCTTTAATTTTGGCGGAACTAGATTTTAATGCAGATGTGGTTTCGGCGGCACTTTTGCACGACGTTGTGGAAGATTGTGGCTACACTTTGGAAGAAATAACCCAAAATTTTAATGGCAACATTGCCGAAATGGTGGATTGCGTTAGCGCCATAGATAAAACCAAATATATTTTTGACGAAGATGAAATTTATGAAGACGTTAATTTTGTTAAATCTTCAGCCGAAGAGCAAACATTTAAAAAACTAATTGCGTTGGGCAAAAAAAATCCAATGGGTTTTGCCATTAAGTTTGCCGATAGATTGCATAACCTTAGAACAATCCAATGTTTTGATTATAACAAGCAACTAGAAAAAGTTAGGGAAAGCGAAAGATGGATAATTCCAATTGCCGAAAAATTAAACTCGGAGCGCTTTTATAGGGACATTCGTAACGAGTGCTTTAAAATTGTTCAAAGGGACTCTGCTAAAACCTTTTTAGAGCATTATTCAATTTATCACAAAACCAACAAAAAGAATGTTGATAATTTGCACGAAATTTTAAAAGAAAGTTTCCAAAACACCAGCATTAAAGACGTGCGAATGCACAATGTTAAAGAATATAAAGTGTATAGCGACCTTAAAGAACTATTTCCAAAACAAAACATTGGAACTGTTTCTCAAGGGCAAATTTTAAAAGTTGCAAACTACAATATATATTGCTTATACGATAATGAAAAACACAAAAATGCAGTTAAGGAAGTTTTATTTGTTTTAAACAAAAAACTAATGGGCAACGTAAAAATTATAGATGCAAAAATTGGCAGATTCACGCACAAAGTTTATTATCAACTTCAAGATAATTTTAGAAATAAATACAACTTGTATATTATGAGCAGAATGGATTATGTTTTGCAAAAAATTGGCACATTAGATGGGCAAGTTAACGAGTTGATTGACGACGACGATATTAACAATCTTTCCACCAACTACATAAGCGTAAAAACTCGTTCTGGCGAAGTTAAGTTTGTTCCAGAAAATTCAACGGCGTTAGATTTTGCCTTTAAAATTCATCAAGATCTTGGCTTTGGCTTTAAGTATGCAATAATTAATGGAAGCAAAACCAAACAACCACCATACACAAAACTAAATGATGGCGATCAGGTTGAAATTTTTGTGGAACGTAACTCAAAAGGTGAAATTCAAAATGTTGCACAAATTAAGTGGTTTGCCTATGTTAACTCAGAGCTTGCAAAAAAGAAGCTTATTAAATTGTTCGAAGCGTTAGAAAAAAACAGAACTTAATTTAACTTTAGTCTTGCATAAATGTGGCTAAACTTATAAATAAGTTGACAAAAATTTTTCATTGTGCTATCGTTTTATTTATAAAATAAATATAGGAGAAATTATGTTTAATAAAGAAGAAACATTAAAATTCTTGTTAAAGGGAATTGAGATGGTTGATGTTAATGCATTAACTGAAAAGGTTAATCAAGTGCACAAAGAAAATAGAGTTTTAAATATTAAATTTGGGTTGGACCCTTCTGCGCCAGACATTCACTTAGGCCATGCAGTTGCATTAAGGAAACTAAAACAACTTCAGGATTTAGGGCATAAAGTTAGCATTATTATTGGTGACTTCACTGGTATGATTGGCGATCCAAGCGGAAAAAGCAAAACAAGAAACCAACTTTCCAAAGAACAAGTTAGGGAAAACGCAAAAACTTATGTGGAACAAATTTTTAAAATTTTAAATAAAGAAAAAACCGAAGTTCTATATAATGGCGATTGGTTTGCAACAATGACTTTCCCACAAATTATCGAGCTTTGTTCTAAAACAACAGTTGCAAGAATTTTGGAAAGGGACGATTTTGCCAACCGATACAAAAACAACGCACCAATTTCTGTTCACGAATTCTTCTATCCATTAATGCAGGCGTACGATAGTGTTGTGTGCAAGGCAGATATTGAAATGGGCGGAACCGACCAAACCTTTAACGTGCTTTTGGGCAGAAACATTCAAAAGGATTACGGCTTAAGCCAACAAGTGCCACTTTTTGTTCCACTTTTAGAAGGAACTGATGGCAAGGAAAAAATGAGTAAGTCGTTAGGGAACTATATTGGAATTAACGAAGAAGCAAACGTAATTTACGAAAAGGCAATGAAAGTTCCAGACGAACTAATAATTAGGTATTTCACCCTAACAACCGACTTGCACCCAGACGTAATTAAACAAATTCATGTGGATATGTTAAATGGAAAAAATCCACGTGATGTTAAAATGATGCTAGCACGTGAACTTGTTAAACTATATCATAGTGCAGACGCTGCAGTTATGGCGGAAAATGCTTTTATTGCAAACTATCAAAAGAACATTGTAACCGAGCAAACCCCAGTTATTAAATGCACAAGCGAATTTGTGAACGCAGAAGGCGAAATTAATTTAATCGACCTTTTATTCTCAACCGGAAAGTATAAATCTAAAGGTGATGTTAGAAGATTAATAGCAGGTGGTGCTGTTAAAGTTGATGGCGAACGTTGGGAAAAACTAACCTGTTCTAAAAAAGAATGTGCTTTGCAAGTTGGCAAAGGAACAATGTTTAAAGTGGAACTATAACTTAATATTTTTAGAGATGTCGAAAGGCATCTCTTTAAAGGTTAAATGGAGAAAATTATGAATAAAAATATATTTATTGGCGGGGCGTGGCCATACGCTAACAACTCGTTGCACGTGGGCCATTTGGCGGCACTTTTGCCTGGCGATATTATTGCAAGATATCATAGAATGAAGGGTAACAATGTTATATATGTTTCTGGCACAGATAGCCACGGAACACCAATAACAGTGCGTGCAAAAAAGGAAGGAATAAGCCCAAGGGAAATTGCAGAAAAGTATCACGCAGAGTTTTCTAAAAATTTCAGCGACTTAGATTTTTCTTACGACCTATACACATCTACAATGACAGATTTCCATGCGGAATACGTTAAAAAATATCTTAAACAAATTTTTAATAATGGATATATCTATTCAAAACAAGAAACTCAAGATTTTTGTTTAAAGTGCAACAACTTTTTAAGCGACAGAGAAATTGTTGGAACCTGCCCACATTGTGGCGGGACAGCGAAAGGTGATCAGTGCGATAATTGCCTTGCAACCCTAAATGCAAAAGAAGTTCTAAACAAACAATGCAGTTTATGTGGCGAAAAAACGGTAGAAAAAACAAACACTCACTTGTATTTTGCACTTTCTAAATTCCAAAATGCGGTTAGAACAATGAACCAACAGCACGATAGCGTTTGGAGGGTTAATGCCGTTAAAGAAACCGAAAAGTTTTTAGAAATGGGCTTAATAGATAGGGCGGTTACAAGGCAGCTAGATTGGGGCGTTGATGTTCCATTCGAGGGATTTGCCGATAAAAAGGTGTATGTATGGATAGAGGCAGTTTTAGGTTATTTAACTGCCGGAAGAAAAGTTGCAGAAGAAAAGGGCATTAATTTCGACGAATTTATGCAAAAAGAAAATGTAACTTCCTATTACGTTCACGGCAAGGATAACATACCTTTCCACACAGTAATTTTCCCTTCATTATTAATGTCTATCGACGAAAATTTAAATTTGCCAAACTACATTGTTTCTTGCGAATATGTTAATATGAACAACGAAAAAATGAGCAAAAGTAAAGGCAATTTATTAAGCGTTAACGAAATGCTAGAACTATTCCCAAAAGATAGCATTAGATACTATATGATTGCCAACGGCCCAGAAACAAAGGATATTAATTTTAGCTTGAACGATTTTAAAATTATTCACAACAAATTCTTAGTTGGCGTGTTTGGAAATTTTGTGAACCGAAATTTAAGTTATCTAAATAAAAAGTTCGAGGGAAAAATTCCAAATGGTATAGTAGACGAAAGCATTAAACAATTAACTGCGGAAACCTTCGAAAAAGTTGGCGCATTAATTGAAGAAGGTAAGTTAAGGTTGGCATTAGAAACTGCAATGAACTATGCCAGTGCAGGCAATAAGTTCTACGACGATAATAAGCCGTGGGTTCAAGTGGTGGACGATATTAATGGATTTAACAACACAACCTACACTTGTGTTTATATGATGGCAAATATGGCAAACTTATTTGCACCATTCATTCCAGAAACCTGCCAAAAAATTAAGGCAAAACTTGCACTAAACAAAGATGTGGTTTGGGCTCCAACCGAAATTGGCACCAACCTAACAGTGCAAAACAACGACCTTTTGTTTGAACGTATGCAATTGGATAAATAGAACTAAACGCTTAGCAAATAATGCTTATAAATTGACAAACATATTGCAAAAACTAAAAACCAAAACAAAAAATGCTGGGGCGACCTAGCATTTTTTATTAGCAAGTTGCTTCATCAGTTTTTGCATTAACAGGGTTTAAATTTTCATCAACAATAATTTGTTCTAAAACCTCATTAATCCAAGGGGTTATGATTTGTTTAAAAGAAAGTTCAATCCTGCTAAGAGGGTAGTTGAACAACAACATATCCACAAAATTAAGCCCGTTAAAACTAGTTGATGGTGATGGTGAAAATGTGTCAAAACGTTGCGATTGCATTGGAATTAATGCTTTGCTTTCAATTAAACTTTGTATTAATTTTTTGTAATCAGTTTCGGGAATTGAAATGTTTTCATAAACATAATTTCCGTTCAATTCTTTTTCTTTGTAGGAACTTGTTGTAGGATAATTAAAAAACTCATCGTCTTTGCTCAAATAGCAAACAACAAAGCGGTGGGATAAATAGGTTTTGCCATCTTTTTCATAAGTTTCACAAAAGATTTTTAATTTATGTTCTTTACCAGTTTTTTTAGAAATTATTTTTTCCAAACCATAAGCGGACATAACAAATTTTTTAGAAATTTCCAATAAGATGTCATTAATTTTTTCAATTTCTTGTTCATAGGCTTCTTTTTTTTCTTGTCCGTTAGGGTCTAAAAAGAGTTTTTGGCACTGTCTGCGTAAAACCTGTTTTTTGCCTTTTAATTGATTAATTAGTGATAATAAACTTTTTTGCATAGTTGCTCCGAATATATTTATATGATAACATATAAAAACTTAAATTTCAATAGTGATAATAAAAAAACAGGCATAAACCTGCTTAATTATGGTGGCGGTGGTCGGGGTCGAACCGACACGGAGTTGCCCCCGGCAGATTTTGAGTCTGCTGCGTCTGCCATTTCGCCACACCGCCACGTCGCAACTCTCACCTTTGGCAATTTGCTTAGTTACTCTGCGCAAATTTAGCCTTTTTGTTCGGTTGCTCCTCTTCCCACAGCAAACAAGTTTGAGTGGGATCCCTGTTTGTATAACTTGCACCATTGGCAAGTTGTTTTAACTTTTTTAATATAACATAAATTTTAAAATTAGGCAAGAGATTTAATTAAATTTTTATGTTTAAATAAAACATTTTACATAAGGTGTAATTTATTTTTAAAAAAAATGGTTTTGTGATATAATAACAATATGGAAAAATTTGTTATTATTGATGGAAATAGTTTAATTAATCGTGCGTTTTATGGGTTGCCAATGCTTAAAAGTTTAAGTGGAAAGCCTTGTAATGCGGTTTATGGTTTTATTAATATGATGCTTAACGTTATTTCAAAGGAAAAGCCAAAATATTTGGTTTGCACTTTCGATGCTGGCAAGCACACGTTTCGCCATAATATGTATGCAGAGTATAAGGGCAAAAGGGATAAAATGCCAGAAGATTTAGCCGTTCAATTGCCACTACTTAAGGAAATGCTTTCGGCAATGAATATTAAAACATTGGAAATGCCAGAAATTGAAGCTGACGACTTGCTAGGCAGTTTAACCAGAAAGTTTAACGAAGAGTTTATTTTGGTTTCTGGAGATAAGGACCTTTTGCAACTTATAAACGAACACACCACAGTTTGGCTAACGCAAAAAGGAATTTCTAATGTTTTAAAGCTAACGCCCGAAACATTAAAAGCTGAAATGGGTATAGAGCCATATCAAGTTATAGAATTAAAAAGCATTATGGGCGATGCGTCAGATAACATTCCAGGGGTTGCGGGCATTGGCAAAATTGGTGCCAATGAACTAATTGCGCAATATGGCAGTTTGGATAATATTTTTGCCAACATTAATAACGTTCCAACAAAATATCAAAAGAAATTAGTTGCAAATAAAGAAACCGCATATCTGTCGCACCAACTTGCAACAATTAAAATAGATGTTGAATTAAATTGCACCCTTGAAGATTGCGAACTTAAACTGCCATTTAACGAAAAGGTTTATTCGCTTATGAAGGAGTTGGATTTTAAAAGCATGCTAGCAAGAAAAGAGCTTTTTGCTGGTGATGTTGAACAGGTGTTGGCTGGTGGCGGGAAACATGAAGCAGTTAGCCAGAAAGTTGAAGTTGTTGAAATAAATTCGCAAGCAGATTTTAACAATATGTTGGCAGCTTTGGGCGATAGTTTCGCTGTTTTAAGCGAAGAATTCAGTTTTAATTTTGCTAAAGACGGCAATGAATTTGTGCTATATAAAAGTGGCGAAATTTTTAATGCAAATATTACAAAAATTAAGGAATTGTTTGAGGGTAATGCGCAAAAAATTGTATTTGATGCAAAACAGCTAATGCACGAGTTAAGCCATTATAGCATGGTGTTAAACAATTATTGTGATGTTTCGCTTGCAATTTATATTGCCAACCAAATGGATGCGGAAATTACTTTTGCTGATGCATTAAAACTAAATGAAATTCCAGAAAAAAATGCAAACGCCTTGTTAACTTTAAAAGAAATTTACATTAATAAGTTAATTCAAAACACTCAACTTAAATTATATAGCAACATTGAACTTCCATTGGTTGCAGTTTTGTTTGAAATGGAACAGACGGGTTTTAAGGTGGACACAAACATTATTAAAACCCTAACAAAAACCTATAAGGAAGAACTTGCCCAACTAACAACTAAAATATATGAACTTGCAGGCGAAGAGTTTAACATAAACAGCCCAAAACAACTGCAAGTGATATTATTTGAAAAATTAAAAATTGAATATAAAGGCAAAAAAAGCACATCGGTGGAAGTTTTAAAAGCAATTGAGGGTAGACACGAAATAGTTTCTTACATTTTGCGATATAGAAAAATAAACAAACTAATAACCACCTATTTAGATGGAATGTTAAATTATGTTGGGGCAGACAATAAAATTCACACAACGTTTATGCAACGCACCACATCAACGGGTAGATTAAGTAGCCGTGAACCGAACTTGCAAAATCTACCAATACGAGATGACGAGGGCAAACTTCTAAGAAAGATGTTCATAAGTTCGTTTGATGGTGGAACTTTGATTAGTGCCGACTATAATCAAATAGAACTTCGCCTAATTGCAAATTTTAGCGAAGACGAAAGTATGATTGCGGACTATTTATCTGGCAAGGATATTCACACAGCAACTGCAAGCAAAATTTTTGGAGTTGGCATAGACGAAGTTACGGGCAGTATGCGAAGAACTGCAAAAACAGTTAATTTTGGAATTATTTATGGAATTTCTGCTTACGGTTTAAGCGAAAGTTTGGGTTGTTCGCCAAAAGAAGCAAGTGAATTTATTAATAAATATATGAGCATATATCCAAAAGTTAAAGAGTATGGCGAAAAGCAAATTCAGTTTGCGCGTGAAAAGGGATATGTTTGCACTATGATGGGAAGAATTCGTCATATTCCAGACGTAAATTCTAGCAATCACATCATTCGCGGTTTTGCAGAAAGAACAGCAAAGAATATGCCTCTTCAAGGCAGTGCTAGCGACATTATTAAAATTGCGATGATAAATGTTAACAAGGCAATAAAAAACCAAAATTTAAACAGTAAGTTGATATTGCAAATTCACGACGAACTTATAGTAGATTGTTTCCCGGGAGAAGAAGAAATTGTCAAAACCATTTTAAAACAAGAAATGGAAAGAGTTGCAAAACTAACCGTTCCTCTTAAAGTGGAAGTTAGCCAAGGCAAAACGCTTTATGATGCAAAGGATTAAAACTTTGCATTTTTTCTTTTAAAAAAATATAAAAATGAAAGAAAATAGTGTAAAAAAATGAAAAACAACTAAAAATGTTTGTTGTTTTTAATTTTTTGAATTAAACTAATAGAAATGAGTAACGAAGAAAGAATGCAGTTTTATATGAATAGGAACGTAAAGCTTTACCCAACGTTGCTTGCATTAACTTGGGACGTTCTTTTTGTGTGGGCAATAAGCACGCTTTTCTACACGCAGGTTAAGGGGCTAACTTATGCACAAGTTACGGCGTTGGATAGCGTTTTAATGTTAAGTTCGTGCCTCTCTTGTTTTGTGGTGTTAAAACTTTTTAAAAAGGTGTCGCCAATTAACACGTTGCGTTTCAGTTTGCTTGGGTATTTGGCATTTATTTTAATTGCCATTTTTGCTAAAACCTATGTGGGCTTGGTGATTGCTAATGTTTGTTTGGGTTTTGGTTTTGCTGCGGGTATTGTTAAGGGTAATTTTATTCTAACCGAACCCCTTAAAATGCTTAAACGAGGCAAGGAATATCAAAAAATTTACGGGAAAGGTTTGGCAATATATTATGTTTTAGAAGCGGTTGGTGCCATTCTTGCAACATACATATTTAGCTGGAACCCATATATGGTTTTTTGGCTTGCCGCTGCAGTAATTGTGTTAACAATCCTTTACACATTCTTATTTAAGGAACCTGCAAAATTTCAAGAAAGCAACATAAAAATCGATGCAAATGTTCCGGCTGAAAGTAAGAAAGTGTCTAGCAAATCCAAATCGAAAAAAATTAAAAAAATTTCACTTTTTGCAGTTTATTTAATTTTGTTTGCATTTATGTTAAGGGGAACTTTGGGCGTTGCAACATCTATGTTTAGAATTTATTTGCAAGAAGCAACCGATGCGGGGATTTTGCCACTTTGGACGTTTGGATATATTTATGCGCTAAGCAGAATTGTTATTGCCTTTTCAAATAAATTTCAATTTAAATTCAACCTAAAATTTGGCGTTAGAACACTAATATTATTTTATATTGTGGCTGTTGTGGCCATGGTTGCTTGCGGGTTGATTTACATTTTTGCGCCATTCAATCTTGCAACGGTTATATTAACAATTATCTTATCTTCAATTATGTGTGCAATTCGCCCACCTGCTGGAATATTTTTAAATGGCTACATAGAGGTGTGCGGCAAAAAGGAAAATTTAGAAACATTATATGCAACAAGAAGCACTGCCGAATATTTGGGGCATAGTTTGGGTGCATTAATATTATCTTATTTGTTCACATTAACAAATGGTAATTATGGTTATTCTATGTTAATTTACATTGCAATTATGGGAATACCTTTGCTTGTTAGTTTAATTTTGTTCATTAGGGAACTTTGCAAAAAATATGCCGAAAAATATACCATTGTTAAGCGTGAATATACAGAAGACGACTACACCTAGAAGTAGAAAAAATTGGCGAGTTAAGTACCTCGCCAATTTTTAAAATTTATTTATCGCTTACCATATTTTTCTTAAAGGCAACAATTGTAAAGATTATACCGCTAATCATAAGTAAACTTATAGGAATTAAACCCAAGCTAGCAACATTATTAAATGTGTAAGCATTTCCCAGTGCATTTGTAGCGCCTGTTATTATTCTGCCAATATAAACGGAAGGGTAAAATGGTAGGAGTGTACAAAAAGCTTCAAAACCACCCATGGTTTCAAGCGGCATCCAACAACCACCTAATATACCAGCTAAACTTATAAACACAGAACAAATGCCTGGTGCTGATTTGTCGTTAAAGATTGTTCCAAATAATATGCCTAAAAATATGTTGGTAATTAGAATGGGCAATTGAGAGATAATTAAAAGACAAATTTTTCCAATGGATATAAATCCAACATTAGATATTAATGAAATTATAAATCCTGCAACAATGCATACCATTGTTTGTAATAATCCTATAAACAATCCCACAAGGAAGTAGCCTAAAATAAAATGGTAGGATTTCATTGGGGAAGTATATAATCTTTTTAAGAAAAATGTTTGTTTATCTTTTGAAACAACAAGAGCAAGTGTTAGCATAACAAAAGAATAAGAGAACACAATTATTCCGGGCATTAATGAAGATATTTCAAACATAGGTGTGTTGCCATTTGTAAATTTATTTATTACAAAAAACATCAAAAACATTACAACAGGAAAACCTAAACAAAAAATATATATAATAGGGTCTCTTAAAACTTCTTTTAAATTTCTTTTATAAAAATTTATAACCTTATTCATTTTCTGCCTCCACCAACTTTATAAAAGCATCTTCAAAATTTGCCGAGTTAGTTATTTGTTTTATTTCTTCGATTGTTCCTATTTGCAATAATTTACCTTTTGATAAAATTGCAACTCTATCACACAAATTCTCAATTTCTTCTAAATAGTGCGAGGTAAGAATAATTGTGATGCTTTTTTGCAGTTTTTTTATAATCTTCCAAAGTTCTCGCCTAGCAAAAACATCTAAACCAAGTGTTGGTTCATCAAGGAACAAAATTTTTGGTTTTGAAATAAGGGCTATTGCAATAGATAATCTTCTTTTGTAGCCACCAGACAATGTCTTTGCTCGTTGATTTAACACTTCATTTAAATTAAAAATATCAACTATTTCATTTATTGTGTCTTTGTTATTCTTATTATAGATATTTGCAAAAAACTCTAAATTTTCTTTGACTGTTAAATTGGTTGCAACAGATGTTTCTTGTGGGGATATGTCTACAATTTCTTTTATTTTATCAATATCTCTATCTAAATTAAAATTATTGATTAATATTGTTCCGCTTGTTTTTCTTGTTAAACCACAAAGTATCTTAATTAGAGTTGTTTTTCCAGCGCCATTTACACCTAAAAGTCCAAACAATTCACCTTGCTTGATTGTTAAAGAAACGTTGTCTAGTGCTTTTTTAGATTTATAATTTTTGCAAACACCATCAATGGTTATTATATTCATATAATACCCCCTTATTGTTTTAAAACTTTATCTGTTAAATTTTCAATTACATCTGCTTTTAATAGGGCAATGCCTTTTTCTCTGTCGCAAAGAACAATAATGGAATCGCCAGATTTTATGTCGAACATATTTCTTATTTCTTTTGGAATAACAATTTGTCCTTTTTCGCCAACTTTGCAAATTCCAACAAATTTATTTTTATCAACTTTATTTTTTTCCATAATCGCACTCCCTTATGTATAACAAGTTATACTATTCATACCAATTATACTTTTATGCAACTGATTTGTCAACAAAAAATACAAACAACACCGCGAATTATATATGGCTGTAACTAGCATAAGGCAACAACTAAATTTAAGATATTTTTTGGTTTTTAATGTAAAGTTATATAAATAGGAATAATTATAGAGTTTTTATTAATCATATCAATGTAAAAATTAAAATTTATATGCTATAATGGTTTCATGCAATAAAGGGGGAGTGTAAATGGATTACAATAAAATTGGAGAATTTATTTCAAACGAGAGAAAATTAAAAAAATTAACACAAGCAAAACTTGCAGAAAAAGTTTTTGTTAGTGAAAAAACAATTTCGAAATGGGAAAACGGGAACGGCATTCCAGACACGAACACACTTCCTAAACTTTGCAAGATTTTTGAGTGCACTATAAATGAACTGTTAAACGGCGAACGAATTTTAAAAGAAGATTATTCAAACAAAGCAGAAGAAAAACTTTTAGAATTGCAAAAGGTAAAAGAAGAAAAGGATAAGTTATTGCTAACTGTTGAGATTATTGCATCTTTTTGCGTTATGTTGCCGGCATTTACTATAATTTTTCTATCAACATTCTTATTTGAAAAAGGGTTGGTTGCCATTCCCACAATAATGATTGTTGTTGCTGTTTTAAGCGTTATAACAATGTGTTTAATAGCAATAAGAATTGAACAAAAAGCGGGATATTATCAATGTGAAAAATGTAAACACAAACACATTCCAACATTTAATCAGGTTTTGTGGGCTCCACACGTAAACAGAACAAGAAAAATGAAATGCCCAAAATGCAAACAAAAATCTTGGCAAAAGAAAATAATTAAATAATAAAAGAGTATAGATTTTTTTCTATACTCTTCTTTTATTTTGCTTTTTCAAAAGTGTTAGCCTTTATTTATAATCTCTTATTTGCTGTTTGCTTTTGCATTGTCCTTTTTAAACATTTCTTTAGCAAGGTCTAGGCATTTGCAAGAATATGCCCATTCGTTATCGTACCAAGCAACAACCTTAACAAAGGTTGGGCTAAGCATAATGCCAGCATTTGCATCAAACACGCAGGTGTGAGGATTGCCAATAAAATCGCTAGAAACCAATGGTTCGTCGGTGTATTCCAAAACGTTAGGAATAATATCCTTACTATATTTTTTAAAAGTTTTGCAAATGTGTTCATACGTTGTTGGCTTTTTTAGTTTAACGGTGAAATCCACACAACTGATGTTCACAGTTGGAACTCTAAAACTCATACCAGTAATTTTTCCTTTTAGGTGAGGTAGCAACGCTCCAACCGCTTTTGCTGCACCTGTTGAACTTGGAATTATGTTAACGCTTGCAGCACGTCCTCCACGCCAATCTTTTTTAGAAACTCCATCAACCGTCATTTGGCTTGCAGTGGTGGAGTGAATGGTGCTCATAAGACCTTCCTCAATTCCGTAAACGTCATCTAAAACTCTAACCAAAGGCCCAAGGCAGTTGGTTGTGCAACTTCCATTAGAAACAACGTTCATGTCGCTGGTGTAGTTTTGTTCGTTAACGCCCATAACAAAGGTAGGGCAGTTTTTGCCTGGTGCGCTTATAATAACCTTTTTAGCTCCACCTTGCAAATGTTTAGCAGCGTCTTCTGCCTTTGTAAACTTGCCAGAGCAATCAATAATATATTCCGCACCAACGCTTGCCCAATCTATATTTTCAGGCTCATATTCGGTGAAGAATGCAACCGGTTTGCGGTTTAATTTTAAACCATTTGGAGTTAGTTTCAATTCGCTGTTTGCAATTCCATGAACGGTGTCGTACTTATACATATAGCAAGCATAATCCGGCGTTATAAATGGGTCGTTAACCGCAACAATTTCAATGTCTGGTCTGCAAACACTTGCACGCATAATAAGGCGCCCAATTCTGCCAAAGCCATTAATACCAATTTTAATTTTCATATTTCCCCCTATGGTTACATTTTATTACAGTATAAATTAATTGTCAAACATATTTTAATTTTTGTTTATTTGGCAAAAAATATTACTATGTGGCTGTTTTTTATTGTTTATTTAATAACTTTTTTAGTTTTTTCTAAAATTTTATTAAAAAAAAGATATAAATACAAACCTTTTCCGTTTTTAACATTAACTAAAAATGGAATTATTTTTTCATCTTTCAGTCAGCATAGAATTAAAATTAACAACGCAAATGTGCTTGAAATGGATAAGAATATATATCTAAATTATAATGGTAAGCGAATTGTTTTGCAGAATGTTGGCAAAAGTTTTGTTAAAGATAATTTTTTATATTTTACTGCACTGGGCAACTGCAAAATGTGTGTAAACTGCGAAAAATTTTACAACTATTTCAGTTTAAACATCACTTCTAACAAATTTAATTTAAATTCAATAAAACAAAAAGCACTTCAAAATATTTTGCTGAACATATTTTCGATTAACGAATGTGTTGAATTAAAAAGATATTTGCATATTATTAAAAACATATTAAAAGTTAATTTTTCAAATGGCAAACTGCAAATCTGCCAAAACAACTATCATCTGCCTTTTGTGATTGAATATTCAAAAAATGGTAAGAAAAAACGAG
Source organism: uncultured Clostridia bacterium (assembly GCA_937896905.1). Classification (GTDB taxonomy): domain Bacteria; phylum Bacillota; class Clostridia; order Christensenellales; family UBA1242; genus Onthoplasma. Next base: position 16,384 of record CALBOE010000010.1, on the reverse strand, counting down.
TTAAAGTTAATTGTTAAACTTAGGTTGAACATATTTGTTGTGTTTTCTTAATAAATTTCAATTTACTATATACAAAATTCCAAATGATATGTTATAATATGCTTATGAAAAAAATTAGTGAAGATTTAGATTTTGTTAGTGTCCCGCTGGCAGAAAAAATGCGAGCAACAACTTTAAACAATTTTGTTGGGCAGGCACATATTGTTGGAAAGGATAGTTTAATTAGGCGTGCGTTGCAAGCAAACCGTTTGGGAAGTTGCATATTTTATGGTCCGCCAGGAGTTGGCAAAACAACTTTAGCATATATTGTGGCGGGTTCCCTTAACCTTGAATATGTTAAATTAAATGCGGTTAGCAGTGGTGTTGCTGATGCAAAAAAAGTTATAGAGCAGGCAAAACAAAACTTTGAACTAACAGGCAAAAGCACCATTTTAATTTTAGACGAATGCCACCGTTGGAGCAAGGCGCAAAGTGATTGCGTGTTGGAGGCAATAGAACGTGGCTATATAACATTTATTGGAACAACCACCGAAAATCCGCACATAAGTATGACGCCTGCTATTGTAAGCCGTTGCAGAGTTTTTAAATTTGCCCCTTTAACTGCGGAGGACATTAAAGATGCATTAATTAAAGCGGTTAAAGACGAAGCAAAAGGTTTTGGAAAACTTAAAGTGAAGTTGGAAGTAGAGGCATTAAACCATTTTGCAAGCTTTTGCAATGGAGATTTGCGGTCTGCCTATAATGCACTAGAACTTGCCGTAACCACCACAAAACCAAATAAAGATGGATATATACACATAGATAAAACTGTGGCAGGGCAGTGTATTCAACAACCAGTTCTTTCGGTTGACGAAAATTTGTATTACAATATGTTAAGTGCATTTTGCAAAAGTTTAAGGGGAAGCGACACTGATGCAGCCTTATACTATGCATTTAGATTGATTGAGGCAGGCTGCGATCCACTGCTTATTTGCAGGCGACTTATTGCTCACGCAAGTGAAGATGTTGGAATGGCAGATAGTAATGCAGCTCTTCTTGCAATGGTGGCAATGAATGCAATGAAAAACTTGGGGCACCCAGAAGGGGATATTCCGCTTGCTCACGCAATAATTTATGTTTGCGAGGCAGAGAAATCTAATAGCGTTGTAGAGGCCATGGGCAAAGCCAAAGAAGACGCAAGAAACAACTTCGACGATAACATTCCAGAACACTTAAAAAATTATCATTACGAAGTGGATAACCCGCCACAATACAAGTATCCACATAATTATGGTGGCTATGTAAATCAACAATATCTGCCAAACAAACTTAAAGATAGAGTATATTACGTTCCAAGTGCAAATGGCAGAGAAAAAGGTTTGATTAGGAAAAAAGATAAATTTAAAAAATAGCAAAAAACATTAAAATTTGTTTGCCAAACAAACTAAATTTAAATTATAATGTTAAAGAATAAACCTTATTCGTAATTAGGAGGAAAAAATGGAATTAAAGGGAAGTAAAACAGAACAAAATTTAATGGCTGCCTTTGCAGGTGAAAGCCAAGCTAGAAATAAATATACATATTATGCCAGCAAAGCAAAAAAAGAAGGGTATGAACAAATTGCTGCCATTTTCACAGAAACTGCAGACAACGAAAAGGAACACGCAAAATTGTGGTTTAAACTTTTGCATGGTGGCGAAGTTCCAAGCACAATGGAAAATTTAAAAGATGCTGCAATGGGCGAAAACTATGAATGGACAGATATGTATAAAAACTTTGCAAAAGTTGCAAAACAAGAAGGTTTTTTAGCAATTGCAAAAATGTTTGAAGGTGTTGCAAAAATCGAAGCTGAACACGAAGCAAGATACAATGCACTGCTTGAAAATGTTCAAAAGAAAAAATGTTTTATTAAAAAAGAAGCGGTGGTTTGGGTTTGCCGTAATTGTGGGCATAAACACGTTGGCAAATCTGCGCCAAAAGTTTGCCCAGTTTGTGCACATCCACAAGCATACTTCGAAGTGGAAGCAAAGAACTATTAAAAACAAAAAATGGCACTTTTCAGTGCCATTTTTTATTGTTTATTAAACATTTGCTTCTTCGGCTTGTTCACTTCTTGCTTCAACTTCTGCAACTCTTGCTTCAATGGTTTTTCTAAATTCTTTGTCTGCCATTTTTGCAGATATTGTTGAATATGCTTGTTTAAAGTCAGGGTCCTTTATTCCTGCAACATTAATAGGTTTTGCTTCTCTTTTGCTGCGAGGGTTTAAAGAGTGGTAGTATTTAACCTTGTCTACAAACATTTTCAACATGTCTTCCGAAACTTCAAACAATGATGCACATTCAAAATATCCAAGAGTGTCAATGATGTGCATAACTTCCACTTCGCCTTGCATAATCATACCAAACTTATTAATTTTAGTTGATGGTTTTTTTGCTGGCTTTTCTAATGGCTCTGGCATATAAATTGAACGATAATCTTCGGAGTTGCCGGTTAACATAAGCATCATTGTGTTGCGGAACAAATCGTTTTGAGCAATTTGTCTTGTTTCGTGATTTTCTTTTTTAATCTTTTTGGTTGCTTTTGCCGCCGCTTTTTTGCCTGCTTCAGGATTCTTGTTCATAAAGCTAATTCTTTGTTGCCATCTAGAGAATATGTCTGCAATCAAATGTTTGCCGGTTTTTTCTGCCAAAATGGTATATTTAGCATTGGCATCTTCTTTATAGTCGGCAATAAGAGTTCTAACTGCGTGCAATTTTGTTTTGTCAGCCATTGTTTCGCAAGCCATCATGGTTTCGTTAGTATGTAAGTCGTAATCTCTTAGTGCGTGCAAACGGTTTCTGTTCATCTTTGTTAAAAGTTTTGCATGCAATTTGTTTACTAATTTGTTAGACGATGCTAATTCTGTAATTTTATTGTCGGTTTGCTTTAACAGTTCAATTAATCTATTTAAAGGAAGTTTTGAGCCTAATTTATCAATGTCCTTGCTGTTTTTTGCAGAGCCACCTAAAACAACTTCGTCGTTATTAGATTTAACACCATATGTTTTAGCATAGTAATAGCGTGTTGCATGGTCAATCACCATTAAAGTTGCCACGGTTCCAAGTAGGCCAACACCAAAGCCTTTAGATGCAACAGATAGGGCAGAAGCGGTGGCATTGTCTGTAATAGCAGTTCCGTATAAGGTGTTTGCGCCTGATGCAATTGCCGCACCCGCCAAACCGCCAACGGTTGCAATAATTGGGCCACGATTTTTCTTTAGCAATGCCAAAACCTTGTTGGTTTTAGGAATTTTGTGTTTAGGAATAACGCTAGGGATGTCTAACGCCGCCTTTGCTTCTTTTTCGGTTAAAGAAAACTTAACATCGGCATCTAGTGCGGTAATCATAATGCCTCTAACAACACCAGAAATGTCGCCGTCAATTTTAGCGTGATTATTTGCGGCAAATTTTAAAAACTCGCCCAGTTTTTGAGTTTTTGCTTCGATATTTGCTTCGTCAAAATCTAGTTCAGATGCACCTTCAATGGCCAAATCTGCACGGAAATTGAAGCTATTAGGGTCAGACAAGTAATTATTCTGCCAACAAAAATCTTGGAACGATGTGCGTGATCCGTCATTTAAATATTCATTATATAAAGCAATAAGGTTATTAACACTAATTTTTACCATAAACCCCTCCGTTTATGCTTGTAGTATAATACGGGGTTGGGGTTTTGTCAATACCAAATTTTTAAAAATTTTCACATAAATTATACTAATAATATTAATTTAAACAAAAAAACGTCAATTAAGACGCTTTTAGTTGATGGTTCTATATTTTAATGTAACTTAACATTTTGTTAACGACATCATTTACTGTTAACGTTGACGAGTCTATTATAACTGCATTTTTAGGAATAACTAACGGTGCAATTTCTTTCTTCTTATCAATTTCGTCCCTAACAATAAGTTCCTTTTCAATTTCTTCCAGGGTAACATTATTATTTTTGAGTTTTTCTTCTGCAAAACGGCGTTTGGCACGTACCTTAACGCTGCAATCTAAATAAAACTTAAATTCGGCATTAGGGAAAACAAAACTGCCAATATCTCTGCCATCAATAACAACATTGTTTTGGCTTGCAAAATTTCTTTGACACTCATCAGCAATTTTGCGCACAAGTGGAATTTTGCTAATTTCAGGCGAGGCAACACTGATGTTGTTGTTGCGAAGCATAGATGTGTAATCTTTACTGTTAACAAAAACGTGTTGAACGCCATTAATAAATTTAACAGAAAGCGAAATATTTTTAAGTAAATTGTCATCCACATAAGTTGCGTCTTCTTGTTGTTCTAATAAAAATGCAGTAATGCCTCTATATAAAGAACCAGAATTAAAGTGCACAAAGCCTAATTTTTTTGCCAAAACATTAGCCACGGTAGATTTCCCGCTTCCTGCAGGACCGTCAATTGATATAATCATATTAAAACCTTGCCTTATTTTTTAAATTTCTTTCAATTCTAATAAGTTGATTGTATTTTGCAACTCTGTCTGTTCTGCAAATGGAGCCGGTTTTAATTTGCCCAGAGTTAACAGCAACAGCCAAATCTGCAATAAAAGTGTCTTCACTTTCACCGCTTCTGTGCGAAATAACGGTTTTATATCCATTGTCTTGTGCCAAGCGGATTGTTTGTAGGGTTTCAGTAAGTGTGCCAATTTGATTTAATTTAATTAAAATTGCATTTGCAACGCCATTTTCAATTCCCTCTTTAAGAATTTTAGGATTAGTTACAAACACGTCGTCGCCAACAATTTGAATTTTGCCGCCAAGTTTTTTTGTGATTTTAATCCAGCCGTCCCAATCGTTTTCGCTTAGTGGATCCTCAATTGATATGATAGGGTAGGTTTTAATAAGTTTTGTGTACCAATCAATCATTTGCTTGGAGGTTAAACTGCCACCGTTACTCTTTTTAAGTTCATATTTTTTAGTTTTGGCGTTGTAGAATTCGCTTCCTGCAACATCAAGAGCAATGAAAATATCTTTTCCAGGAATGTATCCAGCCTTTTCAATGGCTTGAACAATAACTTGCAAAGGTTGTTCGTTGTCTTTAAAGTTTGGGGCAAATCCACCCTCATCGCCAACTCCGGTGGAAAGGTTCATTGAGTGCAACAATTTTTTAAGTTCAACAAACGTTTCACTTGCCATTTGTAAGGCTTGATTAATGTTTTTTGCACCTTTTGGCACAATCATATATTCTTGAAAATCCACATTTGCATTAGAGTGGGCGCCGCCATTAACAATGTTCATCATTGGCATTGGAATTTGAGTTCCTTTTCCTAAACTTGCAAATAGTGATTTGTTCTTGTTAATAGCATTTGCACGTGCTGCTGCCAAACTAACAGAAAGAATGGCGTTGGCACCCAAATTTGTTTTAAATTCGGTGCCGTCAAGTTTAAGCATTGCATTGTCAATTTCTTCTTGCTTTTCAACATGCATTCCAACAATGTGAGGAGCAATAATTTTGTTAACATTGTTAACAGCTTTCAAAACTCCTTTCCCGTGATAACGTTTTTCGCCATCTCTAAGTTCTAACGCCTCACGTTCACCGGTAGACGCTCCACTTGGAACAATGGCAGTTGCCTTAACTCCATTTTCAAGCGTAAGTTCACACTCAACTGTTGGATTGCCGCGGCTATCTATAACTTCATATGCAACAATTTTTTTAATTTTCATTTTTAATTTTCCCCTTTATGATGAATTGGTTTATATTAATATAATTATAACACAATGAATAAAAAAAAGAAATAAATTAACATAATTTCAAAAATATTAATAAAAACACTAAAAATGATTAATAAATTTAAAAAAGAAATTAAAATTTTAAAAAATAATGAAAATTTAATAATAAAATACGCTTTTTAGAATTTTAATACTAAAAAATAAAAATTAATTAATATGTTTAAATTGTTGTTACTTTTTTTAAATTATTTGTTATAATCATACTATGGAAATTTTAGAGCTTAAATTAAAAAATACACTAAACTCAAATAATTTTATTGCAACAACTGATTGTGGAGTTTTTTTATTGCATAGCGATGTTATATTGCAACAAGGCATTTCAAAAGGTGAAATTGAAGATGAACTTTTCTTTAGTGCGGTTAGCGATAGTGCATATATAATCGCATTGGAAATGGCAAGTACATATCTTGCAAACTCGGTTAAAACAGAAAAGCAAGTTAAAGATTATTTGTATAAGAAAAGTTTTAAAACAGAAATTGTTTCTGCAGTGATTGCTAAATTAAAAGAATATAAGGTTTTAGATGATGCTCAATTTGCCGAACTTTACGTTCGCTCTAACTCAAACTTTAGCAAAACAAAATTAAGGCATAAGCTTTGCGGCTTCGGCATTAAACAAGATGTTGTTGCAAAAAGTTTAAGTGATGTTGACGACTATGAAAGTTGCTACATTTGTGCAAAAAAATTTTTAAAAAATAAAGTTATCGACAACAGAAATAAAATTAAATTAACTCGCCGCCTTCAGTCGCAGGGGTTTTCGTGGGAAGACATTAAGCGTGTGCTAAATGAGTATTCTTGGCAAGAAGACGAGCAGGAGTTTTAAAAGGAAATATATATGATAGGAATTGATATTGAAAAAATTAATAGGTTTGAGCATTGGACAGATGATGGATTTAAAAGAGTTTTTTCGCAAAACGAAATTAACTATGCTAACGAATTTGAAAATGCCATAGAGCATTATTGTGGGTTTTATTGTGTTAAAGAGGCATTTGTTAAAGCCCTTGATGACGACAGTATTATCTTTTCAAAAATTGAAGTGTTGCACACCGAAACTGGCAAACCATTCATTAATGAAACACCATACATTAAAAGCATTTTAAAAGAGCATTTTGCAAGCAGAATTCAAATAAGCATTTCTCATTGTGCGGAATATGCAACTGCAGTTGTGTTAATAGATTAATGGAAAATAAATCTAAATTAAAATTAAATTTAATTAAAAAACACGCATTTTTGCGTGTTTTTTGCTAATATTTTTAAATTTTTAACGAAAATAATTAATTTCTTTTCATTTTAATTAAAATTGTTTCGTCTGCAATTTCAACCGTTTCTTCAATTTCAGGATTAAGAATTGTGGTTCTTAAATTGCTGTTTGCAAGAAGTTCACTAGAAATCTTATTGGCATACTTACTAACAATTTCGGTTAAATCTGCACCGGTGGTTTCTAGTTGAATACAAATTCTATCTTCCACATTAAATCCTGCCTTTTTTCTTAAAACTTGCGCAGAACGGATTAGTTCGCGTGCAAGCCCTTCAAGCATTAAATCTCTATTAATGGTTATGTCAAGAACAACTGTTACGTCGCCATCGTTTGCAATAACATAATCTTGTTTTGGTTTGGTGGATATAGTGAAAAGAGAACTGTCTAAGTTTTCAAACTCGCCAACTGTAACTTTTCCGTTTTTTAATTCATTAACCATTTTTTGCATATCAACATCTGTTGCGTCTGCTAAAAGATTTTTAACTTTTTGAACATCGCCTTTAAGAACGGCGCCCGCTTTGCGGAAATCTAACACAAGGAATTCGTCATTAAACCTGGAATTATCTTTTTCCATAACAATATCTTTAATGTTAAGTTCGCTTTTAATTGTTTCGGCGTATAGTTCAACGGCTTGTTCAACAGTGCTGTTACCGTTAACAAACAAGGTTTTTAGTGGTTGTTTAACTTTAATTTGATTTTCGTTTCTTAATTTGCTCACCATGGTGAAGATGTTTCTAACAATGTCGGTTTTTTCGGTTAACCCTGCGCCATCAACAACAAATTCGTCTAGCACGTAGCCGTTTAATGCAACGCTTTCTGCACAGTTTTTATCCAACGCGCGAACTGCATTTTGCCATAGATATTCACTGATGAAAGGAATTATTGGGAACATTGCAACAGAAATGTTTTTAAGTGCATAATGTAAGCAGAAGTATGCGTTTAAAGTGTCAACATTATTTTCGCTTTTATAGAACCTTCTGCGGTTGTTGCGAATGTACCAATTTGTTAATTCGTCTACTAACACTTCAAAATCTTTTGCAACGCTTCCAAATGCTTGGTTAGAGTAGGACGCATGTGCATTTTTAACAAATTCGTTAACTCGGTTAATTAACCATTTGTCCATAATATTCAGTTCGTTTTCATTTGGTTTGTAGCCGGTTAAATCTGGATTATCAATACAAGCATATGTGTTAAGGAAAATGTAGGCATTCCACAAACCTAAAAGTTTACGTTTAACTTCGTCACAGGTATCTCGCCCAAATTTAACATCATTAACAAGCGGGGTGCAAACAAAATTGTAGCGGATAATATCTGCGCCAATTTCTGCGAATGCAGTGTCCAGCGGAATGTTGTTAGGGCTAGATTTAGAAAGTTTCTTTCCGTCCTGCGCTAGCAACATTGGAGTTGTTGCAATACGTTTATATGGAGCTTTGCCTGTTAAAACAACACTCATAACAAGCAACGAGTAGAACCACAAACGGATTTGTTCTTTGCCTTCAATAACGCATTCAACAGGGAAGTTTTTATTAAAGAATTCTTTATCGGTAAAATAATTTTTTGTGCTAAATGGTGTTATGCCTGCGTCTAACCAGCAGTCGCCAACTTCGGTAATTCTTTCAACCTTAGCGCCACATTTTGGGCAGTTAATTTTAACTTTGTCAATGTGTGGGCGGTGCAAGTGAGGTAGAGCATTAACTTCTTCAACACTAGCCAACTTTTTAAACTCTTCAATGCTACCAACAACGGTTAGTTCGCCACAATCTTGGCAAGGGTAGAATGGAAGAGGTAGGCCGTAGAAACGGGAACGTGAAATTGCCCAGTCGCCCATATTGTTAAGCCAATCTAACATACGTTTTTTCATAAATTCTGGGTTAAATTTAACGTTGTCTATTGCAGAAATCAATTGTGGGCGTAAGTCATCCATTTTAATAACCCATTGGTCCACAAGCCTAAACAATAAAGGATTTTTACATCTCCAGCAATGTGGATAGGCGTGAGTAAATTTGTGAGTGTAGTAGGTTTTGTTTCTTTCTTTCATAAGGTCGAAAACAAAATCTCTAACTTCGTCTGTATTAGCATTTTTTCCAGCAAACACGCCAAAATTGTCGTAGTAAATTCCACTTTCGTTAATCGGGCATACCTGTGGAAGATTTAAAGTTTTTCCAAGTTCAAAGTCGGCATCGCCACAACCTGGGGCAATGTGAACAGCTCCAGTTCCGTCAGATGCACTAACTTCGTCCCAAGCAACAATTTTGTGTTCAAAGTTTTGTTCGCTAAGCTCTGGGAAGCAGGTTTCGTAACTTAAACCAACTAGTTCGCTACCTTTAACAGTTTTAACAACTTCAACAACGTCGTCTTTTAAAACTTTCATAAGGGTGGAGCAAACAATGATGTTGCGTTGTTGGCTTTTAACCTTAACAATGTTGTATTCAAATTCTGGGTTAACAGCAACTGCAACGTTTGCGGTTAAAGTCCATGGAGTGGTTGTCCACACCAACATATCATTATTAGAATTTTTAATTGGGCATTTAAAGAAGATTGCTTGGCAGGTAACCTCTCTATATGCGCCATCGTCTGTCATTTCATGGTCGGAAATGCTGGTTCCGCAACGTGTGCACCAACGCATAATGCGGTGGCTGTTTGCAATGTAACCTTTTTCTTGGCATTTCTTTAAAAAGTGCCAAATGGAGGTTATGTTATTGTCGCTATTTGTGTAGTAACTGTCATCCCAATTCATCCATTGACCAAGGCGGATAGAAGATTTTGTTTGAGCGGCAGAATAGGTGTCAACAATGTTCATGCATTTATCAACAAAGTTATCAATGCCATATTCAACAATTTCTTTTTTGCTGTTAATGCCAAGCTCGCTTTCCGCACGAAGTTCCACAGGAAGCCCATGCGCATCAAAGCCGTTTTGATAGTGTTGATCGCACCCACAAAGTCCAGCAAACTTAATCATTGCGTCTTTAAACGTTCTGTTATAAGCATGGTGCAAACCCATGTTGTAGTTGGCGGTTATAGGGCCATCTAGCGAAGCAAAATACTTGCCAGAATTTTTGTTCTTTTGTTTTAACTTTTTAAAGGTGTTGTTTTCTTGCCAGAATTTTAAAATGCTTTCTTCCATTTTAACATAATCTAAATTTCCGTTTTCTTTTTGCATAAATATCTCCTTTTAATTTTAAAAAAGTGCCAGCGTAGTGCCGGCACCTAATCACAGCAAAACGCAATTCTACAATTTAATTGGTAGAATAATTCGTGCTATAATAACAGTTGCAATAACAAAACTCATTAAGCTCATATTATGTATTCATTATATAATTAAAAAACATTCTTGTCAAGGGAAATTGTTTAAATTTGCCAATTGATTGGGGTTAGGTTTTTGCTTGCTAAAAAATTGTTGCATTTAGAAAAGTGTTTGCAGCCAAAAAATCCGTTATAGGCCGAAAATGGGCTAGGGTGAGCCGAAGTTAAAATTAGGTGGTTGCGGTTGTTAAGCATTGGCAAAAATTGTTTTGCGTGGTTGCCCCAAAGCATAAACACAATTGGCTGATTAAGCTCGTTTAAAATTTTAACAATTTCGGTTGTGAATGTGTGCCAAAGTTTGTTGCTGTGGCTGGCAGGTTTGTGTTCAATAACAGTTAAACTTGTGTTAAGCAAAAGCACACCTTGATTTGCCCAAGGAGTTAGGTCGGTTGACGAACTCATTTGAATGTTAAGGTCGGCATTAATTTCTTTAAAAATGTTTTTTAAACTTGGCTGGGGTGTTCCGTTGTGGCAACTAAAAGCTAATCCATCTGCCTGGCCAAAAGTGTGGTATGGGTCCTGCCCAATAATAACAACTTTAACTTCATTAATTGAAACTAAATTTAGTGCGTTAAAAACCTTTTCCTTTGGTGGAAAAACTGTGTTAGTAGCATATTCTTTTTCAAGCCAAGAAAACAACTCTCTTTTGTATTCCAAATTAAACCTGTTGCTAAGCGCATTTGCCCAATCGTTATTTAGCGTGTAATTCATAATTTTATTCTAACAAATTTTAACAATAATTGCAAATTAAAAGATTGTTAAATTAATAAAATAAATTTTAATTTTCTATTAATAAAAATGATAAAAAAATTAAAAAACACACAAATTTACATATTTTTTATGAAATTTTCTAATTTTTTTAATGTTTTTTCGGCTTTTTCTTTATTTTTATGTTCAACAAACAAGCGTAAAATATTTTCTGTTCCGCTTGGAGTGATAATCATTTTTGCTTGTTCGTTTTCAAATTTTTTATTTAATAATTTTAAGTTTTCGTGGTCAATAAGCGGCTTGTTTAGGGGCAGATTTTTTGTTGCTTGGTGGTGTGGAAAATAATCAAAAAGAAGTTCGTCTAAACTTAAATTTGTGGAGGATAAAATATTGGTTAAAACAATGGCGGTTAAAACACCGTCACTTGTTTTAGTTAGGGGGTTAATAATTATGTGTCCGCATTGTTCACCGCCCAAATTGGCGCCTTTTTTCTTCATTTCTTGCACAATAAATCTGTCGCCAATTTTTGTTCTAATAAAATTAATATTTTGCTTTTTAAGAGATTTCTCCAAACCGTAGTTTGAGATTATTGTTCCAATGCAATTGTCGCCCGTATGAAGCAAAATTTTGGAAAGAATGAACAGTATTTGGTCGCCATCAACAACATTTCCATTTGGGCTAACCGCAATAATCCTGTCGGCATCTCCATCAAAGGCAAATCCCGTAATCTTGTGTTTTCTGCACTCGGCTTGCAAAACCTCTATGCAAGTTGAGCCTGAATTTAAATTTATGTTTGTTCCATTGGGATTAACATTAAATTTTTTATTGAGAGGAAACACTTGCTTTAAAATTGCACTTGCTCCGCCATTTGCTCCGTCTAAAATGCAGGGGAAGTTGTTGTGTTTTAATTTAAGCAAATAGTTCACATAAGTTTCTTTTAAGTGTTCGCAAGATTGAAGTTTTGCATAAACAATTTTTTGTTTTAGTGGTTTATCCATAAACTGTTCAATTTCTGCTTGTAAATGCGACTCTAGTTTTTGCCCACAACTAAAAAACTTAATCCCGTTATCATAGTTCTGATTGTGGGAAGCGGTTATCATAATTGTAAGTGGATAGTTAAATTTGTTTCCTATGTGTGCTAGGCATGGGGTGGAACAAAGGCCAACATTATGAACTTCAACACCGTGATTTAGCAGCACAGAACAAAGTCCGCTTAAAATGTGGTGGCAGCTGCATCTGCCGTCGTTGCCAACCAGCAGAACTGGTTTTAGGTTGTGCTTTTTGTAGAACAAGCAAATGGCTTTGCCAATTTTTTTTAAAAGGTTCTGCGTGAAAGTGTTTACGGCATTGCCACGTATTCCGTCAGTTCCAAAATATTTCATATCTTTTAATATGACAAATAAACATATAATGTTATATTATTATAAATAAAGCGGTTTTTATGAATGTGCATTTTGCTTGCTTTTTTGGGGAATTGTTTTTATAATAATGTTATATGACGTGTTTTACTGCTCCATCTAACGAAATTAATATAGGGCCATTTCATGCAACATTTTATGGTCTTTTTGTTGCGCTTGGAATGTTGGCGGGGTTGTTGCTAACTTGTTTTTTGGCAAAAAAGAAAGGTTTAACAAGTGATAATATTTTTATGCTTGCCTTGTTTGTTTTTCCGTTTGCCATTCTAGGCGCTAGGGCATATTACTGCATTTTTAGCGGTGAAAGTTATACATTTGTTCAGTTTTTCAACTTGGCAGATGGTGGGCTTGCAGTGTATGGCTCTATTATTGGCGGAATTTTAGGTGGAGTTTTGTATTCTTTAATATTTAAAAAGAACTTTTGGCAACTGCTAGATGTTGTGGTGGCGGGGCTGGCTTTAGGGCAAGCAATTGGCAGAATTGGGTGTTTTTTTGGTGGCTGTTGTTATGGGGAAGCGGTAACAAACCCTGCACTTCAGTTTTTTCCTTTTAGCGTTGTGGTGGACGGCGATTGGCGATATGCAACGTTCTTCTATGAAAGTTTGTGGAATTTAATAGGGTGTGTTCTTCTTTTAATATTATTTAAAAGGTTAAGTAAAAACGCATCGCTTTCTGCCTGCTATTTAATTTGGTATGGCATTGGAAGGTGCTTAATTGAAGGCATTAGGGGGGATTCTTTATATATTGCCAACACTGGGATAAGGGTTTCTCAATTGCTAAGCATGCTAATTGCGGTTTTAGGAATTATAATTTTGGCAATAAATATTTATAAAAGGAAAAACGAAAATGGGAAAGAAATCTAAAATTTTATATTTCTCAATATTAATAGTTAACATAGTTTGCTTTGTGTTAGATTTGTTGCCCATCAATTTTCCATTTTTTAGAATAAGTTTTGCGGTTTCTTTAATTATTATGGGACTTTGGCTTCTTGTTAGGGCATTTCAACTTAAAATTGATAGCAGTATGTTTTTTGGCACAGCACTTTTGGGTTTTGGAATTTTAAACTTTGTGCAATATTTCCTAAAAGGGTACACAACTATCGATATTAACCAACTTTGGCCATACTATCTGTTTGTTCTTTCTTTGGCAAGTTTGGTAACGGGGTTGTATTTTAAAGATAGCAAACAGTTCAAGTTCTTTATTCTGTTTTTAGGGTTTGGATTTATTGTGTTATTGTTTGTTCAAAATATAATTGCTTTGTGGCTTATGATTGTGTTATTATGTGTTTGGTTTGTTGCATATTTTGCAATTAACCTTATTAATGCAAAAAGGGGGAAGAATGGAAGGTAAAGATATTAATGTGGCAAAAATTGAAGCATTGGAAACAAAAATTGCAGAACAAAACAGCATAATTGCAAGGCAAAGTGCAATGATTGAAGAATTTAAGAAGAAGGAACAATCTATTTCCAGTGCCATAATTGCAAGCATGGAACACGCCAATCAGCTTGAGGCCAGCCGTAAAAAATTATATATGTTAGATATTCAACGAAGCAGGTTGATGTATTTAAGAATGGAACAAATTATTAATGAACTGTACATTCGCTACCCTGAAATTAGCAAAGATACAAAACTAAAAGATATGTCGGCAAAATTTAAATCCATGGTATACGATGGCTTAAACGACAAAAACAATCAAATGGCACCACAAGGTTTAAAATTGCAGCCAGTTATTAACGATCCCATCAAAAAACTGCTTCATAATATAATAGATTGCATCGATAGTAAAAAGATTGCAGAAACAGAAAAACCAACAGTTGCAAAACAAGCCGAGCCAAACTTTGTTTCTTCTAGTGGATTTGATATTAACGAAGCACTTCACCCAACAATGGAACTAGAAGAAATTATGAAGGCGTTTAATTTGGGCGGAAAAAGCGAAAGGAAATGAAATTAAAACAAGCAAGCGCTTGTTTTTTTGTTGCGTTGTCATAATTCAAGGTTTTGGCTCATAAGGTAGTGTAATTGGAGGATATAATGGATAAAAATTCAAGCATCTACGCAGATATTGCTCAGCGAACAAATGGAGATGTTTACATTGGTGTGGTTGGGCCGGTTAGATGTGGAAAATCAACCTTTATTCAAAAATTTTTGCAGAATTTTGTTTTGGCAGGAATAACAAACAAACACGACAGAGCCCGTGCAACCGACGAACTTCCGCAGGCTAGTGCAGGTAACATGGTTATGACAACAAAGCCACAGTTCGTGCCAAACGAAGCGGTTAAGGTTAAAATTAGTGGCGCAACAATGAGTGTTAGGTTAATAGATTCTGTTGGGTTTATGGTAGACGGGGCGGTTGGGGCATTAGATGGCGATAAACCCAGATTGGTTAATACGCCGTGGAGCGAGCAGGCAATTCCGTTTACGCAAGCAGCAGTTATTGGCACAGAAAAGGTTATAACCGATCATTCCACCATTGCAGTTGCCTTAACAACAGATGGAAGTTTTGGTGAAATTCCGCGTGCAAATTTTGTAGAGGCAGAAAAGCGAACGATTAAACATTTGCAAAAAACAGGAAAACCATTTGTTGTTATTTTAAACACACAAAACCCAGAAGCTCCCGCAACAATTGCAGTTGCAAACAATCTAAAGGCAGAGTATGGGGTGGCGGTTATTCCAATGAATGTTAATGAATTAAAAAAGGAAGATGTAGATAATATTATGACAGAGATTTTAAAAGAGTTCCCACTGGAAGTTGTTAATATAAAAATGCCTAATTGGCTAAAACCGTTGCCAACTAACAACGAAATAATTAAAGAGATTTTAGAAACAATTTCAAACTCGGTTGGCCAGGCGGAAAGAGTTGGAGAATTTAATTCTAGCCAAGTGCTGTTTGAAAAAAGCAATTATTTCGAACCAATTTTAAACAGCAATATTGAAATGGGCAGCGGTGCAGTAACATTTGAAATTGTGCCACAACAAGGTCTGTTTTATAAGGTGCTAAGCCAACAATGTGGAACCGAAATTAGCAACGACTACGAACTTGTTTCTTGCCTAAAAAACCTAACCAATGCAAAGAAAAAGTTCGACAAAATTAGTGCTGCGCTTAACAGGGTGGACGAAACTGGATATGGCATTGTTGTTCCACTAATGGAAGAAATGGAACTTGCAGAACCCGAAGTTGTTAAACATGGTGGCAAATGTGGAGTTAAACTTAAAGCGCAAGCACCAAGTTTGCACATTATGAAGGTTAATGTGGAAACGGAAGTTAACCCAATAATGGGCGGCTACGAACAAAGTGAAGACTTGGTAAAATATTTGCTTAAAGAATTTGAAAATAATCCGCAAGGAATTTGGCAAACAAACATGTTTGGAAAATCGCTAGAAAGTTTGGTTAACGAGGGTATTAATAACAAGTTAAATTCCATGTCGCAACACTTACAAAATAAACTTAGAAAAACAGTTGGCAGAATTGTTAACGAAGGGAAAGGTGGCATTCTTTGCATATTGCTTTAAATGTTAAAAAGGAGTATTAATTACTCTTTTTTTATTTTTAATTAAAAAAAATTAAAAAATTTTAAATTTTTTGTTAAATTTTGTTAAAAATCGTTTGTAAATTAAGTTTAACCGTGATAGAATAGCAATATTATTAAAGGGGGAAAATATTATGGTGGAATTCATTTCCAATAACTGGTGGTGGATGGTTGCAATTTTGGCTGCACTAACCATCGGTTTAGTTGTTCTTCTTGTTGTGTTAAACAGAAAGGACAGAAAAATTATGGCAGATTTTAAAGAAAAAGTTTTGTCTGTAGAAACTGCAGAACCAATGGAGCCTGTTGCTCCTGCTAAGGAAAAAGCAGTTGCAGAAAAGGCGACAAAACCAGCCGTTGCAAAGGCGGCAGTTAAAGCTGAACCAGCAAAAAAGGTTGCACCTAAGGCAGAGCCAAAGAAAG
>CALBOE010000009.1 GCA_937896905.1 uncultured Clostridia bacterium | reverse complement strand
GCAGTTAAAGCTGAACCAGCAAAAAAGGTTGCACCTAAGGCAGAGCCAAAGAAAGCTCCAGCAAAAGCACCTGCAAAAGTTGAAGCAAAAAAGGTAGAACCTAAAAAAGCACCTGCTAAAGAAGTTAAAAAAGCAGAAGCAAAGGTAGAAGCAAAACCAGCAGCAAAAAAAGCTGCAGTTAAAGCTGAACCAGCAAAAAAGGTTGCACCTAAGGCAGAGCCAAAGAAAGCTCCAGCAAAAGCACCTGCAAAAGCTGAAGCAAAAAAGGTAGAACCTAAAAAGGCTCCAGCTAAAAAACCTGCGGCAAAAGCAGCTTCTAAAAAATAGTTAAACGAAGAGGGCAATTGCTCTCTTTTTTATTTAAAAATTACATTTTGTTAATGTTTTTGCTAGACAAACAAAATTAAATTTGTTAAAATTATAACAAGAATTAAATGTAAGCATGGCTCTAGCCAATGCAGAAAGGAGTTTATATGGTATTTGTTTTCTCTTTATGGTTTGCAATTGCAATTCCGCTTTTAATTGCAGGCATTGTTGCTTGTGCTGTTGTTTTCTTTAAAATGGATAAGAAAGATAGGCAACTTATTGCAGAATTCACAGCATCTGCAAATGAAGAGGCTGCGCCAAACACAAGCGAAGCAGAATAGTTTAGAGGTTAAATTTAAGCCACCTTTGTGGCTTTTTTTATTTCTATTTGCTTGTGTTTTTTTGAATAATTATTTAGTATATTTGTATGAGAATTGTTGCAGGAAAATATCGCGGGAAAAAACTTAAAGAATTTGAGTTAAACACAACAAAACCAACGTTAGATAGGGTTAAGGAATCTATTTTTAACCTTATTCAATTTGATATTACAGATGCGGTTGTATTAGATTTGTTTGCTGGAACTGGTGCGCTTGGAATTGAGGCAATTAGCCGTGGGGCAAAGAAAACATTTTTGGTAGATGCAAATGCAGAGGCCGTAAAAATTATTAAAGAAAACACAAAAAATATGGTTGAAGATTTTGAAATTGTTCACACGTCGGCAATGGAATATCTTTCAAAAACAAAACAAAAGTTCAACATAGTTCTACTAGATCCGCCATATAAAACAGACCTAGGAACACAAGTCATAAACTACATAATTAATAAAGATTTATTAGAAGATGATGGCATTATAATTTTTGAAACAAGCAGAGATTTAAACTTGACTTTAAACTTTGAAAACTATAAAACAACAGTGCGTAACTACGGAACTGTGGCGGTTTATAAAATAGTTAAGGAATAAATGAAAATAACAAAGCTGAAAAACAAAATAATAATAGATAACCCGATAGATTTTAATGTAGTTCAAACGTTAAATTGCGGGCAAATTTTTCGTTATGTTATTGATGGAAACTGTGCCAAAGTTTTTTCTGCAAACAAAATGGCGCATTTAACTTTTAGTGCAAACAAAATTGAAATTGAAACTGACAATATTGAGTATTTTTATGAATTTTTCGATTTGTCCACCAACTATGCAAGAATTAAAAATCAACTAAAGAAAGATAGTTTTTTATTGCCGGCGGTGAATTTTGGCTATGGCATAAGAATTTTAAACAACAGCCTATTTGAAATGCTGGTTAGTTTTATTATTTCTGCAAACAATAATATTGCAAGAATTAAAAAGTCGGTGAAGCATTTGTGCGAGCACTTTGGAACAATTTGCAAAACAAAACTAAATAATGAAGAATTTACATATAATGCCTTCCCAACGCTTGAACAATTAAAAACCGCAACGGTGGACGATTTTAAGGCGGCAGGGTTGGGCTATAGAGCAGAACAATTGCATTTTACCATTCAGCAACTAACCCAAGAGCAGTTGTGTGACTTGTGCAAAATGACAACAAGACAGCAGTTTAAGTTTTTGGTGTCGCTTAAAGGGGTTGGAGAAAAGGTTGCAAATTGCATAATGTTATTTGGGCTGGGTGTTAAAAGCGTTTTTCCGGTTGATACATGGATAAATAAAGTTTATAACAACCTGATGGGCAGGCAAGAAACAGATAGAAAAAAGATATGTTTGGAACTAACTGCAAGATACGGAGAACTGTCTGGCTATGCGCAACAATATGCATTCTATTATTATAGAGATAATAATTTTAATTAATGGCAGTTAAATTTTATTTTGCAGGTGTCATTTGTTGCAATTTTATGTTGATTGTGGTATAATAATGTAGATTTAAGGAGAATTTATGTTTTGTGCAAACTGCGGGGAAGAAAATAGAAACGACAGAAAATTTTGTTCAAATTGTGGTTCGCCATTAAGGGACTACACCAAGCCTAGAGAAAACTTGCTAATGCCAGAAGATGTTAAGAATGCAAATATAGAGGCTGAAAAAGTGCAAAAGAAAAGAACTATGCTTAACATTGCTATGACTATTCTATTTTTGCTTGCAGTTACGTGCATTGTTGTGGACTTTTTTGTGCCAAACAAACTTCAAATGCTGTTTGCTATTATTTCTTTGGTGTTTTGCGTTGCCTTTTTTGTGCTTTGGGGTGTTAAACGTAACATTCGAAAAAAATATAATTCTAAAGATGTTAACTAATGGGCGTTGCCCATTTTTTTATTTAAATATTTTAATTTAGGTATTGACGATTTGCCAATTAGGTTGTATAATTCGGGCATAAAGGTAATCGAAGGAGGAACTAATGGAATTTGTTGAAATATTTTCACAAATGAGTTGGGTGGCGGCACTTTTGCTGCTTGTTGGCCTAATTTTCATATTTGTTGAAGTGTTTATGCCGGGTTTTGGCTTTTTTGGAATTGCCGGTTGTTGCTCGATTATAGCAGGAGTTGTTGTTAGAATTGTGCAGGGCTTAAATTTGTTGCAGTCGGTTGCGCTTGTTTTAATAATACTAATTTTCTTTATTGTATGCCTAATGCTTATGATTATAAGTGCAAAACATGGGTTGTTAGGCGTTTCTGGTCTGTTTGAAACTCGTTCCACATTGGGGGGAGATCATAACAAGCCAAGCCGAGAACTTAGAAAGTTGGTTGGCAAATCTGGCAGAGCGGTTGGAGTGCTAAACCTTGGGGGTCAGGCAAAAATTAACGGTAAAATTTATGATGTTGTGTCTATTAATTCGTACATTGAAGATAATGCACACATAAAAGTTGTAGAAATTAAAGATAACACCATTATGGTTAGAAAATGGTTTGAATAAGGAGGATAAAATGAATTCAATGGTATTAGCAATGCCGCTTTGGGCAACATTAACAATAGTTTTGGTGTGCCTTGTTGCGCTTATAGTTGGAATATGTTTTATGGTTCCAGTTGGAATTTGGTTTAGGGCGCTTGCTTCTGGTGCGCACGTTTCAATGTTCAGGTTAATAGGAATGAAAATGCGCAAAGTAGATTATAAAAAGATTGTAGATATCTACATTATTTCTCAAAAAGCAGGGCTAAATATTCCGATTGCAGATTTAGAAACGCACCTAATGGCGGGCGGAAACATAGAAAAGGTGGTTGACGCATTAATTGCAGCGCACAGTGCAAAACTTGATATTACACTAGAAGAAGCAAAGGCAATAGATCTTGCTGGGAGAGATGTGGTTGAAGCGGTTAGAACAAGCGTCACTCCAAAAGTTATTCGCACATCTTGGATTGAAGCGGTTGCAAAAGACGGCATTCAAGTTAAAGCGGTTGCGCAAATAACTGTTAAAGCTAAGTTAGATAGGCAAATTGGAACGGCTGACACAGAAACAATACTAGCCCGTGTTGGTGAAGGAGTGGTTACCGCAATTGGTCAGGCAAAAAATCATAATGAAATTATGAGCAACCCTTCTATAATTTCTAAAACAATATTGGCAGATAATTTAGATAGGCAAACCGCTTACGAGATTTTATCTATAGACATTTGTGATGTAGATTTAGGCAATAACGTTGGCGCAAAACTTAGAATAGACGAAGCAGAAGCTAAAAAGAAAATTAGCCAAGCGGCAGCAGAAGAAAGAAAAGCGCAAGCAATTGCACTAGAACAAGAAATGAAAGCTAAAACACAAGAAATGAAAGCGATTGTGCTTGCAGCAGAAAGCGAAGTGCACAAAGCAATGGCAACTGCAATGAAAAGTGGAAAGTTCGGTGTTATGGATTACTACAAACTTCAAAACATGGTGGCGGATACCAACATGCGCAACTCAATAAGCGGAAAAGACGGAAAACCAGCAGGCGCACCAAATCAAGATAGGTAATGCCTATGAGCGTAATAGAAATTGTTTTAACATGTTGTGCGGCGGTAATTCCAGTTGCTAGTTTAATAATTCTTGCGCCAAAAATCTTTAAAAAGAAAGAAAAGGCGGAAAAGAAAGAAGAACAGCCCAAGGAAGAAGTTAAAGAAAAACCCGCCCCAACAGCAGAAGTAACAAAACCTAAGGAAGAACGCATAATAGACGCTAAAAATTACACGGCGGAAGATTTTAAAGGTTATTTACAACAAAAACAAGCGGCAATAACAAAGCCCGTTCGAAAGTTTATGGAAAAGGATACGTCAATCCCGTTTGACGAGTTTGAAGATTTAGACTTTGACTTTGAGGTTCCTAAAAAGGAAAAAACAATTAAAGAACAAATAGACGCCCTTAGCCCAGAACTTAAAGCAATTTTGTTCACAAATGCACTTCAAAAAAAGAAATATTAAAAACAGCACTTTAACTAAGTGCTGTTTTTGTTTTATTTAAACCGATAAACCTTCATCGACCTCAAGTTGTTTGCATTGTTCTAAAAAGTGGTTGTTAAGTTTATTTTTATCTTCAAGGTTTGCAATTTTACCGTTGATATGGCGAATTCTAGTTTTATTAACTAATTTTGTGATTGGGCGTGTTGAGTTGGCCAGACCATTTATAGATGATAGTGGAATGCTGAACAACATAAGTTCCGGCATGTCCATTACCGCGCCTATGACTGTAGTTGGAATAAATGTTACAAGAGTTGAAACAAACCATCTCGCAAATTCCTTTTTCTCGTCTGCCGGTTTATAGTGTTGCGCCTTAATTTCTTCAATTTTTGCAGTAAGGTCCTTAATTTGAGCATCGTTAAGCCTTATGTCCATAATGGCTTCAACTGTTTTTGCAATGTATTCCTGCGATGGGTGATGTTCATAAAGTTCTTTTGCTAACATTTCCAACTTAATTTTTTCTTTTTCAAACTGATAATTTGTCATTTTAATTTCTCCATAAAGTTAGAGTGATTATATCACAATATTTTTGTTTATCAATACTGAAAATAGAATTTATAATTAAGGATACATACTAATATATATAATATATAATAAGGATAATATAATAAAAAGATTGCCACGTCCCGCTCGCAAGCACAAGGGTTGAGATACTTCGTTTCACTCAGTATGACGGTAAGGAATGTCATTCTGAACGCAGTGAAGAATCTAAAAAACTCAACATTTTAGCAAACAGAAAGAATTTTTTTGCGTGGTATTCACAAAATTTTGTACAAACTCAAAACTTTTTTACTTGGCGTAAAATTTGCTAGTTGTCTATTTTATAGTGGTTTATCAAGGTTTTTGTGAGGGCGAAAAAAGTCTTTAAAAAAAATTTTAAAAAAATTTAAAAAAGTTGTTAAAAATGCTTGCATTATTTTTTAAGATGTTGTAAGATAACAATCGTTGCGGCACAGCAACAAAGCAAATAACTGCTTTAAGGCGGAATTTGTCGAATAATTGGTTATTTTAAAGAATTTTAAAAAAAGTTCAAAAATTTTAAAAAAGTTTTAAAAAAACTGTTGACAAAAGTTTTAAAGTGTGTTATTCTACAATTACATTCAGCGTAGCGGGCACAATAACCGTTGCAAGAATGACTTACACAAGGGCTTATGCCTGTTTAAGTGTAAGGTTACAGAACAATGACAACTGCATATTTATAAAAATACAAATACGAGAAGTAATTTGCATTTAAGCAATTATTTCAATTTCAATTTGTAATTTTGCCAAAGAACATTAATCAAAGGATCAAAACGATCAAGCTACAAAGAGCATATAGAGGATGCCTTGGCACTAAACGCCGATGAAGGACGCAACTAACTGCGATAAGCCACGGGGAGCTGTAAATGAGCTGTGAGCCGTGGATTTCCGAATGCGGAAACGCACTATGGTGAAGCCATAGTATCATAACACGAATACATAGTGTTATGAGGGGAACCCAGTGAACTGAAACATCTAAGTAACTGGAGGAAAAGAAAGTAAATTAACGATTACCTAAGTAGTGGCGAGCGAACGGGTAACAGCCCAAACCACGGGTAGTAATATCTGTGGGGTTTAGGACTCAGTGAGTAGTGGAAATTCTTATAGTTGAACATACCTGGAAAGGTGGGCGACACAGAGTAAAAGCCTCGTAAACGAAATAAGAATCAAGCGAATGAGGATCCAGAGTAACGTGGGACACGTGGAATCCTGCGTGAAGATAGGAGGACCATCTCCAAAGGCTAAATACGATTTAGTGACCGATAGCGAATAGTACCGTGAGGGAACGGTGAAAAGAACCCCGGGAGGGGAGTGAAATAGAACCTGAAACTATATGTTTACAAGCAGAGAGAGCACTACGTAGCAATACAGTGCAATCTCGTACTTTTTGTAGAACGGGCCGGCGAGTTACCGTACGTAGCGAGGTTAAGGTATTAAGTACCGGAGCCGAAGCGAAAGCGAGTCTTAATAGGGCGAGTTAGTTGCGTGCGGTAGACCCGAAACGAGACGACCTATCCATGAGCAGGTTGAAGCAGGGGTAACACCCTGTGGAGGACCGAACACACTCCTGTTGAAATAGTAGGTGATGACTTGTGGATAGCGGAGAAATTCCAATCGAGTCTCGATATAGCTGGTTCTCCTCGAAATAGCTTTAGGGCTAGCCTCTGTGTAAAGATAGTTGGGGGTAGAGCACTGAATGGTCTAGGGGGCTTCGCGGCCTACCGAAACTTATCAAACTCCGAATACCAACGTATCGATAGCAGGGAGTCAGACTGTGAGAGATAAGTTCCATAGTCGAAAGGGAAACAGCCCAGACCTACAACTAAGGTCCCAAATGTACAGTTAAGTGTGGAAGGATGTGTAAACGCATAGACAACCAGGATGTTGGCTTAGAAGCAGCCACTCATTAAAAGAGTGCGTAATAGCTCACTGGTCGAGTGGGTATGCGCCGACAATAATCGGGGCTAAAACTGTAAACCGAAGTTTAGGATTATATATTTTATATAATGGTAGAGGAGCAATGTATACGGGCAGAAGCGTAATCGAAAGGGTACGTGGACTGTATACAAGAGAGAATGCCGGCATGAGTAGCGCGAGCGTTGATAAAATCAACGCGGTCGAATGTCCAAGGTTTTCTGGGGAAGGTTGAACCACCCAGAGTAAGTCGGGACCTAAGCTGAGGGCGAAAGCCGTAGGTGATGGACAACAGGTAGATATTCCTGTACCACTTAATGTAGACCAAGAATCGAGGCAGGGACGCAGAAGGATAGTGCAACCACGCGGATGGAAATGCGTGGCCAAATCATAAGTAGAATTAGGTAGTGAAGTACGCCAAATTATTAACTATGAGTGATGATGGGGAGTGAATATAGTAACGAAGTGCATGAATTCACGCTGACGAGAAAAGCTGCTAGATATACATTGAGTGCCCGTACCCCAAACCGACACAGGTGGACGACGTGAGAAACGTAAGACTGGCGGGATAACCTTTGTTAAGGAACTCGGCAAAATGACCTCGTAACTTCGGGAGAAGAGGTGCCACCAGCAATGGTGGTCGCAGAGAATCGGCCCAAGCAACTGTTTACCAAAAACATAGGTTTCTGCAAAATCGTAAGATGATGTATAGGAGCTGACGCCTGCCCAGTGCTGGAAGGTCAAGGGGAGATGTTAGAGCAATCGAAGCGTCGAACTTAAGCCCCAGTGAACGGCGGCCGTAACTATAACGGTCCTAAGGTAGCGAAATTCCTTGTCGGGTAAATTCCGACCTGCATGAATGGCGTAATGATTTGGGCACTGTCTCAACAGAGGACCCGGTGAAATTGAAGTATGTGTGAAGATGCACATTACCTGCGACTGGACGGAAAGACCCCATAGAGCTTTACTGTAGGTTAATATTGAATTTCGGAATTGTTTGCACAGGATAGGTGGGACGCTTTGAAGCGGAGGCTTTGGCTTCCGTGGAGCGGACGTTGGGATACCACTCTGATAATTTTGAAGTTCTAACTTGCAGCCATGATCTGGCGTGAGGACAGTGTTAGCTGGGCAGTTTGACTGGGGCGGTCGCCTCCTAAAATGTAACGGAGGCGTTCAAAGGTTCCCTCAGGATGAATGGAAATCATCTGTAGAGTGCAAAGGCAGAAGGGAGCTTAACTGCGAGACCAACAAGTCGAGCAGATAGGAAACTAGGACTTAGTGGGCCGGTGGTTTAATATGGAATTGCCATCGCTTAACGGATAAAAGTTACCTTGGGGATAACAGGCTGATCCATCCCAATAGTTCACATAGACGGGTGGGTTTGGCACCTCGATGTCGGCTCGTCACATCCTGGAGCTGTAGTAGGTTCCAAGGGTTCGGCTGTTCGCCGATTAAAGTGGCACGCGAGCTGGGTTCAGAACGTCGTGAGACAGTTCGGTCCCTATCCATCGCAGGCGTAGGATATTTGAATGGGGCTGCTCCTAGTACGAGAGGACCGGAGTGGACGTACCTATTGTGCACCAGTTGTCACGCCAGTGGCACAGCTGGGTAGCGAAGTACGGAAGTGATAAACGCTGAAAGCATATAAGCGTGAAACATGCCATAAGATAAGATATCCCATAGCATAAGCTAGTAAGACCCCTTTAAGACTAAGAGGTAGATAGGTCAGAAGTGTAAGTGCAGTAATGCATTCAGCGGACTGATACTAATAGGTCGAGGGCTTGATCACCTTCCTTTTGAGAAATGATTCTTAGGCATAATTATAAAGGTATTTGTATTGAATATGCAGTTGTCATTGTTCTAAACCAACAGTAGTTGGTGTTCAATGTACCATGATGGTGATTATAGCTGAGAGGATCCACTTGTTCCCATTCCGAACACAACAGTTAAGCTCTCACACGTTGACGATATTTGGCTGGAGACGGCCCGAGAAAATAAATCGTTGCCATCAACCTGATAAACTCCGTTTAACCGCGGAGTTTTTTTATGTTTGCCGGCGAACAGCCAAATCAAAAGAGGAGCCCCACAAAGCCAAAGCTTTGAAGGGGAAGAGGAACAACCGAGCATAAATGAAGTTTTGCGCAATTAATAAGCAAAACGATTAAAAAGCGATGGTTGAGACGAGGAGACGGCCCGAGAAAATAAATCGTTGCCATCAACCTGATAAAAGTCCGTATCAATACGGGCTTTTTTTATTGCTTTGCAATATCAACTCCGTTTAACCACGGAGTTTTTTTATGTTTACCGTCGAACAGCCAAATCAAAAGAGAGGTCCCACAAAGCCAAAGCTTTGAATGTGAAGAGGAAACGCCCCAAGCAAAGAAATAGTTATCCACCTAAAAACACCAGATAAAACTGTTTTTTATTTGCTTAAACATTTTAATATTAGTTGAGGTTAGTAAAAGAATTGTAATGTAACAAAGATTTATGATATTATTAATAAGAGGTTAACAAACTGTATGCAAAACCAAATTATTAATAAATATATTTCAATAATCAAAAAAATGGCATCTCACGAATTTATAAAAGGGGACGAGATTACATTGACCGATTATGCACATTTAAAAAAGCTAGAACTAGGGTTTGAATTTTTAATTTCATTCCCTTTAGATAAGGAATTTTATAATTTAGAAATAGCAGATGGTGTTATAAAACATAACGTAATTTTTGCATTTGCTCGCTTGTTAGGAGGCAGAGAATGCGAGAAAATGTGTAAAGAAGACGCAGAACTTAAAGCATTTGTGGATGGTCCAGAAACGCAATACATTCCCAAATTACCGTACGACGAAAAAATTGGACATATAAAAATGCAACCGATTTATGTTAAGGAAGGGAAGTTTTTATGTAAATATTACTTATATGGCGAAAATAAGCGTATGTTAAAACCAATTAAGGACGATTTTGAAGGGGTTTTTCCATTCGAAATGTATGCGCCAATAGAAATTTTTGGTAAAGCGGAAGAGTTATTTAAGCCTGAACACATAAAACAAAA
This sequence comes from uncultured Clostridia bacterium, assembly GCA_937896905.1. Classification (GTDB taxonomy): domain Bacteria; phylum Bacillota; class Clostridia; order Christensenellales; family UBA1242; genus Onthoplasma. The sequence goes on along the minus strand of CALBOE010000009.1, from coordinate 116,398 downwards.
AAAAGATAATGAATATAGCATTAGTTATGCCGCTTTTAAAGAGTATTGGCATAGGATAGATGCGAATGCTGTAAAATCGTCATTTCGTGGTACATTTATAGAAAAGAAAGCAAAAATGTTAAAGGCTCTTAATGATGGAGTGGGCGGTTTAAAATATATTCAATTGGAAGATAGATTGGTTTTAAAAAGTTTTGCTACAAGCGAAGATTATCAATCATATTTAGATTTAAAAAACAATTTATCCACAATTTTAATTATAGATGCAAACGGCAAGGTTGTTCCAAGTGATAACATTAATTCATTAGATTTGCTAAAAAAATATCGCATTGCAATTGCTCATAATCAAGAAACATTTCATTATTATGTTTCCAACCAACTGTTGCCAAATCTTATGGGAAGTGTGCTTTTGTATGAAGATAAAGCAGTTTTAGTTCCTTCGAAACTTTCAAGCATGTTTTCTCAATTGGCAATGACAAATTACGATACAACCATAGAAGAACGTGAATTTTTGTATATGCCACAGCTAAAAAAACCAATTTCCAGCGTGGACGATTGTGTTAGCTATATTGCTAGTTGCAAAAAGGTGGTTGTTAGCAATTGTGTGGGGTTAGATGTTATAAGATTATCGCAGTTAGTTAAATGTATGATTAATAAATATAGCGAGCAAAACAACACACCAGACGAGTTGGTTTCTTATTTAAAGCAAAATAAAATAGAAGGTTTTAAAGGCTTAAAATTTAAGGTTTTGCCTTTTGAAAACGCTAATATGATTGTTAAAAAGTTAACAGAAAACGAATGGTTATTTAATAAAAAATATGCAACGGCAGAAAAACAAAAAAACGCCATAGAATTTTTAATTGAAAGTTTTTATGATTTTGATATTGTTAAAAGGAAAGCAATGTCACTTAGTGGAAAATCTGGAATAATTTCACTTGATAGCAAATCACTAGTTCTTTGCATGAATAATATTCGCCAAAAATTATATGATTTAATGGTTAACCCAAAAGAGAAATTGGATGACCTGTATATATACGCACTAATACGAGATGAACTTTACTTTATGTTGTGTATGTTTTTAGGTTATGTTTATTTAATTTATAATGGCTTTGATGATGACATAGATGACGAAAAATCGAAACTTTCTGAGTATGAGAAAGCCGACTTAACAAGTAAATTAAATCCTGAAATATTTAAAGGGTTTGATTTTGTTAATTTAAACAAAAAAGGAAACGATAGGCACTCGTCTATAGACACTGTTAAAACTATGAAAACGGTTATTTCTGTTGTAAGAAATAATATTGCACATTTTCACGTTAGGGTAAGTTTTGGAAAAACTGGCAAGCCTGAAGATAACTATTTAATTTTCGGTTATAACCAAAGCCCAAATTTATATTACAGAATAACTTGTAAGGACTTTATAGAATTTATAACCAATCCAGTGTTTGTCAACCATAAAGATATTTTTAAAACGCTTGAAGTGGAAAGTTATGATGAACTAATATCTGCAACAACCAACAGAATAAAACCAAACAAATAAACAGTAAAAATAAAGCTTGACAATGAGCAATTAAACATCTAGACTATCAAGATAGCAGGTCAAGATTTAGTAGGAGTTAAAGGACGAGCTAGTCAACTAGTAAATGGATATAGCACAATGTATAGCTTAGAGGTTTTAAATCCTTTATTTGTTGGGGCTGATAGTTTGCAGCAATCTCATCAAGTATTGAAAATGTCAACAAACACATTTAATACGAGTGTTTAAAAAAAGACGACTTTTAGTCGTCTTTTTTAAGGGTATTAAATTTATTTATTTTTTTCATATAGGTTATAGATATAAGATTTTGTTAAGTTGTATTTGTTTTGTAGGGTTTTAAAAGCAGTTTGTTTGTCGGTTGCTGCAATTAAATCAGCTAATTCTTCAAGTAGTTCGCTGTTGGTTGGTTGAATTTTTTCACTTTCTTTGTTTTCTACAACTAGCACAAACTCACCTTTAGGGTCGTTTAACTGGTAAGGCAGGGTAACAAATTCGCATTTTTCGTGCATTTTGGTTAATTCACTAACAACGGCAACTTTAACTTCACCCAAAACTGAGTGAAGAGATTGCAAATCTTTATTAACATTATATTTAGAAGAATAGAGAATTTTTGTGCCATTAAAGGCTTTAATTTCAATAAGTTGTTGCTTTTGTTCCTTATTTTTTTCACTTAAAAAGCCAAAAAATGCGAATTTTGTGGCATCGAAACCACTTAAAACTAACGCACAAAGGCCAGCGTTTGCGCCCGGAATTATTGTAAAATCGAGCCCGTTTTCAATTAATTTACGGGCTAAAATGTTGCCCGGGTCGCTAATAACTGGCATTCCCGCATCGCTTATAACGGCCACGTTTTTGCCATTTTTAAGAAGTGAGATTATGCCATCTGCACTGTTAGTTTCGTTAAATTTGTGATATGCAATGGTTTTTGCCTTAATTTCATAGTGCTCCAGTAAAATTTTGCTGTGGCGAGTGTCTTCGCACGCAATAATGTCGCATTCACGCAACACATTAACAGCGCGATAACTTATGTCCAACAAATTTCCTATTGGGGTTGCAACAAAATATAACATATTATTCTTCCTTATTTTTACTTATTCTAACGCCAGATTTTGCACCTTTAACTGCCTCAACCAGCACCAAATATGCTTCTTTATCGCCATTAAATATAAATCTCATACGTTTAACAGCCATATTATGTTTAGCACAGGTTACAGCAATTTCTGCCGTTCGGCTTGCTAAATGTACCATATATAAACGGCCTTTTTCTTTAAGCAGTTCGCTAGATTTTGCCACAATGTCGTCCAATGTAGCTTCAATTTCGTGGCGAGCAAGGGCAATTTCACGTTTTTCATTTATTGGGCTTTTTTCATTTAATTTTTGATAGGGCGGATTGCAAATAACCACGTCAACGGGTTTGTTAAAATCACTTAATTTAAGTTCTTTTAAATTGCAATTAAACACCTTACTTTTTCGTTTAAAGTTATTAAACTTAATGTTTTCATTAATAATGTCGCACATTTCAGGCTGAATTTCGTTGAAATATAGGCGATTAAAACTGCAAAGAGAGTAGGCATAGAAACTAATAACACCGCTTCCGGCACAGAGTTCCAGCACATTATCGCTGTGTTTAATATTACAAAATTTGGCAAGCAAAATTGCGTCTTGCGTAAATTTATATAAAGAGTCACTTTGGTAAATTGAAACTCCATTATCAAAGTGTTCTAATTTAAAGTTATCAATGTTTTTCATATGTATTTCCTGAAATGTTAACAAAATCGTTATTGTCATACTGAGTGAAGCGAAGTATCTATAGATGCTCCACTGAGTTTAGACAAACGAAAGTGTAAGATTGTGTTAAGTTTTGCTTTTATTATTAAAAGTTATGTCGGCTAACGGATAGGTTTTAATTTCTTGTGTGTCTTCTTTTGTGAAAGTTACTGTTACAGTTTCTTTTAAAAAGTCGTTAGAGCTTACAATTCCAACCCCGTCTGGAGTTGTCACCTTAAAGCCAACTTTTGGCATTTTTTTCTGCATTTGTTCATAGAATTCGTCTTCATACTTAAAACAACACAACAGTCTGCCACACATGCCATTAATACGGTTAGGGTTAAGGGCAATATTTTGATTTTTTGCCATTTTGATGCTAACTTTTTCAAAATCGTTTAAAAACAATTTGCAACAGGTAACTCTGCCACAGGTTCCAACAGCACCAAGAGTTTTGGTTTCGTCGCGATTGCCAATTTGCTTCATTTCAATTCGGCTTTTGTATTTAGCACTTAAAACTTTAAGAAGTTCCCTAAAATCTATGCGCTCGTCCGCTGTGTAGTTAACTGTTATTTTAGTTTTATCTAAATTAAGGGCAATAAAACTAATTTTCATATTAAGACCAAGTTTTTCTGCTTCTTGTTTGATTTCTGGAAGCATTTTTCTTGCAAGTTTGCAAGTTTCACAGTGGGCAACATTGTCCTTTTCATTTGCCAATCTAACAAAGTCCCAAAGTTCAACTTTATTAACGTTTGCAGTATGCTTAACAATGCCATATTCTTGCGTCCCGTTAAGCGAAACAACAACTCTAGTGTTAGGCTCTAGGGCTGGATTTGCGGGAATATAGGCAATGTTTGGATTATTATAAATAACAACTTCGGTTACTTGCATAAAAATTTCTCCTTTAAAATATTAAATAGCAAGTTGTCTAAAATATAGGAAAAGTTAACATTAGACATTTGCATTTTATAGGCTTGGTAAATGTGTGGCAAGCAATTAATTAATGCTTGTTTGCTGAATTTAAGTTTAATTGGCGCAATAATGTCTGCTGGAAATCTGGCAGTTTCTTCAATGCAATCTGCAAACATTTCTTGCATAAGCACAAAGAATATTTTTTTGTTAAAAGTTCCTAAATTTGTGGCAACGGCCGGAATGTTGCCAGTTGAATTTAAATTTAAAAACATGGTTCTAATGGCAGATAATGTGCAATTATATTCTTCGTTGGTTGCAAAATTAAACATGTCTGTTAACATTTCTAAATTTAAGTATGGTTGAATTTTTATTCCTTTGTTAGCAAGTTCTTTGCATATCATCAGTTTGTCGTTTTCGGTTAAGTATGGAACATGGAATTTGGTTAAACGGCTTAAAACGGTTGGTAAAATGTTATCTATTTTAGTGCTAGACATTATAAAAATGTTGAACTGGTTTGGTTCTTCTAGCGATTTTAGCAATTTGTTTTGTGCTGTTTCGTTCATTGTTTCTGCATTTAAAACAACAAATATTTTTTTATTGGAACTTATTGGTTTAGTTGCAAGTTTGGCAATTAATTTATTAATGTCTTCCACCTTAATGCTGTCTTGCTCCAATATTGTTAAATCTGGGTGAGAGGAGGAATTAAATTGCTTGCACTCGTTGCAGTTTCCACAAGCAGTTCCATGTTGGCATATCAAGGTTTTGGCAAAGTTTAAGGCGAACTCGTTATTTAGAAGTTTATCCGAAGAACAAAACAAATAGGCGTGTGAAAAAAATTTGTTTAAATTTAAAGATGTGTAGGCTGTTGTATTTTTCACGCATTCAATCATATCGTCATTATAACACAAAACCTAAATTAATACAATTAATTTAAAAGAAATACATGGTGTTGCAAAAATTTTAAATTTGACTTGTTGCTTAATTTGACAAACCTAAAAATAAGTTATACAATAATAAAAAGCATGGGAGGCAATAAATGAACAAAACAAGAAACGCATTTGTTCGTGCTGGAAGCATAATATCCATTGTGGTGGCAGTTTTAATGCTGCTTGTGGCTGGCGGGGTTTTAATTGTTAGACCATATTTAACAGAAGAAATTTTTGCCGAAAGTTACTTGCTTATGGACGGCAGTAAACACACAGAGGCAGATGGCTCTTATATAATTGAGTATTTAGACCCAGAAGACGGAACATTAAAAGAAATAACAGAAGGCGAAATTGAACTAATTGCAAAAACTGCGCAAGCAATTGCAGTTGTTGTGGCAGACATTTCATTTGTTATTGGCATAGCACAAATGGTTTTAGCAATTCTATTGCTGGTTAGCACATCAAAAGGCAAAAAGGGCACAGGATTAATTATTTCACTTTTGGTTTTCAGCACATTAAGCGCTAATTTAGTTTCCGCAGCATTTATGATTGTTGCCTTGTGCTTAAAACATAACTTCCAGCAAGCACCAGAACAAAAGGTAGATAACTAAAAATACACAATATTTAATGAAAAAAGCTCCCATAACGGGTGCTTTTTTACTACTAATAATAATTATTTATAAAAGAAATTATTAAGATTTAATTTTTGCAACTTTAAAAGGAACAACTCCAACAGGAATTTTAATTTGTGCAATTTCGCCCACTTTTTTACCCATTAGGCCAGCACCAATAGGAGAGGTGTTGCTAATTAAACCATTAAGAGGGTCTGCATCTGTGTCGCCAACAATTTTATATTCAAATGTTTGGTTTGTTTTCATGTTGGTTATGGTAACCTTGCAACCAATGCCAACTTTATTGGTGTTAATTTTTTTAGGGTCTATAATTTCGGCAGATTTTAATTTGGCTTCAAGTTCAAAAATTTCTGCTTCGACGTTTGCTTGTTCGTCACGAGCAATGTCATATTCGCTGTTTTCGCTAAGGTCGCCATAACTTCTTGCTTCTGCAAGTTTTTTAGCAACTTCTGGCCTGCGAACAGATTTTAAAAATTGCAATCTTTCTTTGGTTTTGTTTAAACCATCAATAGTCATAAAAGTTTTTTCGTCCATATCATTCTCCCCAATAAAATAAACCACTTTTCCAAGGAAAAGAAGTTTAAAATTTTAATATTCAGTTGCATTATCTTTTTGCAACGAGTTTATTATATAATTAATAAATTTTAAAGTCAAGCAAATTCAAAAATAATTAAAACAACTTTGTTTATTATATGCAATTTTTTAAAAAATGTGCTAATTCAATATTTTTAACACAAAGATGTTTAATTGGTTTTAATTGGAGCAATTAATCCTTTAAGTGTTCTAAAACAAATTTGGAAAATATTTTTAAATTAAATATTTTCGGAAATTTGACAATTATATTTGTTAATCTTTTAAGTGTTCTAAAACAAATTTCTGAAAAACAACACCTTCAACAAAATCGTCTGGTTTAAAAGTGCAGTGATTAAAAAGGTTAAAATCATACACATGCTTATCTAAAAGAACAGGGGTTGAAATGTTTAATTTTGCGCACAAATCTTTTAACATATCAAAAAAACTTGTGGTGCTTTCTTCCACAGAAATAATGGTAGATTTTATAATAATATCGTCGGTTAAGAGTTTGCCCCAAATTCGTATCATACACCTATTTTATGGCATTTATTAAAAAAAATCAATTAAATGTTTGAGCTTTTAGAAATTTGGCACTCTATATTTTATTGACAAAAAAATTAAAGTTTAGTACCATTTAAATATGAAAAATGAAGTTTTGCTTAAATATTTAGATGATTATAATTTAGAAGCCTTGGAAAATACTGTTGAAGATTGCTTTAATAGGTTAAATATGCAACAAATTTTTAGGTCCAAAACAAAAGTTATGTTAAAGGTTTGCTTGCCATGTTCAACCTCGCCAGATAGGGCAGAAACAACTCACCCGGCGGTTGTTCAAGCGTTTGTTAATGTTCTTTCTAAAAGGGGAGTTGAGTGTTTAGTTGCCGACAGTCCTGCAAAGTTTTATAACGAATATAAAATGGAAAATCTATACATAACAACAGGAATGTTGGAAGTGGCAAATTCTGCAAACTGCGAATTAAACCACAATTTTAGTGCGGTGGAAATTCAAACCCCAAACGGCATTAAGGCAAAAAGCTTAACATTAATGGACGCAATTAACGATGTGGACTACATAATAAACATTGGCAAATTAAAGGTTGATGAGCAGTTTGGCCTTAAGGGTGTTGCTCACAACTTATTTGGTCTTGTGCAGGGCGAAATTAAAGAAAGAATGTTAAACAGATTAAACGCCTTGCAAGATTTTAATAATTATTTGATTGATATTTATCAACTTTTGCAAAATAAAATTGTGTTAAATGTTGTTGACGCCATTGTGGCGCTAGAAGCGGGCAAATCGCAAAGAATGTTAAATTGTTTAGGCATTAGTGAAAATCCTTTTAGTTTAGATGCTGCAATGTGCGACATTTTAGGGATAAAAGTTCAAAACTCAATAGTTAAGCAGGCAACTGAGCGAAATGTTATCAACACAAAACAGCCATACAAATTAATTGCAGAAGAAATTGAAAGGTTTGTTGTGGAAGATTTTATGGTGTATAAGTTTGATCCAAGCAAAAAACTGCATAAAAGTGGCACAAAGCAAAAAATGTATTTTAAACAAAACCAACAACGCCCAGAAATATGTGCAAACAAATGCAAAGGTTGCCAAATTTGCAGCAAAATTTGCCCATCTAACGCCATTATGATGAAGTTTGATAAGCAAGGTGAACTATATGCGCATATCGACTATAAAAAATGCATTTTTTGCAACAAATGTTTTACTGCCTGCCCATACAGGGTTGTTGAACTAGTCACCCCTAGTGGCTACAAAAAAACGGAAAGCAGGTTAGAAAAAAGGGACTAACAAGAAAGGAAAAATAAGGATATGAATAAATATCCTTTTTTACTGCAAACTACAATAACAAATTAGGAGAACAATATGTGGAGATTAGTTGCATTTATTTTAACGTGTTTGGGTGGGCTAAATTGGCTTACAATTGGGGCGTTGCAATACGATTTTGTTGCAGGAATTTTTGGAACACAAGCAAATGTTTTTAGCCGAGTTATATATGTGATTATTGGCATTTGTAGTATGTATATTTTAATGGTAACCTTATTTTCTAAGGGCAGGTTAAAACTGTTTGGCTACAAAAAAGCAAGACCAACACGTGCCAAGGACGAGGCCGAAGATTTTTAATTTAACTTTGCTTGACAAACTTTTTCCTTTCTGCTAGTATTTGGGCAGCAATTAAATACGAGCAAAGGAGAAGATTATGGAAATTAAAGTTGCTGCAAGCAGTAAGCCTGGATATGCTGCAAGCCAAGAAGAACTAAATAAATTTGCAGGAATGGCTGCAGGTGTTTGCTATATGCCACAAAACTTTGAAGCATTAAAAGGCGAACTGGTTGAAAAAACAATTAAAAGAGCGGTGGACACTAAAACAAATGGCCACCACAGTGTTTTTGGGCATGGTCAAATAACATTGGAATTAGAGGGCATTCCTAAATTGTTTGCAATGCTATTAAACAACGAAAACATTTACAACACAAGCGAAAAGTCGGCTCGCTACACAAACATGGAACTAACCGGCGAAACACAATTTATTTACGACAAATGGTACAATAAATTTCTTAAGTTAATCACCGAAAAATATGGGCATATTCCATATTTCTCTGCAACAAGAATTAAAAAACTTGCAATGGAAAATGCAAGATATTTCACTTCGGTTATGACGCCAACCTCAATGGTGCACACAGTAAGTTATCAACAACTAAACTATATGTGCGGTTGGATGCAACAATTTGAGAACAGCGAAAACAAAATATATAGAATGTTAGCGCCAACGGCAAAAGAATTTGTGGAAAGAGTAGACCGCCTTGGATATTTAGATGCAGTTTTAATGAAAGATGGCAAAAACAGAGGTTTCTCGCTTGTTGGCAAAAGGGCAAGAGAAGAGCAATTTGGGGAAAGCTATTCGGTTAACTATAAAGCAAGTTTTGCAATGCTTGCACAAGCACAAAGGCACAGAACTTTAGATTACGAACTAATGCAAGACGAAAATCCAGAATATTTTATTCCTTTAATATTTGAAGGCAACGACAGTTTAATTGAATCGTGGCTTGAAGATATGAAAAAAGTTGCTCACACAACACCGCAAGGTGAATTGGTGCATATTAACGAACAAGGAAAGTATGAAAACTTAATTTTAAAAGCCAAAGAAAGATTATGCACGGCGGCACAACTGGAAATTATGCAAGCCACCAAAGAAACGATGGATAGATATATTAAAAACACCAATATAGCAGCAGTTAAAGCAGATTTGGGAAAAGTGGCCAATGGTTCCCGTTGCAAAAATGGGTTTAAATGCCAAACTCCTTGCGGATTTTTGGAAGGAATTAACGGCGACAGATTAATTTAGGCGGCATAAAACTTACAAACTTAAAGTGCCAATTAAAAAGCTTAGAAAAACACCTAATTAATAATATAAGGTGTTTTTTGTTTTTAAAAAGTGTGCTATAATATAAAAATCTCTTTTTAATTCAACACATTTGTTGTTTTGTGTTGCGCACATTTCGCTACTGAGATGCTATAATTAAGTTGTTAAAAATAAAAGGAGATAAAAAATGAATACAGACAAAATTTATGCAGAACAAATTGCAAACGAGTATGCACCAAAACAAACATCTAAGGTTGTGGCATTAAAGAAGTTAGACCAAAAGGCCAAAAGGCCAGCAAGAATATTTGCTTATGTGTTTGGCACAATTTCTGCACTTATTCTTGGAACAGGAATGAGTTTATGTTTAGGTGCCATTGGTGGAGGAACAACCATTGCCATGATTATTGGTGTGGCGGTTGGAACCACAGGTATGGTGGGTTGTGGAGTGAACTACCCAATATTTAGAAAGATGCTAGCAAAAGGCAAGGCAAAACATGGTTCTGATATTATTCGTTTGGCTAAAGAAATTGCTGAGGAGGAATAGAAATGCAAGGCAACAAATTAAATAAATCTGAAAGTAAATATTACAACACTGCTTGCCTTATGGACGAAGCTTTAATTTTGTTGCTAGAAAAGAAGGATTATCCGTTTATAACGGTAAAAGAAATTTGCGAAAAGGCAGGGGTTAATCGCTCAACATTTTATTTGCATTACGAAACAATAGACGATTTGCTTGCTGAGTGTATTGAATATGTTGGAAGCAAAATATCGGCAAAATTTAATAGTGAAGTAATAACCACAAAAACTTTAAAAACTTGCCCGTTGGAAGAATTAGTTTTGGTGTCGCCAAAATATTTGGTGCCATATTTGGAGTTTGTTAAAGAGAACAAAACGGTGTATAAAGTTGCGCAATCTCAACCAAATGTATTAAGGGAAGAGCAAATTGTAAAACACCTTAACAAAAACCTTTTTGAGCCAATACTAGATAGGTTTAATGTGCCTAAACACGAGCAAAGCTATTTAATAAAGTTTTATTTAAGTGGCATGGGCGGAGTTATTATGGAATGGATTAAAAATAACTGTAAAGACCCAATAGAAACCATTGTTAATATATTAACTAAGTGCCTAAACATTAAACAAAATTAAGCGAAAACGGAAATTAAATAGAATTTAACTAAACAAAAACATATCATTTCTCTTGGAATGGCAAATACATTAATGAAAAACAAAAACACCCTAACAAAATTAAGTTAAGGTGTTGTTTTTTATTGTATAACAATGCAATCCGGCTCTAAAATGGTTTCAAGCTCATAAACTAAACTTTCCCTAATTTGAACAGTTTGACCAAGTTTGTATGCTTGGTTTGTGGCAGCGTCCTTAACAAAAACTGCATCTGGGCCAGCATAGGTTGAAAGAATTTTCTTAACAGCGTCGTGTAAAATGCCGTCGTTAATGTTGTATTTTAAGCATAAACGTTTAGGTTTTTCAACTTCAACTTCAAGTTCTGGTTTGGTTTCGTTTTCGTCTTCAGATTTGGTTAAAAGTTCAACATTATCCACAGAAATAGACGGTTTTCGCTCGTCCCTAACAGTGAATTTTCCTTTTATTGCCACAAGAGTGTCTTTTTGCAAAATATCTTTAAATTTATCATACGACTTATTAAAGAAAACTGCTTCAAAACTTCCTGTTAAATCTTCAATGGTTGCAAATGCCATTCTGCCGCCAGATTTAGTTTGAATTGTTTTAAGGTCGGCTATAACACCGCCGCAGGTAACAATGTCACCGTTTTTAAGCCCGTTATATAGTTCAACGGTTTCCTCTTCAAAGGTGTTTATGTTGGCAGAATTGTCGTCCTCGTCCTCACCGCCACTTGGAATCATGCTAGAATCGAACGTAAAGTTTTTCATTTCGTCCATAAACTCGTCAAGAGGGTGGCCAGAAAGGTAGGTTCCTGCAATTTCTCTTTCGTATTGAAGTTTAACCGAGTTAACATATTCGCTTATTTTTGGATATTCGCTTTCTTCAATTAGGGCAGTGTCCTCAATAATGTCGCCAAACAAATCTAATTGTCCGCCCAAACTTTTCTTTTTGCGTTCCAAAGCTCTGTCCACCATAATGCCATAAACTGCCATTAAGTGGCTGCGTGGCTTGCCAAAGCAATCGAAAGCGCCCGCTTTAATTAAAGATTCTATACAACGTTTGTTAAGCGCCTGAGAGTTTGCGCGATTAATAAAATCTTCCAAACTTTTAAAATCGCCGTTTTGTTTGCGTTCTTCTAAAAGTTCTTTAATAACGCCAACGCCAACATTTTTAAGCGCAGCCAAACCAAAGCGAATTTCGTGCCCTTTTGTGCTAAAATAAGTTTCGCTAAGGTTAATATCTGGTGGCAAAACAGGGATTTTTTCTTGCTTTGCGTAGGCAATGTAGAACTTAATTTTATCAATATTCGTTATGCGGTTATTTAAAATTGTTGTTAAAAATTCGCTAATATAATACGTTTTCAAATAAGCGGTTTGATAGGTAATTAAAGAGTAGGCTGCCGCGTGAGATTTGTTAAATGCATACGAAGCAAACGCTTCCATTTCGTTCCAAATTTTGTTTGCAACTTCTTCGCTAACACCATTGTTAATTGCACCTTTAATGGCAGGGTTAAATTTGCCATGGTCGTCAGTGAAAGCTTCTCTGCCATGCAAGAAAGCTTCTTTCCAACTTAACATTTCTGCAAGTTTCTTTTTGCCCATTGCGCGCCTAATGCTATCTGCTTGCCCAAGTGTGAAACCGGCCATGTTTTGGCACACTTTCATAACTTGTTCCTGGTACACTATGCAACCATAGGTAACTTCCAAAATAGGTTTTAAAATAGGGTGGTCGTAGGTTGTGTCTTCTGGGTGGTGCTTGTTGTGCACATATTTTGGAATGCTATCCATTGGGCCAGGGCGGTAAAGTGAAACTGCCGCAACAATGTCTTCTATACAGGTTGGTTGAAGTTCTTTCAAGAACTTTTTAAATCCGGCAGATTCAATTTGGAACATTCCTTCTGTGTTGCCAGTGGAAATAAGTTTATAAACGTTAGGGTCGTCGTATTTAGACTTTTCAAAATCAATTTCCACACCATGATTTTGCTTAACAAGGTTAATGGTTCCTTTAATATCGGTTAAGTTTCTAAGCCCTAAAAAGTCCATTTTTAGGTGGCCCAAGTGTTCCATGTCCACACCTTCGTATTGTGTGGTTATGTCGTCGCCATTTCGGCTTAGAGGCACGTGCTTATCCAAAACGTCTGCGCCAATAATAACGCCACAAGGGTGGGTAGAGCATTGGCGAGGGAAATCTTCAACCTTCATTGCAATATCAACCACTTGTTTAACTTGTGGGTCGGTGTTATACATTTCCACCAATTCTGGCACTGCATAAACTGTACCAAAATCTTTGTCGCCTTCCTTAGGTACGTGGAAACCAAAAACCTTTGGCAAAATTGGAGATTTATATTTTGGAATAATTTTTGTAATTTTATCGGTAACAGAATATGGCACACGCAAAACTCTGCCCACGTCCTTAATGGCATTTTTTGCAGCCATTGTTCCAAAGGTTATTATGTGAACAACTCTGTCGTCACCATATTTACGGCAAACATAGTCAATAACTTCGTCACGTCTTACGTCTTCAAAGTCCACGTCAAAGTCGGGTGCCGAAACACGTTCTAGGTTAAGGAAACGCTCGAAGAACAGTTCAAATTTAAGAGGGTCAATATTAGTAATTCCCATGGAGTAGGCAATTAGAGAACCTGCACCAGAACCACGGCCAGGCCCAACAGAAATTCCCATATTTCTTGCCGCGTTAATATAGTCCCAAACAATAAGGAAATATTCAATAAAGCCTTGTTTTTCAATAATGTCTATTTCAGTTTTAATACGTTCGTTAATTTCTTCGGTATATTCACCGTATTTTTGTTTAATGCCTTTATCCACAAGGTTCAATAAATATTCTTTTGGCGTGTTACCAACTTGATCGTTATATCCGCCATCTGGTTCAAAATGAGGGAATAAATAATGCCCATAATCGAAACCGTAGTTGCATTTTTCTGCAATTTCAACCGTTGTGTCTAGCGCGGCTTCGTCGTTAGGCAGCCCAGCAAGCATTTGGTCGTAATTTTTGAAATACAATTCATCGGTAGGGAATTTTAACCTATCTGGGTCGTCTACAAACTTTTGCATAGAAACGCACATCAAAACGTCCTGCATTTCGGCATCTTCTTTATAAAGATAATGCACGTCGTTAGTTGCAACAAGTTTAACGTCAAACTTTTTAGAATATTCCCTTAATTTTGCATTAACAATTTCTTGCTCTGGAATTCCATTGTGTTGAATTTCAAGATAAAAATCGTCCTTAAACAGGTTTTTAAACCACAAAATTAACTCTTCCGCTTTCTCGTATTGCTCTTGCATAATTAAACGAGGAATGTCGCCAGCAAGACAGGCAGAAAGACAAATTAAACCTTCGTGATATTTTTCTAAGGTTTTATAATCTATTCTTGGCTTATAGTAAAAGCCGTTAACAAAGGCAATAGAGTTAAGTTTACAAATGTTCTTATATCCTTGCTCGTTTTTAACCAAAATTATAAGGTGGGCAAGTTTTTGTTTGCCACTTTTAACTTCTAAATCGTCCGCAACATAAAACTCTGTTCCAAAAATTGGTTTTATTCCTTCTTTTTGGCAGGCGTCGAAAAAGTGAGTTGCACCATACATGTTGCCGTGGTCGGTCATTGCAACGGCGGGCATACCATTTTCTTTGGCAAGCTTAACAAGTTTTTTAATGCGTGCAGCACCATCTAGCAAAGAATATTCAGTGTGAACATGCAAATGAACAAACGGCTTCATTAGTTTTCTCCTTTTAAAGAATTATATGTTTCAATAATTTTATCTAAACGATATTTAATTCCGGCTCGGCTAATTTTTTCGCCCAAAATTGTTTGAAGTTCACTAAGTGAAATGTCTGGATTAGCAATTCTTGCAAGAGCAACATCTTTTAGATTATCCGGCAAATTATCGAAATAGTTCTTTTCCATTAAAAATTTAATTGCATTAACTTGAATGGCGCTTGCACTTAAAGTTTTATCTAAGTTGCTTTCAAAGCAGTTGTTTTGACGGTTGGCCGCATTTCTAATTTCACGTATTGCAAGGTTGTTTTGAATTTCTAAGGTGGTGTAAACTGCGCCCATTTTTGTTAACAGGTCGCAAATTGTGTTGCTGTTGGTGGTGTAGAACACTTGGCTGCCGTATCTTGCAATATTTCTTAATTTAAAGCCGAATTCTTGCAAAAGTGAGTGAGTTATTTCTTTAAGGTCTGGCTTAACAATAAACTCTAAACGATATCCGTGTGAATTTTTGGAATTATCTTCTGTGTAGTAGAAATTGCCAGAAACCAAAAACAAGGTTTTAATAAGCGCAAGTTTGTCGCAATCTGCATCAAAAATTTTAAAGTTGAAAGTTAAATTCTCGTCAATTCCACAATCCATTAATAAATTAAACAAGTTGCCTTGAAGCATTAAAAAGTTTTCCCAAACACTAATTTCAAGGTGAGGGTAGAAGTTGTGAACGATTTTAATAAGCTTGTCCATCACATTTGTTTGGCAGTTTATTATAATAGATGATGTTTTAATATCAATTTGTGCGCAGGTTTTTAAAACGGCACAAAAAAAGGCATTACTGCAACAGTTGTTATCTGGAATTGTTGAAAGTATTTGCTGTTTGCAGTTTTGCATTTCTAGCTCCTTTTCTTGCGTTTTTCTTTTTTAAATGTTGGAATGTTGTTATAGTTAACAATGCAACTATCTGGCAACCTTAATCTTAATGCTGCTTGCAAGCCTAAATGGCATTCTCCCACACGGTTAGCCCTGTGTGCATCGCTGTTAATAATAAACTTGCAACCTTGGTTGTAGCATATCATAATTTCTTCGTCAGTTAAGCCTAAACGTTTGCCGTTAAGTTCAATTAAAGTGTTGGTTTCTTTGGCAACACGTGCAACTTTTTCAACATCAACCTTACAACCGTGGTTAAGGTGGGTTATAAAGTCAATGTCGTACTTACGCATTGCATTGATATAGGCATTGGTGTTTTTTTCTTTTTGACGTTTGCTTGTGTGATGAAAAATTTCACACATAATGTTTTTTAAAATGAATTTAGATTGTTCCCTGCTGTTAACAGATTTAACTAATCGGTGAAATCCACAACCAATAACGTCTAAATTTTCATAGTCGCTTTCAATAATGTCAATATCGCCTTTGCTTGAAATAATATTTGCTTCCACGCCAAGTAAAACGTCAACAGGGTACATTTCCATTGCGTTTTCAATGTCCTGTTTAAGGGCAGGAATGTCAATTCGCCTAACTCCAAAGGTTTTTTGGTTAAAACCATGGTCGGTTATGGCAATTTGCCTTAAGCCTTTTGTGTAGGCAACCCTAACATTTTCTTCAACCGTGCTTTTTCCATGACCGTTGCGTGAATATTTTGTGTGAGTGTGATAATCTGCAATAAGTGCCATAATTTCTCCTATGCGCCTATTATAACACGATTAAATTTATAAATCAATTATTTTAGGTTTTAGAATTTTGTTTTTATATGGCAAAATTTCCAATTCCAATGGTAAGTTAACGTTGGTGGCGGCTTTAACTTTGGCTTTGATAGTTGAAATTAAGGAGCGAACGTTGCTTGCTGAGGCATTATTTGTGTTAACAATAAAGCCGGCGTGTTTGGTAGAAATTTGTGCTCCGCCAACAGTTAGCCCTTTAAGCCCAAGTTCGTCAATCACCTTAGCGGGAATAATTTCACATCGCTTAAAAATGCTTCCTGCGCTAGGCAAGTTAACAGGCTGGCTTTGGTGTTTTGCAGTTAAACACTGCCTAATTTTTAGTGAAATATTTAAGGGATTATCGTAATTTAACCTTAATTTTGCCTTGGTTATTATAAAATTGCCTTGTTTAAATATGCTGGTTCTATAACCAAAGCAACAATCGTTTTTATGTAGGCGAATTTTTTTATTCAAATTGCTTAAATAAAATCCTTCAATCCATTCAACGCAGTTTTCAAAAGTGGTGTTAAAAGCCCCCAAATTGTTAACTAAAGCTCCGCCAACCGTAGAGGGGATTCCAGCAAGGCATTCAATTCCACTTAATCCTTTTTTTCTGCAACAAAAAATTAACTCGCCAAAATTTGTGCCGCTGCCAACATAAACGGTGTTTTTTCTAAACATTATGCTGGCGGATTGGTTAACAATAATTGCACCATCATAGCCCCTATCTGAAAACAGCAGGTTGGCACCTAAGCCAATAACCTTAAAGTTGATATTTTTTTGTTGCAAAAACCTGCAAACTTCAATAAGCGCGTTAGATGAATAAACCACAAATAAGTGTTTGGCATAGCCACCAATTTTAAACGTGCAATAATCTTTCAAACTGGTATTTTTAAAGTGTACGCAATCTTTAAAATTTTTCATTAAAACAATATCCTTTCACAATATATTCAGTTTAAACATTTATTGTTAAAAGCAAAAAAATTCAAAAAAACAATTTAACTATTAGCTTTTTTGTGTTATAATAATAAATATGGATATTGTTTTAGACAAAGTTAAACGTTTGCCCAACGACGCAGGCGTTTACATTATGAAGGATAAGGACGAGAACGTTATATACATTGGCAAGGCAAAGAACCTAAAAAAGCGTGTGAGCCAATACTTTTTGCGTTCGCAGGAACACCACAAAGTTAGGAATATGGTTGCTAATGTGGTAGATTTCGATTTTTTTGTGGTAAACAACGAAGTGGAAGCGTTAGCACTTGAAAACAACCTTATAAAAAAATATAAACCATACTATAACATTCTGCTTAAAGATGGCAAAACCTACGCCTACATTAAAGTAAATTTAAAAGAGGACTTTCCAAAGTTTGCAATTAGCAGAAGGTTGAATAAAACCGATAAATATTTTGGGCCCTACATGGCTGGGGTTAGCGCAAAAGATGTGCTTTCAATTTTAGATTACGCATTTCCGCTACGTAAATGTAAACTTCAAATAACCGAAAACAAAAAAGCAACAAAACCGTGTTTATTTAAAGAAATGCACATGTGCGCAGCACCTTGTAACAAAGAGATTTCTAAGCAAGATTATATGCAAGTGGTTAATTCTGCTATAAGGTTCTTAAAAGGTGAAACAAAGCAGGTGGAACAACTTTTGCAAGAAAAAATGTTGGCCGCATCTAATGCAGAAAACTACGAAACAGCTCTTCAAATTAGAAATCGTTTAAAAATGTTAGAAAAATTAAAGTCTAAAGTTATAACCAGTCTTGGTAGTTTAGTGGATTACGACGTGTTTAGCCTTGCCACAAGTGGGGAGTTTTCTGCAATGTGTGTTTTAAACATAAGGGGCGGAAAATTGCAAGGCGTTCAAACGTTCGACATTTTAAATTTTTTGGATGAAAGCGAAGCATACACGCAGTTTATTATGCAATACTATTCAGCCCAGCCGTTTAATGCGGACGAAATTATTATGCCAAACATAAACACACATGAAATTGAAACATTCCTTCAAAGTAAGGTGGGTAAAAAGGTGGCGGTTGTAAAACCTGTTATAGAAAGTGTTAAATTTAAGTTGTTAGAAATGGCAAACAAAAATGCTCAAATCCACATAGAAAAGAATTTAGAGAAAACCACCAAACAACTTAACGCAAGTTTGGGCGCAATGAAACAACTTCAAAAAGATTTGAACTTAACAAGAATGCCAAAAAGGATTGAATGTTATGATATTTCTCACACCTTTGGCACGCACACGGTTGCAAGTATGGTGGTTGTAACAAACGGTGAAAAACACCCAAAAATGTACCGCAAATTTAAAATTGAAACCGTGCAATTTATAGACGACTTTTCGTCAATGCGAGAAGTTTTAACTAGAAGAATGGAAAAACTAACAAGCAACGACATCTCATTTTCTCAAATTCCAGACCTTATCATTATAGACGGTGGCAAAGGGCAACTATCTTCAGCAGTGGAAGTTTTAAGTAAATATAACTATTCAAACGACCTTATAAGTTTGGCAAAAAGGGAAGAAGAGGTTTTTAAGCCCAGCCAAAGCAAACCATACATTCTTCAAAAAGGCTCATATTCATTACGCCTTGTTCAGCTAGCCAGGGACGAAGCGCATAGGTTTGCAATAACATTTAACCGCAGTTTGCGTGCAAAAGGTGCGTTTAAGGGCGGATTAGAAAGCATTTCGGGGGTTGGTCCAGCAATAAGAAGGGCACTGCTAAGCAAGTTTAGAACAATAGACAACATAAAAAACGCAACATTAAGCGAATTGGAACAAATAAAAGGTGTTAGTAAAACAACCGCCAAAAACATATTTAATCATTTTAAGCAGAAATAATTTACAAAAAAATTTAAAAAGTGATTGTAAAATAAAAAGGTTTATGATAAAATAATAGTATATGTTTGCGAAATATGGAACTTATCAACCAGTTGGAATGTTTAGCACAACGCACATAATTAGTGTTGTGATATGTTTTGCATTAATAATAACTGCCGTTATTTTAACAAGAAAAATGAAATCTGCAACATACTTTAAACTGCTTAAAATTTTTGCGGTTATGTTAACCTCTATGGAAGCATTTAAAATTAGTTGGAATTTAATTAATGGCAATACAGGTTTAGATAGTTGGCTTCCGCTTTACTTTTGTTCACTTTTCATTTATTCTTTGTGGTTTTGCTGTTTTAATGGCAAAACGTTAAAAGGTTTTGGGTTGTCGTATATTGCGTGTGCGGCAATATTAGCAGGTGCAGTTTTTGTTATATTCCCAACAACCTCGTTTAGAATGTATCCAATATTTCATTTTCAATGTTTGTATAGTATGATTTTCCATTCAATTATGATATATTGCGGAATTATGGTGTACGTTTCAAAATCTATTACAATAAATTGGAAAACTGTGCTTAACTACATTTTGTTTTGTGCAATATTTATGTTAATAGCTTGGCTTGTAAATATAAACACTGGCTCTAACTTAATGTTTATTAGCAATCCATCTGGAATTCCAATTCCAGCACTAAAAAGTATATATAAATTTTCACATAATTTGTATTCCTTCACAATTGTTGTTGCGCACATGTTAATTGGGCCAACGGCGTATGGTGTGTACGCTTTAACAGCCAAATTAAAAAAATCAAAGCCAACACCTAAGTTATCGCATCAGGTTGTTCAGCCAGAAGAATTAGAAGCAGAACCAGAGTTTGTGGCAGAAAATGTGGAAGAAGACGAAGAAATTTTAACAGAAAACAGAACGTAAAGTGGAGAAATCCACTTTTTCTTTTATCAACAATTTAGCACTCAATGCAAAAGATTGCTAAAAATTTTTAAATTATCCGGCATTTTTAGTTGACAATGGGGAATAATAATGATAATATAAAATCGAAAGGTCAAAGAAAGTCAAACCTTTTTAAAAGGAGAAAATTGTGAAAAGTGTTAGCGATGTTATTGAAGAATTTATAATGTCTAGTTTAGATGCGGACGATTTTATTGAATTGTCTCGTAACGACCTTGCAAAATTCTTTTCTTGCGTGCCAAGCCAAATAAACTATGTGCTTAACACAAGGTTCACCATAAATCGCGGGTTTGTGGTGGAAAGTCAGCGTGGGGGCAGTGGCTACATTAAAGTTGTTCGTATGCAGGACAATAACAATAACTTTCTAAAAAATGCACTAAACATTGCAAGCCTGCCACTTAATGTTACTCAAGCTGTTCAATTGCTAACGCAAATGGGCGAAAGAAAAATTTTAAATGAAAGAGAAGTTCAACTAATTAAAAGCACAATAAGTGTTAAAGCACTAAATAACCCTATAAATATAGATAATAAAATAAGGGCGAACATATTAAGAAGTGTTATAATTGAACTACTAAAAGGCGAGCAGCTAAAAAATTAAAGGAGAGTTTTATGAATTGTGATAAATGCGGAAAACCAAGTGTATATCATTCAAAATTAATTGTTAATGGGGTAAGCCAAACCACCAATTTGTGCCGAGATTGCGCTATTAAAGAAGGTGTGTTTTCAACCGAAACAACTATGTTCGACGACTTTTTTGCGCCATTTGCAGACTTGTTAAGTTTTGAAAAAGTGGCAGACATTGTTTGCCCGGTTTGCAAAACAACATTAAGGCAGTTTAAATCTAGTTTAAAATTAGGTTGCCCAAACTGCTACGAGGCATTTAAAAATGAAGTTAATAGCACATTAAAACGCATTGCCCCAAACGAAAACCATAAGCAAGAAAAACTTAACGACTACATTAAAAAACAAGCAAAAAAACCTGTAACCAAGCAAGAGAAAATTGCTGCATTAAGGGTAGAAATGGCGCAAGCGATTAAAGAAGAAAGGTATGAAGATGCCGGAAAATTAAAGAAAAAAATTCAAAAGTTGGAGAGTGAAAATGAATAATATTGTGTTAACAAAAGCCAGCGTGTTTAGAAATGTTAAAGATTATAAATTCTCACCAAAACTAGAAGAAAATAAACGCACTGAAATTGCGGAAAAAGTTAAGAAAGCCCTTAATTTACCTACAATGAATGTGCAAGAAATTGAAACGAGTGTTTTAAACTATTTAAAAAATTATAATTTAATTGAAAAACAAGCTGGCCAAATTATGCTAAAAAAAGAAGCAAATGTAGTAATTAATTTGTTTGCTGGCGAACATATAACAATTACATCAAGTGCGGTAAACTTCAATTCATCAGTTATAAATAATGCCATAGGTTTGGCGCACGAATTAGATGGCAAACTAACCGCTGCATATTCAGATCAATATGGCTTTTTAATGAGCAACTTGCAAAATGTTGGTTGCGGGCTGAAACTAGAATGTTTAATTAACCTTTTTGCCATAAAAACAATTGGCAAAATAGAACAAGTTAAGCAAAATGTTAAAAATTTAGGTTATGCCTTGCACGACTACGCTGGCGATGTATATTGCCTAAGTACAATCTGCAATCTTGGGAAAACAGAAAGTGAAATTATTGCAGAGTTTGAAAAAATGGCAATAAAATTACAAGAATTGGAAATAGAAAGCGCAAAAATGCTTTCTGCCACTAATTCAGACCAATTTATGGATAAAGTTTTTAGAAGTTTGGCAATTTTAAAAAGCGCTCATTTGTTAGATTTAACAGAACTATCAATGCACCTATCTATGATAAGGTTAGGGAATAATTTGGATTTCATCTCTTTAACACCAAGCGCAATTAACGAACTGCAGGTTTTGGCACTTAACAAAATGGCATTATCTAGCAAAGCAGACGCTTTAGAATTGGCAAGAAAAGTAAGGAATATTTTAAAAGGAGAAAACAATGTATAATTTAACCGATTTGGCAAATAGATGCATGCAAGTTGCCAGCCAATTTGCTGCAAGATATGGTAACGAGGTTGGAACAGAACACATTTTGTATGCTTTAACAAAGGTAGATTGCAAAAGCAAGCGCCTGCTTTTTGCGTACTCTGTTACAAGTGAAGTTGTTAAAGAAATATTAGATAATGTTTCTGGTAAAATTCCTTCCAATGTGGTTGAATTAACGCCAAGAGCAAAAGAACTTTTAATGATTGCCTCTAGTGTTGCAAAACGCACTCGTTCGGCTTATGTTTCAAGCGAACATTTGTTGGTGGCGTTACTTAGCCAAGAAGAAAGTTTTGCCATTAACATTTTGGCAGGTGCGCTAAAATTAAATGTTTTTGAAATGCGAAACAAAGCAATAAGTTTAATTTCTATGGCTCACAAGGAAACTGTTCAAAATAACCTTGAAAACAATGGATTTGTGGAAGTTGGAGGAATGGGCAACAAAAGCGTAAACAAAGAACAGCTCAAAACAAGCGCACTACCGCAAGAATTATTGGATATGGGAGCCGATTTAACCCTTCGAGCAAGAAACGGGAAAATAGACCCAATTATTGGAAGAGATGAAGAAATAGAAAGAATGATTGAAATTCTTTGCCGAAAAACAAAAAATAATCCAGTTTTAATTGGTGAGGCAGGTGTTGGAAAAACTGCAGTTGTGGAGGGGTTGGCAAGGCGTATAGTTGCTGGAAACGTGCCACAGTTTTTGAAAAATAAAACCATATACAGTTTGGATATTGGCGGACTTATGGCGGGCACAAAATATCGCGGTAGTATGGAAGAAAAATTAAAAAATGCCATAGAATTAATAATATCTAATCAAAACATTATTGTGTTTATAGACGAAATTCACACACTTGCACAAGTTGGCAGCGACAAAGGCGAAACAAACCCTGCAGATATGTTAAAACCATATTTAGCACGTGGAGAAATGCAAACGATTGGTGCAACAACAACAGACGAATATAGAAAATATATCGAAAAAGATAAAGCGTTAGAACGCCGTTTTCAACCAATAACAGTAGAACAACCAACGGTGGAACAAACCATTGCAATTTTAACAGGAATTAGAGATAGTTACGAAGCGTTCCACAAAGTAAAAATAACGGATAAAGCAATAGAAGCGGCAGCAACGCTTTCAGATAGATACATTCAAGACCGCAGTTTGCCAGATAAGGCAATAGACCTAATTGACGAAGCAAGTAGCAGGGCAAAAGTTAAATCTAACTACGAGCCAGCAGAAGTTAAGGCGTTAAAACTTAAACTAGAAAAGGTGTCAGCGGAAAAAGAAGAAGCCGTTAATCAAGAAGATTTCGAAAAGGCAAGCCGTTTAAGGGATCAAGCCGCAAAAATAAAGGAAGCAATAGAAAAGGCAAAAATTGTTCCAAGTGGTGAAAATTCTTTGGCAATAATAACCGAACATGAAGTTGCCGAAGTTATTAGCAAATGGACAAACATTCCATTAACCAAATTAACTGAGGGCGAGGCAGAAAAACTGCTTAACTTAGAAAAAATTATTAAGGAAAGGGTTAAAGGTCAAGACGAAGCCGTTGAAAAGGTTGCTAAAGCCATTAGAAGAAGCCGCATAGGCATTAGAGATCCAAAACGTCCAATTGGCAGTTTTTTGTTCCTAGGTTCAACAGGTGTTGGAAAAACAGAACTAAGCAAAGCGCTTGCAGAGGCATTGTTTGATGACGAAAATAAAATAATCCGTTTAGATATGAGCGAATTTATGGAAGCGCACAGTGTTTCTAAACTAATTGGTAGCCCGCCAGGTTACGTTGGGTTTGACGATGGCGGACAATTAACAGAGCAAGTAAGAAGAAAGCCATATAGTGTTGTTTTGTTTGACGAAATTGAAAAAGCGCACCCAGAAGTGTTTAATATGTTGCTTCAAATTTTAGATGATGGCAGATTAACGGATAGCCATGGGAAAGTGGTTAGTTTTAAAAACACAATAATAATTTTAACTTCTAACATTGGTAGCGATAAAATTAATAAAACTCGAGTAGATTTAGGGTTTAACGACAACACAAACGAAGACAATTCTTCAATAATGTTAAGCGAGCTTAAAAAATATTTTAAACCAGAATTAATAAATAGAATAGATAATATTGTGGTGTTCAACAAATTAACCGCGGCAGTTTTAAAAGAAATTGCAAAGAAGATGCTTGCAGAACTTAACAAAAATTTAAAACAAAGCAATGTGGAACTTAAATTCACAGCAGCAACACTCAACTTCCTTGTTAAAAATGGAACAAACGATGATTTTGGTGCACGTCCACTTCGTCGCTTGATTACAGGAAAAATTGAAGACGAGTTGGCGGACAGAATGTTAACCGGCAATATAAAGGCCGGAGATAAAGTAGTTGTGGATTATAAAGACAATAAATTTATTTTCCTAACCAAACAAGAAACAGACCAAACAAAATAGCCTGACTATTTAATTCCCTTTTAATATAAAAATTTATACTTCCTAAAAACAAAACCACCAGTTTAATGGTGGTTTTTATTTTTATTGTTTAGTGCTGCCGTTTTCAAGTTTAATAACATTAAAGTTTTTGTATGCCGAACAAGTTGTTTTTTCGGTTGCAACTATGGTTGCAAATGTGCTGGCATCTGCAATCATTTTTTCAGCCAATGCAATATGTTCTGGCTCTAAGTTTTCAAAAAAATTTTCTACTAAAATATATTGTGGCTTGCGAATTATTGCACGTGCAAGACATATAATTTTCTGCTCGCCAAAATTTAAATTTTTAATTTTTTTAGGAAAATTATTTAAATTATATTCATTTTTTAATAAATTTACCGCATTTTGTGAGGTTTTTTTATTAATTTTTCTAATTTTTAATGGAAATAATAAATTTTTATCTATGTTGGATTTAAATAAATATGGTTTTTTAGGCACAAAAGCAATGGGCAAAAACTTATCTTTAATATGCTTTAAATTAACCCCATCAAGCAAGATTTCACCCTTATAAGCTTTGTCAATTTTGGCAAGGGTTCTTAAAATTGCAAAACCTCCATCTAACTTGTCGCACACAAAAAGGGTGTTAGATTTTATTTCAATGCTTAAATTGTAAACAGACGCAAATTCTTCAATATAGTTAACTGTTAAGTTTTTAATTTCAATCATAACAGCATAATATCACAAAATTTATAAACTAACAAATGTTATTGTTGAATTGCAAAACAATTTTTCTAAAAACAAAGATATCCTGCACCTTCACAGTCAACGTCGCCAGTTATGCGTTTGCAGTGGGAAAGCAAAAACTGTTTAATTTGTTTGTTTGTCATTTTGGGGTTTCGGCTTAAAATTATGGCGCAAATGCCAGCAACAATTGGGGTTGCTACGCTTGTTCCGCTCATTTTTGTGTAGGGAAGAGTTAAATTATTGCACGAGGTTATGTTAACTGCCGGTGCAAGCAAATCGGGCTTGTGACCGTAGATTGTTGGCCCACGGCTACTAAATTCGGCCGGGTTCATTGTGGTTTCGTCTAACGCTCCAACGGTTATAATGTGAGGATTGTTTCCTGGCGATTTAATTGTTTGTTTTTCCGGTCCGCTGTTGCCTGCTGCAGAAACAACGGTAATTCCTCGCTTCCATAACGACTCTGCGCCGCGAGAAAGCGGATCACTTCCGTTAATCACTTCTGCACCAAAACTCATGCAAACAATTTTAATGTTATAAACTTTATGGTTTTCAAACACCCATTGCATGGCGTCTAAAATTATGTTGCTGTCGCTATTTCCATTTTTGCTTAGTGCTTTTATTGCCACAATATTGGCCGAAGGGGCAAAGCCGCGTTTGCTTGGATTAAATATTCCATTTCCGCAAGCAACTCCAGCCACAAAAGTCCCATGACCGTTGTCGTCATATGGTACGGATTTATTGTTAATTAAATCCACAAATTTAACAATTCTACATTTTGGAAAAACGAAATCTAAATGTGGATGCAGGCCTGTGTCTATAAAACATATTGTTTGCCCTTGGCCTAAAAATTTATTTTCGGTTAGAGTGTTCAAATTAATTATATTTTTTTCGTGAGTTAATGCTTGAACATTGGCATTTGTGTGAATAAATTGCACGTCTTGCTGGTTGGAAAGAATTTTTAAATCTTCCAAATCTGCTTGCACGCAGAAACAGCCGGCAAACCTGTAAGGTGTGTAGATGTAGTTATTGGAGCTTAAAAATTTTTTTGTTTCGTCAAAGTTGTCGCTGCACACAAAAACTTTTTCGGTTTGTTTTTTATTTAATGTTTTAACTCTCAAAAGAGAGGGGCAAATTTTATTTTTGTTCATTAATCATTTTAATTAGCGTGCCCAACATTTCTTGTTGTTCGCTGTTAAGGAACGGGGAAAGTGTGTTTGAAAGATTGTTTAGCGCATTGCTGTCTAGCTTGCCTTGCTGTTTAAGTTTGCTGGCTTCGCTAAATAGGTTACTTATAAGTTCGCTTTGGTTCATATTTTTGTATTTATCAATAATGTGTTGATAATTGTTAGTCTTTGCCGAATTATCCTTTAAAATATCTTCAGTGTTGTTGTTATAAGTTTTGTTTTGCTTCACAAATTCTTTAAAATCTCTGGGCATATTCACCTCAATTTTTAATATGATAAATTTTTTTTATTCGTGACAAATTTTTTTCAACTGCATAAATAATAATATGGAAAACAAGGCCGAGGTTGCGGTGCTGTATTACGACCCCAATGCATACATAAATCATAATAAAAAGAAAGAAACAAAAAAGGTTGTGTTTCAAGAGCCTTACGATTGTTTGCCAAAATACTACATAGATAACAACTTTAAAAAGGTGCAATGTAATTGTGGTAAAAGTCCGCCAAAAGAAGATCTTCACTCTAAGCAAAACTGCAACAATTCTTCGGGTGGATTCAATTTTAACTTTAAAAATTTTCTTCCAATTTTTAGTTCGCTGCTTGGCAAAAATTCGGGCGGGCTTTTAAGTTTGGTTGGGCTTTTGGGGAATGCAAATTCCAACCAAAAAAATGACGCAAATTTTACAGATTTAGGCGGTGCATTAAATAGTGTTTTTGGTGAAAATTTTAATGCTGGAAACTTTATTAATATCTTTAAAAATTTCAGTTCAAGCAAAACTGAAAACAGCGGTGGAATTTTTAATTTTTTCAACAAAAAGAACGCGCAAAAAAATAAAAACAAAACAACGGATTTTGAAATTAAAAATTACACTCGCGTTAATTAATTAAATGCAATCGAATAAAAAATAATAAAAATTAATTAAAAACGACATAAAAACGCATAAAAATAATAATTTTAATTGAAAAATATCAATTTTATATAAATTTTTACAGTTTTTATATTTTATTAAATTAATTATTTATTTTAAAAACATCATATAGTTTATGTCCTTTTTAATTTTTGTGTAAGGTTAAAAAAATATTAAGCAAGAATATGCTTAATATTTTTCTTTTCACTGTGTTTGTATAGAACAATTTTTCTTCCAATCACTGTAACCACTTCAGCGCCTAATTTAACGGCCATTTCTGTAAGCTGAAAATCGCTAGGTTGAGAACAGTTTTCCTGCATGGAAATTTTAATTAATTCGTGGTTAAAAAGTTCATCAGAAATTTGTTTTAAAACAGCTTCGGTAAAGCCATCTTTGCCAACCCAAACAATGGGCTTCATTGTGCTGGCTTGGCTTCTTAAAAATATTCGTTCTTTTTTTGTTAACATAAGTTTCTCCTAAAAATAAATTTCGTATTGCAAGCTTCCAAAAATTATTGTGTCGCCATCTTGAACTCCAGCTTCTTTAAGTTTGTCCATAATGCCGTCTTTTTCCAACCTCATTTGGAAGTAGGCAAGCGATTGAGTATCATTAAACACAATGCCACGCTGCAAGTTATTAAGGTATCCGCCAGAAAGTTCGTAAACATGAGGTTCAATCATATCAATTTTTACACTTGTGGTATCTTTCTTTTCTAGTTGCACTTGTTCAATTGGCATTGGCTTAGGCTTTGGAAGTGTTGAAAGTTTTGCGTAAACTTTTTTAATAAGGTTATCAACATTTTTTCTGGTTACAGAGCTAATTGGAACAATTTCAACATCGTCTTTAATTTTGCTACGGAAGTAGTTGATTTTTTCGTTAATATCTTCAACAAGGTCTAATTTTGTAAACGCAACAATTTGAGGCAACCCTGCCAATTTTTCGTTATACTTTTTAAGTTCGTTATTAATGGTTAAATAGTCGTCAACAATGTCGTTTCCATAATATCCAGATGCGTCAATAACATGAACAACCAATCTTGTTCTTTCAATGTGTGCTAAAAATTCGTGGCCCAAACCTGCGCCTTCGCTTGCACCGTTTATTAACCCTGGAATGTCTGCCACAACAAAACTGTCGTTATAAATTTTAACAACGCCTAAGTTTGGGCTAAGGGTAGTGAACTCATAGTCGGCAATTTTTGGTTTGGCATTAGAAATCACGCTTAGTAGGGTGGATTTACCAACATTTGGTTTTCCAACAAGTGCCACGTCGGCGATTGTTTTTAATTCTAGAATAACTTTGTAGTAATCAGTGGTTTCGCCAAGTTGGCTAAAGCGTGGGGATTGGCGAGTGGGAGATTTGAAAAAGTTGTTTCCTTTTCCGCCTCTTCCGCCGGCAAGTGCCATATAAACCTGCTTATCTTCATACATATCTGCTAAAACTTGGTCGGTTTCGGCATCTTTAATTATGGTTCCACAAGGAACTTTAATGTAAATATCCTTGCCGTCTTTGCCGTGTTGCAATCTTCCCATTCCGCCCGAACCATTTTCGGCCTCAAATTTTTTAACATACTGGAAGTCGATTAATGTGTTCTTAGAGGCATCTGCAACAAAAAATACGGAGCCGCCATTTCCGCCATCGCCACCATCCGGGCCGCCTTTTTCAACATATTTTTCCCTGTGGAAGCTAACTTTTCCGCTTCCGCCGTTACCAGATTTAATTGTAATTTTAACTTTATCGTTATTCATAATTTCCTCTATATATAAGTTTATCATTAATTAATTCAAAAAGCAATTAATTCGTTTTTGTTTTGTGATTGCAAATGCCTTTAAGTTTGCAGTTTAGGCAATTTGGATTTATGGCTTTGCAATGTTCGCGCCCAAACCAAATTACTTGATGGTGAAATTTGCTTCTTCTGTTTTTAGGAACAACTTTAAGCAAACTTTTTTCACATTCATAAGGGGTTGACGTTGCATTTGCTAGTCCCAATCTTTTGGAAACACGATGAACGTGGGTGTCAACCGCAATGGTTTGTCCGCCAAACGCAACAGAAATAACAACATTGGCAGTTTTTCTTCCAACACCTGCAAGAGATGTTAATTCTTCCAAACTAGATGGCACAACACCGCCAAATCTTGTTATTAGGTCATTGCTGGCACTAATTATTGATTTAGATTTGTTGTTATAAAATCCACAAGAATGAATGATTTGTTTAAGTTTTTCTTCCCCCAAACTTAACATTTGCTCTGGCGTGTTTGCAAGTTTAAACAGTTGTTCGGTAACCACGTTTACGCGTTTATCTGTGCATTGAGCTGACAAAATAACGGCAACTAACAATTCGTAAGGCGAAGAAAAATTTAACGCACATTGTGGGTTGGGGTAAAACTCATCTAAACAACATAAAATCTTATCAATTTTAGACATCGTGTTATTATAGCAAATAAAAAGGAAATAGTCAATGTTAAAATTAAAATCTTCAAAGCACGCGTTCAATTTGTTCGTGGCCATTAATAAAACTTATTATATATGCACCTAAAAATCCGCCCATTCCAGATTGCTTAATTATGTTAGTTACAAGTGACAAGTTTTTAACATCTGTTTTTGCGCTAAGCCCACAACTTATAGATATGTTGCGGGGTGTGTTTATAATAGAAACTATAACGCCAAGTTTTTTTAGTGTTTGCGTTATGGCAAAAAGATTGTTTCTGCTTTTATAGGATATAATTAAGAATTTCATAGTTGCCTCTATAACATCATATAAAAATTTTTCATAACTTGTTATATGATATATTTAGATAATTCTGCAACCTCATTTTACAAGCCGCAACAGGTAAAAAATGCGGTTGTTAATGCCATAAATAATTTAACCGCCAACCCTGGCAGAAGTGCACACAAGCCATCGCAACAGGTGGACGCGTTAGTTTATGAAACACGTGAAAGATTAAAAAACTTTTTCAATGCACCAAACCATAATGTTGTGTTCACTAAAAATTGCACCGAAGCAATAAATTTGGCAATTTTAGGGATTGTTAAAACGGGTGACCATATTATAACAACTTGCTACGAGCATAATTCAGTTTTACGAACGCTGAATAAGATGGAGCAAAATGATGTAGAGGTCACAATTTTAAATGCAAGCATAGAGAACTTTGCGCATGAAGTGGAAACAAAAATAAAATCCAACACAAAAATGATTATAACAACTTACATTTCTAATGTTACAGGCGAAGAATGTGATGTTAAAAAAGTGGGGAAGATTTGTAAAAGGCACAACATAATATATTTGGTTGATGCGGCACAAGCATGCGGGCACACAAGGGTTGATTTGATGCAAAGCAATATTGATATGCTTGCATTTTCTGGACATAAAGGATTGTTGGCGTTAACGGGAGTTGGTGGACTTATGGTGAAAAAGGGTTTAACCTTGCAACCTTTATTGTGTGGCGGAACGGGAACAGAAAGTGAAAGCTTGGTTCAACCAACCGACTATCCGGAGGGTTATGAAAGCGGAACACTTCCAACAATGTCGATAGTATCACTAAACGAAGGAGTTGAGTTTTTACAAAGGAATTTTAATGAAATTTTAAAAAAAGAAGAATTATTAACTAAATATTTAATAAAAAAGTTAAAAGTTTCGAACTTTATAAAAATTTATTCCACAGAAAAGTCTAAAAATGTTGTTTCGTTTAATGTTGACGGTTTAGACTCTACGCTTGTTGCAAACTTGTTAGACGAAAAATTTAACATTTGCGTGCGCCCGGGTTTGCACTGTGCACCACAGGTTCACAAGAGATTAGGAACACTAAAAACTGGTGCGGTTAGGGCCAGTTTAGATTTTAACAACACATTTGAAGAAATAGATAAACTTATTGTTGCACTAACCAAAATTTTTGAATTTCAGTTTGGGAATGATTTTGCAGGCAACACTCATTAACATAAGAGCCGTTCCAAAAATTCTATAATAAATTTGGTATGGCAATATGATGCTGCTAAACAGCAAAATTAACCCACAAAAAAAGTAACCTTTTGATTTGTTAGGCTGAAAAAACAATCTCAAAATTTCACTAAACTTCAACTTTTGCTTGGTTAAGTTGAGTGCGGCGGTTTCTGGAAAAATTTTATTTTTTTCAAAAAAAACATTAAAAATTTCCGTTTTTTCATATAATTTTATGGTTTTTTCTTTAAAAATTTCATTTTTTATTCCACTTTCATAGTTTTGGCATAAAATGTGAAGCTCATTAAAATCTTCTGGCAACTCACTTAAAAGATTAATTAAATTGTTGTTAGAAAATTTTTCAATCTCTGTTTTGTCAACCAACATAATTCGTTTTTCATTTTTTACAAAGCGTAAAACTTCACCACTAATTTGTGCGGGTTGTTCTAGTTCCAAAATGCTTTTTATAAGGTTTAATTTTTTTGGCTTGCTAAGCAGGCGATATGCTAAAAATGTTTTTTCAATTTCTTCTGCCGTTTTTTTGCTTTTTAATTTTTTGTTTGCGTTTCGTTCTATAAAAAAGAATAACACATAAACACAAGCAAAACTAAAAATTAAACTTAAAATGAAGGTTGCCCAAAGATTTCTTAAATAAAAATTTATCCACGCATAAATAACAAGAAAAACGCAAACAGTAATGAAAAGTTTATCTAACACATTGATTGTTTTGAATTTTGACATGTAATAATTATTGACAGATTAAAATTTTTAAACATTCAATTAAAACTATTTTTTGTTTGACAAAATAATTTATAAATAATAAAATTATTGTAGAGGTTGCTATGTTGAATGATTTAATTTTTCAAAAAGCAAGTGGAATTCCACTTAATAAACAACAAATGTATGACGCTGTTACGTATTTAATGAAAAATGGTGCAGATTCAAACAGTGTAAAGTTTTTTATGGCCTTACACTCTTTTGGCATGAGCAAAAAAGAAGTTTTATATTTAGCGCTTGCAATGAGAGATAGCGGTAAAGTTGTTAAATATGATGGCACTGTTTTTGAAAAACATTCCACTGGTGGCGTGGGGGATAGCACAAGTTTGGTTATTATTCCACTTTTGGCTAGTTTGGGTTATAAGATTGTTAAAAACACAGGCAAATCTTTAACCTACACTAATGGCAGTGCGGATAGATTTGGTTCTATTCCAAAATTTGCTGTAAAATTCAATGACGACGAAGTTACAAAATTGCTAGACGAAACAAACGCTTGTGTGTTGTCGCATAACGGCTTGCATTGCCCTGCAGATAGATACTTATTCGAAATTATGGAAAAATGTGGACTTGAAGGCGACATTAATTTGCTTGCTGCTTCTATTGCAAGCAAAAAACTAGCAAGTGGTGCCACTGTGGTTTTGGTTGACGTTAAATACGGCCCAGCAGCAGTTATTAAAAGTTTTGGCAACGCAATGAAAATGAGCAAAATTTTAAAATTTGTGTTTAATGCTTGCAATGTTAAAAGCACAATAGTTATAACAGATACTGCACAAATGATAGGCTCAGCAGTGGGTAATGCCTTGGAAGTGGTAGACGCCTTGTATGTTTTGCAGGGAAAGAAATGTTTGTTAAGGGATATTGCTTCGGATTATGCTGTTGAATTAATCACCAAAACCAACAACAGAATACACTCAAAAGATGCATACGATATGGTTGCTAACGCCTTAGATTCGGGCATGGCATATAACAAGTTTTTAGATATTGTTCGTTTGCAAGGTGGTAAGGTTAGTGTTATAAAAAATGGAAGATTGTTTGTGCCATATAAATCTAAGAATATTATAAGCAATAGCGAAGGATATGTTGGGGCAATTAACTCTTTAATTTTGGGTGAATTAATTAGACGTCTTTGTGCCGAAACTCACGATTCTAACATTGGTGTTGTTTTGCATGCCAAGGTGGGGGACTATATTAAGGTTGGCGATCCTATATTATCCTTTTACTATAAAGATGATGAAGATTTTGAAAGATATGAACGTGCCATTTTAGGTTGTGTTCGTTTAACAAAGTCCAAAATTGCACCAGTTGACGTAATTAGAAAGGTTATTAGATAATGAAACAACAAATAGCTTCACTTGAACAAACAAAAAAACTTGCAGAAGATTTTGCAAAAACGTTAAAGGTTGGAGATGTTGTTTTATTGAATGGCGATTTAGGTGCAGGCAAAACCACATTTACAAAATATGTGTTTGAAAGTTTGGGGGTTAAGGATATTGTTTCTAGTCCTACTTTTGCCATTTTAAAAAGTTATTCCGGCAAGTTTGTTTTGCACCACTTCGACACATATAGAATAACAACCGAAGAAGCCATAGAGGCAGGGTTCGACGAAATTTTAGGCGATAAAAATAGTGTTATTTTTATAGAATGGAGCGAAACAATTTTACCACTTCTTCCAAATAACACAATTAAAGTTAATATAACAAAAACTGGCGAAGTTGAACGAGAATTTGAAATACTATATGAATAAACTGATAATTAATACTGCAAATGAAGAACTAAACATCGTTTTGTTAAAGCAAAACGAAGTTTTTTCACACACCATAAATTCTAAAATGCACCACAATGAAACTATGTTGCCGGCAATTGACGAAATTCTTAAAGCCAACGGTTTGGAAATTGGCGACATTAAAGAATTTGGCTGCGTTGTTGGACCCGGTTCTTTTACGGGGATTAGGGTTGGAATTGCAACTATCAAGGCGTTTAGAGATGCGTTAAATGTTAAAGCAAAAGGAATTAATAATTTAGATTTTTTATTTGCGTTAGCCAACAAACAATTTGAAGATGTTTCAACTGTGGCAATTTTGGGCAGCAAGGATAGTTATTTCGTTGCAACGCTTATTAATGGCGTTTTCTATAAATATGAACTCAACCTAACTTTGGCAGAATTAAACCGCATTTCTGGTGGCGGAAACGTGGCAATGTTCAAGCAAGACGATTTGATTAATTGTGCAGTTGTTAAGTTTGATGCGGAAACGCTAATAGAATGTTTAAACGTTAGCCAAGATGAAAGCTTAACGCCGGTTTACTATCAACTTTCGCAAGCGGAAAATGAAAAACTTAAACGTACAGAAATTATAATTGAAGAAGCAAAAGTGCAGGATTTACGTGCCATTTTTGAAATTGAAAAGAGCAGTGAACTAAGCAACGCTTTAACCCAGCAAGACATTAACTCTTGGCTTATGGATAAAAACTACGTAACATTTGTTGCAAAGGCAGAAGGAGAGGTTGTTGGATTTGTTATTTTGCAAAAAACCGACGAAATTAACATTGTTAACATAGCCGTTAAAAGAGAATATCGCAACAAGGGGATTGGCACCAAACTAATAGACGCAGCAGAAGATTTTGCAAAAGAGTGCAACATTGAGGTTTTAAGTTTGGAGGTCAGCAAGCAAAACATAACCGCTTATTTGTTGTACGATAAAATGGGATTTATGCTTAGAAGAGAGCGTAAAAACTATTATGCAGACGGTTCAACGGCATTAGAAATGTTTAAGTTTGTTCAACAATAATCGTCTGGCAGGTCGTTTAAAAATAGCAAGGTATCGTTAGAATTAAGAAGTTTATAATATTGTTTTGCATCGTTTAAAGTTGGTGCAAACAATATTTTTTTTGTGTTCAAACCTTGAGAATTTAATCCACAAAGAATGGCTTTTTTATTTAAATTTCCAACAATAACAACCCAATCGGCAACGCACATTTCGCCAAGGTGTTTGTTTATATTAAACTGATGTTTGCCACCCTCAATTATGCCCGGGGTTATAATCATTTTTTTGCCGGAAAACTTGTTTAACACCTTAATAGATTGTTGTGCGCTAAGTAGAGAACAATTATAGGTGTCGTCTAAAATATTCA
The DNA here is from genome assembly GCA_937896905.1 of uncultured Clostridia bacterium. Lineage (GTDB taxonomy): Bacteria > Bacillota > Clostridia > Christensenellales > UBA1242 > Onthoplasma. The sequence goes on along the minus strand of CALBOE010000009.1, from coordinate 81,198 downwards.
TAGCGCCCTTTATCAGCTCAAGCCTATGTGGAACAAATTTAAGGTTGGAAATTGCTGTTTTTATTTTATCTAAAGGAACACCTAAATGGTGTGCCAAGCACGCCGAAATGGTAATATTTTGAATGTTATGTTCGCCTAACAACACCGTTTGGCAAGGCAAAACTTGATTGTTAAAATGTAAATTAAAATAAGTTTGTGTGTTTTTAATTTTAATGTTGGTTGCAAAGACGTCCGCTTTTGCAAAAATAGATGCTGAAAGTGCATTTTTAGGGTGCTGATTAAACATTCTTAGAGTGTATAAATTGTCTAAGTTAAACACACAAGGTTTGTTGTTTAAGTGGTTAGATAATTCTTTTTTTGCAATGTAAACATTTTCCACAGTTTTAAATGTTTGCAAATGCTGTGGTGCAACAGTTGAAATAACGCCGTAATCCGCACCAAAAGTTTGGCAAAGGTTTTTAATGTCTCCTTTTTTTCGTGCGCCGTATTCTAAAATTAATATTTGGCAATCATCTTTAAGTCCATTGTTAATAAATTTGCTAATGCCAAGCGGGGTGTTATAACTATGCGGGCTTGCTTGAACAACGTAGTTTTCCTTTAACATTTCAAAAAGAATGTTTTTAATGCTGGTTTTTCCATTGCTACCTGTTATTGCAATAATTTTAATGTTTTTCCCCTTAATCATTTTGCTTGCTTGTTTAATGAAATGGCGATTTTTAAAGGTGTCGTAAACATTCAAAAAATTTGCTAAAATTGGGGCAAATAGAAGTAATATATTAGAAATAAAACAGCCAAATTTTAGTGGAAAAGGAACAAAACAAATAGCAACGCACACCACAAGCAATCTAACTATTTTTGCTGTAAATACCAAAGGTGTTTTTTTGCTTTTTATTAATGTTAAATTAAAAGCAAAGTTAAACAAAAGTAGAAATATAACACAACACAAAAAGAAAATTTCAAAAGGGAAAACAAATTGTAAAAGTAAGACGAGTGAATTAACTAAAAAATAGACGCTTTTTGCACCGCAGAAAAAACTTAAATATCTAATTGCAGAGTAGTTTTTCAGTTGAAACACGTGCAAAAATTTAACCGAAAAGCAAGCGTTTATTAAAGAAATTAAAATGTTAATTAACAATGTCATTAAAAAAACCTAACAATGCGTTATTAAATAAGGCGTTTTGTTGTAGATATGCAAAGTGATTTCCTTTTGTTACAATCAATTTGCACTTATTAATTTTTTGCACTTTTTTTGCAATCCACAATGGCGTTTCGGTGTCGTTCTTTCCCCAAAATAGTAAAATGGGGCAGTTGAATTTTGTGCATGGCAAAGTGTTTAAATTAACAACGTTTTTAAAAGTTTGCTGATTGGTTTTTGAAAGAGAAACATAGTCCATGCTTGCCAAATTTTGATGTAAGGCTTTAAACTTTGAGTTTCTGCTTAGTATTGTTTTGTTTTCACGTTCAATTCTTGTAAAAATGTTTTTTGTTCTTAAACCTGCCCCGCCAGTTACAACAATAGCTTTAATAAGGTTTTTTTTCATTAAACTTGCAACTCTAAAACCAAAACTGTGGCAAACAACAAAGCAACTTTGTATATTATGCAACATAAGCAGGTTTTCCGCCAGTTCTGCAAATAAGTGTAAGTTCCACACCAAATTTGTTGGTGAAGTGGTTGGCATTGTTAAAGATAGAACATTAAAATTTTTTTTGAAAAGTTCCATGGTTTTAGCAAAGGAAAATTTGTTGCCGCCCCAACCATGCAAAAACAAAATTGTGTGCAGTTTTCCGCCACAAAACTCATAGTTTATGCATTCGCCTCTAAAAAGGTAATTCATATTATTATTTATGCAACAAAATAAATTATTTTGAATATACAACACTATGAAAAAATTATGTGTAATATTCGGTGGCAACAGCCCAGAGCACGACATTTCCGTTATAACAGGAATGCAACTTGCTAAAAACTTAAAAGAAAAATACGAAGTGGAAAAAATTTATTTAGGGCTAGACAATAAGTTTTATCTTGCCACAAAAATAGAAGATTTGGCATATTTTAACAACAAATCTGCCGTCAAACTTAAACCGCTTGTTATAACTGACGGGGCGTTGCATGTTAAAGGATTTAAATTAAAAAAGGTTTGCGACATTTCTTGTGTTATAAACTGTTGTCATGGCGGAGTGGGCGAAAATGGGGATTTGGCTGGATTTTTTGCTGTAAAAAATTTGCCACACACAAGTGCTTGTGCATTAAGTGCGCATATTGCAATGGATAAATCTTTAACCAAAGAACTTGTTAAAGGCGTAGCACCAGTTGTTGAGGGCTTTAAAGTGAATGCAAACAACTTTGAAGAAATGTGTGAAAAGATAGACGTTGAGTTAGGCGAAAACTTAATTGTTAAACCCAATTCAATGGGTTCCAGCATTGGAGTTAAAGCTTGCACGAAAGCGGACTATAAACAGCAAATTTTGGCGATATTTGAAATGGGAGATGAAGCATTGGTTGAAAACCGAATTACGCCAATAATGGAACTAAATCAGGCTTGTTTTAAAACAAAAGACGGGCTCATGCTTAGCTCAATAGAAAATCCAATTTCTAAATCTAGTTTTTTAACGTTTGATGAAAAATATAACCACAACTCAAAAGAAAAGGGGCAAGATAGAATTATCCCTGCACAAATTTCTGCTGACCTTGAAAACTTAATAATTTCACACACAAGTAGCATCTATAACAAATTAAATATGAATGGTGTTGTTAGAATAGATTACATATATAACCCAACAACAAACACACTCTATTTTAATGAAATTAACACAATTCCAGGCAGTATGGCTTTTTATTTGTATGAACCTTTGGGAATTGATTACATCAGTTTAATAGAGCATTTGGTTAACAATCCAACAACAAATAAAAAAACTTCCTATTTTAATTCGTCAATTCTAACAAAAAAATTGCTTTAATTTTATAAATTTGGTATAATTAAGCTATAAAATAATAAAACTTGAAATAAAAGAGGTATTTTTTGTGGCTAATTATGATTCAAAAGATTTAGTGGTGTTAGAGGGGCTAGACGCAGTTAGAATGCGCCCCGGAATGTATATTGGAACAACGGGTGTTAAAGGGTTGCACCATTTGTTGTGGGAAATTATAGATAACGGCATAGACGAAGTTGCAAATGGCTTTGGAAATAAAGTGGAAGTAACTTTGCATAAGGACGGAACCGCTTCCGTGTTCGATAACGGCAGGGGAATTCCGGTTAGCCCACACCCAAAACTTAAAATTAGCGGGGTGGAAGTTGTTTTCACACAGTTGCACGCAGGTGGTAAGTTTGGCGATAATAACTACAAATATTCTGGCGGGCTTCATGGTGTTGGTGCGTCTGTTACAAACGCTTTAAGCCGATTTTTAGAAGCAACCATTTATAAGGACGGAAAAAAATATTTTGCAAGGTTCGAATCGGTTGAAAAGAACGGAAAAATTCACAGCGGTGTTCCGGTTGAAAAACTTAAAGAAATTGGCAACACAACTTTAAAAGGCAGTTACATTCGCTTTTTGCCAGACGATAGAGTTTTTAAGGACATTAAATTCGATTACGAAACAGTTTACGAACGTTTAAAAGAAACAGCGTTTTTGAACAAAGGCATTCACATAGAGTTAATTGACGAACGCACCAATAGGCGCGATACTCTTTGCTATGAAGGTGGCATAAGGGATTATGTTACAAGTTTAACAATGGATAAAAAACCGCTTTTTGTTCCACCAATTTACATTGAAAATGAAATTGACGACACAAATGTTACGCTTGCTTTGCAGTATGTTTCTAACTACACAGAAAGTATTTTTAGTTATGTTAACAACATTCCAACCCCAGAAGGTGGAACGCACGAAGTGGGCTTTAAAACAGCATTAACAAAAGTGCTTAACGACTTTGCCAAAAAGCATAACCTTATAAAAGAAAAGGACATTGCCTTTATTGGAGACGATTTCCGTGAAGGAATTGTTGCAGTTTTATCCATTAAAATGAAAAATGTTCAATTCGAAGGACAAACTAAAACAAAACTAGGCAATGTGGAAGCTCGTGCTAGGGTAGAAAGTGTTGTTTCGCAAGGGTTAACCGAGTTTTTTGCCAGCAAAAAGAACGAAAACATTGGCAACATAATAATAGAAAAAGCCAAAGGTGCCGCACGTGTTCGTGCTGCTGCAAAAAGGGCTAAGGATTTAACTCGTGCCAAAAACTCAATAGAAGGAAGCATGTTGTTAGGTCAACTTGCAAGTTGCACAAGCAGAAACAGTGAAATTAATGAACTTTTCATAGTAGAGGGTAAGTCCGCTGGCGGTTCTGCAAAACAAGGTAGGGATAGATATTTCCAAGCAGTTTTGCCGTTAAGGGGCAAACCTTTAAACAGCGAAAAGAAAAGAATAGACCAAGTTTTGGCAAACGAAGAAATTAGAACTATTATTGGTGCGTTAGGCACAGGCATTGGCGAAGATTTTAAGTTGGACAATCTTAAATACAACAAAATTATCATTTTAAGCGATGCCGACCCAGATGGTATGCACATTCGTTGTATCTTGCTAACGTTCTTCTTTAGATATATGCGCCCGCTAATTACTAATGGCAATATTTATATTGGGATGCCGCCACTTTATGGGGTTAAAACCAAAGGCGAAATTAGATATTGCTATAACGACGAAGAACTTGCAAACATAACAAAAGATTTAAAGAAATACACCATTCAACGCTATAAAGGTTTAGGAGAAATGGACTACGACCAACTTAAAGACACAACGCTAGACCCAGCAAAACGAACAATAATTAGGGTTGGTGTTGAAGATGCCGTGCTAGCTGATAAAGAAATAACCTTATGGATGGGCGACGAAATTGGGGCAAGAAAGGATTATATTAACAAAAATGCTAACTTTAACAGAGTGGATGGTTTTAATAAAATAACGGAGGAAGAATAATGAGCAAGAAAGATAAAGTTGAAAAAATTAAAAGCATTCTTCCAACAGGGCAGTTGCTTCATAAAACGGTTGAAGAGGTTATGGCAGAATCAATGTTGCCATACAGTGAATATGTTATTTTAGACAGGGCGCTTCCAAGGGTTGAAGATGGCTTAAAACCAGTGCAAAGAAGAATATTGTATGATATGCTAATTCAAGGGTTAACTCCCGAGCAAGAATTTAGAAAATGCGCAAACGTGGTTGGTGACGTTTTGGGTAAATTTCACCCACACGGAGATAGTTCCGTTTATGGCGCTCTTGCAAGAATGGCGCAAGATTTTGTTATGGGTGAACGACTAATTGATGGTCACGGTAACTTTGGCTCTATTGACGGAGATAGCCCAGCAGCATATCGTTACACAGAATGTAAATTAACGCCACTTTCAATGGAATTAATGCGAGATTTAGATAAGGATACAGTTAATTTCAGTTTAAACTTTGACGATAGATTAAAAGAACCCGATTATTTGCCGGGCAGATTTCCAAATTTGTTTGTTAATGGGGCAATGGGCATAGCGGTTGGGCTTGCCACCAACATTCCAACACACAATTTAGGCGAAATGATAGATGGCTGTATTGCATATATTGATAATCCAAACATAACTCTAGACGAAATGTTAACCATAATAAAGGGACCAGATTTCCCTACAGGTGGAATCATTTGTGCAACCAACGAAATGCGAGAAGCGTATTTAACAGGCAGGGGCAAGGTTCCAATTCGTGCAGTTTTCCACACAGAGGACGAAAAAAATGGAAAAACAAACATTGTTATAACCGAAATTCCATACCAAGTTAACAAGGCGGATTTATTAAAATCTATTGGCGACCTTAAAGAAAAAATGAAAGATGAATTCGCATCCATTTCCGAAATTGCCGACGAAACAAGCAGTGAAGGTATAAGGGCGGTTATAACACTTAAAAAAGATGCAGACGTTAACAACATCATTGCAATGTTATTAAAGCATAGCGATATGCAAATAAACTTTAACTATAATGTTGTTGCAATTGCAAATGGAAGCCCAAAACAACTAGGGTTAATGGACTATTTAAGTTACTACGTTAACTTCCAGCAAGACGTAATTGTTCGAAGAACAAAGTTCGATTTAGAACGTGCAAAAGCTAGGGCACACATTGTGGAAGGGCTATGCATTGCAATTCAAAATATAGACGAAGTTATTAGAATAATTAAGTCGTCTGCTTCAACTGCCGATGCCAAAACAAAACTTATGCAAAGATTTTTGTTAAGCGATGTTCAAACTCAGGCTATATTAGATATGCGTTTAAGCAGATTAACAAGTTTGGAAACCGAAAAACTACAGCAAGAATTGGCAGAATTAAGACGAAACATTGCCGAATTTGAAGCAATTTTAGCAAGTAAATCTAAGCAATTTAAAGTTGTTAAAAAAGAACTAACTGAAATTAAAACAAAATATGCAACGCCAAGAAAAACGGCAATTGTTAGCGAGTTTGAGAACTTTAACATAACACCAATTGAAAAATTGTTAGACACAGAATGTGCTGTGGCGGTTACTAATGATGGCTTGCGTGTTAAAACTTTAGATATTAAACAACTTCAAAACGCAAGTGCAGAATATAAGTACGAAAACATTAATGCGCTTCATAAGTTTATTGTGCACACAAGCATGAACAGTTCGGTTGTGTTCTTCACAAACTTTGGTAATTTCTTCAAACTATCGGTTAGGGATATTCCAAATTGTAAGTTTATTCAAAAAGGCACAGCGTTTAGTAGTTTAACCACAGCCGAAACAAAAGAAAAAATTGTTGGTGCGTTTAGCGAGCAAGATTTAGCCGAAAATGCAGAGTTTGTTATGATGACTCAAGATGGATACATTAAACGAGTTGAAACCAGCGAATTTACAGCATTAAAAACTGGTAGCATCGCACTTAAACTTAAAGATTTTGATAGGGTACTTTCAGTTCAAATTAACGATAATTTGCCATCTATTTTAATGGTTAGCAACGATGGCATGGCGGTTAATATGGAATATAAAACCGTTCCGCTAACAAAGCGCAATAGTGGTGGAGTTATTGGAATGAGTTTAAATGATGGTGCAAAAGTTATGTTTGCAAGCCAAGTTAACACGTTGGATAGGGCTCTTGTTATAACTCCAGATGGCAGTGCAAAGAAGTTTAGTTTAAATGAACTTCCAATAAGTGCAAGAAACCGCAAAGGGCTTAAAATAACGGCTGGCAAAGAAGAAATTTTTGCCATTATAGCGCCAGTTATAACAGGTGAAGTGGTTATGCAAAGTAAAAATGACTTACACGCAATAGACATTAACGAAATTCCAATTCAAAGCAGAACAAGTGCCTGCAAACCACTTGTGAAGAAAGCTAAGTTAGAACTTAAAGAAGTTGGGCTATATTTAAATTAAAATGCAAAATTTAACATAAAATTATAAATTTCAACATAATTAAATATATGGAAGTTTCCTTTTTGGAACTTAAAAGCAAACAAGTTATAAACACGGTTGATGGCAAATGTTTAGGGCATATAACCGACGTAATTTTTGACGTGGTAACTGCCTGCACATTAGGATTTATTGTGCCACAGCAAAATTGCGGATTTTGGGGGCTTTTTAAGGGAGTAAAGGAAATTTTTATTCCGTTTAATTGTGTTTGTAAAATTGGGGTAGATGCGGTTTTGGTTGAATTGTACGTAGATGAAAAATCTTTGCAACCAAAACACAACCCCAAAAATGATAGGAAATGTGGTTCAAACAATAAAAATTGCCAACAATAATGAATTTTAGATTAAATTAAATGAAAAATTATTTGTTTTTTTGTTGAATTTGTGGCATAATAAACATAGGAGAAAATTATGAAATGTATTTTTTGTGGACACAGCGACAGTAAAGTTGTAGATAGCCGTTATTTAAAAGATTCCAGCATTCGCAGGCGCAGGGAATGTTTAATTTGCGGAAAACGCTTCACTACTTACGAGACGGTTGAAAGCAATCCAATGGTGGTTACAAATGTAGATAATGTTCGTGAACCATTCAAAACCGAAAAATTAATGGAAAGCATTAAATATGCAACATATTGTGTAGATTTAAACGAAACGGTTGAAGATATTGTTTGCAAAATTGAACTTAAATTGTTGGGGTTAGGCCAGCAAGAAATCACCACTAAGGATATTGTTAAGGTAGCACTAGAAGTTCTTATGGAAGTTAGTTCAATGGCATGTTTGGTGTACTACACTCAACACACAGATTGCGATAATTTCGATGGAGTGCGCAGATTTATTAACAGATAAAACTATTGCCAATATAGGCAAGTTTTTTCTATTTTAAGCAAAGGATAATATGGAAAAAGATTTAACCATAAAACATAATAATAAAGGGTGGGTTATTGCAAGCATTGCAGTTAGTGTTTGTTTGCTTGCGTGTTTTGTTGGGCTGCTTGTGCTTGTGTTAACTAAACACACCTTTTGGGTTGATAAATTGAATGTGCTAATAGCTAACAACCGTAACCAATTTTGGAATTGGTTTTTTAAAATTTTAACCTATTTTGGATGGAGTGTGTTGCTTGTTGTGCTTTGCCTTTTAAGTTTTATTTTTAAAGATAAAAAAATTGGGTTAACAATGTGTACTTCGGTGGGCGGCAGCGCTGTGTTAAACTTGCTAGTTAAATACACAGTTCAAAGGCCAAGGCCAGAGCTTATGCTAATTGAAGAAATTGGTTTTAGTTTTCCGTCTGCACACGCAATGATGAGTATAGCTGTTTATGCAACAATAATTTACTTTGTGGCAACGAAAATGAAAAACAAAGCGCTAAAAGTAGCATTAATTAGTGCAATATCTGCCATAATTGTCATTGTGGGGATAAGCAGAGTGTATTTGGGCGTTCATTATTTTAGCGACATTCTTGCGGGTTGGTGTTTAGGGCTTATTGTGGCAATTTGTGCAATGTGGTTCTACCATTTGCTGGGCAAAATTAACATAAAACCCAAGCAAACCTCAAAGCAGAAATAAATCTTAAACAAAATATTTGCTTTGTGTTGCAAATATTTTTTATTTGTGTTATTGTTAAACGGAAAAGTAAATTTAAGGAGTGTATTGTGATTTCAGTAAACAATGTGGCTGTTCAATTTGGCAGTAGAAAATTATTTGATGAAGTAAATTTAAAATTTAATAAAGGCAACTGCTATGGCGTTATTGGTGCAAACGGTGCGGGCAAATCTACCTTTATGAAGGTGCTTTCTGGAGAGTTGGAACCAAACAAAGGTGAAGTTGTAATTCCTGCAAAAGAAAGATTGTCGGTTTTGGAACAAAATCAAGAAAAATACAACGATTGCACAGTTCTTCGCACAGTTTTAATGGGGCATAAACGTTTGGTTGAAATTATGGACGAAAAAGAAGTTTACTATGCTAAAACCGATTTTAGCGAAGAAGATGGAATTAAACTTGGCGAATTAGAAGCAGAATTTATGGAACTAAACGGTTGGGACGCAGAAAGTGAGGCGGAAAACCTTTTAAATTCGCTAGAAATTCCAAAGGAATTGTTCCATGAGCTTATGGGTAATGTAGATAGCAAAATTAAAGTTAAAGTTTTGCTTGCACAGGCATTGTTTTCAAACCCAGATAACCTTATTTTAGACGAACCAACCAACAACTTAGACGTTAAAACAATTCGTTGGCTAGAAGATTTCATTTTAAATTTCGAAAACACCATTTTAATTGTTAGCCACAACCGTCACTTTTTAAATAAGGTTTGCACGCACGTGTGTGATATAGACTATGGCAAAATAAACCTATATTTAGGTAACTACGATTTTTGGTATGAATCTAGCCAACTTGCATTAAAACAACAAAAGGATCAAAACAAAAAAGCCGAACAACGTGCAAAAGAATTGCAAGAATTTATTGCAAGGTTCTCGGCAAATGCTTCTAAATCTAAACAAGCAACCAGCAGAAAGAAAGAATTAGAACGCTTAACCATTGAGGACATTAAGCCAAGCAGCAGAAAATACCCATATATCGACTTTAAATTTGAACAACGTATTGGCAACGATATTTTGTTTGTTAACAAACTAACAAAACCAGGATTGTTTGAAAATGTGTCGTTCACCATTCGCCCGGATAATAAGGTTGCTATTATGAGCGATAACAGCAATGTTGTAACCGCCTTGTTCGACATTCTTTCAGGGAAAGACACAAACTATAAAGGCGAAGTTAAATGGGGCAAAACCATAACCGCAACATATCTTCCACAAAACAACAACGAATATTTTGAAGATTGCGACTTTTCACTTGTTGAATGGATTGGGCAATACACCAAAGAAAATGACGCAACCTTCCTAAGAAGTTGGCTGGGCAGAATGTTGTTTAGTGGGGAAGAAGCGGAAAAGAAAGCAAAAGTGCTATCTGGTGGCGAAAAGGTTAGATGTATGCTTGCAAGAATGATGCTTCAATCTGGCAACTTCTTGCTTCTAGATGAGCCAACCAACCACCTAGACCTTGAAAGCATAACCGCATTAAACAAAGGTATGGAACGTTTTGACGGTTGCATGATTTTCTCAACACACGACGAAGAAATAATTTCCACCGTTGCAAACCGTATAATTCGCATTAATTCAACATTAGAATACGACAAAGAAACGGACTACGACACCTATTGCGAAACCCAAATGAAAAGATAAAAAACAGCACTTAATTGTGCTGTTTTTTGCATTATCACATTACGAATAAGTTGCTTATTGTATAAGAGAAAGGTTCCAACTACAACAATTAAAAGACGAAACCGTCTTTTTTTTCATTCTGTTTCATATAATTTACTATGAATATGATGCAAGAAATTGAAAAGATGATGAATGAAATTGGTGGCTCGTTTAATTATAGGGTAATCAATTTAGGTGGTAAAAAACTGTATGTGGAAGGGATTAAAAACGTTATTTGTTTTGGCGAAAACGAAATGCAATTTCAACTTAAAAGTGGAGCTTTAGCGGTGGTGGGGGTTGGGCTTAAAATTGATTATTTAGATAGTTCGTCTTGCATAATTTCAGGCGAAATATGTTCTGTGGGGGTTAAATGAAATTTGAACTTACTGGCTATAACATAGATAACTTATTAAAAACTTTACACCGCAAGAAAATTCAACTTTATAATATTAACCGCACAAACCACAATCAGATTTCTTTTGAAGTTAATGAGCATCACGTAAAAAAAGTTAAGCGGTACGTTGCAAATTTTAAGGTTAAACAAACGCCAGGCCATTTTAAACGATTGCCAAAATTTTTGTGGGCAAATTTGGGGGCTATTTTAGGTTTAACAATTGGCACAATTTTTGGAATTTGGGCAAGCAATTACACTTGGCAAATTAAAATTTATGGCACCAAAGATTTACAACCAAACGAAATTATTCAGGTCCTTAAACAAAATAATGTTTCCATTGGCAAAATTAACCGCCAAACAAGCGAAGAAATAGAAGCAATTTTGCTTAACAACTACAATAAACTAGCGCAGGTGTCGGTTATTAAACAAGGAACTGCCATAATTATTGATTTAAGCGAAAAGTTGGTATATAACGAACAAGTTTTTAAGCCGATTACTGCAAAATATAGCGGAATTATAACAAAAATTAACCTTATAACAGGCACAACAAACATTAAGGTTGGTGATTATGTTAACGTTGGAGACTCTTTAATTTTACCCTTTAATTTAGATAGTTCTGGCAACAAAATTTCGGTGCAACCAAAGGCGGACATATATGCCACAATTTTTGTTGTGGGCAAGTGCCAATTAAGCCAAAACGAAACAATTTTAGTAAAAACTGGCAAAACAAAAAAGGTGTATTCCTATCATCTTTTTAAATTTAATTTATTTAAGGGCAAAAACAAAAATTCGTTTGCACTTTTCAAAGTTGTTAGTTATAATGAAAACATAAGCAAACTGCTTCCATTTAAACGTAGGGTTGATGTTTATCACGAACTAACCACCAAGCAAATCACGCATAATTTAGAGGAAGAAAAGGGAAGTTTGCTTAAGCAAAGTGAACAACAAGCCGAACAGACGTTGCCAGAGGTTTATGAAGAAATTTCTAGAACTAAGGAAACAACAATTCAAAACGGCACATTGTTTGCAACAACAATAATAACAATTAAAGGGCAAATTAATGATTGAGTTTATAACCGAAACCAACGCGGAAATAAAGCAAAATTTAACCAGGGTTTATGAAGAAATTTCAAAAACTCTTTCTTTGCCTGTTAAAATTAAGGTTAATTTAAGTTTTGTTAGTGAAAGCGAAATTAGAGAACTTAACAAAACCACCAGAAACGTAGATAAGGTTACCGACGTTTTAAGTTATCCTTACACCAACTTAAAAGTGGGTGAAAAATTAAAACTTAAGGACTATGTTTATGATATAGATCCAGAAGATAAACGTCTTGTTTTGGGAGACATTTTCATATGTTTAAAACGTGCCGAAGAACAGGCAAAAGAATATGGGCACAGTGTTAAAAGGGAAGTTTGCTTTTTGTTTTGCCATGCAATGCTTCACCTTTGCGGATACGACCATATTGAAAAGCAAGACGAAGAAATTATGACAAAAAAACAAGCAGAAATTTTAAACAACCTAAACATAACAAGGGAAGAAAAACAAATAGAATTTAAAAGCGGATTTGTTACCATTTTGGGCGAAACAAATGTTGGCAAAAGCACGCTTATCAACCAACTGGTTGGCGAACACGTTGCAATTGTTAGCCCAAAAACTCAAACAACAAGGGAAAATTTAATTGGAGTGTATAACGACAAAACCACTCAAATTGTGTTTGTAGATACGCCTGGCTATCACAAACGAGCAACCAAAATTGATGACGAAATGGATAAGCATATAGAAACCGCCCAAGCGGACACTGAAATTGTGTTAATGCTTATAAGTGCAAAAAAACCTTTGGCCGAGCAGTTTAACAAACTAAACAAAAAAGTTACAGCCAACGCAAAAAAGATTTTAATAATTAACAAAATAGACGAAGTTAAATACGAAAAATTGTATCCGCAGTTGGCAACACTAGACGCGTCTCAGGTGGACGAAGTTTTGCCAATTTCGGCATTAACGGGCAAAAATTGTGACGTTTTAATTGATATGATTAAAAAATATTTGCCAACGTTTAATTTCGAAATGAGGTATTACCCAGAAGGAGATTACACCGACCGTAATCTGCGCCATATGACGGCAGAAATTGTGCGTGAAAAGGCGCTTTTGCTTTTAGACGATGAAGTTCCGCACGGAATTCAAGTGGTGGTAACAGATTATAAAGAAAACGAAACGCCAGTGCAAATTTATGCAGAAGTGTATTGCGAAAAAGAAAGCCACAAAGCCATTATTCTAGGCAAAAATGGCGACAAAATTAAGGAAATTTCCACTAAAGCTCGTCAAAGCATTGAAAGGTTGATTGGCGAAAGGGTTAACTTGCAACTTTTTGTGAAAGTTAAAGCAAACTGGCGCAATGACGACAAAGCACTTAAGAGTTTTGGATTAACTGCCAGTGAATAAATTTTCACTTTCCACATAGAATAAATAAATGAAAAAGGAGTGCGAAGTATGAATAATAAACAAGTGCAAACACTTGCAAATAGTTATAGCGAACTGTTTTATCAAACCGGTAGCCCTATATTTTTTGTGCTTTCACGCACCATAGAAAGAACCAAAACACCTGTTTTGTTGCCAAAACAAGAATTGTTGGGCGAAAGGGAAGAAGAATTAACAATATAATATAAAGCTACAACGGAGAAATGAACGAGAACAAATTTAAAGGCATTGTTTTAAAGTTAACCGACTATAAAGATGCAGACAAACTTGCATCTATTTTTTCCTTAGAGCATGGTGTAATTTCTGCAAAATTCACAGGGGTGAAAAGAGAAAATGCAAAACTAAAAGGCATTGCTCAGCCCTTTGTGTTAGCGGATTTTAGCATAATAGAAAGGAATAATTTAAGAAAAATAACAACGGCAGATTTAATAGATAACTTCTATACAATTCTAACCAACTATAACAAAACCATTTGCGGATATATTGTGTTAGACATAATTAAAACAATTCTTCCAGCAGAAAAAAGCGAACCAGACTTATTTTTGTTAACAATAAACACCTTAAATAGCATAGAAAATAATAATGAATATGTTGCAACAATAGATTATGTTTTAAAATTTTTAACTTTTACAGGGTTGGGGCAAGAATTTTATAACGCAGATTATGTTTATTTAGATACGTTAAACGGAAATTTTTGTTTAAATCGCACCAACGATTGCTTAACCATAGATAAAAAAGTATATAACGTTTTAAAACAAATCAACAATTTTGGTGCTGAATGCAAAGCAGAAAACTTTAATGAGTCAACACTTAAACAGGCATTAAGATTACTTAACAAAATAATATATTTAAAATATGGCGAAGAAATAAAAACATTTGCATTTATTTAGTGAATTTTGCATAATTGAAACTAGAAAAAATAAATTAACTTGAGGTAAATATGAACACACAAAATAGTAACAACTTAAACACAGCAAAACGACTAATAGAGGTGGCGGATATTAGAAAAGCCGAACAGCAGTACCCTGCGGCAGTAGAATGTTATAAAAGTGCAGTTTCATTTTTAATGTTGGCAAGCAAAGAACCCAACTTAGAAATTGGTGAACAAGAATTAATAAATGGCAAGTTGAAACAATGCATTAAAGAAATAATTAACATTTCAAAAATTTGGATTAAAGAAAATAAAGCTGCCACAAAAGACCAGTTATATGATGTTTCTAGGATGTTAAGGCAAGGTTATCGTGACAATAATTCAAACAAACAAGGCAATGCTAACAGAAAAAAATTTGCCTTGATGTATGCAAAAATGTTAATTAACATTTATGATGAAATGTTGATTAACACAAGCAAACAAAGTTCCGATTATTTAACATTGGAAACGGAGGTTGGCAGGTTTACTAACTGTGTTAAGGCATTGCAGGCCGAAATAAGTGCAGCGCAAAGCTTGAGTGTTTAGGTTGAAAAGCCCAAAAAGCAACAATTATAGGCTAATCGCTTAATTTTAGTTGCTTTTTTTTTGTTGTTTTTGTAAACTTATATAGTTTTAAAGGGAGAAAATATGAAAAAATACGTTTATTTATTCAGCGAAGGCGATGCATCAATGCGTGAACTTCTTGGAGGAAAGGGTGCTAACCTTGCTGAAATGACCAAAATTGGTTTACCAGTGCCACAAGGTTTTACAATTTCAACCGAAGCTTGCACTCAATATTACGAAGATGGCCGCCAAATTAACGATGGTATCCGTAATGAAATTATGGAAAACATTTCTAAAATGGAAAAAATCACTGGCAAAAAATTTGGTGATAAAGAAAATCCACTTCTAGTTTCTGTTCGTTCGGGTGCGCGTGCTAGTATGCCAGGTATGATGGACACAATTCTTAACCTTGGTTTAAACGAAGAAGTTGTAGAAACTCTTTCTAAAAAGAGTGGAAACCCACGTTGGGCTTGGGACTGTTACAGACGTTTTATTCAAATGTTTAGTGACGTTGTTATGGAAGTTGGTAAGAAATATTTTGAAAAACTTATCGATAAAAAGAAAGAAGAAAAGGGCATCACTCAGGACCTTGACCTTACTGCAGAAGATTTAAAAGATTTGGCAATGTCTTTTAAAGCAGAATATAAAAATCAACTTGGCAAAGATTTCCCAAGCGATCCAAAAGAACAATTATTTGAAGCAATTAAGGCGGTTTTCCGTTCTTGGGATAACCCTCGTGCCAACATTTACCGTATGGATCACGACATTCCTTATTCTTGGGGAACAGCGGTTAACGTGCAAATGATGGCATTTGGTAACCTTGGTGAAACATCTGGCACAGGCGTTGCTTTCACACGTAACCCAGCAACCGGCGAAAAGGGTTTAATGGGAGAATTCTTAATGAATGCACAAGGTGAAGACGTTGTGGCGGGTGTTAGAACTCCAATGCCTATTGAAAAAATGGCAGAAATTATGCCAGAATGCTACACTCAATTTAAGAAAATTTGCGACACTCTTGAAAATCACTACCGTGATATGCAAGATATGGAATTTACCATTGAAGATAAAAAATTATATATGCTTCAAACCCGTAATGGCAAAAGAACTGCCGCTGCTGCAATTAAAATTGCTTGCGATTTAATTGACGAAGGCATGATTACCGAACAACAAGCATTAATGCAAATAGATGCAAAAACCCTAGATATGCTTTTGCACCCACAATTCGATGCGCAAGCACTTGCTAATGCAGATAAATTTAATGTTGTTGGCAAAGGTATTGCAGCAAGCCCAGGTGCAGCTGCAGGCCACATTGTATTTACGGCAGAAGACGCTGTAGAACAAGGCAAAAAAGGTAAAAAAGTTATTCTTGTTCGTTTAGAAACAAGCCCAGAAGACATTGAAGGTATGAAATATGCTCAAGGTATTTTAACTGTTCGTGGTGGTCAAACTTCTCACGCAGCGGTTGTTGCTAGGGGCATGGGAACATGCTGCGTTTCTGGCTGTGGCGACATTAAAATGAATGAAGAAAGCAAATTCTTCACACTTGCTGGCAAAACATACCGTGAAGGCGACGAACTTTCACTAGATGGTTCAACTGGTAAGATTTATGATGGAATGATTAAAACTGTTCCAGCAGACCCAAATAGTGGCTATTTTGGCAGAATTATGAAGTTGGCAGATAAGTATAAAGCATTAGGCGTTAAAACTAATGCAGACACTCCTGCAGACGCAACACGTGCAGCAGAATTAGGCGCACAAGGAATTGGTTTGTGCAGAACAGAACATATGTTCTTCGATCCTGCAAGAATTGGTGCTTTCCGTGAAATGATTTGTTCCGACACGGTTGAAGAACGTGAAGCGGCTCTTGCAAAAATTGAACCAATGCAACAAGCGGACTTCGAAGGCTTAATGGAAGCACTTAAAGGTCAACCTGTAACTATTCGTTTCTTAGATCCACCTCTACACGAATTCGTTCCAACAAACGAAGAAGATATTGCAAACTTAGCAAAAACACAAGGCAAAACAGTTGCAGAAATTAAACAAATTATCAACGATTTACACGAATTTAACCCAATGATGGGGCACCGTGGTTGCCGTTTAACTGTAACATACCCAGAAATTGCAGTTATGCAAACAAAAGCTGTTATTAAAGCAGCAATTGCAGTTCAACGCCGTCACCCAGAATGGAATGTTGTGCCAGAAATTATGATTCCACTTGTTGGCGAAATTAAAGAATTAAAGTTCGTTAAAAAAGTTGTTGTTGAAACTGCCGATAATGTTATTAAAGAAAGTGGTGTTAAACTTAACTACCAAGTTGGTACAATGATAGAAATTCCACGTGCTTGTTTAACTGCAGACGAAATTGCTAAAGAGGCAGATTTCTTCTGCTTTGGTACAAACGACTTAACTCAAATGACTTTTGGCTTCAGCCGTGACGATGCTGGCAAATTCCTACCAAGCTACTATTCAAACAAAATATACGAAAGCGACCCATTTGCAAGATTGGATACAACAGGTGTTGGAAAATTAATGGAAATGGCAATTAACCTTGGAACAGGTGCAAACAAAGCACTTCACACAGGCATTTGTGGTGAACATGGCGGAGATCCATCTAGCATTGAGTTCTGCCACAAAATTGGCTTAGATTATGTTTCTTGCTCTCCATTCCGTGTTCCAATTGCTCGTTTAGCCGCAGCTCAAGCAAACATTAAATTTCCACGAAACTAAAAAGAGCTCGGGAGAATATTAATTCCCAAGATAATTTAACAAAAAACACACTCAACGTGTGTTTTTTGTGTCTAATGTTGCAAATTGCAAATGATTGTGGTATAATAACACATATGTAAGGGGTGTTGATACATGCAAGATAGCAAATTAAAATTTATTGAAAAATACTGCACACAACCAACAACAATGAAAGATTTGGTGAAAGATTATTTGCAAGCACTGCCGGCAAGCTCTGCAATTGATGCTTTTCAAGCTTATGATCTTTTGATTTGGATTAATGCTCATAACACGGGTTCGGTTGACAGGATTGAAATGTACAGGTTTTTTAAAACTGTTTATGATGCAAGGCGTAATTTTATAACAAGTTTTCATCCAGAACAACTTGGCGAGGAAATGAGAGAGTTGTATGATTACTATCTTTTAAACCCTAGTTATCAAAAATCGAACGTTTCTGCAATTGATGCATATAACTTTTTCTTTGGCTCAGAACAATCATTTGCCATAAAGGGAATGTGCAGCCAATCGAAAGAGGGGTTTATTGGTTCTAACAGAACTTATCAAGATTATATTCACGTTAGTCCGTTCCCATTAAAGGTAAGTCCGCAATGTAGATTATACGTCAACTTAAAATCGGAAAATGTTGCAAGGGTATCTACCGAACTTTTAAACAGATGCCAGCGGGACAAAAAGAGGGTGTATTTTAAATTTAACACTTACGATAACCGTAATGATGCCTTCGTAATTTACACCGACTATGAGCAAGCCGAATATTTTATTGGTGCTTTGAAAGAATTGAAACAACAACACCCAGATTGGTTTAGCGGAACTGAGAAAATTAGCCCAGCCATGGGTGTTATTGATGGATTTGTGGGTTTTGGTGAAGAGCCGGTTTATAAACATTCGTCTTTCAACAGTGAAAGGGCTCAAGTTATAGACGAATATTTGTCAATTAAACTTCAACAGGCTCGCAAGTATATGGCGGCGTCAGGAATAACGCTTACAAATAGAAATGGTGAAATTTTAGATTTAAGAAATTACATTATATATAGAACCAAAGAAAATTTAAAGCAACAAATTGCAAACAACCAAACAAGGCTACAACATGGAGATTGTCCAAGATCCATACGCAATGTGCAGGTATATGGTCAAATTTTGAGTGATATGCTTGGCAGATTCGATAGAAACATTTATCCAGAAGCACAGATTGCAAGATATGCAGATGAATGTATTGCCACCTTGAAGCAAGGAGGAAGAGTTGGCAAGTTTGTGCTACAAATCAAAACCACAAGGTTAGGGTTAACATTCAGCGATAGCAAAGCTGTACGTGACATTGATACACAAGGTTATACAACTTTGGATTTAACGGTGGAAGCAAGCCTAATGGCGAAATTGGAAAACGTGTTTGATATTAAGGGCAGTTTAGTTAGAAATGTGGACGAGCAGCTTTTGCGAAGTTTGTGCCAAAAACATCATGTTTCTTATAATAACATTGCATTAAATTTAGAAACCGAACGAGAAATTGACAATTTGGCTTTTAGGGAAAAAGAAAATTTAAGAATTTTTCCAAATTAGTTAGGAGTTTTCGCATTTAAGTTGTATTTAGATATGAAGAGAGGGGTATTTCGTAAAAGTTTTATAATAATTTTTAGGAAATGCCACTTTTTTGTTGTATTATACATTAATTGGAGTTTGACGAATGACAAAAGGTGGATTGTCGGCAGAATTTCTAGACCTTTTAAAATCTAAGAACGATATTGTTGACGTGGCAAGCAGATATATGACGCTTAATCGTCGTGGAGGCAATTTTTGGGCGTGTTGCCCATTCCACAGCGAGAAAACGCCATCTTTTTCCATTAAACAAGATGCTCAATTCTATAAATGTTTTGGTTGTGGAGAAAGTGGCAACGTAATTTCACTCGTTATGAAAACAGAAAACGTAGATTTTTTAACGGCGGTTGAAATGCTTGCAAAAAATGTGGGGTTAGAACTTCCAACCGATACGGACAATGAAGAAATGCGCAAAAGAAAACGCGAACGAGATAGGGTTTATCAGGTGTTAAAAGCCACCACCGAGTTTTATCATAACAACCTAATTAACAATCCAAATTCTCCTCAAGCCAAGTATTTAAAAACACGTGGAATGTCGCCAGAAATGATTGAAAAATTCCAAATTGGGGCATCTTTAAACTACGATTCATTGCCTGCTCACCTTGAAACGTTGGGCTTTAGCGAGTATGAAATGCTTTTGGCAGGGGTTGTTGGAAAAGGTGACACAGGAAATTTATACGACTTTTATGGCAAGCGCTTAATGTTTCCAATTTTTAATGGGCTTGGAGATGTTGTTGCATATTCTGGCAGGAGTGTTGAACAAAGTCCAGATCACGCCAAATACAAAAACACATCTCAAACTATAGTTTTTAACAAAAGCGAAACGCTATTTGCGTATAATTTTGTTAGAGATATAAAAAAAGAAAACAAAATGTTAGACACCATTGTGGTTGTAGAGGGGCATATAGATGTTATTGCTTGCCATCAAGCGGGAATAACAAACACAATTGGTTGTATGGGAACGGCATTAACAAGCCAACACGCGCGCAGAATTAAACAGCTTGTAGAAAATGTTATTTTGTGTTTAGATGGAGATAGTGCGGGGGCAATGGCCACCTACAAAGCAATAGACACATTAAAAGCAGAGGGCTTAAATGTTAAGGTTGTTCGCTTAGTTGGTGCAAAAGACCCAGATGAGTTCATAAAGCAATACGGCAAAGAAGAATTTTTGAATATATTAACAAAAGCCATAGATTGTGTTGACTTTATTCTAAATGACAGTGCAAAAAAATACGACCTAACATCTAATGCGGAAAGAACAAAATACATTAATGAAAGTTTAAAATACATATCTAAATTTTCAACACCGGCCGAACAAGAAATTTATTTGGCGGTTGTTCAAAAAATAGTTAAAGTGCCAATAGATGCGCTAAGAAAAAGTTTGAATGTGGTTCCAACTATTGCACATGTTAAAAGTGAAGAAATGCCAGTTAACATTGTTGAAAATGACATTTTAAAAAGCAAAATTTTCTTGCTTGCATCAATTCTTTATAAAAAAATTAAAAATATTGAAGATATTTCTTGTCTTTTCAATGCAGAAGATGAATTAACAGACCTTTACAACTATTTAAAAGATAAAATTTCAGCAAATAAAGATTACACGGTATCCGCATTATTTGATAATTTCACCATTACAAACTATTCGCTTATAGATAGAGTTATTAACTATGTTTTTCCAAGCGATGACGTGTTTAATGCGGTGTTAAAAGACACAATTTCTCGTGTTCAACGCTTTGAATTGGAAGAACAACAAAAGCAATTGAAAGAAAGAATGTTAAACTGCACAACAGATGCAGAAAGATACGAGTGCCTTGTGAAATTACAAGAAATTTCGGCAAGAATAAAGGAGAGAAAGTGATACAGATAGATAAAACAGACGTTTTGTATAAATATCTAACTAATTTAGGTGCAGAGAATGTGGACGAACTTTACACAGAACTAGCGCAAAATGGAAGATATAAACGTCAAGATGTTAAAAATTATTTTAGGGCAGAGTTCCAGCCAAGTTTAACAACTGAAATTAAAGAAGAACAGTTAATGCAGGTGTTAGATTATTTTATTGATATAAAATCAACCAAAACAATAAAAAAGGCAGAATTAAAGCCAAAACTTGCCGAATATTATGCAACAAAAAGCAGGTCAATAAAAGAACAAATTATAAACTTTGCACTTAAAGATGTGCTATATATGTGCCTAAACTATAAATCCTTGCACAATGATGTTGATTTACAAGATTTGGTGCAAATTGCAAATTTAGGATTGTTGCAAGCATTGAATGCATATAATCCAAATGCGAAAATAGAGTTTGAGGATTATGTGCTGTTTTGGGTTAGAACGGCAGTTTTAAACGAATTCAAGGAGAAAAAGAATGATTAACATAGAAGAAATTAAGCAAAAACTTTTGCAACAATTTAAAACAAATCACCAAAGGTCAATTTCTGAGGACAGTTTGTGCAGCAAGCTTATTCGCACTTACGAGGACATTGATGCAGAAGAGGTGGAACAAGTTAAAGCACATCTTATTGCCAATGGAATAACCATAACAGACGCAATAAGCGACATCCCTGTTGACGATAAAGAATTTGAGAATATTATAAGCCAAATTAACGTTAACGATCCGGTTAAAATGTATTTAAAAGAAATTGGAAGCATTCCACTTCTATCGGCAGATGAAGAAAGAGAGTTGAGTCGACTTTTAATAGAAGAGAAAAGCGAATATGCACGTAATAAGTTGTGCGAATCTAACTTGCGTTTGGTGGTTAGCATTGCAAAACGCTATCAAAATAAGCACAATATGCCATTTTTAGACCTTATTCAAGAAGGCAATTTGGGGCTTATGAAAGCGGTTGAAAAATTCGACTACACAAAAGGATATAAATTTTCAACATACGGAACATGGTGGATTAGGCAAAGCATAACTCGTGCCATTTCCGACCAAGCCCGTTTAATGCGTGTTCCTGTTCATATGGTGGAAACAATTTTAAAACACAACAAAGCGGTTAGAGAATTGTTGCAAGAGTTGGGGCGAGACCCAAGCACAGAAGAAATTGCAGAACGCCTAGGAACAACGGTTGATAAGGTTATAGAAGTTCAACGAATATCGCAGGACCCAATTTCCTTAGAAAGCAAAATGGGGCATGAAGAAGACAGCAAAATTGGCGACATAATTCCAGATGAAAACGCACTTTCTCCACAAGATATTGCAATGCAAAACATGCTAAAAGAGCAATTAATGAGTGTTCTAGAAACATTAACTCCAAGAGAACAAAAAGTAATTCGTTTGCGCTATGGATTAGACGATGCTCACCCAAGAACTTTGGAAGAAGTGGGAAGAGAATTCTCGGTAACCCGGGAGCGCATTCGTCAAATTGAAGCAAAAGCATTAAGGAAATTGCGTCATCCATCAAAATTAAAACGCTTAAGAGATGACCTTGCTGAAGATGACGATGAAAAAGGAGGCAGATTTTAATGAAAACCATTTTAGAAATTCAAAAATTAGATGGGCAAATTAAACTTTTAGAACGAGAAGTAGATAGAAGCCCGGCAAGCATAGATTTCAAAAACTATAAAAGGGTGTTGCAAGAAGGAAAATCTCGATTTGAACAACTAGAAAAAAAGGCAAATGAAGTTATTAAAGCCTATAACTTATCGTTAAGCAGATATTCCAAGGCAAAGGGCAATAGCGAAATTCTAAAAAAGCGCAATGCGGATAATATTAGTTTAGAAAATGTTTCGGCATTAATATCCGATTCGAACAGTCTTGTTGGCGAACTTAGTGAAGACAATCGCCAAATGGAAGAACTTGTTAGAACAGCAGAAGATGTGGTTAGAAGAAGTGCCGAATTAAGCAACAAACTAACTGAAATTAAACTTCGTGCTGGCACAATCAAGGCAAGAATAGAAGCTAAAAAGAAAGAAGTTGCACCAAAAATTGCAGCGGTTCAAAAGAAAATTGACGAATTAGAACCAAAGGTAAAAGATTTGGATAAATTGGCAAAATATAAAGAACTTAAAGCAAATGGAATTTTTCCGGTTTACGTTGGTTTAGAAGATCATTTTTGCGGTGGTTGCAAAGTTGAATTATCGCTTAATTTTGTTGAAAAACTAAAAACAAACAAAATGCTGGTTTGTGAGCATTGTGGCAGAATAATTATGCTATAAAATTTAAAAAAGTTATCAATTAATGGTACAACCTTTCATATAATTGATTATGAAAGGTGGAAATAAAATATGGTCCACGCTTGTGGACTATTTTTTAATTTTAAGTGCAATAATTGGCGTTGGATTTGCGTCGGGGAAGGAAGTTTATGTTTTCTTTTTTAGTTTTGGCGGGGCATCTGTTTTGGGACTTATTGCGTTTGTGTTATTGTATATTTACTTGTTTTTTATTGTTGAACATGTTAAACGCAAGTTACAATTAAACAGTTATAATCAGTTTAATAGAGTAATATTTGGTGGGCTAAGTAAGTTTTCTAACGTAGTTTTAGTTGTTAATTTTGTTATTGCAAGTGCGGGAATGCTCGCCGGGGCTGATTACTTATTTAAAACTTTTTTTAATGTTGGCTTTAAAATTCCATCCACCATATTAAGCATTATAACTTTTGTTGTTCTGTTGGGAGGTATTAAAAAAATTAAAGCGGTGGCTAACTTCATTATTCCAATTATGATAACGGTTATTGTTGTTAACTCTATTGCAAATGTAACTCCCGCAAATGTTAATTTGAAAATTATAGATGCAAACATTGGAGTTGCAGTTTATTATGCGCTATTATTTGGAGTAACTAATTTTGTGGCGGCGTTTCCTGTTTTGTTTCAAACGTCGTTAAAAGTTAAAGGTAGATTGGCTGTTGTTTTTAGCGTTGCGTTAATAATACTACTGAACATTCTTGTGCTTGCAAGTAATGCAACGGCAACAGATATGCCCATGTTTGAGCTGAGCCAAAATTTGGGCAATTCGTTCTACATTCTATATTTTGTTGCTTTAATTTTTGGTTTGTTTTCAACGCTAATAATTTGCAGTTTTAACACGCAAACAATTTTAAATAAAAACAAAAAAAGTTGGTTTATTTCGTTGATTATTGTTTTAACAAACTTAATAATTTCAAATTTTGGTTACAATTTTATTGTTAAAAATTTATATATATTTTCCGGAATGATTAGTGGAGTGTATATTTTATTTTTATTATTAATGATAATTATTAAATTAAGAAAAAATTCTAAAAATAATAAAAACCAACATATAAAAAATTAAAAAATCAATTAAAATTTTTAAAAATATAAAAAATAATTAAAAAAAATGAGTAAAAACATCATTTTTTAATAAAAAAGCGCAAAAATGTATATTTGTAATAGATTTATTTAATTTTTATTTATTGAAAACTTTTTTGTAAAACTTTAAATTTAACTTAATTTTTTTAATATATTGTTCGGTTTCTTTGTATGGAATTTTTGTTAACGTTTTTCTGTCATTAGAAAATTGTGAATTATTAAGCCAAACTCTAACGCGGGTTTCGCCGGCGTTGTAGGCAGCTAAACTTGTCCATATGTTATTAAATTTTTCATTTAAATACTTTAGATACAAACAGCCAAATTGAAGATTGGTTGATGGGTTTAATAATTTGCTTTCATTAACTTTTTCAAGCCCGTAAAGTTCGCACAAATATTCTGCAGTTGAAAGTTTAATTTGCATTAATCCCAACGCGTTTTTGGTAGATCTAGCATTAGCACGAAACGAACTTTCTGTGTTGACAACGCTTGCCACCAAACTCGGGCTTATGTTATTTTCAGTTGCAACCTCAATAATTTCTGCTTGATATTTAATGGGGTGCGTTGCAACAAGAAAAAGTTTGTAACCAGCAAGGCAAAGCAAAAAAGCGTACAACACCAGTATGGCAAAAGCAAAGTTTTTCATACTTTATTATACGCACTAAAATTGTTTATAATCTTTAGCAAACGAAATTATGTTTTCGCCAAACCTGTCTTTCAGGCTGTCTATTGCCGAACACAAGTTCTCATTTTTAACATTGGCAAACAAGTTAACCTGTTTTTCTTCATCTTTTGTTGTTAGATTGCTTGTGCAAATTCTAAGTGCTCTAACTGGTTCAAACTTTGTGCCTGCAAGTTCACAAAAAATTTCGTAGGAATATTTAAAAACATCTTGTTCGTTGCTAAAATGCTGTGGCAGTGTGTGTTGTGCAGATTTATATGAAAAATCTGCATACTTAATGGAAAGGTGAATTGTTTTTGCCGTGAACCCATGTGCGCGAAGCCTAGCAGAAACTTTTGCGGAAAGATCGTGCAGAAAATTTTTAATTTCTTCGTGGGTGGTCATATCTCTAACTGCGGTTGAACCATTGCCCACGCTTTTTGTGTCCTCGTCCTTGGGTGATATAAGTTTATCGTCGTCAATTCCATTAACGGCGTTAAGTAAACTCTGCCCAATAATTCCAAAATGCTGTTCTAATAGTTTTGGGCTTAGCGAGTGCAAGTCGTAAAGAGTGTTAACATTCATTGTTCGCAGTTTTTTTGCTGTCTGTTTGCCTATCATAATCATGTCGTCAATTTTTGTTTGTTTTAAAATTTCAAGGTGGTTTGTTTCGTTAATAACAGTTAACCCCATTGGCTTTTTCATGTCGCTTGCAAGTTTTGCAAGAGTTTTCCCCCAAGATATGCCCACCGAAACAGAAAGCCCCAATTCTGTTTTAATTTGAGCTTGAATTTTTTTTGCAAGTTCCACTGCGGAACAGTTAAACATTTTTAAGCTTGATGTAATGTCTAGCCAACACTCATCAATGCCAAAGGGTTCAATAAGGTCGGTATATTGCTCGTAAATTTGGTGTGCACGTTTACTATATTCTTCATATTTATCGAAATGCGGGGCAACACAAATAAGGGTTGGGCATTTTTGTTTTGCCTCCCAAATAACTTCACCAGTTTTAATGCCATATACCTTGGCAAGATAATTTTTTGCAAGGATTATTCCTGTTCGTTTTTCTGGGTTGCCAGCAACCGCAACGGCGTAATTTTTAAGGTCGGGGTTTAGCAAACATTCAACTGACGCGTAAAAATTGTTCATATCTATATGCAATATAACTCGCTTGTTGTTCATAACCCCCCCCCCCTTACACATTTCAAAATAGAGTATAGAACATTTGTTCGATGATGTCAAGTGAAATGATTTGACAATTCCATAAATTTGTGTTAAACTAATTTTAGTAGGGAAAAATTATGAGATTTATTAACGCAAAATTTATTAAAAGCGCCAGCAAAAGGGCGGAATTTATTGAAGATAATCTTCCACAAGTTGCAATAGTTGGACGAAGCAACGTAGGTAAAAGCAGTTTAATAAATATGTTAACAAATAACAGCAAAATGGCAAAAACAAGCAGCACGCCCGGAAGAACTAGACTGGTTAATTATTTCAACATTAATAATGAGTTTTATTTGGTGGATTTGCCAGGGTATGGTTATGCAAAAGCTAGCAAAAACATGACAAGTGCGTGGGATAGCGTTATGAATGATTATTTTATCGATAATCCGCAATTAAAGCTTGTTTTGGTGTTGTTAGATAGCCGAATGATGCCAACCGAACTAGATAAGCAAATGTTAAACTATCTTGCAGAAAACGAAATTCCAGCAGTTATTGTTATAACCAAAGCAGATAAACTTTCCAAAAGCGAACTAAACAATAATATAAACAAAATTGCGAAAGATGTTCGTTTTAATAAGAACCTGGTGTTTGCAACCAGTGCGAGCAAAAAGCAGGGTGCGGACCGTATTGCAACAATGTTAGACAATTATTTGTTGTAAGAAAAAAGAGCAAGGATGCTCTTTTTTGCTGCTTCTTTGTTGTTTGCATACATTACTTTCAACATATTAGACCGTTGAACCAACGACATAATTCCTCAAACCACTATCTAGCGTTAGTGCTTTGCGAACTTACCGCCGTAGGGTACAACAAATATGTTTCGTAAACTCAACATATTTGCTAACTTTATCACCGCTATTCACTCACAATCTTCTACCTAGAGTTAGTCGATTGTGGGCTCACAGCAGTTGGATAAAGTGGCAAATCGAACACTCCTGGGCAAACTTCGTCGCTGGTGTATGGCGTGCAAGGTGGAATTGGGCAATATCCGTAACTTGGCACTAGAACGTCTACCACGGCAACCACCTTTAGAATTGTTGTTACACAAACGCTAACATTAAATCCTCCTGTGGTTGGGTTGTATGTTCCGCTGGCAATAACCGCACTGCCAAACGCCACAACGTCTATTGGAGTTAACGATGGTTGTGGAACGTATAGGATAACGTCTTGCGGTAAAGTTATTGTGCCTGTGGCAGTTCCTGGAATGTTGTTTGCGTCGGTGTATGTAACTGTAACAGGAATGTTAATATTTGCTTGAACTCGTGCAAAATTGGGTCTATCTTCAAACCTGGTTATAGTTAGCCCGCTTATGGTTGCAGTTCCTCCAAGCGAACTTCCGCTAGCTAATGTTAGTGGTGCAGTTGGGCCGGCAGGATTGAAACCGGTTAATGTTAAAGAATAATCTTCCAGTTGAGATTGGTTCATGCAGGCGTCGAACACTTTTGTTGCTTGAATACAAATTCTTTCGCAAAGTCCGTTTGTAACATTGTTTGTTTGGCCAGGGAAAATGCCAGGCCTTGCCTCCGTGTAAAAAGACATTTAAAACCTCCTAATTATGAAATATAGTATGCAAATAAACAAAAAGGTGTTAAAATTGCGCGTGTTTTTATACGGTTAAAACATAATTTGCAATATTACCGTTCATTTTTCGACACAAATCTTGACAGAAAACTTATAAAATGTTATTTTATATTTATATGATATTATACGTTTGTTTAATTGCACTAGGATTGTTGGTTGCTTGCACGCTTGGTTTAAATTTTGGTGTGCCTTTTTTGGGAGCAACGGGACTTGATGTTGCACTTGCAGTGGGGCTTACATTTTTAGCGTTATTTATTATTGATGCTGTATGTGCACTAACAATAAGAGTTTTGCCAAAAAAACTGGTTAATCCGTTGCATAAAATATATCATGTTGCAGGTTGGGAGAAAAAGTTGCACCTTAAACTTTGTGTTAAGGTTTGGAAAGATATTATTCCAGAAAACGGCGGAAGTTTGGCGGGTTTTTCCAAAAGAGAGGTGGCGGATAAATCTAACAATGACTACATTTTCCTATTTATGCAAGAAACGGTTATTGCCGAACTTATGCATTGGCTAAGTGCAATATTCAGTTTGTTTGTGATATTTATTTACACGGATATATTTGTCGTGGTTGGTTTGCCACTTATGATTGTTAACATTATAATGAACATTCTGCCAGTTATTGTGCAAAGATATAACCGCCCAAAACTTATGGCGCTTTATAAACGTAATTTGGCAAAACAAAAAAAGATTTAAAGTATGATTGCTACGAAAGGTTAAACATTTTCGCATAATAAACCCCCTTATTAATGCGAGCCCTTTGCCTGTGGCAATCTTTTTTGTTGACTAACAGCAGAAAAAATGTTAAACTTAAATAATATGAAGGTATTTTCAATTAGTGATCTGCATTTGGATATTAACAACACAAAGCCAATGGACATATTTGGCCCCGTTTGGCACAATTACCTAGATAAAATTGTGGCCGACTGGAAAGCAAAAGTTGCGGCAGAAGATGTTGTTGTTTTGGCTGGCGATTATTCTTGGGCAATGAAACTAGAAAATGTGGTGGCGGATTTCGAATTTTTAAACACATTGCCGGGCACAAAAATTATCATTCGCGGAAATCACGACTATTGGTGGAGCAGTTTAAAACAAGTTAGGGAAAACTTGCCAACAAGCACATATGCGCTTCAAAATGATGCTGTTAAAATTGGGGAATATATTTTTTGCGGAAATCGTGGCTGGCTTATTCCAGAAGGCAAGCAGGATACAGAAGAAAATCGCAAAATTTATGCAAGAGAAATTATAAGGTTGGAAATGTCCTTAATTCAGGCAAAAAAACTTCAAACTAATAACGAAAAAATCGTGTTCATAACTCACTACCCACCTTTTAATAATAAGGTTGAACCAAGCGAGTTTACTAGAATGTTAGAAAACTATGGTGTTGATAGTGTTATTTTTGGGCATCTGCATGGTTATGTTAACCCTAAAATGTTGTATAACGAAATTAATGGAATTAAGTATTATTTAACAAGTTGTGATGCCGTTAAAAACACCTTAATTCAAGTGTATTAGGAGAAAAATGGAATTTAATCATATTTCAGTTTTAAAACAGGAAAGCATAGATGGGCTTAACATTCGCCCAGATGGTTTTTACGTTGATTGCACAACAGGGGGTGCTGGCCATTCAATGGAAATTGCCAAAAGATTAACCACTGGCAAATTGATATGCTTTGATAAAGACACAGATGCTTTAACCGTTGCAAAAAATAGGCTAAAAGATTATAAAAATGTTATTTTCGTTAACGAAAACTTTGCAGATATCGATAGGGTTTTGAACGAGTTAAATATACAGGCGGTTGATGGCATTTTGGCAGATTTGGGTGTTAGCAGTTATCAAATAGACACTGCCGAAAGGGGATTTAGTTTTAAGTTTAACTCTAGGTTGGATATGCGAATGAATAAAACTCAACCGCTAGACGCGGAATATGTTATTAACAACTACACAGAAGAAGAACTTGCCAGAATTTTGTTTACATATGGCGAAGAAAAAAATGCTCGCCAAATTGCACGTAAAATTGTAAAATTAAGAGAAAAACAACCAATTACTACAACTTTCCAATTAAGGGACATTGTTGTTTCCAGCTATCCACCAAAATTCCAGAATAAGCCAAGTTTGTGCAATAAGGCGTTTCAGGCAATTAGAATTGAGGTTAACAATGAACTGAACGATTTGCCAATTTCAATTGAAAAAATGTTGCAAAAACTTAAAAAAAATGGTAGATTATGTGTAATAACATTCCATCCGCTGGAAGATAGAATTGTTAAAAACACCTTTAAGTTGCATGCCACAAATTGCATTTGCCCACCAAGAATCCCAATGTGTGTTTGCAAACATAAGGCAGACATTAATCTAATTACAAAACACCCCATAATTCCAAGCGAAAACGAATTGTTAAGTAACAGCCGTTCGGCTAGTGCAAAATTGAGGATTGCGGAAAAATTGTAATGGAACTAAACAGGCAAACATTAACGGCAACACAAACTGCCACCGAAAGTGAGGTTAAGCAAGAAAAGGTTTCTCTTGAAGATTTTCCACGCCTAGAAGATTTGCTTAAAAGTGAAAAAGAAATTAAATCGGCACAAACTCAAACTTTGCAAGGCCTAAAACAAGTTCAACCCGGGGCGGATTTTGAACATAAAACCTTTGCAAAAAAGGAAGATAAGCATAAAGAACACACTAAAAAACGGATTAAACTGTTAACGTCAGTTTATGCGGTTGTGGCAACCTTATTGTTTGTATTTGTTGGCATTAATGCAATAACTCTTGCCGTTTTAAGCAAGGACATTAATTCCAACACAGAAACAATTCAAAACATGCAGTACGACTTGGTAGACGAAATTCAAAATGCAACGCCAGAAGCTGAGCTAGAAGGTCCGCCAATTGAAGTTGTTTTGAATGTGCCAAGAGATTATGACGATGACCAACAAGAATTAACTTTTTTAGATAAATTAACAATAGTATTTAGAAACTTATTTGGGTAGAATTTCTCTTCCGCCTATTGACAAATTGAAAAACTGTGCTACACTTTAACGTATGCACATTTTTTATGGGGAGAAGAAATTATGAATTTGTTAACCACATTGTTACATAAAGTTGGAGTTAAGCCATATCTTACGATGGGCAGCCACAACATAGATGGACTTGCTATGGCGAGCCGATATAATCAAACAAATGCAAGCAAAATCAACAACAAAAAAGTTTGTTTTGGATTTGTTAATCAAGAAGGAACAGAAGTTGTTGAATGTAAATACGATAGTGTCAATTCTTTCATAGACGGCTATGCTTGTGTTCGTTATGGTGATTACTGGGGCGTGGTGGACGTTATTGGCACAGAAGTTATTGAATGCAAATACGAAGATATTTTTGCATTTAGAAAGGGCCTTGCTTGGGTTAAATTAGATGGTAAATGGGGAGGCATTGATATCACGGGCAAAGAAATTATACCTTGCACTTTAAACAAACCATTAGAGTGTAGGGACCCTAGTTTGCGTAGATTCGCATTGACAACAACCGAAGACCGCAATGCATATTTGTTGCTTATACAGCATCGTGCAACATATGATTTAAACAGGCCGGGCATAGATATGGCTAGGCAAGCGGAAATTATTGCATCAGCAAAAGAAGATGCGAGCGCTGTGTTAAAAGTAAAAACAAGAATAATTCAAGAGGCGCAGTCAAGGGCTAGGGCAGAAAGCAATAAGTCAGATGCAATTAATCAAATAGACGCAACAATTAAAGCTGCTTTAGAAGTAGATGCCAACACAATTTAGTTATTAAAGTTAAAAATCAGCTTTGACACACTTACAAAAGTTAAAATTAAGGAGAAAACATGGGGTTAATTAGGGAAATGATAACAAAACAACCGTTGCAAGAAACTGAACAGGGTAACAATGGGTATGAATATATCGAAAAGTTAGATAATGGACTTGTTATGGTTATGAAGGATAATTTGTATGGCTTAAACGCGGCAGACGGCAAAGAGTTAGTTCCTTGCATATATAACGCAATGAGATATTTTCACGAAGGTTTAGCAAGCGTAAGATTAGGGCATCAAGCAAAAGGGCACTATGGTTATATTAACGAAAAGGGTGAGTTAGTTATCAATTGCGATTACACTAACGCTGGCAACTTCCATGATGGCCTTGCTCAGGCAGAAATTGGCAACAGACGCGGTTTAATTAAGGCAAACGGAGAAGCCCTTGCGTCATTTAGATTCTACACGCCAAGCGAGCTGGACGATATTGACAGATTACGAATATACAATCTAACAAGCGAAATTGCCTGCTTAGATGCTTTAAAAGTTTTAAAATTTAGAACAGAAAAAGCTTTAAGTGCCACAACAAATCCAGACGAAATAGAATCAATTACCGCTAGCAGCAAAAAGAAAAGTGATGAAATTATAAATCAGAAGAACAAAATTAAGGCAGTTGAGAAGGTTTTAGCATCAATAGATAAATTCTTTCAAACTTAAAAACCATAAAGATTATTTGTAGATTTTTAAAGAGCAACTTGCTCTTTTTTTATTGCTGTTTCATAAAAGAGTATTAGATTTAATATAGTAAATTATGAAGAAATTTAAAAGTTTCTATAATTTACATTCGTTGCAAAAACGCTTTATTGCCGTAATTTTAATTTTTTTAACTCTTTTTGTGGCTTTGCTGGGCAGAGTTTTTTATTTGCAAATTGTTAACGGAAGGCACTTGCAAGCGCTTGCGGTAGACCAATGGTTAAGAGATTTACCTTTAAGCAGCAAGCGTGGCGAAATAACTGATTGCAATGGTGTAAGCTTGGCAACAACAATAACTACGTATGATGTTTACGTTAGGGCTAGGAATGTGGAAAATGCAGCAGAACTTGCAAGCGTTATTAACACTTATTTAAAAATGGATTATGATGTGGCTTACCAAAAAATTACCAACAAAGGGTTAAGCGAAGTGCTAATTAAAATGCAAGTTAAGGAAGACGTTGCTCTTAAGCTTGCAAAGTTTAAAGGGGTTTATTTATCGCAAAACGTTGCAAGAGTGTACCCATATTCCAACCTTTTAACGCAGGTGTTGGGCTATTGCACAATAGATAATATTGGGCAAGCCGGGCTTGAAAGTTATTATAATAAATATCTAAAAGGCGTTAAGGGTAAAGCCTTAACGCAAACCAATGCACAAGGAAAAGAAATAGAAAACACTTTAACATATTATGTTCCGAGCATTCCGGGTGCAAATTTAAGAACAACAATAGATGTTCAAATGCAAGCAATTCTAGAGCAAGAACTAGAAGTTGGATATAAGGAACATAAAGCGCTTGGTGTTAGCGGAATTTTGCTAGATGCACAAACCGGAGGAATTAAAGCAATGAGTTGTTTGCCAAGTTTTAACTTAAACGAAGTGCCACGAAACAATCTTGCCTTGCTTCAACAACTAACTAAAAACATCACCGTGGTTGATGTTTACGAGCCGGGAAGCACATTTAAGCTTATAACTCTTGCAGCAGCTTTGAATGAAGGTTTAACCAACCCAGAAGAAAGATTTTATTGTGGCGGTAGTTGCATGGTTGATGGCGAACGAATAAAGTGTTGGCGAAGTGTGGGGCATGGAAGTTTGAATTTAACCGAAGCATTTAAAGTTAGTTGCAACTGTGTGTTTGTTAACCTTGCAATAAGGGTAGGGGTTGAAAAATACTATGAATATCTTTCCCTATTTGGAATTGGCAAAAAAACAGGGGTAGACATTGCCAGTGAATCTAGCGGAATTGTTATGAAGCAAAGCAAGGTAAGGCGAGTTGATTTGGCCAGAATAGGGTTTGGGCATGCGGTGGCGGTAACACAAATGCAAATGGCAAATATATATGCAAAAATTGCCACTGGGCATAACATAACACCTCATTTGTTGCAATCTGCCAAAACAGAAACTGAAACATTATATTCGTTCCAAAACACACCAACACAAATTAACCTTAAACAAAGCACAATATCTAACATTAATTTAATGATGAGTAATAATGTTAACGGCGAAGGAGGTTTAACCTTTGTTCCGGGATATGACGTGGGTGGCAAAACTGGCACGGCACAAAAATATGGCGAAAATGGGCAAATTGCGGTGGGTAAATATGTTTCTTCGTTTATTGGCACATATCCAGCGCAAAAACCTCAATATGTGCTTATTATTTGCGTTAACGAGCCATCTGCTGGTGCGTATTACGGTGGAGTTGTTGCAAAGCCAATTGGTCAACGTGTGTTCAGCAGAATTTTCGAAACAAAAGCTTTGCCCCCAACCGACGAAAATCAACTTTCCAATAAGCCCACAATAGAAATGCCAAATGTGGTAGGTTTAACAGTTGCAGAAGCCAGCGCAAAACTAAAAACCATTGGGTTAAACAGTCAAATTGAAGGAATAGGACAACATATAACATTACAGTTGCCACCAGTTGGCACAAAACTCTTTTTGGGAGAAATTGTGTTTTTAATAACAAATTAAACTTGATTATTGACAAAATAAAAACGATGATATACAATGTAAAATATTAGAGGTGATAAATGTGTCAACAGTAGGAAACAATAGTAATGGAGAATTACAAAGATTAAGAGATGCATTCTTCGGCACCCAAACATCTAGTGTGTTAGAAAGCGAACAGGGAGGCGGTGAATTAGAGTATTTAAAAGAACTCATTAAAAATCCTAAATGTAAAACGGTATATGAACAACTAAAAACATATAGTGGCGAATATCTTAAAACATTAGCGTATAAGATAATTACACGAATAGAAACAGGTAAAGTGCCACCAGAGAGATTAGAGATTGAAGAAGCAAAATTGTGTCTAGTTTTGGGTGCGGTTGAAGATTTGCATAAAGAAAAAGGGAAAGAAAAGGGTTTAGAACTAGAAAGATAATAAATATTAAATCTACCTTACTTGGTAGGTTTTTTTGTGCTTTATGGGTGCTTTAAACTAATTTTGTCTTATTTTGGTGGCGGATATTTTATCAAAAAGAAAAGTGCTAAAGTTAAATGTAGAGGTGGCTATGAAACTTTATGAAATAATTTCAAACCTAAAATTTATTGGCATTAAAAACTATAAGGACATTGATATTGATGCCCTAACCTGCACCGCACAAGAAAAAAGTGCTAACGGAATGTTCTTTTGCATTAAGGGGGCAAAACACGACGGACATAACTTTGCACAAACCAGCATTAATAATGGTGCAGTATGCCTTGTGGTTGAAAGGTTTTTAAATTTAGACGTAACTCAAATTTTGGTGGAAGATGTGCGTGGGGCAATGAGCTATATTAGTTCGGTGTTTTTTGAAACATATAAATCGAAAATGAAGTTTGTTGGCATAACAGGAACAAATGGTAAAACAACCACCACATTTATAATTAGGGAAATTTTAACCAAGCTAAATAAAAGGGTTGGGCTTATTGGAACAGAAGGAATATATATAAATAACCTTATGCTCCCGTCCGCATTAACCACGCCAGACCCAATAGATTTGCATAAAACCATAAAGGATATGGAAAACAATGGGTGCGAGTATTGCATTATGGAAGTTAGTGCTCATGCAATAGCGTTAAACAAAATAGATAATATATATTTTGACGTGGTGGGATTAACCAATATAACCAATGACCATTTAGATTTTTTTATTAATATGGAAAATTACATTAAATGCAAAGCAAGCTTGTTTCACTTTAAACACGCAAAGCAGGGAGTGGCGGTTGCCGAACAAAAGCAGGTTAAGGATATTATTAAAAAAAGCACCATAGAAGTGTGCACAGTGGGTAAAGAGGGCGAATTGAAATTGTTATCGTCCACATTAACATTAAACGGAACCGATTTTGTGTTGCAATTCAACAACAAAGAGTATAGTGGACACACAAACCTAATGGGAGAATATAATCTAAGCAATGTTATGGTGGCGGTTGCAACTGTTGTAAAAATGGGGTTAGACATAAAAGACGTGTTAAAGGTTATTAACAAAGCCGAAATTGTGGTGCCGGGCAGATTTAATGTGTTGAACATAAACGCACCTTATAATGTTATAATAGATTATGCTCACACGCCAGATGGAGTTAGAAACATTCTTTCAACCATCAAAAAACTTCCAATTAACAACATAATAACCGTGTTTGGATGTGGAGGCGATAGAGATAAAACCAAACGCAGTGCAATGGGGCAGGTTGCAAGTGGATTAAGCTCTCTTGTTGTGGTTACAACAGATAATCCGCGGAACGAAAATCCCGAAACTATCATAGACGACATTGTGCGTGGTAACACCTTCAAAAACTTTGTTAGAATAACAGATAGAAAAACGGCAATAGAATATGCTTTAAGGCAGGCCGAACCAAATGATATTGTTGCAATTTTAGGTAAGGGTGCAGAAAACTATCAAGAAATTAAAGGTGTTAAAATGCGCTATAGCGATTATAGTGTGGTAGACAACTTTTTTAAACAACCTAAAAAGGAAGAAGCGCAAATATGATTAAATTGCTTTTAGCATTTCTTGCAAGTTTTCTTTTGTCGGTTTGTTTAATGCCTGTAATAATTAAATTGCTAAAACGCAACAAGGCAGAACAAACCATATTGGGTTACGTGGAAAACCATAAAGAAAAAAACGGAACGCCAACTATGGGTGGTGTGGTTTTTATGCTATGCATACTAATTCTTCCTTTGTTCTTTTTAAAGTTCAACGTAACTTGGCTGGTTGTTTTAATGGTTAGTTTGTTTTTTGGTGTGCTAGGGTTAATGGACGATTACCTTAAAATTAAGTTTAAACAAAATTTAGGGCTAAGGGCATATCAAAAAATTATAGGACAAGTTGGCATTTCGCTAATTTTTGGCATTTTTCTTTTAACAAGCAATTTAACAAAAACCTTTTTACCTTTTACTAAGCAAGGAATAGATGTAAATTTTTTTATTATTCCTCTGGTAATGTTGGTGCTTATTGCCACCACAAACAGCGTGAATTTAACAGATGGGTTAGACGGGCTTGCGGGCAGCACAACCTTAATTTATTTAATTTTTTTTGTTGCAAGCACATCAATTTTTGGGGCAAAATTATATAATGCTGGCGAAACCGGGGCAATTTTAACCAATATTGAAAATATTAATGTTTTGGCAATGTTGTTTGCTGGCAGCATTTTAGGGTTTTTAATGTTTAACACGAACAAGGCAAGCATTTTTATGGGAGATGCTGGCTCGCTTTGCTTAGGTGGGTTTATTGGTGCTAGTGCGTGCGTGTTGGGGCAAGAGCTTTTAATTCCCATTTTAGGTTTTTGTTTTGTGTTTTCTGCAATTTCAGTTATTTTGCAAGTTGCAAGTTTTAAACTAACAACAAAACGTATTTTTAAAATGGCGCCATTTCACCATCATTTGCAATTAAGTGGTTTAAGCGAGCCAAAAATTGTGGCAATTTATTCGGCAACAACAATATGTTTGGGAGCGGTGTGCCTTATTTTTTATATTTTGTAATATTAAAAAATAATAAAAATACAATATTTTAGGTGGTGTATGAAATTTAAAAATAAAAATGTTCTTGTTTATGGGCTAAGCGTGTCTGGGCAATGGGCATGCAAGTTGTTAAGAAAGCAAAAGGCAAATGTTTTTTTGTATGATGACAACGCAGAAAAATATAGTAATCGTACTTTTAACGACTGTTTTGTTATTCCAGCAATAAACGCAAATCTTATGTGGCAGTTTGATTGCATTATTGTTTCGCCAGCCATTCCAAAAGATAATCCAAACTTGGAACTTGCACGAAAAGCAAACATTAAAATTTATAGTGAACTAGAATTTGCCTCTCTTTTTTGCAATAATTTAGTGGCAATAACAGGCACCAATGGCAAAACCACAACAGTTCAACTTGTGGAGGCAATGCTAAATCAAAAGCACAAGGCGATTGCTTGCGGGAATATTGGATATCCGCTTTCTAGGGCTGTGCTAGAAAATAAGAACAGTATTAAGGTTGCAGAAGTTAGCAGTTTTATGTTGGAACACGCAGAAGAGTTTTCGCCAAAAACGGTTGCCGTTTTGAATATATCGCAAGACCATCTTATAAGGCATAAAACAATGGAAGAATATTCAAACCTTAAAATAGGAATTTTTAAAAACCTAAAGCAAAATCAGTTTGCGGTGGTGGATTTAGATAGTAATATTCGCCCAACAAAAACTTGTGCAACAATAACATACTCACAAAATGGATTTGCGGACGTTTGTTTAAAAGAGGGCTACATATATCTTCACCAGCATAAAATTTGTGCGGTTAACGAACTTAAATTAAAAGGTAAACACAACATTCAAAACGTTATGTGTGCTATTTGTTTTGCGTCAATATATAAAGTTAAACCAGAAAAAATTAGGCAAGCATTGTTAAGTTTTAAGCCAAGTAATTTTAGAATTCAAAATGTTGGTCAGGCGGGTGGCATAAAGTTTGTTAACGACAGTAAATCCACAAATGTGGCTTCAACCTTGTGTGCAGTGGAAACGGTTAAAGGTGCAATAATATTGCTTTTGGGTGGAAGCAAAAAGGGAATTGATTATAAAAAGTTGTTTGAAAGCTTAACTAAACGAGTTAAATTTATTGTTGCCTATGGGGAAATTAAGGACGAATTAAAAGACATTAACCACGACAAATTTTTGCTTGAAACCTGCCAAAATCTTGACGAGGCATTTAATTTGGCAACACAAAATGCAAAAGTTGGAGATACAATTTTGCTGTCGCCAGCTAGTGCAAGTTACGACCAATTTAAAAGTTATGTAGAGCGAGGCAACCGCTTTAACGAATTGGTGAAAGCGTATGAACGTGAAAACAAAAAAGAATAGTTTAATAATTTTAATTTGCACACTAATTTTAGCAATATTTGGGTGCGTTATGGTTTATAGTGCCAGCAAACATACAGCCACGGCACAGTATGGCGACCAATTTTTCTATCTTAAAAAGCAAATTATTGGGGTTGCTATAGGAATTGTTGGGTTGGTTGCTTGTGCTTTTATAAATCATAAGGTTTATAAAAAGTTTTATTGGCTGTTTTATTTTGTTGGACTTGTTTTTTTGGCTCTTGTGTTTGTTCCGGGGCTGGGTAAATCTAGCTACGGGGCAACAAGATGGATTGGAATTGGAAGTTTTACAATGCAGCCCAGCGAAATTGCCAAATTTTGCTTGGTGTTTTTCCTTTCTGGATATTTGTGCGATGGCGACAAACTAAGCAGATTCAAGCATATTTTAATAACGTTATCTTTAGGCGGAATATATTGTATTTTAATTATGTTAGAACCCAACATGAGCATAACCATGTGTGTTGCTTTCACATTAATTTTTATGTTATTCATAGGTGGAATGCGTTTAAAAGTATTTGGGTTAATGATTGTTCCGGCGCTTGCGCTTGTTGTGCTGTTAATTTTAATTGAACCATACCGACTAAGCCGTATTGTTGCCTTTATAAACCCTTGGGAAAACCCGCTAGATGAAGGATATCAACTAATTCAATCATTATATGCCATTGGCAGTGGCGGACTTTGGGGAGTGGGCTTGTTTAACAGCCGTCAAGCAGAATTATTTTTGCCATTCAGTGAAAGCGACTTTATATTTTCAATAATTGCCGAAGAACTTGGGTTTTTTGGGTGTTTAATTCTAGTGGTTGTATTTGCGCTTTTAATAATTTCAATTTTTAAAGTGGGAATGAATGCTAACAACAAATTTTCCGCATTCCTTTGCTTTGGCATTGGGGCAATAATTTGCATACAAACAATTTTAAACATTGCCGTTGTTTCCGGTAGCATTCCACCAACAGGATTGCCACTTCCATTTATTAGTGCAGGTAGCACAAGTTTGCTTGTTTTTATGTCGGCGGTAGGGGTTGTGCTTAATGTAGATAGGCAGAGTAGAAAGAGTAAAATTAAAAAAAGTCAAAAAAATTTTTAAATTAGTTGACTTTACCTCCCCCTATGCTATATTTGAAATAGTGAAAGGGGGAAAATACGAAAAAGAAAGCGATTATACATGTAAAAAAACCGAACAAGAATTAGACAAAATATGGGGAAATATTAAAGATGCAGATATAAATAATTTGGAATTTTGCAAGGCGAACAATATAAAATATTTTGATACTAGCGTGAATCGTGACAAAGTTTTTAAAGACATTTTAAAATTTTGCATGGCAAATAAATAGAAAATTGACATTAAATTCCAATAATGTAAAATAGGCACAATGATATAATGCCTAATATGTGCGTATATTTTTGTGTGTCGAATTTTAGGTAAAAGGTTACAAAATTTTGTTAAATTGCCTGACAAAAAAATTTTATAGTTATAAGTTTAAATTAGTGGGGAGGAAAGTTTATGAATAAAAAGAAATTAATTTTTTGTTATGTTTTGCAAATTTTGGCACTTGCAACTATGGTGTTATTGATGATGCCACTAGTTAAGAATTCAGGATTAAACGGGGCAGTAATGGGACTTTTAATTTCTTCAGAGTGGATAATGATAGAAGATTATTTGTTTGCAATTGCCGGAATAATTACTGTTGTTACTATGCTTTTGCTATTAATCAGTTTAGAACTTTATAAGTTATGTGCTTGCGGAGTAATTAAAAACAAGATATTTGATCGTGTATTGTACATAATAAATATTGTTTTAATTTCTTTCGCTGTTGCTACAATTGTAAATTATTTCCTTGGTCTTGGTAGAACTACACATATGAGCGGTTTACATTTATTCCAAGGTGAAACTTTATTCAAATACGCAACACCAGTTTTCTATTTGCATTGTGTGTTTACAATTACAATGCTTGTTCTTGCAATCCTTTGCAAAAATAAAAAGAAATCATAATCAAAAAAGAGCAATAAAATGCTCTTTTTTGTGCTCTTTTATTATAAATATTAATTATAAGGGCTGTTAAATGCTGTAGTATTTTGCAGTGTTGGGGCAAAACAGCCCCTTTTTTCATACTATTAAATATGAGTGAGAATTCTTTCAAAATTGTTGGCGGAAGGGAGCTTTATGGCACAATAAAGGTTCAAATCAGCAAAAATGCAGTTTTACCAATTATGAGTGCCAGTTTGCTTTGTGCCGGCACGGTTTGCTTAAAAAACTGCCCTAATATTTCCGATTTCCATAATATGACACAAATATTAAAAAAAATGGGAGTTAAGGTGCTTAAACTTGGCAACCACTACATATTTAACGCTAAAAACGCCACAAACGCTAATATAGATTGCGAACTTGCAAAAACCATGCGTTCGTCTGTGTTTTTAATTGGTTCAACTTTGGTAAAGTTTAAAACTGTCGTGTTTGTTTCTGCTGGAGGTTGCAAAATTGGCAAGCGCCCGATAGACCTGCATATTAAAGCGTTTAAAGATTTGGGAGTTCAAATAATTGAAACTGAAAACAAGGTAATTTTTGATGCGGCAACGGCACATGCTGGAGTGGTTAAACTTAAAATTCCAAGCGTTGGGGCAACCGAAAATATTGTTCAATTTGCAAGTTTGTTAAAGGGTAAAACAACTATTATTAACCCAGCAAAGGAACCTGAAGTTGTTGATTTATGTAACTTTTTGAATTCCATGGGCGCAAAAATTAAAGGTGCAGGCACAAATAAAATTACAATATATGGTGTTAATAAACTCAAAAGTACTCAATATCAACCGATAAGTGACCGAATTATAACCGCAACAATCATGTCCGCAGTTGCACTTTGTGGCGGAAATGTTACCTTAACAAACACAAATTATAAGCATAATAAAAATTTTATTAATAAATTGCGCCGAATAGGTTGCGTTATTAAAATTAAAAATGATATAATTAATGTGAATAGCAACAAACCTTTAACTTCACTAAAACGAATTGAAACGGGATATTTCCCTAAGTTTCCAACAGATTTGCAATCTTTTATGGTTGTTCTTGCGTGTTTAAGCAGGGGATCCACAATAATTAAGGAAAACATTTTTGAAAATCGCTTTTTAATTGCAAGCGAACTTAATAAGATGGGCGCAAACATAAAGCAACTTAATGATAGAACCGTAATTGTGAAAGGTGTTAATAGTTTGAATTCGTCAAATGTTGAGGCAAAAGATTTGCGGGGTGGTGCAAGTTTAGTGTTGGCAGGTTTAGTTGCAAGTGGAGAAACTGTTGTAAACGGGGTTGAACTAATAGACCGAGGATACGACCATCTTGAAAATATGCTGGCAAGTTTGGGGGCAAACATAAAAAGGCAATGACAAAAAAGCAAATTATTCCATTAATTATTATTTGTTCACTTTTGGCACTAATTTTAGTTTTGTTTGGTGCGGTTTTTTGCTTAAGGTCAACCACGGTTGAAATCGGCGAAGGTGTAGCATATTCTTCTGGTGAGATTGTTAAAGCGGCAAAGTTAAAAAATGGCAAATCTATTTTTATGCAAAACAAGCAACAGGCAATAAACAACATAGAAAATAAATTTGCAGACCTTAAGGTGGTGCAAATTAAAACCACAAGTTTAACAACCTTAGAAATTAAAGTTAGAAAGCGTGAGCCATTGTTTTACATTAAAACAGCAACAAAGTTTTATGTGGTTGACGAAGAATTAAAAGTTTTAAACATAATTGAATTTAATGGAACCAATGAACCAACTAATCTGGTGCTGTTGGATTATTCTTATTCAAAATTGGGAATATCAGAAAGCACAACGGTTTGTGATTTTTTGGCAGATGAGCATTTAAGAAGAGTGACTTATACTTTGTTTGTTGCAATGCACAACACGGTTAAAATTGATGATGTTGACGGAAACGAGCAACCAATTAAAAGGTTTGTTGAAAGGGAAGACATACCTTCATTGGTGAAAAAAATTGCATTTTCCACAGATGTTACATTAAAGGGAAGTTATAATTGTGTGATTTTATCAACGGTTAGCGGAGTTGTTATTGACATTGGCAAGCCAGAAAACGATATGGAAAGAAAAGTTAACACCTGTTTTTCTGCCTACAGTTCGGCAGATGTTGATAATACTAGTGGCACCATTAAGTTATTCTACGATAAAAACAACATAGAAAAAATTGCTTATTTCCCAGAAGAGATTTAGGGAGAATGGTAATATTCTAAACAAGAATAAAGCAACCAAAATAGATGGTTGTTTTTTCTTTTTCAAATTAAGTTGTGTGTGTTGGTTTTTGCCAACACAAAATATGGTGTATGTTGCAAAAATAATGTTAAAATGAAAACTAAAATTTTTAAATAATATTTAAAATATTTGACTGAAAAGTTTATATTTAGTATAATTCTAACATAAGTTGGGGGTTTAATGCTTAACGGCGGTAAATATATTTTGGACATAGGTTCTTCCAAATTAAGTTTAATTGCAACAACTAGAGTTGCAGGGGAAACCCGCATTTTGTGCAAGGAAGATTTGTTGTATGATGGCTACATGGATGGCGAATTTTTATCCGAAGACAAATTAACGGCCAACCTTTCGGTGTTGTTGGAAAGCATGTCCAGAAAAATGCGAAAATCAATTTCTTCTGTTTTAGTGGGAGTGCCTAGCGAGTTTTGCATTTGTGTTTGCAAACGCATTTCGCGCAAATTTGTAAATTTACACAAAATTACAGAATATGACATC
Organism: uncultured Clostridia bacterium; assembly: GCA_937896905.1. Taxonomy (GTDB): domain Bacteria; phylum Bacillota; class Clostridia; order Christensenellales; family UBA1242; genus Onthoplasma. Next base: position 37,531 of record CALBOE010000009.1, on the reverse strand, counting down.
TCTGCATTAATCGCTAACAACTCAAAGTTTGGCGATAGTGAAGAATATGAAATTATTAATTGCAGTCCAATGCAGTATATGCTAGACGATAATGTTAAAACCATGTCGCCAGTGGGCAAACGCACTTCTAGCTTAGTTATGGACGTTAGCTTTATTTTGGCAAAAAAATCACTCACTCAGTTAATTGCAGGTAAATTTGCAGAATTGGGTGTTACGCATGTGGACTTCTTATCGGCAACCTTAGGGCAAGCAATGTTGTGTTCAACTTTGGCCGACACAAGAAAGCCAATAGCGGTTGTTGATGTTGGGCACATTTCAACCAGTGTGTGCGTTTATAAAGGCGAAGGTTTGGCACTTTTAAGTTCGTTTTCGTTAGGTGGTGGGCACATTTCTAGCGACATTATGCAGGTTTTAGGCATGAATTTTAAAGACGCAGAACTTATTAAACGAAAGATTATTTTGACCATAGAACCAGATCGCAACGACTATTATGAAATTTGCCATAAAGGAAATTTAATCAAGGCTCCAATAAAAATTGCAAATCAAGTGGTTAAAAGTAGAATTGAAATTATTGCAAGAACAATTGCTGAGGTATTATCAATTGACGAAGTTTTTAAAGATATTGACCTTTACATAACCGGCGATGGCATTGCAAACTTTAAAGGCTTTAAAAATATTGTAAAACAACAAACAGGGCTTAACGTTATTGAATTTAAAAATCAGTTCGACAGCTCTAACAACAAATTTCAAACATCTGCAACAGGCCTTGTGGCATTGGCAGAAGTGGTACAATAAAGGGGGATTTTATGGAATACGCAGATAATATTTGCAAAATTAAAGTTGTGGGTGTTGGCGGCGGAGGAAACAACGCTATTAATAGAATGGTTGCAGCAGGAATTACTGGTGCTGAGTTTATTGCAGTTAACACAGATAAACAAGACTTAATGATGTCGAATGCAGACCAAGTTATTCAAATTGGCGCACAATTAACAAAAGGGCTTGGAGCCGGTGCCAACTCTGAAATTGGAAGATTGGCTGCAGAAGAAAGCAGAGAAGAGCTTGTTAAAATGCTTCAAGATACAAACCTATTGTTTATTACAGCAGGTTTGGGTGGGGGCACAGGTAATGGCGCGGCACCAGTCATTGCAAAACTTGCAAGAGAAATGGGTATTTTAACCATTGGTGTTGTAACAAAACCGTTTAAGTTTGAAGCGCCAAAAAGAGCGGCAAACGCAGAACAAGGAATTAAGGAATTAAGAAAGTATGTAGATTCTTTGGTGGTTATTCCAAACCAAAAATTATACACAATTTTAAAGAAAGACGTTTCGTTTGTAGATGCGTTTAGATATGCCGACGATGTTCTTCGTCAAGCAATTCAAGGTGTTAGTGAATTAATTTCTGTTCCGGGCTTAATTAACCTAGACTTTGCTGATGTTTCAACAATTATGAAAGACAAGGGCATTGCGCACATGGGCATTGGCAAAGGCAGAGGGGCAAATAAAACAATCGAGGCAGTGCGCCAAGCAGTAACAAGCCAACTTTTAGAAACAAGCATAGAGGGTGCAACCGGAATTTTGATTAATATAACCGGTGGCAGAGATTTAACATTAAGCGAAGTTTATGAGGCTGTTGATTTGGTTAGAGATGTTGCAGATAAAGATTGCAATATTATTTTTGGTGCAAGGATTAATAACGACACAACAGGCGAAACAGAAATAACAGTTATCGCAACAGGTTTTTCAAATGAAAATGATGAAGAAGAATTAAATCTGCCACAATTTAAAGATAACCGCGCTTATGAGTTTAAACCTTATGAAAAAGAAGAAGTTCAACCAGCAGAAGAAAATAAAAACGAGGAAGAACCAGTAGAGCAAGTGGAAGACATTTCTTTAACCGCAAAAAAACCATTCATTAGCGACGACGACCTACCACCGTTTTTAAGAAAATTGAAAAAATAATTAAGGCACGTATTGTGCCTTTTTATGTGCGTTAATAGTTGTAAATTTCAATGTGAAGGTTTTAAACAATTAACACGCCAAATGAGTTAAGACTGTTGTATAAAATTTAATTAAATCTATTTAACAGAGAAGAGATTATGAATGTGTCGCACGTTTTTTTGCAACAAGTATGAATATAAAAAAAGAGCGTAGATGGCACCTCTGCACTCTTTTTTATTTGTCTTTAAGTGAACGACAACACTTTTATATAATAACCGATATTAATCGTAAAACTTATTCATTAAATGTTCGAATAGTGCAACTGCAAAATACATTCCAGATGCCAGCACGCACAGAACTAGGGTAGATGTCATAACAAGGTTAAGGTTAAACACTTGGCCACCGTAAATTAGCAAATAGCCAAGCCCTGCCTTGCTAACAAGATATTCGCCCATAATGGACCCAATCCAGCTTAATCCAACATTAATTTTTAAGGTGGCAACAATGTCTTTAAGCGAGTTTGGCAAAATTAGTTTAAAGAAAATTTGCATTTTATTTGCACTTAAAGATTTGGCAACAGCAATAAGTTGAGGGTCGCAACTGGTAAACGAATTTAAAATATTCATTATTGTCACAATTATAACAACCAGTATGCACATAAAAATTATGGCTTTGCTTCCGGCACCAAACCAGATTATGATTATTGGGCCAAGAGCAATTTTAGGAAGCGAGTTTAAAACCACCAAATATGGCTCTGTAACCTTTCTTAAAAAGGTGCTATACCACAAAATGAATGCAACAATAAACCCAACTGAGGTGGCAATTATAAAGCCAATTAACGTTTCGCTAAGAGTTATTGACGCATGGTGCCACAGTTCGCCTGTTTTCCACATTGCACCAATGGTTTTTATAATTTTAGATGGGCTAGAAAAGAAGAAAGAACTTATAACTTCAAATTTGCTAAGAAGTTCCCACAATATAAGAAATGCTACTAAAAGTGCAATTTGAGTTATTGCAATTAAAATCTTTTTAAAACGATATTTTTTCAAATAGTCGTAGTGAGATTTGCTAAATTGTTTATTTATTTTCTTTGTTTTCATTTTGAATTTCCTGCCAAATTGTATCGAACATTTCTTTGGCTTGTTCTGTTTTTCTTCGTTCAAAGGGCAATAAATTCTCGCTGAATTTAAGAGAGTGCACCGCTTTAATTTGCCCCGGTCGGTGCGTTAAAACCACAACCCTATCGGCCATGCTAATTGCTTCTTGCAGGTCGTGGGTGACCAAAATTGCTGTCTTTTTTTCGTTTTTAATAATGCTAAAAACGTCGTCGCAAAGCTTTAACCTTGTTTGGTAGTCTAGTGCGGAAAAGGGTTCGTCTAAAAGCAATAATTCCGGCTTAAGGGCAAGTGTTCTAATTAACGCCACACGTTGTCGCATTCCCCCGCTCAGCTCGCTGGGATGTTTTTTTAAGAATTCATTTAGTCCATATTTTTTTGCCAAATTAGTTGCATATTCTTTTCGATTTTTGGAATTTTGGTGCTTAATTTCTAAACCAAAATAGATGTTTTTTTCAATGGTGCGCCACGGCAACAAATTATCTCTTTGGAACATATATCCGCACAAGTCACCCTTAAGGTTTGGTGCTTTGCCGTTAACCAAAATTGTTCCACTTGTGGCTGGCAACAACCCAGCAATTATGGATAGTATTGTTGTTTTTCCGCACCCAGATGGTCCAACAATTGCAATAAATTCTTGCGGTTTAATGCTTAAATTAACATTGTTTAAAGCCATTGTTTCGCCATCTTTGCTGTGATAGATTAAATTTAAATTTTTAATTTCAACTAGATTGTTCATTAAACTTTAACGGCAAACTCGTTGTTTACTGCTGAAGAATAGGCAACAGGAGCAGTTAATTCGCCAGCGTTGTCTATAATGTTTAAAAGATTGTTCCAAGAACTTTCTTTTAACACAAAACTGCTTGCATATGCACCAATTCGCAAATAGTTTTTAACAGGGGTTATAATTAAGTTGTCGCTCGTGCCAGAAAATGATGGCTTTAGGGCGGAAATGATTTCTGCGTCACTTGAAACTAACAAGTAGTTATATCCGCGCTTTAATGCACGCATAAATTTTTCAAGTTTCTCTCCATTTTTTGTAATATAACTGTCGGTAGCAGTGAAACAGGTATATGGAACGTCGCTAACTTCGTCGCCAAGTGCTGCAACAATGTGCCCAGTGTTGTCAAAAACACACTGGCTAGCGGTTGGCTCGAACATTGTGCAATAATCCCCAGTTCCTGCAACAAATGATGATGCTGTTAGGTTAAACGCAATGGAAGTGTCTAAAATTGTGTCAACGTTTGCACCTAATTCTGCACCAGGTTTTAGTCCTTTTTGTTCAAGGATATATTGTAAGGTCATTGCAGGCATTCCGCCTTTGCGTCCGCCAATAATGTGTTTACCACGCAAACGTTCCCAACTAAAATTGCTGCCTTCATCTGTTCTTCCAACAAGGAAAGAACCGTCGCAAGCGGTTAGTTGAGCAAAAATTTTAGGTGCATTTTCCATTCCGTTGTTGTTTACGTAAACAACTGTTTCTGGTCCAACCAATGCAACGTCGGCATTTTTGGAAATTAAGGCAGTCATCGCGGCGTCGCTTCCGCCAGCATTGGTTAACTCAATTTTTAGGCCCTCATCTTTAAAATATCCCTTATTCATAGCCACATAAAGTGGGGCATAGAAAATAGAGTGGGTAACCTCGCTAATTCTTATGGTGTTATTATCTTTCTTTCCGCAACCAGTAAGCAAAACGGAAAAAACGCTTAAAAATGCTACCAATACAATTGAAAGTTTTTTCATTCATTCTCCTTTATGGAAGGTTTATAGTGGTTTAATGCTTCCATAATTTTAGTGTATGAAAAAAAGTTTTTTTTGTTAAAATTTGTTTTCGCCCGTAAAAAAGTTGGCAAAAATCAATTAATTTGCTATTCTATTGAAGAAAAGAGGATAGTATGGAAAGAAATAAGAATGATTTACTAGTTAAAATATTATTTGCAGTTGAACTTGCACTTTTGCCAATGGTGTTTTTTGCAAATTTATTAATGCCTAAATGGACGATTTGCATTTTTGTTCTTGGCATATTTTGTGCCAAATTATGGTTTGAATTAATGAAGGATAAGAACAATAAAATCCACATGATGATAAATGCAGTTGCGAGTGTTGCAATTTTTACAACATTGTTAATTTTCTTTATGATTAACTTTGCGGGCGATATTTCAAAACCTATTGCTATAATTGTTATTTGCTTGGTTTGGGCATACAATGCTTATAAGGTTTTCTTGTTCGATAGGCCAATGCCAGAATTCATTGAAGCCGTGGATTTTTGTTATGTATTATTTGAATTGTTGCTTTTAGTTGCTTTAACTTTAGTAATGCTGTATTCAATGATAATTTCTGTTATGTTGTTTGCGCTTATGCTTGCAAGCATTGTTGCTGTTGGATATAAAACCTTCTATTTGTTTAAATACACAAAACTAAGCGGCATTTTCAAACGTAAAAAGTAGTTTTTGGGTATTGACAAGCGCCTGGCGTTGTGCTATATTTATTGTAAATAACAAGCAAAGGAAAGGAGAATAATATGTTATTATCATTTGAAAGCCCATTGGAATTTATGTTACGCTACACAGTTATAACTGGAGCAGTTGTTGCCATTATTGGTTGTGTTTTAATGATGCTTGCAAAACGCATAACACAAGCAAAAAGAAATGTGGACGAAATTGAAAAGAACGATAGATTATATGTAACGCTAAAAATCGTTGGATTATGCTTGCTTTTAATTGGTATGATTATTATAGCTCTTCCAATTGAAGACACATTCTACGTTTCCAATGTTGAAATTTAGTTTTTAGCAAATTGAAAAGGGGAATATGCAACATTATTTTATAGATAAAGAACACCAAAGCACCGATTTTTTTGAGTTTAAGGACAGTGTTTTTGGAATAGATTTATGCTTTCGCAGTTGCGATAGCGTTTTTTCTAAAAACAAAATAGATGATGGCACAAGGGCGCTTTTGGAAGCAATAAACAAAAAATGCACGCTTTTTGGAACGGGGCTAGATTTGGGCTGTGGTTTAGGCACTATTGGAATAGCCCTAACAAAAAAATACAATCTATTCATGGATATGGTTGACATTAACAAAACCGCTGTTCAATTAAGCCGAGAAAACACGATGAAAAACAACGTTCAACACAGCACCAAAGTGTTTTATAGCGATGGGTTTTCGGAAATTAAAGATGATTATGACTTCATTATAACTAATCCGCCAATAAAAACTGGCAAAAAACTGCTTTTTAGCCTTATGGACGGTTGTTTTAATCACTTAAAAACAAATGGCACGCTTGTGCTGGTTATTAGGAAAGACCATGGAATGGAAAGTTTAAAAAAACACCTAATTTCATTGTTTAACAATTGCGACATTATTGAACGCAACAAAGGTTATTATATTTTGAAATGTACTAAAATATAAAAAGAGCACAACTGCTCTTTTTTAGGTTATATAAAACCAATAATTTGTGCATGGGCAACAGTTATTAGTAACTTGGTTGCAAAAAGTGCTGGCTCGAAAATTAAATATGGACAAATTGGAAACTCTAACGCAATTGTAGCAACCAACCCTATAAAAGAAAGAGAACATACATTTTCCTAATAAAGCAAATGTTGGTGAGATTTGCTTTAAATCAATATATGATTTATAAATTGTTGCGTTAAACTTATGAATTTTGCCTAACAAATTTGGTTATTTTTTGCTAAAATTTTTAAGAGTAAATTTAAACTTACTGCATATTATAAGGTAGGGGTAAATATGAGAGAGATAGCCTTGGCAACAGGACTAGGAAATAAAAGCATAATTGAGTTTATGCATGCTAACCTTCAAACCAAAGTTGATTTTTGCAAAAATATTATAACAACATACAGTGATAATAATTTTGTTTATCTTTTGTTCGCATTTGATGAAATATACACACACACGTGTGAAGCAATTTTAAAGGATTTGGTTGTGGACTACATAGAAACGGTTTACAAACCAAATTATTTAAAAACAAAAATAAAAAACCCACTTTGTAACACCTTGATTTTTAATGCCTATATTAAAGTTTTGTCGCTATTCGATAAATCTACCGACGAAACCGCCTTAAAAAACATTTTAAACTTTAATCAAACCTTTTTTATGGATAGTTTTTTAGAATTTCGGCTAAATCCACTTAAGGAGCATTGGAACAATTTGGCAAGTTTAAGTAGCGACAACGCTACTTTGTTTAGTTCGGGAACATTTCTTGACGTTATTCGTTTTTTGGTTAACACAATGGATAACACCATATACAAAGTTAAAGTGGTTATAAATGGCGAGCATTGCAGCATATATAACATGAAAAACAAGAACGCAAAGGTTAAAAAAATTGCTGAGTGCAATGGTGCGGTGGACTTAATTGAAAATGTTTTAAACAGTTGCCCAAACTATATAGATGTTTATTTAAACAGCAATCAGCAAGATGAAGCGGTTAGTTTTTTAAGCAACATCTTTTCTAACCGCCTAAAAATTTACATGAAAAATTAAAGATATTAACAAAAATAATTGACAAACCAATAAATTGGTATTAGAATAAATACATCTAAATAGACTATTTTACGGACAAGTAGATTTTAAGTTAATTTTTACAGAGAGTGCCTGTTGGCTGAGATTGGCGCAAAACACTTAACTTTGAAACCACCGTTTAGGTCAAGGCAGGTGAAGCCTGCAAAATTAAGTGGGTGCTTTGGCATCAATTAGGGTGGAACCGCGGTTAACATCGTCCCTTGCAGTTGGGGCGTTTTTTTAATTTAAAATAGCTCCAAAAAACAAAAAAATAAGGAGCAAAAAATGGAAAAAGAATTAGAACAAAAACAGGAAATGTATCGCCACAGCATGAGCCACATTTTGGCAAAGGCGGTTAAAGAACTATACCCAAACGTTAAGGTTGCCATTGGCCCAGCCATCGACAATGGGTTTTACTATGATTTCGACAATTTAAGCATAACTCCAGACGATTTTGCTAAAATTGAAGAAAAAATGAAAGAAATTTTGGCAAGAAATGAAGATTTCACTCGCACCGAAGTTAGCAGAAGGCAAGCACTTGAAATGTTTAAAGATGAACCTTATAAGTTAGAACTTATAAACGACTTGCCAGAAGGCGCAGTTTTAAGTGTATATCACACAGGTAACGATTTTTACGATTTGTGCCGTGGTCCGCACGTGGAAAACACCAAATTTTTGCGTGGATTTAGCTTTAAAATTAATCGTGTTAGTGGGGCATATTGGCGTGGAAGCGAAAAGAACAAAATGTTAACACGTGTTTACGTGTATGGTTTTTTGAACAAAGAAGATTTAAAAGCGTATATGCAGCAAATGGAAGAAGCATTAAAGCGTGACCATAGAAAACTGGGCAAAGAATTAAAATTATTCTTTATTAGCGACTATTCAAAAGGAATGCCAACCTATATGCCAAAAGGGTTAACCGTTAAAAATGAACTTATTAAATATTGGCGAGAGGTTCATCAAAAAGCGGGCTATATTGAAATTGAAACTCCAATGGCAATGAATAGAGAGCTTTGGGAAACCTCTGGGCACTGGGATCATTATCAAAAAAATATGTACACCTTTAAGTGTGAAGATGACACGTTTGCCATTAAACCAATGAACTGCCCAGGCGGAATGTTATATTATATGCAAGATATGCACTCATACAAAGAATTTCCTCTTCGTGTTGGAGAATTGGGGAAAGTTCATCGTCACGAAGCAAGCGGAACTTTAAGTGGACTTCTTCGTGTTCGTTGCTTCACGCAAGATGACGCACATATTTTTATGACGCCAAACCAAATTGAAGGCGAAATAACAAACGTTATGAAACTGGTTGATGAGGTTTACAAAACTTTTGGCTTAAGCTACACGGTTGAACTATCTACAATGCCAGAAAGCCATATTGGTGAAGTTGAAGAGTGGGAGCAAGCAGAAACCGCACTTGGAAACGCATTAAAACACTTGGGGTTGGAATATAAAATTAATGCTGGAGATGGAGCATTCTATGGCCCTAAGATTGATATTCACGTTAAAGATTGCATTGGTAGAGAATGGCAATGTGGCACAATTCAATTGGACATGCAGCTTCCAAAACGTTTTAATTTAAAATATATTGATGCCGATGGCACAGAAAAAGAACCTATTATGATTCACCGTGTTATTTATGGCAGTTTGGAAAGAATGATTTCCATTTTAATTGAAAACTTTGCGGGAGCATTCCCAACTTGGCTAAGCCCAGTTCAATCAAAAATTTTAACTGTAAGCGAAAAGAATGCTGAATATGCTAACGAAATTGCAAACAAACTAACTCTTGCAGGGGTTAGGGTGGAAGTTGATGCCGACAATGAAAGTGTTGGCAAAAAAATACGTTCTGCAGTTATGGAAAAAACTCCGTATGTGTTGGTGCTTGGAGATAAGGAAATGGCAGAAGGAACGGTTGCAGTTCGTGCTCGTGGCAGTAAAGATACAGTAACAATGACTTATGCCGAATTTGAAGCAAAAATTAAAGACGAAATTATAAATAGAAGTTTATAAAACAAAAAGAAGATTAGTTGCCGCAAATGTTGCATGATTTATCATTGTTTGTGCTGTGGCGCAACAAATGCGGCAACCTTTCAATATAAATAAAGGGAGTGGGTTGTATGAATTTTCTTAAAGGATTAGGTTGCCGAATTTATCAAGGAGCGTTTAGAATTATGCTGCCGTTTTTACCTTATAGGGAACCAAAAATTTTAAAATCAAACAAGGACTTGGCAAATAAACTTAAAGAACTTGCCATTACCAATGTTTTATTGGTTACTGATTCTGGTTTAAAGAAATTGGGTTTAACCGCCGAACTTGAAAAGGCAATTAAAGATAAGGGTATTCAGCTTCATATTTATGATAGGACAGTTCCAAACCCAACAACCAACAATGTTGCTGAAGCGTTGGAAATGTATAACTCTTTTCACTGCGAAGCAATTGTTGCATTTGGCGGAGGCTCTCCAATGGATTGCGCAAAGGCTGTTGGTGCAAGGGTGGTGCGCCCTAACAAACCGCCAAGCAAAATGAAAGGTGTGTTAAAAGTTATGAAAAAACTACCACCATTGTTTGCTATTCCAACAACGGCAGGAACGGGCAGCGAAACCACCATTGCGGCAGTTATAACCGACAGCGAAACAAGGCATAAATATGCAATTAACGATTTTTCTTTAATCCCACATTATGCTATGCTAGATGAAAAACTAACTTTTGGTTTGCCGCCGCACATTACTGCAACAACAGGAATGGACGCTTTAACCCATGCCGTAGAAGCATATATTGGCAGAAGCACAACCAAAAAAACACGTCAAAATGCCAAAGATGCAGTTAAATTAATTTTTGAAAATTTAGAAAATGCCTATCATAACGGTAACAATAAATTGGCAAGGGCAAATATGTTAAAGGCATCGTATTTGGCGGGGCTTGCCTTTACTAAATCCTATGTGGGATACGTGCATGCAGTGGCACATTCTTTGGGAGGAAAATACAACATTGCACATGGGCTTGCAAACGCTGTGCTTCTTCCTGTTGTGCTAAAAAAATACGGCAAGAGAATTTACAAAAAATTGTGGCAATTAGGCCTATATGCAAGGTTGTTTGCAACCGACACTCCAATTGAACAAGGTGCAAAATTGTTCATTAAGAAGATTGAAAAAATGAACAAAGCAATGAATATTCCAACAAATTTCCCAGAACTTAACAGAATGGATATACCTGCGCTTGCAGTAACTGCGTCTAAGGAATCAAATCCACTATATCCTGTGCCAGTTTTATATAACGCAGAGCAGTTGGAAGAAATTTACAGACAAGTTTTGGTTAAGGTTTAAGTGCATAATAAAACAATACATTCTTTAACAAAGGAAAATAAGTAAATTAATTTGTAAAAATGGTTGACATTTTATTAACAATATGATATTATAAAATTGTAAAAGTAGGAGTTCCACTTCTCACCTTGAAGCAATGTTGCGACAATGGTCATAAATTACAATTTAATTAATCGCCTTATTTTTAGGTGGTTAGACGTAATTTTGAGTATGGGTGCTTTTACATAAAGAACCCATTTTTTGTTGGGTAGGAGGAAATTTGAAAGAATCACTAAAAAACGAACAAATTGTTTTACCTGAAGTTCGCTTAATTGGTCCAAACGCAGAGCAGTTAGGCATTGTTAGCAGCGAAAAGGCGCTAGAAATTGCCAATTCTCAAAATTTGGATTTGGTGCTTATTGCACCAGAAGCTAAGCCACCAGTTTGCAAAATTATGGACTATGGCAAGTTTAAATTCGACGAGCTTAAAAGATTGAAAGATCAACGCAAAAATCAAAAGGTTGCAAAACTTAAAGAAATGCCTTTAAGCATGACCATTGATGACCACGATCTTCAAATTAAAGCTAAACAAGTTTGCAAGTTTTTAACCGATGGATGCAAAGTTAGTGTTAAAATTCAAATGAGGGGCAGAATTCAAATTCGCCCACAAATTGGAATAGACATTATGAACCGCTTTGCTGAACTTTGTGCTAGTGTTGGTCAAATTGAAAAAAGCCCTAACATTAATGGTAGAAATATCTTTATGATGTTAGCCCCAATTTCAAGCAAAAAATAACCCATTTTGCTAAACACCTGCAAATTTACAATAAAAATATATAAGGAGAAATTTTTATGCCAAAAATGAAAACTAGAAGAGCCGTTGCAAAAAGATTTAGCACTACAGGCACAGGCAAAATCAAAATGATGCACGATGGCAAAGGTCACATTTTGACCAAAAAATCTCGTAAGAGAAAAAGAAATTTAAGAAAAACCGGATATGTTTCTAAGCAATTTGCTAAAAACATTAGGGAAATGATTTAAGGAGGCGCACTATGAGAATTAAACGTGGAGTTAATGCGGTTAAAAAACGCCGTGCCATTTTAAAACAAGCTAAAGGTTACAGAGGTGCAAAATCTAAACTTTACAGAGTTGCTCGTGAAGCTGTTATGAAATCTGGCCAATACGCTTATGTTGGACGTAAATTGAAGAAACGTGATATGCGTTCTCTTTGGATTGTTCGTATCAACGCTGCTTGCCGTGAAAATGCTATTAGCTATAGCAAATTTATTAACGGTTTAAAGAAAGCTAATATCGACCTTAACCGTAAAGTTCTTGCAGACCTTGCTGTTAGCGATAAAAATGCATTCGCAACTCTTGTTGAAACTGCAAAAAAGGCAATGTAATTAAGAAAAACCAATAAACGCCTGCTGGGTTAGCGGGTGTTTTTTGTTGCTCTGTTTGGCAGCAAATTATTGACTTATTATGTGGCGTTTGATATAATTAATTTATGAATTTAACCAATGCGGATATTAAGAATTTAAAAGATAAAAAATTTAGAAAGAAAAACGGCCTTTTTATGGTGGAGGGCGAAAAGTTTTGCAAGGATTTATTAACTAATAATGTTGAAGTTGTTTACACAATAACCGACAATAAGCAGTTAACTGGGTTCCCTAACATTGAGGTTGTTAGTAGCAAAATGCTAAGCAGTTTGGCAACAACTGTAACGAATCAAAACATTGCTTGCATTTGCAAAATTAAAGAATATCCAATTTCTGCACAAGGGAATTCTTTAATTTTAGATAATTTGCAAGATCCCGGCAATGTGGGCACATTAATTCGTTCCGCTTTGGCATTTAATTTTAACGACATATATCTTGTTAACTGTGCAGATGTGTTCAGCGAAAAAGTTATTCGTTCGTCTGCTGGGCTTGCATTAAAAGCAAGAATTCATATAACAGATTTTAATGAGATAACTGCCAATAAAGCACTTATTGCAGAGCATTTTGTGGTGGCAGATATGTTTGGGCAGAGTTTAACCAAAATTCGTTTGCCAAAAGAGCGTATTGCTGTTATAATAGGCAATGAAGGGCAAGGTGTTAGCAAGCAGTTTAAACAGCTTGCAGATATCACCATTTCAATTCCAATGGCACCAGTGGTGGAAAGTTTAAATGCTGGGGTTGCAGGAAGTATTATTATGCAAAAAATAGGAGAAGTTTAAATTATGAGTGGACATAGCAAATGGAATAATATTAAAGGTAGAAAAGAAAAATCGGACGCAGAAAGAAGCAAAATCTTCACCAAAATGGGGCGAGAAATTATGGTTGCCGTTAAAGAAGGCGGCGCAAATGTTGACACAAACAGCAAACTTAAAATGGCAATTGCAAAAGCTAGGCAATACAATATGCCAAACGACAGAATTAATAACATAATTAAGAAAAACAGCGAAGTAGATAGTTCCAACTTTGTGGAACAAACTTACGAGGGCTATGGAATTGGCGGCGTTGCAGTTGTTGTTAAATGTTATACAGACAATAAAAACCGCACAAGCAGTGACGTTCGCTATGCTTTCGACAAGTTTGGCGGAAGTTTAGGTTCAACCGGTTGCGTTTCTTATTTGTTCGACAATAAAGGAGTTATTGTTGTTGAAAAGGGTGCTAATTTTAACTCTGACGAAGCAATGGAACTTGCAATTACATTAAATGCAATGGACTGCGAAGATGATGAAGTTTTTACTGTTTACACAGAACCAAGCGCAAGTGTTGTTAACGAAATTGTTTCAGCATTTGAACAGGGTGGCTACACAATTTTATCGTCTGGCGTTGAAATGATACCGCAAAATTATGTGGCATTAAACGAGCACCAAAAAGAAAGTTTTAACAAAATGTTAGATAAACTTAACGACAGCGATGACGTCATTGACGTTATTCACAATTTAGAGGAAGAAGATGGAAACTAATAATAAGCAATTGGAAATTATAAAAGCGTTGAACGATAACCGAAACAAATTGTCGGCTTTGTTTTCGCTTTATAATTCTTTGCTTTTAACTTCGGAAGATAACAGAGCAATGCTTGGGACTTATTACGAGCAAATGGTTGATTACAAAAATGACCTTAGTGCTATTTCCAAAACTATTGCAGAAACAAAAAAAAGCGAAAGAGCGGGCGTTGTGTTAAAGAATAAATCTAAAATTAACCGCTTGCACACAGAAGTGGAAGATGTTTGTAGCAATTTTAGCGTTTCTTGCCAAAAATATAGAGTGGCACTTAAAGAATGTGGCAGTTTAAAAACTGAATATAAGCACGAAATTAGCGAACTTTGCAAGGAATTTAAGTCTACACTAGATGAAGAAACTCCTGCAATTGTAATTAAGGGATATAAGCAACAAGTTAAAATAATAAAAGCAATTTTAGATAGAATTGAGCTTATGATTTCGGACTACAATGTTAAGAAGAATAAAGTGGAAGAAGATTGCACTCGTTTTAATGAGTTGGCAACCAGCGTTAACGAATTAATTACACAACTAAAAAGTATAGCATAAAAGGAAAATATGAGAGTTTTAGGCATAGACCCGGGATATAATATTGTTGGCTATGGGGTTATTGAAACAAACGGTTGCAAAGTGGTGGACTTTGGTGTTATAACAACGCCAAAATCTATGAGCATTAGCAGCCGTTTAAACACAATTTATCGAGCTTGTTGCGAGTTGATGGAAACTTTTAAACCAGAACAAGTTGCCTTTGAAGAACTCTTTTTTAACACCAACAACACAACGGCAATTCCAGTTGCGGAAGCTCGTGGAGTGCTAATTGTTGCTTGCAAGCAGTATGTTGATAAACTTTTTGAATATACACCCCTTCAAATAAAGCAGGCGTTAACAGGTAATGGTAGGGCAGAAAAAAAACAGGTTCAATTTATGGTTAAAAACATTTTAGGATTAAGCCAAATGCCAAAGCCAGACGATGCCGCCGATGCACTTGCTGTTGCATTAACCCATATGCAAACCAACAGTGTTATGAGTGATAATTCAATTTAAAAGGGAAATATGATAGGATTTATTAAAGGAATTTTAAAAGAAAAAGATTATGACACCATCACAGTTGAAGTTGGGGGAGTTGGTTTTTCTTTAATGGTAACAAAAAGTTGTATGGTTGCGCTTCCTAACGTGGACGAAGAAGTTAAAATCTACACATATTTGCACGTTAGGGAAGATGAATTAAGTTTATATGGCTTTGTTAGCCCAGAAGAAAAAAGATTGTTTTTGCAACTAATTTCTGTTAGCGGCGTGGGAAGCAAAACCGCAATTCAAATTCTCTCTGCAGAACGAATGAGCGCTATTATTAACAGCATAATTAATGAAGACACTTCGGTTATTGGCAGTTGCAAAGGCATTGGCAAGAAAACGGCAGAAAGAATTATTGTTGAACTTAAAGATAAAATTAAACCATTCGACTATATTTTGCCAAACGACAATTTAATGACAGCAATGCAACAGAACAGCAAAGCGCTTGAAGATGCATTAATTGTTTTAACAAGTTTGGGAATGAGCAAAAACGACGCAACAAAACGAGCCAAAGAAGTTATGCAAAAAAGCGATACGGCCGAACAAATTGTTGCCAAGGTTTTGCACAACATGGCAGATTAATTAAAAGGGAAACATTAT
This sequence comes from uncultured Clostridia bacterium, assembly GCA_937896905.1. GTDB lineage: Bacteria > Bacillota > Clostridia > Christensenellales > UBA1242 > Onthoplasma. The sequence goes on along the minus strand of CALBOE010000009.1, from coordinate 21,996 downwards.
GGACGAAAGAGATAGATTTATATCCAGCACCAAAAATATGAGCGATGTTGAAGTTGAAAACAAACTTCGACCTATGTCTTTCACGGAATATGTTGGGCAAGAAAAAATTAAAAGCAACCTTAAGGTTTACATAACTGCCGCAAAAAAAAGAAAGGAAGCATTAGACCACGTTTTGCTTTATGGTCCACCAGGATTGGGCAAAACAACATTAAGCCATATTATTGCAAATGAAATTGGAAGCCAAATAAAAATTACCAGTGGTCCAAGCATTGAAAATGCTGCCGACCTTGCTGCAATTTTAACCAATTTAAACACGAATGATGTATTATTTATTGACGAAATTCATCGCATTTCAAAATCGGTTGAAGAAATTTTGTATCCAGCAATGGAAGACTACGCTTTAGATTTTATTGTTGGTAAAGGACCAAGCGCAAGAAGCATGCGTTTAAAAATTCAACCTTTCACATTAATTGGGGCAACTACTAAAGCGGGAAATTTGTCTAGCCCTTTGCGTGATAGGTTTGGCATTTCTTGCCGTTTGGAACTATATACTGTGGAAGAAATTGCAAAAATTATCACTCGTTCGGCAAACATTTTAGGCGTTAACATAGAGCCAGAAGCTACTGTGGAACTTGCAAGAAGAAGCCGTGGCACTCCTCGTATTGCAAACCGCCTTTTAAAGCGAGTTAGAGATTATGTGCAAGTGGAAGATAAGGACACAATCACAGTGGAAGAAGCAAAAAAAGCGCTTGCTCTTATGGATATTGACGAATTAGGGCTAGATTATGTAGATAAGCGTGTGCTTCTTGCCATGATTGAAAAATTTAATGGTGGTCCGGTTGGGTTGGAAACGCTTTCTGCAACCAGCAATGAGGAGGTTTCTACAATTGAAGACATCGTTGAACCTTATTTATTGCAACTAGGGTTTGTGTTAAGAACAAATAGAGGTAGAATGGTAACAAAACTTGCATATGAACACCTTAAATTGCCAATTCCTAAGCACCTGCAAGTGGAAACTGATGAAAATAGGGAAGAAGAGTGATGGTAGATTTTACAAATATTAACACATATAATTATCATTTGCCAGAAAATTTAATTGCTCAAACACCACTTGAAAAGCGAGATGAAAGCAATTTGCTTACATTTAACCGCAAAACTAAAGAAATAAGGCATAAACAATTTAAGGATATAACACAATACCTAAAAAGGGGTGATGTGTTAGTTGTGAACAACACAAGAGTTTTACCCGCAAGAATTTTGTCGCATAAAGAAACTGGTGCGGTGGTTGAAATTTTGCTTTTAAAGCGCATTAATTTAACCGATTGGGAAGTTCTTTTAAAACCGGGCAAAAGGGTTAAAGTTGGCGGTGAACTTATTGTTAATGAAGAACTAAAATGCGAACTTTTACAAATTCTGCCAGACGGCAACCGTGTTGTTCGGTTTAAATTTAATGGAGTTTTTGAAGATATTTTAAACGGGGTGGGAAGTATGCCACTACCTCCATATATACACGAAAAACTAAAAGATAAAGAACGCTATCAAACGGTTTATAATAAAGTTGAAGGAAGCTCGGCAGCTCCAACTGCGGGCTTACATTTTACACCGGAACTCTTAAAAAAGATACAAGATATGGGGGTTGAAATATTAGAAGTTACCCTCGATGTTGGGCTTGGTACATTTAGGCCATGTAAAGAAACCGATATTACCAAACATGATATGCATACAGAGCATTATACTATAAGTGCAGAAGTTGCAGAAAAAATTAATAAGGCAAAAATTGAAAACAGAAGAGTTATTGCAGTTGGAACAACTACGGTTAGAGTGCTTGAAAGTGTTGCGCTTAAAGGAATGCCACTTGTTGCTGAAGACGACAACACAAGCATTTTTATTTACCCGCCGTATAAATTTAAAGTTGTAGATGCATTAATCACAAACTTTCATCTTCCAAAAAGCACTTTAATAATGCTTGTTAGTGCGTTTGCAGGATATGAAAACACAATGGATTTGTATGAAACTGCCGTTGAAAATTCTTATCGATTTTTCAGTTTTGGCGATGCTATGTTTATTGAATAAAAGGACTTATGGAAAAATTTAGTTACGAAACCTTACATATAGATAAGAACAGTGGGGCACGCACTGGTATTTTGCACACACCGCATGGTGATATTTACACACCAATTTTTATGCCGGTTGGAACACTTGCAACTGTGAAAAGCTTAACAAGCGATGATTTGTATGATTTAGGCGCACAAATTATTTTAGCCAACACATATCATTTGCACATTCGCCCAGGAGATGAACTTGTTAAAAGGGCGGGCGGAGTGCATAAATTTATGAATTTTAATAGGCCAATGTTAACTGATAGCGGTGGCTTTCAAGTTTTTTCGTTGGCAGATATTCGCAAAGTTACCGACGAGGGGGTTGAATTTAAAAACCATTTATCTGGTGCAAAAATGTTTTTCAGCCCAGAAAAGGCCATTGAAATTGAAAACAATTTAGGTGCAGACATCATAATGGCGTTTGACGTTTGTACACCTCCAAATATCACTCACCAAGAGGCAGAAAAGGCAATGACAAGAACCTTAGACTGGCTAGATAGATGCGTTAAAGCGCATAAAAACGATAATCAAATGCTTTTCCCAATTGTGCAAGGAAATTTCTACAAGGATTTACGCCTAAAAAGTTTGGAGGAAACAAAAAAATATTGCAAATGTGGCATTGCAATTGGCGGACTTTCTGTTGGGGAAACCAAGGAACTTATGGTTGAAATGTTAGACACAATGAAAGGCAAATATCCAGAAGATATGCCAAGATATTTAATGGGGGTTGGCACACCAGATTATATCTTTGAAAGCGTGGAACGTGGAATTGATATGTTCGACTGTGTTTTACAAACAAGGGTGGCAAGAAATGGTTTGGCTATGACAAGCCATGGAAAAGTAACCCTGAAAAACGCAAAATATAAGGAAGATTTTAGCACTTTAGACGATGAATGCGATTGCTATTGTTGCCGTAATCACACAAAAGCGTATTTACATCATCTTGTTATGTGCAATGAAATTTTAGGCGCAAGATTGTTAAGTTTGCACAACATACGTTTTACGTTAAATATGATGGAAAAAATGAGAGATGCCATTAATAACGACAGATTTTTAGAATTTAAAAAAGAATTTTATGAAAAGTATGGCATTAAAGATTAAAAGGTGTTAATGCGGTGATAATAAACTTAAAATTCGCCAAAATTTCAATAGGTTTTACATTCTTATTGACGAAATAACCAAAACAAACAAAAATATAATGCAAAAAGGTTTGACATTACTATTGAAATTTTGTTAAAATATTTAGGTATAGTAAGGGGGATTAGGTAAATTATGGAAATGGTATTAGTTATTGTGCTTCTTGTGCTAGTTGTGGCATTGTTTGTTATGAGCTACCTTAAAAGGAGAAAGTTCAATGGCGAACTATCTGCTATGAGAGAGGAGCTTAAAACTGGCGACAAGGTTATGACCGACACAGGCGTTGTTGGCGAAGTTGTTGAAAGTTACGTTGAAGATGAATATAAATACTTTGTTTTAAAATCTGGCAAAGGCAATAACGTTGGATATTTAACTGTGCACGCAAACGCAATTTACTATGTTTTTGGCAAAGAAGATAAAAAGGCCGATAACAAAGTGGTTGTTAAAGTTGCACCTAAAACAGAAGAAAAATCAGCTGAAGTTAAAGACGAAACAAAATCAATCAAAGAATAAATTTTATTAACTATTGTAAACCGCTGTGTAGCGGTTTTTTTCTTGCAAAAATCATATATTTTGCCAAAAAATTCATAAATTGTTTGTTATTATAGCTAAATTAGCAAATACATTATGTTATGGAGGCGTTATGCAAAAAATTAAATCGGTAAAAGTTGGTGGGGTTTTGTTAATTTTAAAATGCTGTTTATTAGGAATTGTTGCCACGTTATTGGGCACAGTGCTTTTTGCAGTTTTGCTTAAATTTGTTGATATTTCAACATGGCTTATTGCATATATAAATGATGCAATTAAAATTCTAGCAATATTCTTTATGGTGCTTTGTTTGAAGAAATCGAATGCTGAAAAATTGCTTTTGAAGGCAGTTTTTGCAGGTGCATTGTATGCCGTTTTGTGCTTTATAATTTTTTCTATTTTAAATGGAGGGTTTGCCTTTAACTTATCGTTTATTTACGACATTTTGTTTGCTGTAATTTCGTCTGCAATTGTAAGTGTTATTTTAAATTTGCTTTCAAGAAAAACGGTGTAGCTAGTATAGATTTTTCAAAATTTTCCAACTAACATAAATTTAATGCTTAAATGGCAAAAATAGGGCAATAATTTAAGATATATTAAACGAGTTTACCTTAATTTAATTGACAATATTTTAAACTTAATATATAATAAATCTTGAATTAGGAGAAATTATGACTAGAAAACGCTCGAAATGCTTATTTATTTTATTTGCCATTATTTTAGTTGTATGTTTAGTTGCAAGTTTTGTAAATTTTACCTATCCATTTGCGGTTAACGGAAATTTCTACACCTATTCTAACTTTGTTAGCAATCTTAAATTGGGTGAAGATGTTGGTAACGGCTTAAGATTTGTTTATAGAATTGAAACAGAAGCGGACGATGATTTTAACGTACTAAAAAATTCAACAATGTTATCCCTAGAATCTATTCTAAGCGATGAAGGATACAAAGATGTTTACGCAACTGGCTATGGCGACAATGGCATAGTGCTTCATGTTGGTAACATTTTAACAGATGAAGATTCGTCTAACATTGAAAGTTTGGCAAGAACACTTGGCACACTGTCTTTTTCCACATCTCAAGATGGAACAAACCCTTTTGCTAGGGCAGACCAGATTAGCGCCATTGCTGCCGACGAATTTTATGATGCATCAACAGGCAACACAACCTATTATGTTAAAGTAGATTTTAAAAATGTTTCAGACGTTGCAGAGGCAACAAAAGATGGTGGAACTGTTTACATTTATTTTGGCGATGAATTATATACCCAAATGGATTTAGGCGACGATGGCATTCCAGATGGATATATTATGATTCAAAGTGAAGGCTTTACAACTCTTGAAGTTGCGAAAAGTTACGCAAACAAAATGAAAACAGGGATGCTACCTTTGGCTTTAACCTGCTTAAAAGTTCAAAACACTTCACCTTCGTATGGTTTAAGCGCAACGCTTTTTGTGTCTATTGCAATGGTGGCATTTGTTGTTGCTTTATTTGCTTTGCTAATTATTAAGTATAAACACATGGGTTGGTTGGCTTGCTTTAACTTATTGTTCTTTGTTGTTATTGGACTGTTCTTATTGCAATCCATTCCATTTGCTCATTTCAATTTGGCAGGATTAATAGGGATTTTAATTGGATTGCTTGTTTCAGCCGACAGTTTAATGACATTATTCGAAAAAGCAAAACAATACTACCAAGCCGATACTAAACTATATGTGGCCTTTAAAGCTGCACAAAAAGAATCGTGGCAAAAAATTCTATTGCAAAACTTTTTACTAATTTTTGTGGGTTTTGCTAGCATTTTCGTGCCAACCTTATCGGTTCAATCTTTTGGCTGGGCTATGTTGGTGTTGCCATTCGTAACGCTTTTCACATCTTTGGTGTTAATGAGATTATTCATTAAAATGTATCTTGCTTTGAATAGTACAGATGGCAAAAAATGTAACTTCCACAAAGGAGGCACAAATGTTAAATAGAGATTTTTCTAAGTCTAACAAAGAATATTTTAAGAAAAATAAGTTTTTGCTAATTGCAGTTGCTGCATTCTTGCTTGTTGGAGTTTTGGTGTTTTCAATTTTTGGTATGAAAGGCAATTTTGAATTCACAGGCTACAACGAGTTTAGCGTAACAATCGGCAGCGAAGCAAAAATTTCCACCGCAAGGCAACAAGTTGAAGAAATTGTTAATTCATATAATGTTGGTTTCGATAGCATTTCGGTTATGGGTGAGGGCGACGAAACCTGTTTAGTAGTTCGTTACACAAAACAACTTAACGCTGGGAAACAGCACGAAATGAACACCTCAATTGTTACAAAACTTGAATTAGGTGCAGGTGATGTTACAGTTCACGTAGAGGTTGAACCAATTGTTAGGGCATCGGACTATGTTTATACAGCTGTTATTATTTTAATTCTTATAACATTAGCTAGTATTTTTGCTTATTTCCGTTATAATGGTGCAAGTGCAATAACGCTTATTATTTCAACAGTATTAGGAACATTAGGATATATTTCTTTGGGCGCAATTTTACGATTAACAATTGGGCTTAGCTACTTTGCAATGTTAACAATTTTGAATATGCTAATTGTTTATGTTTGTTTTGATATTTTTGAAAATATACGTACTTCAAGCTATATGCACAATGGAGAGTATGGAAAGGCACTTTCAACATCAATGAACTCTTCGAAATTAAGAATGGAAGTAATTTCAATTGCAATGTTTGTTATTGGCTTGTTATTTGTGCTTCTAGCGCCAACTCCAATTAAATATGTTTCACTTAACTTAATGTTCATTCCTGTTGTATTGTTAGCCGTTGCTTTATATGTGCTACCATTCTGCTGGAGTGCTTTAATAACTTTTAGCAGCAAAAGAACTTATAAAAAAGTAGAAACAACCACTGAGGTTAAAGAATAAAATAGATAAGGCCTTTCATTAGAAAGGTTTTTTCTAGAAAATTTTTAAAGATATAAATTATGAATTACATTTGCGCATTAGACGAAAATATTAATGAAGAATTTGTGAACGAGATGAGTAAGGTTTTTAATTTAGATAAACATCTGGTTCATCTTTTGTATGCTCGAGGGATAGACACCCAAGAAAAATTGAAACGTTACTTAAATCCAGGAATTAACGATCTGCACGATCCTTTCCTTTTTGAAGATATGGCAGAAAGCGTTAATTTAATTGAAAAACACATTAAAGCAAATCATAAAATATTGGTGTTTGGAGATTATGATGTTGATGGAATAACTGCCAGCGCAATATTAATTAAGTACTTTCAAAGTAGGGGTGTTGCTGTTTCCAATTTTATGCCTAATAGGTATGAAGATGGATATGGGTTAACAATTGCAACACTAGATAAAATTTGTGCCACCAGCAAACCAGATTTGATTATAACGGTTGACTGTGGAATTACTGCGGTTGAAGAAGTTGAATATATTAAAAGGCAAGGAATAGACATTTTAGTAACAGACCACCATGAAAGGGCAGATGTGTTACCAAACTGCCTAATAATTAATCCAAAGGTTAGTGAGAAATACCCATTTCATTCGCTTTGCGGTGCCGGCGTTGCATTAAAGTTAGTGCAAGCGCTCTCAGGCATTAACATTGCAAGCAAATATCTGCCAATTTGTGCAATTGCCACTATCGCCGATATTGTTGAACTTTTAGGGGAAAACAGAGCAATTGTTGCCTTGGGGCTTAAAGAATTAAATCGATTGCCAATTGGGCTTATTAAGCTTATGCAAGAGTGTGGGCTTAACATTAATTGCAAATCGAGTGACATTGCTTTTAAGCTTGCCCCAAAAATAAATGCAAGTGGCCGAATGGGCAGTGCAGAAACAAGTTTGGAACTTTATTTGGAAGAAAATCCAGTTAAAATTAAAAAAATTTGTAAGCAAATATTAGATTATAACAATCAGCGCCAAAAACTATGCGACAAAGTTTATAATGACGTTAAAACAGAGTTGCAGAATAAAGATATTTTTAGAATTAGTGCAGTGGTTATGTCTAGCCCGGAATGGGATAGTGGCATTTTAGGTATTGTTTCGGCTAGAATTGCGGAAGAATTTCACCGCCCAACGTTCTTATTCAGCCAAGTTAAGGACGAATTAACTGGCTCGTGCAGAAGCGTTAATGGTGTTAATGTGCACACCTTATTAAGTAGTATGACACACTTGTTAAGCAAATTTGGTGGTCATCCAATGGCTGCCGGGTTAACACTTAAAGTTGAGAACTTTGACGAGTTTACAAAGCTAACCAATGAATATGTGGCAGAAAATTTAAGCAAAACCGACTTTTTGCCAACAAGGGCCTACGACTTTGCTTTAGAACCAGACGAAATTACGCTGAAATTTGTTGAAGATATTGATAGATTAGAGCCATGTGGGCACATGAATGCAAGGCCAATTTTCAATTTTAAATTAAACAATGCAACAGTTAGCAGTTTGCCAAAACACCCACAACATTTGGTTTTGAATTACCCAAATTTTAGTTTGTTGGCCTTTAATGCTAGCAACCAATATTTTGTTCTTTCTGGCAGCACTTCTTGCAACATTCTAACAGATTTAAGCATTGATTCATTCAGGGGGAGTAAGCGCATTTCTGGAATTGTTAAATCGATTGATTATCAAGATATTTATCGTCCAGAAAATAATGAAATTATAGAAGCGGAATATGTTAAGCAAATTTGTTTTTCTTCAGCAGAAAGTTACACCTTTAACAACTACAACAGAGATCAACTCATTCGTTTGCTAGTTGATATGGATAAAACAGTTTATGGCACACTTATTGTTGCAAATGATTACAACACATATTTAAATTTTAAGGCATTGTTTAACCGAAACAACATTTTTAGAACAAGGATATTTGACGTTAATGACGCAACAGGACTTAACACAATTCTGCTGGCACCAACAAACTTTAATGCATTTAACACATTTAGTCGAATAATTTTCCTAGATCCAATATTAAACATGGGCTATTTATCTGTTTTGCAAAAAATCAGCAAGTCTACAATATACTTACCACATATGCCAGAAAATAGTTGTCCAATTTTAAGGAATGTTGATTTATCGAGAGAAACGTTTGGACATTATTATAGATTAATTCAATTTGCTTGCGAAAATAAAATTACTGGCTACTATTGCTATGATATGTTCAAAAAAATTCTTAGCAAAATGAAGGTTAAAGACAATTATTCTTATTTGCAGTTCTTTATATGTTTACAGGTGTTTAAAGAATTGGGCATTGTTGACACCAATGAAACTGACAGTGCAATAGAGCAAATAAACAACAAAAAAAATCCGCTTAATGCTAGTTCATTCTATAACAGATTGACAACCTTAAAAATTAACAAATAAAACAGATATACACCACATACGGTGTATATTTTTAATGCAAAATACAATATAATAATATGCAACTTGTTGTATAATTCATTTGCAAAACAATAATATTTTTGCTATAATTTAAAAGGAGAAAGTGTGTTATTCTATTTATTTGATAGTAATTTTTCATCACCAGAAAGTGCAGTAATTATTTTTTTAATTACTATTTTTGCTTTCATTTTTTCACTTTCATTGCATGAATTTGCACATGCATTTGCCGCAGTAAAAATGGGAGATGAAACACCAAAGCAAGCTGGTAGGTTAACGCTTAATCCATTTAAGCATTTATCTATAATGGGATTTTTATTTTTTATGCTTTGTGGCTTTGGCTGGGCAAAACCAACGCCTGTTAACCCTTTAAAATTTAAAAAGTATAGAACAGGGATAAGGTGGGTTTCTGTTTCTGGCGTGCTTACTAATTTTCTGTTTGGTCTAATTGCAGCAATTCTATCTGCAGTGTTGCGAGCAACTGTTGGAGTTCCTGGCGAAGCAATGCAATATGTCTATTTGGCATTAGATTCTTTAATGTGGGTTAACAGTTTCTTGGTTTTATTTAACATTTTACCAATATATCCGTCTGATGGATTTACGTTTATTTCAACTTTTATGACAAGCAACAATAAATTCTTGCAATTTAGCATAAAAAATGCAATGAAAATTTTGCTAGCGGTTATTTTAACCAGCATTTTTATAGATTTGCTTTTCAATTTTGACATTTTAAATTGGTATTTAACAATTTTGTATAATTATGTTTATTTGCCAATAACATTTATAGGGGTGTGAAATGGACAATTATAACAAATTATATATTAGCGAGGAAGCGAATTTAAGCATAGATTTTGAGGGTTTTGAAGCTCCATTTGATTTAATTTTAGAGTTACTTGCAAAAAACAACATGACAATTGACGACCTTAAAATTGCGCCAATTACCGACCAATATATTCAAAGAATTCAGGCAATGCCAGATATTGATATGGACGAAGCAACGGTATTTTTGGATATGGCCAGCAGATTGTTAGAAATGAAATCTAAGAAACTGCTTCCAAATGAAGATTTAATTGAAGAAGCTGACGAAATGGACGACGAAACCAGGCTGAAATTGCAACTTAAAGAGTATGAGTTGTTTAAAGAAGCCGGCGGAAACTTGCGAGAACTTGAAAACGTTAATCGCTTTTATAAACAGCCGGACAAATCTGTTGGCGATGCAAGAGTGGTGTTTAATCAATTTAATTTAGAAAAATTGCTAGACGCTTTTGCATTTATTCTTATGAAAACTAAGGATAGAGAAGCGCCACCAGAAAAGAAAATTAACAAAGATAGATGGACAGTTGCCGATAAAATTGCATTTTTGACAAATGTTCTTAAAGATCATGCCCAAATTAATTTTTTCAGTTTATTTGATGACACCTATTCGAAGTTGGAGGTTATAACTGTATTTATGGCCATTTTGGAATTGCTTAAATTTCAAAAAATTGAGGTGGTGCAAGCAGATAAATACGCAGATATATTAATTAAACGTAAGGAGATTACAGATGAAGTTTAATGAAATTGCAAAAATAATTGAAGGAGTTTTGTTTGTTGCGGGCGAGGGCGTTGATATTGATGAGTTTAAACAAAAATACGATATGAACGACAAAGAATTTAATAAATGCCTAGACATTTTAAAACAAAAATACAATGAAGAAAGTGGCGTTAATATTATTAGATATAAGTCGAAAGTGCAGTTATGTTCTAACCCCGATATTGCTGAAAATATTGCAGAAATTCTAAATCCAATTAGAGAGCGCAGCTTAACAAGGGCAGCAATGGAGACGGTTGCAATTGTTGCCTATAAGCAACCAATAACTCGTGTTGAAATTGAAAATATAAGAGGAGTTAACTGCGATTATGCCATACAACTTCTTCAATCTAATAACCTTATTGAAGTGGTGGGAAGAAAAGATGCAGTTGGCAAGCCACTGTTGTTTGGAACAACCGATAATTTCCTAAAACGTTTTGAACTTAATTCGCTTGAAGATTTGCCTAACTATAATGAATTGCTAAATAGGATTAGGGTAATTCACAGCGATGGAGAATCGTTATACAGAGAATTTAAAATTCCAGATGAGGAGGAACCGACAGAAGAAACCTCTAACGAAGAATAACTAATTGTGAATAGAAACAAAGAAAAAAAAGATACTATTTTTAATGTGGTATCTTATTTTTTTGTTTTCAACAATAATGAATATATGGAGCATTGCATATCCGTTTTTGGTGCAATTTGATGTTAGGTTTAACATTTTAAAACTGAAAGGAATTATATGCTTCAAATTATTTGGAAAAATCAAGTTAGAATTAAAATTTAGAATTAAACATGGTTGTGTGTATATTTATTTTAAAAAGAAAGAGAAAAAAGTTAAACTAACCCAAAAAGATTTTAATTTTGTTTTCTTTATAAACCTTTTTCAGCAGTTATATTTCAGGCAGCATTTAGTAAGGTTGCATGTTAATGCCAATTTTGGTTATATGCTAAATTCTTGCCATACTGCGATTATTTGCGGATATATAGATGTTTTAAGCAAAATGATGCTTTCGAAAGTTAAAAACAATAAAAAATCGGCACATATTTTAATTGATGTTGAGCCAAAATACAATGAAGATATTTTCAATGTTAAGTTTTTAAGCGTGGCAAGAATTTCTGTGTTCGACCTAATTTACACGCTAGTGTACACATTGATAAATTCGTGGGGGAAATATGAAAGAAAAAGAAAGAGTGCAACTTAAAGAAAACAAAATAGAGTCGTTAGTAGGTATTTCGCTTGAAAAAGTGAGAGCAATGATTGATGTTAATTGTGTTGTGGGCAGTGCAATAACCATGCCAGATGATAGCGTAATAATTCCAATTTCTAAAGTTAGCGTTGGCTTTGTTGCTGGAGGCGGAGAATATAACGACCTTAATTCAAAACGCAATTCGGCAGATTTCCCTATGGCGGGCGGAACGGGTGGAGGTTTTACAGTAACTCCAATTGGTTTTTTTGTGGTTAGCAACAACAAATTCAAACTTATTCACGCCGACAAGTCGAATGCTTATTTAGATTTACTAAAAAATGCAACCGAAGTGCTTAAATCGTTTGTGGAGAAAATAAAATGAAAACTAAGTTGCCAATAATGCTGTTAATACTTATGTTGTTGTGTTGTTTTGGGGCGGTTGCAGTTCCAAACGAACGGATTTTTGCAGAAGCTGTTGGCTGTTCTGGCAAAGCAATGTGCGTGCTAGAATCCAGAAGTAAAAGAATTTTATATTCCAAAAACGAAAATGCAAAACTGCCAATGGCCTCAACGACAAAGGTGGTTACAGCAATAACCGTGCTTCAAAATTGCAACAACTTAACAGAATTTATTCAAGTAGACGACCACGCCGTAGGAGTTGAGGGCACGTCTATATATTTGCGTCAAGGAGAAATGCTAACAATTAAGGACTTATTATATGGACTGATGCTAAGAAGTGGTAACGACGCAGCAACAGCTCTTGCAATTCATGTTGCTGGCAGCGTTACCAACTTCGCAAAAGCAATGAACGCATTGGCAAAAACGGTTGGTGCAAACAATTCCAATTTTACCAATCCACATGGATTAGATGACGCCGACCATTACACCACAGCTTATGATTTAGCATTAATAACTGCTTATGCACTAAAAAATCCAATATTTAAAGAAATTGTTTCTACTAAAAGTTACGTTATAGACGCAACAAATAAATCGGATAAAAGATTTTTAACCAACAAAAATCGCCTACTTTCAAGTTTAGAGGGGTGTTGCGGAGTTAAAACTGGGTTTACAAGTCGTGCGGGCAGATGCTTGGTTAGTGCTTGCGAAAGAGAAGACTTTCAGGCAGTTTGTGTGATTTTAAATTGCGGGCCAATGTTTGAAGAAAGCTCAAACCTGTTAAATAGCGTTTATGAAGAATATTCAAATCAGTTAATTATAGACAAGAACAAAGAAATATACAACGAGTATATTATAGATGATAAGCAAGGAAAGTTGTATCTTTATACAGAAGAAAATTTCTATTATCCACTTAACAACGGCGAAAAAGACAAGTTGAAAATTAAATATAACGTTAAACTAGACGATGCCACTGAAAATTGCGAAGTTGGGGAAATTGACATTTATTTAAATAATCACTTGCTTAAAACCTTAAAATTGTTTACAATGAATAAGATAGATAAATTAATTGATAGTGAAACTCTACAAATTAATGAACTATTATGGGAAGAATAAATGAGAATTAATAAATACATTGCAACAGCGGGTGTTGCAAGCAGAAGAAAAGCAGAAGAATTAATTGCACAAGGAAAAATTAAAGTTAATGGTAAGGTTGTGTTAAATTTGGCAACAGATGTTTCTAGTTTCGACACAGTTACCTGCGAAGGCAAACTTATTAAACCAACAAACAATTTTGTTTATTATAAACTTCATAAGCCAAAAGGGTATGTAACCACAGTTAGCGACGACAAGGATAGAAAAACCATTATGTCACTTATGCGTGGTGTTCACGCAAGAGTTTTCCCTGTTGGAAGGTTAGATTATGAAACAGAGGGGTTATTGTTGTTAACAAATGATGGCGACCTTTCAAACATTTTAACAAAACCTAACAGCGAAATTAGCAAAACATATATTGCGCAAATAGAGGGGAAAATAACCAATGAAGAAATTAAACAATTATCTTCGGGTGTTGATATTGGTGGATACGTTACCAAACCGTGCAGCGTGGTTAGGTTGGAGGCAAACGAGCACAGTTCAAGAATAGAAATTAGCATAACCGAAGGCAAAAATAAACAGGTTAGAAAAATGCTTGCGGCTGTGGGGAAAGAAATAACTTTCTTAAAACGTGTTCAAATTGGCGAAATTCGTTTGGGCGGGCTTTCTAGAGGTGAATATGCGCCATTAAATAACAAAGAAATTAAATATTTAAACAGTTTAAAGAGATAGCAATATCTCTTTTTTGTTTCTGTTAAAACTTTGTTGCAAAAAACTATAGAATGTGTTAATATTTAAATATGAAAACAGAGTATGATGTGATTATTATTGGTGGTGGTGCAAGTGGAATGATGGCTTCCATTTTTTCTGCAAGAAATGGCAACACCACCTTAATAATTGATCACAATGAAAAATTGGGCAAAAAACTTTACATAACCGGTAAAGGAAAATGCAATTTAACCAATAACAGCAGCATAGAAAACCATTTAAACAATATTGTAACGAATAGTAAATTTATGTTTTCAGCGCTTAACGCATTTTCGCCACAACAAACCATTGAATTTTTTGAAGAAAACGGTTTAAAAACAAGAACGGAAAGGGGCAACAGAGTATTTCCAGAAAGTGATAAGTCGAGCGACGTTATAAAAACCTTGCAAAAAACTCTTCAAAATTACGGTGTTGCTGTAACGTTAAACACAACAATTGAAAAGGTAGAATTAAAAAACAACACATTCAATATATTGTGTGCAAACAACATTAAATACACAGCGCATAGTTTAGTTGTTGCAACAGGCGGACTTTCCTATGCTGGCACAGGAGCAACAGATTTTGGTTATAAAATTGCCAAACAGTTTGGGCATAAAGTTGTTCAGCCAACAAGTGCATTGTGCCCAATATTAGTTAAGGACAACGTTGAAAAGTTGAATGGCATAAGTTTAAGAAACATAAATTTAACCATAAAAGTGCAAGGCAAAACATTTAGTGAATTTGGAGATTTGTTATTCACGTTTAATTCATTAACCGGGCCAACTGCCTTAACACTATCTAGCAAAATTAATAAACTAAATTTAGCAGGAGCTGTGGCAGAAATAGACCTAAAACCAGCCCTTTATGTAGAACAGTTAGAAAATAAGTTTAAAAGAGAATTTGTCGAGAATGCTAAAAAAGATTACAAAACTTATTTGCATACTTTGCTTCCAAATGGGTTTGTTGATGCTTTTATGGCAAAAGCACACATTAAAAACAAAAAAATGAGTGAATTCACTAAAGACGATAGACAAAAATTAATTTCAACACTTAAAAAAATTGACTTTAAAATTAAATCATTAGATAATATAAATGTTTCAATAGTTACCTCTGGCGGGGTAGATGTTAAGGAAATTAACAATAAAACTTGCGAAAGCAAATTGGTTAAAAATCTATATTTTGTTGGTGAGGTTTTAGACGTTGATGCATTAACTGGAGGATATAACCTTCAGGTGGCCTGGAGTACGGGATATCTTGCAGGCAACAGCATTAAAGGGAGTTAAAATGTTTTGTTATTTTTTAATTGTGTTGATTGCTCTTCCTATGATTATTTTTGTGCCAGTTAAACGTGTTGGCCTAAAAAATTTAAAAACTCTTAAGAAGAACAAACAACAATTTATTATTTCTTGTAACCATATGAGCAATTTAGATGCCGTTATGCTTGACATTAAATTTTTTAAAAAGCACTATTTTTTGGCTAAAAAAGAATTGTTCAGCAACAAATTTAAAGCTAGATTTATGCGCAGTTTGGGTGCGGTTGAGGTGGATAGAGGCAAGGCAGACCCTCGCGCAATTAAAGAAATTTTTAGGCTTATTAACAAAAAAAAGAGAGTGGCAATTTTTCCACAAGGAACTCGTGCAAAAACCCCGTATGTTGAAGACGGTTCTGCAAAGGAAGGTGTTGCAATGTTTGCAATTAGAACTTCCACGCCAGTTGTTCCAATGATGTATAATAAAAAAATTAAAGCTTTTCATAAAACAAAATTGTTAATTGGTGAACCAATTTACCCAGACGAAACCCGCAAAAAAGACAGAGATTACGTGCAAGAATTTGCAAATGAAATTGTTAAAAAAATGAACGCATTACTAGAAGGAGAAAATTAATTTATGCGAATGAAAGATTATAATATTAGCATGACACAATACACCAGAGGAGATATTATTACCGGCACAATTGTTATGATAGGGGAAAAGGAAGTTGTTGTTGCTTTGGGTGGGCTTAAAGAAGGAGTGTTTCCAAAAACGGAATTAGACCCAGCATTTAAAATTGGCGACGCAATTTTGATTATGGTAACAGGAGATATCGACGACAAGGGTTGCTTAGTTCTTATGCACGAGGGAGTTAATAAGGCTCTTGAAGATAAGGAAAAACTAAAAAACCTTAAGGTTGGAAGCGAATTAACGTTTAAAGTTACAAATATTGGAACGGCGGGGCTAACAGGCGATTTTATGGGATTTAGAGTTTTCTTGCCATTTTCACAATGTTCAGTTCAAGACTTTGTTAACAAGGACAGCTTATTAAACAGGGAAGTTACAGCTATTGTTATTGAATTAAATAACATAAAAAAATCCATTGTTTGTAGCACAAAATTATTAAACAATGCCCAAGTTGAACCAGTTGAAATTGGGCAGGTAATTGCGGGCTCTGTTATTAAATTGGAAGATAAGTTTGCAATCGTTCTTTTAAAAAATGGCGCCAAAGCAAAACTTTCAATAAGTGATGCAAGCTATAACAAAATTGCTTCTTTAAAAGAGGTTATTTCCTTAAACGACGAATACGAATTTAAAATTTTAGATTGCAACACAGATTTTTCTAGAATTGCTGTTGGGTTAAAACAACTAACCGAAAGCCCTTACGAAAAATTGTTTGCGTCTATAAATTTAGGTGACGAAGTTGAGGGTGAGGTTGTTAAAATTTTGCCTGTTGGAGCAGTTATTAGACTAGATAATGGTTTAACCGCACTTGCAATAACAAAAGAAAACACGGATAAGGCAAACGTTGCAACACACCATATTTACAAACTGCATTCTCGTGTGAAAGGGATTATATCTTTCAAGGACGAAGAACGCAGAAAACTAAATATTGTAACAAACATAAAAAAAGAAAGTGTTTAAAAACTTTAAAAATCACCCTAGTTAGGGTGTTTTTTTAAAATTCGACATTTTTTGCAAAAAAAATTGCCAAAATATGGTAATTGGTTTATTATATTTGCAAATGCAAAAGAAAAAGATTATTTATCCGCTGTATTGTTGTTTGGCAGTGATTGCAGTGACGTTGTTTTTAGTGTTATATAAGAATGTAGAAGATAGCAAACCCGCAAACACCCCCAACGGAGCAGGACAACAATATGCTAGCAGTTTTAACTTATTGTGCCCAAACAATATAACACTTTTGGTAGGTGGTCAGGCACAACTTATTAATCATATTTCCATAGAGCCAGCGAGTATGGTTGGCCAAATAAATGTGAGCACCACAACATATACAGGTGAAGCAACAGACGGCATAAGTTATTCAAACAATATTATATCCGCCAACTCTGTGGGAGTTTATCGCATTTCTTTTAAGGTTTTGGAAGATGAAAATTCATATTTAACCCACACAATTCTAGTGAATGTTAAAAGTGCTGAGGAATACGAGCCAGTTAAACAAATTAATTTATCGTGGAGAGTGGGTGAAACGAAAGGATTGCAGGATTTGTTTATTTTAAATATTGGAGCAACAACTCCAGAATTAACCAGCTTAAATGGAAATGTGCAGATTGTTAACAATCAATTTGTGGCAAAAAATGCAGGGCAGGCAAGCATTAAACTCAACTTGAATTACGAGTTTGTTACCTATTCGTATGTATTTAATTTTAACATTTTGCCAAAACAAGTATATTCAATAAACATTATTAATTATTCTTCATCCACAATAACCACAAATTTAGAAAGGTTAAAAATTCAATATGAAATTATAGATGAGAGCAATGATTTTGCAGTTCAAACAGTTTTTGTTGTTTCTAGCAATTTAGATGTTGCAACCGTGGAAAGTTGCGATGCACCTTTTATAATTTTAAACCGCAAATCTAGCGGAACTATAACCTTAACTATTACATCTACAGAAGACTCATCTGTTGTAAAAACTCTAATAATTACATTTGAATAAAAAAACGACCACAACGGCCGCTTTGGAGCTACTGGGCGGACTCGAACCGCCGACCTGCTGATTACGAATCAGCTGCTCTACCAACTAAGCCACAGTAGCATTTAACTCTTTAAATATAACACATTAAGTAAATTTTATCAATTAATTTTATTAATATTTTTAATTAGTTGCTTAATTTATTTTATTTTGTTATTATATATTAGTGGTAGCATTTAAGATTATTTTTAGTATTTTATATATTTTATTGTTCATTATTGCAACTTCAGTAATGATAATTTTTGAACGAGATAAGCCAAGGAACATAATTTTTTGGATGTTAGGGTTTTTAACTAATAGCATTGTAACGTCTATTATTTATTTAATTTTCAAAATTTTTCAACACAAGAAACAGCAATCACTTGCAGTAAAGCAATGGGAAGACGAAGTGTTTGTTGGCTTAAATAACTCTAACTTGCATTCTGTGGCAGTTGAAACTACAGATGATTTTTATTCGTTTAACAATTTGGCGTTTAACACCTGCCTAACAAAAAACAACAGTTACGAAATTTTTAGTTCTTACGAAAAGTTTAAAACGGCTGTTGAAAAAGAACTTGGTTTAGCAAAAAAATATATAATGTTGGAATTAACCACATTTGGTGTTGACGATTTTTCGCCAATTTTATCTGTTTTGGCAAGCAAAGCGCAGGCGGGAGTTGTGGTTAAATTGGTGCACGACAAACGAATTAAACAATCCATAAAGAAGCAGCTTAAAACAGCTGGCGTGAAGATTTATAAATTTAGCAAATGGAAAAGTTTGGGAAGCATCTATTCAAACCGCAGAAATGTTATATCCATTGATGGCGAAACTGTTTTTGTTGGCGGTTTTGATGTTAGTAAGCGTCAAATGCAACCAGGGGTGGAAGTTGCAAACACATTTTTTAAATTTAAAGGCGATGTGGTTCAGCCAATGAATGTGGCAATTCATCAAGACATGGTGTTTGCTAGCGGAAAATACATTGAACTTTCACAAGTGAACAATAGAGAGGTAAATAATAATTGCACAATACAATTTGTAGCAAATAAAGCTAACCAAAACGTTGAATTGCTATTAATCAAAGCTATATGTTCTGCAAAAACGTCTATCCAATTACAATTGGAAGAGTTTATTCCAACCGAAAGCATTATGGCACTTTTAAAATATGCCATTCATTCTAACATTGATGTTAGGTTGATGGTTCCACTTAAAACAACAATGCACAGCAAATATTTCGCTAGCCGCGCTTATGCAAAGGAACTTGCTTTAGAAGGCGCTAATGTATATTTATACGATGGATTTATTAAATTTAATTCAATAATTGTAGATAATAAATATGCTCTTTGTGGTGCATTTAGTTTGAACCGTGAAAATGTTGCAACCTGTTTGCAAAATGTTATTATTCTTGAGGACGAAAAAGCAATTAGCAACTTTAATAAAAAGTTCGATTTATGCGTTAATAATAGTTACAGAATTAACAACGCAAAATATTTGTTATTAAGAGAAAAGTTTTTTAAAAATTTTGTGTAGGTGAAAAATGATTTTTGGTGTTGCGGGTGTTCCCACAAACTACAAAGGGAAACTCAAAAATTTATTCCCTTGGCTTAAAGAAATGGGTTTAAATGCCTATGAAATTCAATGTGTTTATGGGTTTAAAGTTTCCGATGTTAACAAATCCATTTTTTTGGAAGAGAAGCAAAATGGTTTTTATTTTTCCATTCATGCGCCATATTATATTAACCTTGGAAGTTTAAATTCGGCGGTTGTGGAACGAAGCAAAACCAACATGAAAGAAGGCATAGAACTTGCAAAAACCATAGGGGTTAATCGCATAATCTTTCACCCGGGTGGGGGACACAATAACACAGAAAAAGGTAGGCAGCAGGCAATAGAGCAACTTATTTCTTCGGTTAATGAATTTACGCATCAAGTGGACATGGGAGAAGTGCGTTTATACCCAGAAATCGGTGGCAAAACAGCAAGTTTGGGTAGCATTGATGAAATTATTAAAATCTGCAAAGAGTGTGAATACTGCTATCCATGCATAGATATCGCACACTTGCACGCAAGGGAAATTGGCAGTTTAACAACCAAGCAGGACATTAAACAAAAACTTCAAAAAATTAAGGACGAAATTCCAGAAAAGTTTGATAAAATTCATTTCCATGCGTACACAATTTGCTATGGCGACAAAGGTGAAATTAAACACTTAAAACATGGAGATACAATGCCAGACGGAAGTGCTGGAATGCCAAATTTAAACGATTTTATTGATGTAATAAAGGAAATGGAAATTGCGCCATGGGTTATAAGCGAAGCATTAGATAGTCAAGAAATTGGTGCAAAATTTATGCGGGATTTATACGCCAAATAAAAGGTGTATTTGGTTAACAGTTTAGTTATTTTATGCAAAAGATTGAATTTACCACAAACAAAAAGCAACAGTTAACTAAGGCAATTATTGATGAATTGCCTTTTCTTTCACGTTATGACATTGCAAAAATTTTATCTAATAAAGATGTTAAAGTTAACAATGTGAGAGTTAAAGAAGATTGCATATTAAATGTTGGTGATAGGATTATTGTATTTTATCAACAAAAAGAACAAGCGGATTGGTATAAACTGGTTTATGAAGATGAAAACATTGTCATTGTAAATAAACAAGCAGGCATTGAAGTTATTAGCGAAACCGATAGGGATTTGCTCTCGGTTTTACGGGCTAAATTCTCTACAATTAATCCAGTGCACAGAATAGATCGCAACACAGAGGGATTGGTAATTTTCGCCCTAAACAAACAGGCAGAAAAGGAACTTTTGGCAGCATTTAAAACTCGCAGTGCAATAATTAAAAAATATGCATTAAAGGTGCATGGAAGGGTAGATATATCTAAAATTAAACGTACCGTCTATTTAAAAAAGGGAGATGCACTTTCAAAAGTTTGGATTAGTGAACTAAAAACAAGCGGCTATGAACCAATTGCCACAGAGTTTGATATAATAGAGTATAGTGGGGAAAACACTTTGCTTGAAGCAAATCTTTTAACTGGCAAAACACATCAAATTAGGGCACATATTGCTTATTATGGCCACCCAATTTTAGGTGATAATAAATATGGCAAGGACAATTTTAAACAAATGCACCTAACCGCCAACTTTTTAGCCTTTAAATTTGCTAAAAACTCCAGTTTGGCTTACTTGAATGGTAAAAATTTTGAAATAATTCCCACTTGGTTATAAAAAAATTAAAAAAGTGTTTAAAAATTATTGACATTTATTTTAAGTTATTGTAAACTAATATAGTAATTGCGATGGAGAACATCGGGGTGTAGCGCAGTTGGTAGCGCACGTGATTTGGGATCATGGGGCCGGGGGTTCGAGTCCCTTCACCCCGACCATTGTTCTTGCCCAGCACAATTACATTATTGGGGCCTTTAGCTCAGTTGGTTAGAGCAACCGGCTCATAACCGGTCGGTCCGCGGTTCAAGTCCGTGAAGGCCCACCAGCCGAAAGGCACCAATAAATTATAATTTGGCCCGATAGCTCAGTTGGTTAGAGCGCCAGCCTGTCACGCTGGAGGTCGAGGGTTCGAGCCCCTTTCGGGTCGCCAAATTATGCCTCGATAGCTCAGTCGGTAGAGCAAAGGACTGAAAATCCTTGTGTCACTGGTTCGATTCCGGTTCGAGGCACCACACTTTTATGGTGTGAAACACGGGAAGATTGCAGAGCGGCCAAATGCAACGGACTGTAAATCCGTCGACTTCGTCTTCGATGGTTCGAATCCATCTCTTCCCACCAGACCTTTCTGGAACAACAGCACAATCTTAACCGATTGTTGGATATATATGCTAGTGTGGCTCAACGGTAGAGCAGCTGACTTGTAATCAGCAGGTTGGGGGTTCGATTCCCTTCACTAGCTCC
>CALBOE010000008.1 GCA_937896905.1 uncultured Clostridia bacterium | reverse complement strand
GGACTCGAACCCTGGACCCACTGATTAAGAGTCAGTTGCTCTACCAACTGAGCTAAGGGTCCTCATAGTATTTATAAACGAAATTATTTTAACAAAAACAGGAAAATATGTCAATAGATTTTTTTAATTTTGCAAAATTTTAAACACATTTCCACAAACATATAAGGGGATTGCAATATTTTTAAATTTTTTAACATAAACTACGCTATGAAGAAAATTGTTTTTACTGGTGGTGGAACGCTTGGTCATGTTATGCCTAATTTATATTTAATTGAAGAGCTTATTGAGCAAAATGAAATTGAATATATTGGAAGTGCGGGCATTGAAAAACACAGAGTGATAGATGAAGGAATTAGTTTTCACGAAATTCCATCTGTTAAATTTGTTAGAGGCAAAGTTATAAAAAACTTAAAAATACCGTTTGTATTAATTAAGGCGGTGCTAGAGGCAAAAAAAATTTTAAAAGAAATTAAGCCGGATTTAATTTTTAGCAAGGGAGGGTATGTTTCTTTGCCTGTGTGTTTGGCGGGAAGGATTTTAAAAATTCCAATTATTGCACACGAAAGTGATTATACTTTTGGGCTTGCCAATAAGGTTATTCTTAAACTTTGCAACAAAATGTGTGTTAATTTTTATCATCTTAAAAAGAAAAGCAAGAAGGTAGTTTTTACTGGGCCAATTTTTAGTTCGGCATACGAAAGCAAACATAAATGCAAAAGTTTTGTTTTAGAAAAAAACAAGCCAACAATTTTGTTTGTTGGTGGCAGTTTGGGCTCTAAAGTAATTAACGCAAATCTTTTTCCGATAATAAAAGAACTTATTAAAATATTTAATATAATTCACATAACCGGGAAGGGCAACTCGCAAGTTAAGTCATTTGAAAACTATAATTTAATTGAAGAAACCGACGACATGGTGGGGGTATACAACCTTGCCGACTTTGTTGTGGGCAGAAGTGGTGCAGGCGTTACTGCAGAGTGCTTTTTTAAACATATTCCAATGCTTTTAATTCCGCTTGAAAATGGAGCCAGCAGGGGAGACCAACTTCAAAATGCAAAATATTATTTCAACGAAGGTGTTGCCTCTATTTTACGAGAGGAGTTTTTAACCCCAACAAAGCTAGAAAACGCTATTAAAAATTTCGATTATGTTACAAAGAAAAACCGCTATCAATCTTTGCAAACTGATAACGGTAAAAATAAAATTTTAAAGTTGATTAACAAGCATTTGCATTAAAGAGATTTCATATCTTTATACATTTTTTCTGCAAGTTCAAAAATTCTTTTGCTTTCTTCCACAGTTGAGCTGGTTAATTTTCTTTTTGCAGGGAAGCCAAACACATCTTCAATTTCAGGGCCAATCCATTCGTGGTATTCTGTGGAACTAAACACGCCAGCCACAATGCTTAAGCAAGCTTGGTTTGGGGCAGGGTATTTTGCTTTCATATTTTCCCTTATTTTTGCTAGCATTTCTTTAGGGTAGTTGTCCTGCATGTTCGTTAAGGTTATGCCTGGGTGAACAATGGAAAGTTTAACTTTCTTTTCCTTTTTAAACAATTCAAACAATGAATACATTAAGAAGCGCTTGCTGTTGCCGTACACTTGTTCGCCGTTTTGCCTTGTGCTATAGTCAAGGTCTGCTTCGTCTAGCTTTCCGTAAGAGTGGGCAAGGCTACAAGTTGCCACGCAAACAGAGTTTGGCTTTTTTCTTAAATCTGGCAACAATTCCTTAATTAAGTAGTACTGAGAAAGGAAATTAATTTGGAAAACTGCGTTCATGCCGGTTGCTGTTTTATTAAGAGGAATGTTTAAAACTCCTGCATTGTTAATTAATGCATCAATTCCTTTATATTTTTTAATTTCTTTAACACACGCCTTAACGCTTTCCACATCTGCAAGGTTAAGTTGCAAAATGTCTATTTTGGCTTTTTTGTATTTTTTTAACAATTTTTCCTTAAACTGTTCGCCTTCTTCAAGCGTTAAACATGGCAAAACAAGATGTGCGCCCAGTTTTGCTAAAATTGGTGTAACTTCACTGCCAAGCCCACCAACTGCGCCGGTTATAACAACCGTTTTACCCTCCATTGAGGTTGTGTTTTGTTTAATCCATTTTTTAATATTCATTTTTACTTTCATATTTGCATTCTAGCATCATATTTTTAAAACTGCAAACAAATAAAAAAAGAAATTTTAAAAAATTGATAATAATTTAAAAAATAACAAGAAAAACAACAAAACAATAAAAAAACAACCCGGCTAAAAGCCGAGTTATATTGGGGGATCCCCCACCGCAACTTGTTGTGGAAGGGGGAAACGAAAAAACCAGCCATAAATGGAGTTTGATTAAAAAAATGGGGACCCCACAAAGCGAATGCTTTGAAGGGGAAGAGGAGCAACCGGCTAAAAGGCCTGTGGTTGCTTTTTTGAATAAAAAAACAACCCGGCTAAAAGCCGAGTTGCGACGATGGGGTGGATAACAGGGCTCGAACCTGCGACAACCAGATCCACAATCTGGCGCTCTACCAACTGAACTATATCCACCATATGTGGGCGATTTGCCCTCTTTAATCGTTTGCTAATAAATTACGCAAACTTGATTTATGGGCAATCGCCCACATTTATCCCATTACGAACAAGTTCTTATGGGAGCCCTGGATTTATGCCCTTTTTAATCGCTTGCTAATAAATTACGCAAACAGCAATATAATAAAAAATGGCTGGGGTAGGTAGATTCGAACTACCGCGTGCAAGAGTCAAAGTCTTGTGCCTTACCGCTTGGCGATACCCCAATAATGTCGCAGTTTCCACTAGCAAGGTCAGTTTAACTGCCGTTTGCAGTGGAAGGAAGGAGTAAGTTGCTTAGATTGCTAACACTAGCAAATCAATACAGCAAGATTTGCGACAATGGAGCGGGTGAAGGGAATCGAACCCTCGTAACTAGCTTGGAAGGCTAGCGCTCTACCATTGAGCTACACCCGCACATACATTTGTAATGTACTTGAATAAAATAACACAAACGCCAAGTGTTTGTCAACACAATTTGCTAAATTTTCAAAAATTTTTAGTAAATTTCAAAACAAAAAGCAAATAATACTTTCAATAATGTAAGAAACCTGCAAAACTTTTAGCAAAATAGCAAAAACAGAAAAATTTTAAAAATTTTAAATAATTTTATTAAAAACACTTGTTTTTTTATTTTTCTTGTTGTATAATACAAGAGTTGCTAATGCAAAAATGCAAGAAAAACTTAATATATGGTTCATTAGCTCAGTTGGTAGAGCACATGACTTTTAATCATGGTGTCCCGGGTTCAAGTCCCGGATGAGCCACCACTTTTATTTGCGGATGTGGCGAAATTGGCAGACGCGCTAGACTTAGGATCTAGTGGGTGACCGTGGGGGTTCAAGTCCCTTCATCCGCACCA
>CALBOE010000007.1 GCA_937896905.1 uncultured Clostridia bacterium | reverse complement strand
CCACAAACGGTGGAACTGTAACCTTATATGCAACATGGGCAAGAAATTCCTACACGGTAACAGTTAATCCAAATGGTGGAACAACATATAAAAACTTAATGAATCCAAGCACAATTGCAAGCGACTACACGAAATCGGGTAATAATGCTAGCATGACGTATGATGCGTCTACAGGTTATTATACCTTAACCCCAACAAATGCTAGCGACCCATATGTGACACCTAATGCAACGGTGAATTTAACCGTTAACAAATCGTACAGAATTCATTTGGTGGTAACCGACACATCTGGTAATCGCCTAACAGGAACTCCTGTACAATTATTCTATACCGATACTGGCTTTAACGAACCAGAATCCACCAGATTTGGAACAGAAACGGATAGGGTTATAACAGCAACATCAACCGGAACCTACATTTTCCGTTTTGATAACGATTATAGTGGCCAGCCATTTATTATTAAAGAATTTTGGGTGGCAGAAGATACAACAACATCTAGTAATTATACGGTGTCAACTCTATATGGCGACTCTTATCAAATTGCACCAGCAACAAGGGCGGGATATGGCTTTGCAGGTTGGAAAACCACAAGCGGAAATGCAACAATTTCTGGAAACGTTTTCACCATGGGCGCAGGCAATTCAACCCTAACAGCACAATGGACGGCAAACACATACTCAGTTGCCTTTAATGCAAATGGTGGAACTGGCTCAATGTCTAACCAATCCTTCACTTATGGCACAGCGCAAAATTTAACATCTAATGCATTCACAAGAACTGGCTACTACTTTAGTGGTTGGGCAACAAGTGCTAGCGGGGCAGTGGCATACACTAACGGCCAAAGTGTTAACAACTTAACAACAACAAATGGCGGAACAGTAACGCTTTATGCAGTATGGACTAAAGAAAGCTACACAATAACCTTCGATGCCAATGGCGGAAATGCTGTAACAACAGCAAGTTATGCATATGGTGCAACCTTGCCAACAACAAGCAGAACAGGATACACCTTTAATGGTTGGTATAGTTCCGAAAGCAGCAACAATGGAACGGGCACAAAATACACAACAGTGCCAGACTTTGGAGCAAATGGAGCAACTGCAACCATCTATGCAAGTTGGACAGCGAACGAACTAACATTTGGCAACAAAACATTAAGTAATGTAACCTACAAAACTGCAATAAATCAAAGTGTTACTGCAGCAACCAACGGAACAGGGTCTTACACCTATGCATTAAGCGGAACCTATCCAGCGGGGCTCGCTTTAAGCTCGGCAGGGCAATTCAGTGGAACAATAACAGGAAATGCAAAAACTTACACCTTCACTGTAACGGCAACCGACAGCAATAGTGGCAAAACAAAAGCCGCAACATACACCTTAACAATAACAAGAGCAACAGGAAGCGTATCGGTAAGCATAAGTGGAACAGTAACTTATGGCCAAACATTAACCGCAAATGCAAGCACATCAAGTGATGGCACAAAGAGCTATCAATGGTGGTACACAAGCACAGCAGGAGCAACAAGTGGAACGGCATTAAGCGGTTCAACCAATTCAACATACACCATAGGGCCTGGATTAGTTGGCAAATACATAGGTTGTACAGTGAGCGTTGCACAAGGAACGAATTACACAGCATGTTCAGCAGGCAAAGCAACCAGCTCAGCAGTTGCAAGAGCAACAGGAAGCGTAACAGTCAGCATAAGTGGCACTGTAACATACAATCAAACCTTAACAGCAACAGCAACAACGTCAAGTGATGGCACAAAGACCTATCAATGGTGGCATGCAACCAGTGCAAGTGCAACCAGCGGAACAGCAATAAGTGGAGCAACAAGCTCAACATACAAAATTGGCTCTGGCTTGGCAGGAAAATACATTGGCTGCACAGTGAGTGTTGCACAAGGTACGGATTACACAGCTTGTTCAGCAGGCAAAGCAACAAGTTCTGCAGTTGCGAAATCAAGCATAACACCAGTGGTAACAATGAGTGGCTACACCTATGCAGGAACCA
>CALBOE010000006.1 GCA_937896905.1 uncultured Clostridia bacterium | reverse complement strand
ATTTAGTTGATTTGGTTGTTGTTTTCATATACTACACCTCTTCCTTTTCGCAAAGTTTTTCACCTTGCTAAATTTAATTTTTAAGCGAACAATTTTGCGTTTAGTATTTATACTAATATTCTACACAAAACGACCAAAAAAAACAAGCAATTTAAGCAAATAATTATATTTTTTTTAAAACACCCAAGAAACAAAAAATGTGAGTAAAAACCGAAAATAAATTCTAAATTAAAATGCAAAAAATAAATTTATAAACAAAACTAAAAAATAACTTTAAAAATTAAAAACGATTAAAAATTTAATAAAATTTATTATTTTTTGCTAAAAAATCGCATTTTTTATTATTTTTTAACTTTTTTTCGTTTTTAATTAATTTTTTTTTTAAAATGTTAATTTGTTAAATTTTAATTTTTTAAAAAAATAAATAAAACAAAAAACGGCGGATTATCTTCCGCCATTTTTTAATGTTTTTTTACACTAAAATTCGTAACCGCATTTTTCGCAAAATTTTGCATTGCCGCTATTTGAAGTTTTGCATTCAGGACACTTTTTTAATCCTAATCCCGTTTCTTGTTTTGCGCCACAATGTTCACAGAATTCCGCTTTTTTGGTTATAACTTTTCCGCACTTATCACAAAGCCTAACATTGGCTGTTCCTTTAGATTTGTTGCCATCTCTAACACTTTTCCAACTGTTGATTAAACTTGTGCTTAGCATCAATAGAAATAAACCAAAACCACCAAAGCCCAACCCCCCAATTATGCCAGCAACAAGTGAAATATATTTCCAATAATTTGTTAAGTGAGTAAACCCATAAATTCCACCCCAAACGCTTGCAACCGCCGCCGCAACCATTAATAGGCCGAATAGAACAAACATAGTTTTTCCGTATCTTTTTTCTCTGTATTTAAAGAAACACATAAATTCCTCCTTTAAATTTTTTCGCCGCAGTCTGGGCAAAATTTAGACTTCGACGTTAACACCTTGCCACATGTTGGACACATTTTTGTTCCTGAGGTGTTTAACTTTTCACCACAGTTAACACAGAATTTATTACCTTTAGAAATTGGTTCTCCACACTTTGGGCAAGAAAGCGCTTGCGTTGCGCCACATTCTGGGCAAAATTTAGATTTGCCTGGAATGCTTGCCCCACACTTAATACATGAAATAGTTACCTGCTTTTTGTGATTTTTTGCAGAAGCAACTGAATCTGCAAAAACTTCTCCCATATGCACGCCTGCGCCCAAGCCAACGCCTAATCCTGCAAGTCCACCAGCGGGGTTATTTGCAGCATCTTGCATTGCATTTGCCGCTTTGTATTGAGTGTATGTTCCCATTTGATCTGCAATAACACCCATTTTTGTGCGTTCGTCTAACATTTTTTCAACATCTTCAGGAAGCGACAAATTTTCAATTACAAAATTTGAAATTTTCAACCCCAAAGGAGCAAATTCTTCTTTTGCGTTTTTTTCCACAAGTTTAGCAATTTCTCGGTAATTAGACGCCAAATCTAATGCTGAAAGTTTGCTTTCACCAATGGCATCAGTTAAAAGCTGAACCAATGTTGATTTGTATTGTGTTGTAACATCATTTAAGCGATAAATAGCATTGGTGCCAAAACACTCCCTCATAAATGCAGTTGGATCATCCACCTTTAACGAAAAAGTTCCAAAACCTTTTAAACGAATGTTTCCAAAATCCACATCTCTCATCATAATTGGATTTTGAGTTCCCCATTTTAAACCCATAAAGCGTTTTGTATTAATAAAATAAATGTCTGCCTTAATTCTAGAATTACCAGCAGTGCTTAAACTTAACATTTTGGTTAAAAATGGAATATTTTCCGTTGCCAGCTTGTATGTACCTGGCCCAAATACGTCCGCAATTTCACCTTTGTGAATGAAAAGTGCCACCTGACTTTCCCTAACCACCAATGTTGAACTATTCATAATTTCATCTCGGTTTGTTAGTGGATAACGATAAACCAAAATGTCATTACTTACATCTTGCAACTCTATAACCGACAACATCTGTCTTTTAATAAAACCCATATCTTCCTCCGTTAACTACATTATTGCAAAAAAACGCCACAACTGTCAAGCATTTGCACAACAACGAAAAATCATTCAAATAATTATTTTTTAAAAATCTGCTTAATAATTTCGTCTATTTTATCCTTATATTTAATGCTTATATAAATAAATGTTAAAGCCATTAATATCAAGACTCCCCACACCAAAAGCCCCCAACCAGAAAACGGTATTATTGTACCCGTGCCAAAGAACACAGTTGCTGCAATTCCAATTCCTCTAGCAATAATGTTGGTCCAAAAAAAGAAGGAAAAACTCATATTTGTTATGCCCGCAACCACACATAAAATATCGTCTGGAAAAAGCGGGAAAATCATCATTAGAAAAAATAAATATTTGCACCCAGTTAAATTTTTAATCCACTTTTCCGCATCTTCCTTTCCCACAATCCAATTAAGGAATTTTCGCCCGGCAAATCTGCCTATCCAAAACATTATTAGGCTGCCGACCATAACGGCAAAATAACTCATTAAAAACGCTTGCCATTTGCCGAAAATTAAGGCACCCACAAGGGTTACAATAAATGCAGGAATTTGCAAAATTGTGGTTTGCAAAATTTGAAAAATTATAAATATTAAAAAACTAAAAACACCGCCAGACTTCACACACTCTTTCATTTTTTCAACCGAATTAATTTGCTCCCAAACTCCAGTTTTCTTTAGCACCAAAAGAGTTAAAAAACAAACTAAAAAAACACACAAAACACATATCATTAATCGTAAAATTTTACTAAATTTTTTATTGGTTTTTGAAGGAGTTTTATTATTTCTCATCAATTAATATATTCAAAAATTTTAAAAAAGAGAATTAATCAACTTGATTATCTTGCCAGAATAAAAATTTGTTAGGGTTACATACTAAATTTAGAGGTGCTTATGGAAGGAAAAGGAATTATTAGACGAGTTGACGAACTTGGCAGAATTGTGCTTCCACGTGAAATGCGAAAAATGCTTAATGTTCGTGTTGGTAGCAAGTTGGAAATTGGCATTGTTGACGGCAATAAATTTTTGTTAACAAAATATAGCGATATGGTTTCTTTAAAAGAATATAGCGATGCAGTTGCAACCGCAATTAGCGTTAGCATTGAGCATGATGTGCTTATTGGCGACATGGAAAAAGTTTTATCTTCAAGCAAAAAAAAGTATGTTAACAAAGAATTCACCAACGAAGTGCAGGAGTTAATTTATAACAAGGAAATTGTTATAAAAAAACAGCAAGACGGAAGCGAAATGTTAGAGTTTTTTGTTGGCAGTGGCACGGACTATTGTTGCCAACTTATTGTGCCAATTATAAAAGATGGCGACGCATTAGGCGCAATTATAATTTTGGTTAGCGAAAACAGTTGTTTTGACGACAGCAGCGTTAAAATATGCAAAGCTTTTGCCAAATATTTAAGCGACCAAATTTCATAAAATCCATACATTCCATGCTTAATTTAAAATTTTAAGCAAAAAATATAATAAATTAATAAAAATTATACTAAAAATTAAAGATAACAATAAAAAAATGGAGCAAAGGGCTAACACTTTTGAAACTAGTGAAATAATATTATCAAAAATGCAGGTCGGAAACACCTGCACTTTTATTATATAATTAGTCTAATTTTGTTCCACATTTTTCACAATAATCACTTTTGTGATTATTAACATATTTACAATTTGGACATTCTTTTCTTACCTTTGTTCCACATTTAGAACAAAATTGCATTTCAAAACTAATAGTTTCACCACAATTTGGACAATTATTTCCAACTGTTTCATTAATTAAATTTGTTGTATAGCCAGTTATAACAATTTTAAAACCAAGAGATGCAATCATAGAACCAATTCCCCCAACTACCCCACAAGGAATAAATAGCAGAAACGGCACCATAATTCTAGCAGTAAAACCATTTGGTCCCATAGCATCAAAACCTGCTGTTGCAAACAATGCAAAACAAATAAATACACCTAAAAAACCACCAATAGCCAAAGGCAATCCTATTGCCAATAATTTTTTTCTTAGTTTTTTAGACTTTTCACAGTTCGCAACATTTTTAACATCAGCATTTAAAGCCTTTATTGTTTCTTGTAAATTTTTAAACATAAATTTCCTCCT
Source organism: uncultured Clostridia bacterium (assembly GCA_937896905.1). GTDB lineage: Bacteria > Bacillota > Clostridia > Christensenellales > UBA1242 > Onthoplasma. The sequence continues at coordinate 482,724 of CALBOE010000006.1, read as the reverse complement.
TTATTAATTATAAATAAATGTATCATATAATTTATCAATTTGCATCAAAATTACAAAGATATTTTTAAAATTTTATAAATTGGCACTTAGACGTGTGCTTGTCTTGACACAAGTGTTCTCGCTTCGCTCGAACAGACAAGCACACGTCTATAAACTAAATTAAAGCAGACAAAAAGCGAAAGTGTTGGCAGAGCATAACACACTTTCGCTTTTTGCTGTTCTATACAATGGCTAATTTATTCCATGGTGTACTTGACAAGAGTCTCTGAAATAAGTTTTCTTTTTGCTAGTTAAGACAGAGAAACGATATTTATGCTTATGGCTTCGCTCTTGTCGTTTCTCTGCCTTTTGATATTGTGTTCTCATTTCTTCTCTTGTCAAGCTCCTTTCACGGCATAAAGTAGCCAAGAAAAAAGAGAACTAGATTTTTTCTAATTCTCTTAATTATTACACTAGTTTCAAAAGTGCTAGACTAATGCTCCACTTTTTTTATTTTCGTATTGGTCCAGCTTCACCCATTACATATTTAACTGTTTCGGCTGCATGAATATCGATAAATGCTCTATTCATTGGGCTGGTGATAAAGAATGCTCTACCTCGAGGTGCGGTTACAATTCCTTCTTGTTCCCTTGCATTAATGCCACCTGCAGATTTATACAATTCCAATAAATCCGCCATGTCGTTTGGTGCAAGTTGCAAAATTAAACTGTATTGGCAGGCGTTAATAATAGCTGCCGACCTACGTTGAATTTCTGGAGTTCCTAAGAAGTCTTTAATATTTTGGGTAATAACAATTTGCATTCCCTGATATTTACGAATACGTTTTGCCATTTCCGCCATGAAGTTTAACGCAACTGGGCTGTCTGGGTCAATAAACATATGCGCTTCGTCAACCGCAATAACAACTTGACGTTTAATGTCGTTACCCGTACGGTCATAATACTGTTGATTAAATCGTTTGTTGTTAATAATTTCGTTATTCAAGTATTTAAACACAAGCATCATTTGCGCATTTGCAAGTTTGTTGTTTTTGCTTGCAAACAGTGTTTGGAAGTTAAACGTAATTAAGTTTTCGTCTGTTAAAATAGAGGTTGGACCGTTCCACAAGTCACTATTACGCCCACCAGTTGCAAACTTTTGAATGTAAGTTTCAAGCACCAAAAGGTTGTTGCGATAGTAGGCATCTTTTGTTGATTTTAATTTTGCTTTAATAAGTGCAAATAAATCGTCAAAAATTGGATAATCTGTTGCTTTTAAATTACCAATATTAGTTTTTTCATTAATCCCTTTGCTGTGATAAAGTTCAACAATTAAAGTGTTAAGTGTTTCGAATGCGTCCGAACTAATCCCTTCCAAAATTGCGCGGAAGAATTGTTCCAAGAATTGCAAGTGCGTGAAGAATGTTTTGTTGTTGCCCTTTTTAACAAATTCGTCAATATCCGCATCGTCAACATCTGCACCTTCATTAGTGGCTTCCAAGTCTTCCAACGCTGCCATAATATGGAATGGATTTAGAATACCCGATGAATTTGTTCCAACGTCAATATTCTTTCCGCCCAAGTTTTTTGTTAGGATATCATATTCTTGCTCTGGGTCTAGAATAAACATTTTTGTTCTATCGGCTGCAAGGTTTGTTAAAATTGTTTTAACTGCGTAAGATTTTCCTGAACCAGACTTTCCAATAACCATCATATTACTGTTAATTCTTCCTGAACGGGCATCACGCACGAAGAAGTCGATAAACACAGGATATCCACTTGCGGTTGAATTTCCAATGCAGAAGCCTGCTGGGTCCTGCATAATGGAATCCACCATTGGGAACGCCGCCGCAATGGTTGTTGACGGCATACTACGATAGAATGGAGTTAACGTGTCTAACCTGTTAATGCTAGACGACACAAATGCATCCACTTGCCTACCAAATAAATCGCTAGATTTAAAACCATGCTGTTTTAACACGTTGCGCACTTCTTTTCGGTTTTCTTCGTGAACACGCATATGAATTGAAACATCATAAAGTTGTTCGTTATTTGTTTTTAAATCTCTTAGCAAAGTTTGCAAACTTTCAATATCTGCTTCTTTCTCAATAATTTCACTGGAGCGATAAGTTCTATCCAACTTTGCCTCTTTCTCCATTACGGCACGGTCAATAACTTTTTCGCCCTTTTCTTTATCCACAGGCCAAACATTCATAATAACGCGGCTGTTTGGCTGATTAAATATTGGATATGCCCAACCGTTGCCCACTTCCAGCGGATAGTTAGAAATTACCATTTGTTTAAAGTTCTTTTTGTCTATTTCAACACGTCCAACTTTAAAGTTAACCGTATCTGGCATAATCCAATTATTATACATACTTGGTGCCAAACCATCAATTTCAGCTTCCGAATATATCGATTTATAGTTAGATTTAAGGAAACTTATTAAATCTTTTTCCATTAAAATTTTGCTGGCAATTGTGTATTGCCCTGTTGCAAGGTCGTTGCAAATACCAATACACGTTTCTTCCAAGTTAGATTTATCTTTACCATACAACACCAAATAGAAATGGTTTTGCATAATTGGCTCTGCTTTAATGGCATTATCCAACGTTGCAACACGTTCCATAAATATTAAGGAGCGAGATTCCATTTCGCTGTCGGTATATTGACCTTGTTCGTATAGTTCGTTTAAAAGTTCATACTTTCTATCGTCATTTTTTAGGAAAATATCGAACCTCATTGGCTTAACTGTTTTAACAATGCTTGCACGCTGTTGTTGCCCTATACGTTTTAGTGCCCTACTAAAGGTTAAAATTAACGAATCTTGCGCTGGCTCTTGCATTAAATCTAACGCAACCGGCATAAGTTCAATAACCATACCGTGATATTCGTCGAAGTTAATAAATTTACCAACTTCCACACTAATAAATGGCGTTATGTTTGCCATTGGCTTTGCCTTGCTTTTTTTGTTTTTTGCATTTTTAACATACTTTTTAGAAAAGGCTGCAAATCGAATGATTAACCCCACCGAGCTATACATTCTTAACCCTTCATCAATTGGTAAATATAGTGAAACACTAATTGCAATCCAACCAAGAAGTGCATACCAACGGTAATCCACCCCGCCAATTTTAAACAAGTTAGAAGCAACAATAACAATGGCAAAAACCAGGCAAAGAATTGCCAAAATAATGTCACCTAAAGTGATATTTTTAATAAATTCTGTTTTAATCCTGGTTTTCCCCGGAATATATCGTATCATATTGCTCCTCTAATTGTTATTGAATTAAAAATTTCGTTATTTCTTGCCTTTTTCAAATTCAATCTTCTTACCAATTTTAGTTAATTCCTCTGTAGTATCTATAATTTTAGCCACATCTTCTGCTAAATCGTGGAATTCGGTCACCATTTCTTCAACTGTACGAGTTACGGAGCCTTTTCTTGCCACTTCCGTTGTTTGATGCAGTGTGGTGGTTGCCAACTCGGTTTTAACTTTGCCAAACTCTGTTGAGAAGAACGCTTTCAAGCCTGCGTCTGTTATATCATCTAAGTGCTGGCCTACATATGGCAACATTTCTGATTCTACCGACCTCACCTGTGACAAATGGTTTCTTAAGTACTCGTTGGCTGTAGCCAATAAGCTGTTTGCCTCCGTCGTTGCAGCGGCTTGGCTCAAGCTACCACCCGCACTAGACATGTAATAACTAATTAAATCCGGCAGCGCTGCGGACGCATCTATTTGGTTTCCAGTTTTAATTGCATTTTGCGCAACATCATTTGGCAAAGCAGTAAAGAACAGGTCTAAATCCGTTTGATGCGCCGTTCTAAAAGTTTCAGCACTTTGAACTGCTGTATTCCTTTCTGCAAATAATGTTGCAATAGTTTCAATAGCCTTATTTTCGGCGCCGACCTTACTCCAATCTTTACCTTTTGTGCCATAAAATCCAAATCGCGAATCACCTTTCATTAGTTCAAATACAGGATCTCTAAACGAATCCATAATTGCATCAACTGTAGTTCCCAATCCAACGTCCGATCGTACGCTTCCAGCTCCGTCCAAGACTCTGCCTCTAAATATTTTCTGCACCTTGGCCTCGTTATATTTACCAGCTTTAATCTGCTTTGCCTCTTTAATACCGGCATATTCAGCGCCTTGCCATTTGTCTAAAATGTCTTTTTGCACATCTAAGCCAAGCGCTTGAGTGGTAATATTCGTACCTATACCCTTAATTCCATCAAGCGTAGAAGCCCCCATCGATTTCCACCAATATGAACTGCTGCCACCCTCTAACTTTGCCGCATTTGCCTTTTTTATTGCATTAAACGCACCCGTAGTTTTCTTAATGGCACCGCCAGCATATTTTTTAACAGCGCCCTTAACATTTCCACGTAAACTTTTACCATCGCTTAATGCATTGCCTGCTCCTATGTAGCCAGAAATCATGTTAACAAAATCGTTAACCACATACAAACCGCAAATTAATAGCAGTATGTGAATAATATCGTTAAGGAAGAAGTTGTTCATTGCCAAACCAAAACGCGTGCCAAACATTCCGCTTAAATTTATGTTTTCGATTAATGGCGAAAAACTAAAGAATAAATTCATTCCAGCCACTGCCCCATAAGCGCTTATTGTGTTTTTAACAAAGTCTCCTTTTAAACTTCCAACCGCCTTACCATCGTCTAGCGGATACATTGCACACAATGCTGGACTTATAACAAATAGCATTAGCAATATAAACATACGTTTAACCATGCCGTAGGTAAGGTTAACCAACACACTCATTGTGAAAATTCCGCCCGCAACCAAAAGAAGATAGTTAAATTCAAAAGTGTCATACCAAGCGGCAACATTTGCCTTAGCACCAATTGCTCCGCCGCCAAAGTTTGCAACACGGGTCCAAATCGGTATCGGATTTTTTGCATTTTGCCAATCTGCACCAAAACACTGGTCCACAATGTTGGCATAATATTCTAAATCCGGGCTGCCCTGACCTTCCACATCTGAAGATGGGATTTCCACAACATATTTTCCCGACCCAAAAACGTGGTCGCACAGTGCTTGAATTTCTTCCGCCTCCGATTTTTCTATTGTGCTTCCGTATTTATGATTATTGCCTTCTCTTATTGAATTGGCATTATATGCAGATGCCAAGAAAATTTTTCTGCTCACACTCAGTGCGCCACCAGTGGAAGTTGCTCCATCTATTGCATTTAGCAAAATATTTCCAAGCCAAACCCCAAGCAAGCAACAAACTGGAATGAAAATAAAGTTTGTTAAACCTTTAATTGCACTAGAAACAATATCCTTCCAAGATTTTGGTTTATCCACATAACTATTTTTAATGAATGCCATAACCATAAACACAATTATTAAGAAAATGGCAAGCAAGGCAATAGAAAGAAAAATGTTTTTAACCAGTTGGCTTGTTAATAGATAGTAAACAATGCCCGTTTCTTGTTCTAACCCTGTGTTTGCGCCTGTAATTTTATCTGGATTAACGTCAGTCCACTGTCCATAATAAACGGTTCCAACCCCAGCAAACGACCTAAATAACCCTTGAAGAACGTCCATAAGTAAAAATAATATACCCGTTAGGTTATAAAACAATTGCCCTATTAAACTGGTTATTGCATCTAACATAAATTTTTCTCCTGTTTAAATTGCATTTTTCGCTATAATTATTAGTATTATATACTAATCTGCCAAATTTAGCAAACAATGTTCACTAATTTTTTGAGATTCTTCACTGCGTTCAGAATGACATGATAAAAAGTACTTTCCTGAGCGGATTAAAGTTAACATTACCATTTTCTCCCAAGGGCGAGAAGTGTTTACCCAAGCGGATTAGCGAAGCGTTAAGCGAGCGGTAATTCTTCGAGCCACCCTTTAACAACTCAACCTTATTCCCCAAGGGCGAGAAGTGTTTACCCGAGCGGATTAGCGAAGCGTTAAGCGAGCGGTAATTCTTCGAGCCCTATTTTACCTTTGTAACCTCTTCGGCAAATTTAAATATTTGGTTGCCATAGAAATTAATGTGAACACCATTCATTTTTGGCGCATAAACCTGTTTGCCACTTTCGGTTGTTATGGTTTGCAAATATATGTTTTCATCTAATTCCTCAACAATTTGCATTAAAGATTTTCCCGCAGAAAGCGCCCTTAAATTGTTTTTATCTATATCATTAAATGCCGTGGTTTTTTCGTTTAGGGTTGCAAGCAAATTTGCCTTGTAGGCATAGCAGTTGTTTCCACCGTCGTCATCGAATAGAAAAAAGTATTTATCCAGCGTAACTTTGCTTGTTCCATTAACTAATGTTGCAGAAAAAACATCATAATTTGCACCCGCAACCACCAAAGAATGCTGGGTGAATGTAACGTCCGATTTTGGCATAAATATTAGGCTAACATATTGCTTTTTTTCTATATTTTCAAGCATATCGTCCGCACCGGCTAAAATTCTATCTTCAATATACAACTTTTCCGTTCTTATTGTGGAAATTGTGGAAAAATAGTTTGAAATGTCGGCAGAAATTTCGCTTTCTATTGCATTTTCGTCTAAAGTGGAACTCCCTGCTGTGTAGGTATATAAATTATTTTCGTTAACGTAGCTTGAAATAATTTCCGCAAAATTCCAATCTGCCTCAATGCCGAAATATTTAATGCCGTAAATTATTTCTGCAAACGTTAATTCTGCAGGTTGGGCACCATTATCTGCCGAATATGCAGTTGTTGCCATTTCGCTTAATATTGCAAATAAATCTGCATTTTCTAAAGGGAAAGTTGTTTCATTAAAGTTTCTGTAATTAAAATTTTCTGGCAAAGTTAAATTTATTGCAACCTCACCGTCTTCTAATTTAACGTTTGCAGTTGCTCCGCCAATTAGGTTAACATAGTTTTCTAAAATGTCCGCCTGGGCTTGTAGTTCGTCTTTATAAATTAATCTTGCCCCATAAAAACGTTCGCCCTTTATGCCATTAACCGAGCTCATTCCGCCAGCACCAAAAGGATTAAGCATAGTTTCTATTGCATACCATGCAGCCGCCACAACAATTATAACAAGAAGCGCAATTGCAATATATGGCAATGCTGGAGCAAGCATTTTTAATACAGACATAACAACTTTTTTTGCCGCTGATTTAGAAACCTTTTGCTTTGCCTTTTTTTCTAAGTTTTCTTTTGCTCGCTTTTTAGCATATTCTTGGAGTTGTTGTTCGGCTTCTTCTTCCAGTTCTTCCTCTTCGGCTTCGCTTTCTTCGTCGTTTAACTCTTCTTCATCTGGCAATTGTTCGTCTTCGTAATCGCCACCAAATGCACCAGCCATACATAACCCTCCTTTTTTATTTGTATTATACCAAAAAAAGCACTAAATACCAAATAATTTGGCAAAATAAAACATTTTTATTAATAATATTGAATATAATTAATTAGCAAAAGAATAGAAAAAAAGGGCATTGCGCCCTTTTGTTTTTAAATTACATTAACATTGCACGGAAACCGTTTGCATAGAAATTAACAGTGTCCATCAATCCGTTGCCAATGCTTGTTACACCACCACCGTCTTGATCTTCTTTGTACCAACCTTTAAGGTTAATCCAACCTTTTTCGAATGCGGTTTTTAAGAAGTAGAACAACGCAATTAAAACACCAGTTACAACAACACCAATGATAACAGTGATAAGTTTTTGTTTTGCTTCTTCCCTTTCATTTTTTTCATCTGCCTTAACAAATTTAATGCCCACCCAAACTGCATAAATAATGCCTGCTGTTGCAGCCACAATTAAAATTGGGTTAACAATGTTGGTTAATGCATTAAGTAAACTTGTTAGCCATGCTGGCAAAGCTGTTGCTGCTAAAAACATATTCATAAAAATTATCCCCCTTAATTTGCACACAATGCTTAGATGTGCATTTGTATGATTTAATGATAGCAAGTTGAAAATTTAAAATCAACTAATTTTAACATTTTTTTGCATTTTTTTTTAATTTTTTTAAAGTTTTCTTTTTTTGCACATTGTTAGTTTTTCTTTTATTATTGTTTTTATTCGTTTTTAATTGCAAACAACAAAAGATTGCCACACTACCTTCGCAATGACAATGTTGAGATACTTCGTTGCCCTCAGCATGACAGAGAGATGCTTCGCCAGCCTAGTATGATATAATTACAACAAAATTTGGTTGACAAATTTGTAAATATTATTTATTCTTTATTAAAGAAACTTTGATAAGGAAAGGGATATATAATGAAAACATTTTTTAAAAAAATTTTGCTTTACATTATTTTAGGTGTGGTTATTTATGCCGGAAGCATTGTTGCATTAACATATTTTAACGACAAAACTTTTGGTTTTAACCCCAAATATTTAACCAATATGTTGCCAATATTTGCGGTGTTCATTCTTTTAGGGTTGTTGCTTGTTAAAGATTTAATGAATGTTGTGGACGGCAAAGGAAAGAAAAAGAAAGACAAAGCCGAAGACAAAGTTACCGACAGCCGAGGCAGAGAAGTTAAAGAATTTTACGATAAAGATTTTGTTACCGACGAAGACCTTAAAAAAGAAAAAGGATTTAATTTTAACACTCTTTCCAGTTTAAGGCAAAGCAAAAAAGATGGAATTTTAGTTCGTGCAGAAGATAAAAAGTCTGGAATGGACATTAACTTTGTTGAACCTATTCACACGCTTGTTGTGGGTACAACCTCTTCTGGTAAAACCTCTCGATTTGTTGTGCCATCTTTACAATTGATGAGTATGACGGCATCTAAACCATCTTTTGTGGTTACCGACCCTAAAGGTGAACTTTATGAAAAATGTTCTAATAAATTACGCAACGAAGGGTATGATGTTCAAGTTATAGATTTAAGAAACCCTTTCCAATCTGTTCAATGGAACCCGCTTGTTTACCCTTACGATATGTATCAACGCAGTTTCAGTTTGGAAAAAGAAGTTAGAGTTCACTACCCTGGCGATAACCCAAGAGGATATAACCTAATATTGCAACGTCCGTTCGACCACAATGCAACAACATGGTTTGAGTTTAATGGCACCGCATATGCCGATAAACACGTTTTGGAAAATGATATGCGAGTTATTTCTAGGGATTTGCAAGACAAAACATTTAACGCATTAAACGATATTTGTACCACCCTTGCACCAATTGAAAGCACAAAGGACCCATCTTGGGAACGTACTGCACAAAGATTAATTCATGCAGTTATGCTGGCAATGTTGGAAGATAGCCGAATTCCAGAACTTGGAATGACAAGAGAAAAATATAATCTATATAATGTTTATAAAATTTGTAATTTCACCGACACAGGACGTGACACTTACGCAACACTAAAACAGTATTTGTTTGAAAATAGGGACAAATTTAGCAAAGTTCCAGACCTTGCCTCAACCGCACTTCACAATGCAGAAAGCACAACCAAGAACTATATGGGGTTTGTGTCTAGCAAAACCGCACTGTTCAGCGACACTGGTATAAGTTTCTTAACCGCTTGCAGTGAACTAGAATTTGTTAATATGGACGAACGCCCAACTGCAATTTTCTTAATTATTCCAGATGAGGTTAGAACACGTTATCCACTTGCAATATTGTTCGTAACTCAATTATACAAACGCCTTGTTGAAAAAGCTCAAAGCATTGGCGGACGTTTAAAAAGAAATGTTTACTTTATGCTGGACGAATTTGGTAATATGCCAAGGTTCCCAGAGTTTGGTTCTATTATGACGGTTGGACGTTCTCGCGGAATTTTCTTTGAACTTTGCGTGCAAAGTTACAGCCAGTTATATCAAGTTTACGGCCAAGACGAAGGTAAAATTATTAAGGATAACTGCCCAATTCAATGCTACATTGCTTCGGAAGACATGGTAACCAACAAAGAATTTAGCGAACTTCTTGGAAAGAAAACCATTTCTAAAAGCAGCGAAAGCAAAAGTTCTGGTGGAGATGGAAAAGATAGCACAACAACCAGCAAACAAACCATATCAATTCCAATTGCGTATCCAGAAGAATTGATGTCGTTTAGAGATAAAAAACAAATCATTTTCAAAACATTCTCGCCTAATGCTGCGCTTAAAACGGTTATAACTCCATACTTCGAAAGCAAAGTGTACGACACCACCAAAGTGTTTGGCACCTATCAGCAAAGACGTATGTTTGACGAAAACGAAGTTTATTACGACATTAAATATCGTAATTCAATGTTATCGGCCGACGAAAGCAACGATGACGACGACGATTTATTCTAAACAAAGAACAGCACTAAATAACGGTGCTGTTTTTTTCACCGCCAAGCTGATAAATTCGAAAAATTTTCATGCCTTTATATTAGTTGGAGTTATGCCCTTTGATATTATTCAATTTTTATTGTTTTGCTTAAAATTTTTAGAATTTTACTAAAATTTGCATAAAAAATTAAAAAAAGCGTAAAATTTTACGCAATTTTAAGGAAATTTATTGACAAAAGAAACATAATATGTTATAAATGTTAATGTACAAATTAAAAAATTTGCACCTCATTAATATCGCGGGGTGGAGCAGCACGGCAGCTCGTCGGGCTCATAACCCGAAGGTCACAGGTTCAAATCCTGTCCCCGCAACCAAGTGAAACCATAGTTGAATCCAACTATGGTTTTTATTTTAATCTAAAATACAAATAAATTATGAAAAAGAACAAACCAAATTCGGTTTGTTCTTTCTTCAGTTGCTTATTAACAAGAAAAATTAGAATTTGATGAAATTGTTTGACTTTTCATAAAATCATCTACAGCATAAATATAATCAAGAATATCAACAAATTTTTCATCTCTTCCAAAAGACACTTCAAATTCTTTGTACTTAAGAACCGCATGAGTTTTATCTTTTTCGGTTTTTAAAACACCCATCGCATCTCTTAATGCATGCCTAACATTTACACCTTTAGGAACAAGAAAATGTAAAACACTTGTATCATAAACAATTCCAGTGGTATCTTTAACCATTTCTAAATTAGGTGTAATTTTAATAATTTCAATTGTTGTTGTTCTAATCTGATTGGCTTCTTCTTTATTAAAACTTTTTCTGTTAACTCATTCATTATATATCCTCCTATTATGTGATAATATATATCATAGAATATTTTACAAGTCAAGTAATTTGAATAAATATATTTGTTCTATTATGGTTATTCACGCTCAACCAAGTGGAACTCAGTTGAACCACCCGTACAAATATGGGCATCAACTGAGTTTTTTGATATTTTTATCTACCGAACTCGTTTCGTTAATTTAAAACATAAAAGAACGAACAAAATTATGTTCGTTCTTTTAGTCTAATTTTTTAAATAAAGTTATCATTCTATCTTCATATTTATTTTTGTAATAAAAATTTTTACCAATTTCATTGTAAGCAAACACATCTATTTGAATATATTTACACTCTATAGACGTAAAATATTCTTCTAGTTTATTTAAAAGTAATTGTCCTGAACCTTTGCTTCTTATATTTTTACTAACAATAAGTTCTGCAACAATTCCTTTATTAGGACAAGTATAATCCAGCTTGTCTCTTTCATCATATGTTTGAACATATCCTGCAATAAAACCTACAATTGCGCCATTTTCTTCCGCTATATAAATTTTACCTTGTTGAGTTTTTAAGTCATCTATCATATACTCAAAATATTTATCTCTATATGCATCAGAAATAATATTAAGATTGTATTTATCAATCTCAATTACATATTGTTGTAATTCGACGAGTAAATCTTTTATTTGTTCAATATCATTGTTTGCAAATTCTCTTATTATCATATTGTCATTATAACAAATTTCAAATATATTTTGAAGCATTCTATTTGCTTTAATGTTGCAAAATTTATCTGGAATAAAGTTAAAACTTTATCAAAAAACACATTAATCAAGATTTTTAAATACTTTTATATATTAAATTAATATATAATTTAGCGGTTCAACTTAGATGGCTCTTGTTCAACCAATTAATAGCACTCGCAAGAGTGTTATTTTTAATGAAAAAACAGCAAATGTTATTGTCTGCTGTTTTTTTAAAAACTTAAATTAAAAGACGCTGATTTTTAATTGCGAACAAACAGAATAGAGCACGCTTTCCACACTCTTTTATTGCAATTGTTTTACAATTTTGCCACTTTTGTTCTGCTTTTTAATTAGAATGCAACAAATTATTATCTTCCGTTTACAAGAGCCTCTGCTTTTTCAGCAATTTCATCTAGCTTCTTAGAAATAGCGCTCAATTTTTCTTCTCTTTCAGCTTGTTTTTTCTTTCCGCCAAACAAACTTAAAACACTTCCAAATAATCCTTTTGGCGCTTGTGCTTCTATTGCGCTATATTCAGCACATAGAGAATCGTATTCCTTTTCAAGTTTGCTTACTTCTGGATACCAAGGTTCACTTTTTTCTCTTTGGAATGTTAAAACCACAAAAGTTTCAATCATGTCCCCATGTTTTTCTTGTTGTCTTTGATTTGAAAGCAATTCCCAGCCAAAAAGTCCCCAAACTTCAATTTTACGATTAATTGCATCGTTGTCAGGATAAACCTGAACAGATTTTGTTTCTTTCATAACTCACTCCTTTTTCTTTTGATAACATTTTATTATCATTCTAATGATAACTCAACTAAGGCTGTAAAGTCAAGCAAATTAAACATCTTTTAACTATTAAAAAAAGTTGAGTTAAAGTTATTGTGTTGCTATTTAGTTTAACCGCATTAATAAATTATCTTTTTTATAAAAGTTTGGTTTGAAAATAAAGTATCTGTTTAGTTTGCATAGACCATTGTTTATATGTTTATTTTTGATTTTTAAGGTTGAATTTATGTTCAATTTTATTGTTAGAAATAAACATTGATAGTTTCTGTTTTTAGAAAATAAATTAATCTACTAAATAAAAGGTGCAGCTGCTTAATTTTATTCTTTTAAGTTTAAGTTCTGTGTTATTTGCCATTTTGTAGGTAAAACCATCTTTATATGGGCAATTTGCGCAATTTGCGTTTAAGTGCTCTTTCATTGGGCAGTGGCGCAACGTAATATATGGCATTCGAACAGTGTTATGCGGAGGATTATTTGACACTTTACTGCTTGTACTTGCAACATTTCCACTTTCTGCCGAAAGATAGTTTAACCCCCAATATTGCGCTGCGAAAGAATTATAAACATTCATTCCTCCGCCAATAATTTTGTTTTTGTTAAAACTAAACGCATAAGGGTTATTAACAACTATTCCAACCGGCAACTTATTCACAAGTTGTTTTAAAAGTTCAACATCTTCTTTAAGTGCAAAGTTGGGCAAATTTAAATATGGCTTTTTATTTTGCATTTCACATTCATTAACAAATTCTGTAATACTTTCTTCCGTATATATCTCTGGTGTATAAATTACATTTTTAGCCGTGAAGCTGCCACTTTCTTTGCTGGTTATTTGAAAATTTTCAAGTTGCAAAGTTGGGTTTGGAACAACAACTTTCACCTTGCTTGGGTTTATGCGATTAACAAGTGTTAATTCTTTTTCTAAACGATCAAAAACATTTCGCCTAAACTCATTTAGTTTATTTTTAGGCATAAAAACATTTTCAATATTAGCAGTTACATTTGCTTTGAAATATTCAGATTTATTAAAGTTTGCTTGCAATTCCATTAATGTTAAAGGTGCGTTTTTCGCACGTTCGCAAACTTCACCTTTTAGTTCAAATTTAGCTTTTCCGCAATTCACCGCCGCTAAAATTTCTTCACCAACTTTGCAAGTTATATTTATGTTAACGTCAACCTTTTTTGTTTGGCTTAGGGCTAACCGCTCCTTTTCATAGTCCGCAATTAAATGCACCTTTGCCCCAACTGGAATTATTTGAGTGGTGGTTATTCTAAACAGTTTGCCTTTTTTAGTTAAATCGTGTGCCGTTAACACCGCAATTTCCTTTGAATTTTCAAAAAATTTAAAGGTGGATTTAGGCGATAACTCCACACTTGAAGAAATAAAAACTTCATTAAACCTTTTACCAACATTCACACTTTCAACCTTGCCAATTGCAAGCCCAACATGATTTTGATATTGAGAAATTATGCCAGAATTTCCATTTAAATAACCTTCAACATAGCCCCTATTAAAAGCTAGTTCAATATCATTGTCCGTTTTAAATCTGTCAACCGCTTGTCGATACATTTTGGTTGCTGTGGCAACGTAGTATGGGCGCCTTGCTCGCCCCTCAATTTTAAGTGATGTCACTCCCGCCTTTTGTAAGTCGTTTAATCGGTTTTGCATATTAAAATCTTTTGCACTTAATAAATACCCTTGCTTTAAGGTTTTGCCTTTAAACCTAAACTCGTAAGGCAAACGGCACAACTGTTTACATTTTCCCCTATTTCCACTAGCATTAAACATATATGAACTCATATAGCAGTTGCCAGAAAAACTAACACACAATGCACCTTGCACAAAATATTCAATTTCTATATTGCTATTTTCGTTAATTCTTTTAATTTCACTTAAAGGCGTTTCTCTTGCCAAAACCACCCGTTTAAACCCAAGCTTTTCCACTTCTCTAACACCTTCAAGATTATGAATTCCCATTTGTGTGCTAGCGTGCATTTCAATTTGTGGATAGTGTTTATAAATTAAATGTGCCAAGCCCCAATCTTGCACAATAAATGCATCAACACCTAAATTACATGCATCAACCACTAAATCGAGAGCCTGTTGAACTTCGTCGTTTGCAAACAAAATGTTAACCGTTAAAAAAACTCTAACACCATAAATGTGCGCAAAATCCACCGCTTGTTTTAAAGTTTGCAAGTTAAATCCTTCAATGTTTCTGGCATTAAAATCTTTAACGCCCAAATATACCTCATCTGCCCCATTAAAAACGGCCATTTTTAAACTTTCCATATCTCCGGCGGGGCTTAAAACTTTCATTTTCATATTTAAATATTATCATAATTCGACACATAAAACAATATTTAATCCAAAATTTAAAGAAATTTTAACGATTTTTGCTATTTTTATTAACATTTTTAAAATTTATGATATAATGAAGTGATTTTAGGAGAAGATTATGAACGAATTTAAAACCATTCCAATAACCTTGGTAACTGGATATTTAGGAAGTGGAAAAACCACACTTTTAAACCACATTTTAAACAACAAAAAAGGATATAAATGTGCCGTTATTGTTAACGACATTGGCGAAGTTAACATTGATGCCGACCTTATTGAAAAAGGTGGCATTGTTGGCAAAAAAGAAGAAAGTTTGGTTGCCCTTCAAAACGGTTGCATTTGTTGCACCCTAAGGCAGGACCTTATTGAACAACTTTACGAAATTGTTAAACAAAAGAAATTTGACCATATTATTATTGAAGCCAGTGGCATTTGCGAACCAATTCCAATTGCTCAAACCATAAACTTTTTAACCGAAAGTTTTAAAGCAAAACACATGCCAATTTATTGCAAACTAGATGCCGTTGTTAGCGTTGTTGACACTTATCGCATGGTTCAAGAATTTGGCTGTGGCAACGAGCTTGTTAAAAACAACATTGAAGATGACGACATTGAAAATTTAGTTATTCAACAAATTGAATTTTGCGATATTTTAATTATGAATAAAACAAATATGGTTTCAAAAGATGAGCTTTTGCGCGTTAAACAAATTGTGCGCTCTCTTCAACCAAAAGCAAAACTTTTAGAAGCCAACTTTTCACAAGTTGAGCTTAGTGAAATTTTGGACACAAATCGCTTCGACATGGAAAACGTATTAACCTCGGCAGGTTGGTTCCAAGAAATAGACAAAGATTTAGACGAGCTTGAAACTGCCGAACATCAACACGAGGACGATTGCCAGTGCGAGCACTGCCACGAAAATCATGATGTAGACTGCGAATGCGAGCATTGCCATAATGAACACCACGAAGAAAAAGAGCACAAACACCATCACCACTCTCATGAACATTGCCACCACGATCATGGCGAAACAGAAGAATATGGCATTGGAACATTTGTGTATTTCCGCCGTAAACCATTCGACCGCTTAAAATTTGAAGATTTCACAACAAAAGATTTTGGCAAACAAATTATTAGAACCAAGGGTTTGGTGTATTTTGAAAACAACAAGGATATGAGTTATGTGTATGAACAGGCCGGCAAACAAAAGGTGCTAACCGAAAATGGCCCATGGTACGCCACAATGCCTAAACGCCAAATTGAGCAACTGCTTTTAAACGACGAAAAGTTCCGCAAAGATTGGCATGAAGAATATGGCGACAGAATGATTAAACTTGTGTTTATTGGCCAAAAAATGGATAAAGAAAAAATCACAAAAGAATTAGATAGAATTTAAAAACAAATAAAAAATTAAGGAAAATTGTTAAAATATTAATAAACTTTCCTTTTTTTAATGTAATTTTAATGATTTTTTAATAAAAAATTAATTTTTAATATTTTTTTGAATTTATTTAGTTGAGCATATAAATCATTTCTTTTTTAAAATTATTAAAACCTATTGAAATTTTTTAAATTTATGATATACTAAAATTATGAAAATTATTGTAGGACTTGGCAACCCAGAGGGGAAATATAACAACACATATCACAACATTGGATTTAGCGTTGTGGACCTTTTTGCAAAACAAAACAATTTAACTTTTAGTGGCAACAAATGTTTGGCAAGTTTAGCAAAGGGAGATGGCTACATTTTGGCTAAGCCAAACACATATATGAATTTAAGTGGCAACAGTGTTTTAGAATTAAAAAAATACTTTAAGGTTGCTTTAAGCGATATTCTTATTGTGCTAGATGATATCGATATGCCAAAAGGTAAAATCCGCTTCCGTTTAAACGGCTCTGCCGGCACACACAACGGATTGAGGGATATTGTTAACAAAGTGGGAGAAACTGCAAGATTACGTATTGGGATTGACCGCAACCCTAAAATGGATTTAGCCGATTACGTACTTTCCACAATAGACGAACAAAGCAAGGCAATTCTTGCAATATCAAAAGAAAATGCTTGCGTTTTAATACAAAAATTTATTGATGGTGAACTATGCCAAGATACCACAATCTGCTAGAAAACATTGGCAAGAACACCATATTTTGCAGCAACTTAGGCCTTGGAGAACAAGGTGCAGTTCTTTCGCAACTAAAATGTGGAATTTTTATTGCACCAAACAACCAACGCTGCTCACAAATTGAGGCGCAGTTAAAGGCGCTAAACAAAAACTGTGTGGTTATTAATGACTCTAACAAGCACTTCACCCTTTCAAAATTTTCCAGCAGCGAAAATAAGTACGATTTAATTTCTGCACTTTTTGCGATTGCAAATGAAAACAGCATAATTATTTCCACACCGCAATTTCTTTTCACCGCCCTGCCAGATATTAACACTTTTAAATCTTCCATAATCCACTTTGAAAAAGGGAAAGATTATAACATAAATGAAATTGAAAGGTCGCTTGTTACAATTGGCTACAAAAAAGTGGAAAGTGTTACAACAAAAGGCGAGTTCTCTGTTCGCGGAGATGTAGTAGATATTTTCAACTCCATCAACAATCTTCCAACAAGATTAGATTTTTTCGACACACAACTAGAAGACATTTATACTTTCGATTTTTTATCGTTTGAACGCAAAGAAAACCTGACCGAAATAAATATAACCCCCAATCAACTATTGCTTATTGCAGAAGACGAAAAACAGGCAATTATTTCTAACCTAAGTGCACTACAAAACGAAAGCGAAACAATAACAGAACTGTTGTTTTCAATTAGCAGGAACGACGACCTGCCGCTTGAATTCTTAATGCCGTTTAGCCAAAACCTTATTCAAGCCCACCAACTTAACCTGCCAATTATAATTTCTAACGAATTGCAATTTGCAAACATTTACAACTCAAATCTTTTAAATATTGAAGAAAAAATAAATTCAATTTTTAAAAATGAAAAATTAAAAAATGTTTATTTAAACAATAAAAATAACAAAAAATATTTTAATATTGACGATTTTTATGCAAAAAATGCAAATAAATTAATATTTTTTGAAAATTTTAATATTTTTTCTACCGACTTAAAAAATAAATTTCCCAATATTATTAATATTGATTTTAAAACTAAAAACTTTAATTCTTTCCTTTTAAATTTGCAAGAACTTGAAATTGCAATGCAGCCGTTTAAGGAAAAGCAAATTTATTTGTGCTTAGATAATGCCGGAACAGTTTCTGCAATAAAGAAAATTTTTGACGAAACTCATGTTAAATACTCAACCAATAAAAACGAAAAAGGAATAATATTAACAAGTTTAAAAATTCCTTATAACATCTGCTTTGAAGATGATGACAAATTCTACATTGGAAGCACCAACTTTGCTCACAAAAAAGAAACAAAAGAAGTTACAAAGCGCATGGTTAAATATTTGCCAAAAGCCGGCGAATATGTGGTTCACTCCACGCACGGAATTGGAAAGTGCGAAGGCGTTGTTAACCTTTTTGCTGGTGGTGTGGAAAAAGAGTTTTTTAAACTATCCTACCGTGGGGGCGACACGCTTTACGTTCCTTATGAAAGTGCAGATTGTTTATCGCTATACATGGCTGATGGTAACAATGTTAATTTAAACAAACTTGGAGGAAAAGAGTTTGATAGTTTAAAACAAAAAGCAATAAAATCCATAGAAGACATGAGCGGTGAACTGCTAGAACTTTATGCCAAACGAAAAGCTGTTAAAGGGTTTAAGTACAGCGAGGACGATTACTTGTTTACAGAATTTGAAAATTCCTTTGAATACACCGAAACAGCCGACCAACTTTCTGCCATTGCCGACATTAAAAAGGATATGCATTCTGGCAAGGTTATGGATCGCCTTATTTGCGGGGATGTTGGCTTTGGAAAAACCGAAGTGGCAATGCGTGCGCTTTTCAAAGCGGTGGAAAATGGAAAACAAGTTGCAATTCTTGCCCCAACAACCGTTTTAAGTTTGCAACACTATTTAACAGCTTCTTCTCGCACCAAAGATTTTGGCGTTAAAGTGGAAATGTTAAACCGTTTTAAAACAGCCAAAGAACAAAAAGCAATTTTAGAAGATTTGCAAAGTGGCAAAATTAATGTTATTTGCGGAACTCACAGGTTGCTTTCTAACGATGTTAAGTTTGAAGATTTAGGCCTGCTTATTTTAGACGAAGAGCAAAGGTTTGGAGTTAAAGCAAAAGAATACATTAAACAAATGAAAAATAATGTTAATGTTTTAACCCTTTCTGCAACGCCTATTCCAAGAACATTAAGCATGTCGCTTATGAATGTTAGGGACATTAGCATTATAAGCACGCCTCCGGTTGACAGATTGCCAGTTAAAACCTACGTTTTGGGCTATAATGAAGACATTATTCTTAATGCAATTCATGAAGAGGTGAATAGAGGCGGGCAAGTTTTAGTTATTTTTAATAATGTTGAAAAAATTTACACCTTTGCAAACGAATTAAAAGCAAAGTTAAATAACCCAAAAGCAGTTTTTGATGTTGCTCATGGGCAAATGAGCGAAATAGCCCTTGAAAACGCCATAAAGCGCTTATATGATAGGCAAACAAACGTTTTTGTTTCCACCACATTAATTGAAAATGGCGTAGACTTGCCAAAAGCCAACACGCTTATTGTTATTGATAGCGACAAACTGGGCTTAAGCCAAATGTATCAACTTCGTGGGCGAGTTGGAAGAAACACAGAGCAAGCTTACGCCTATTTCACCTACAATAAACATAAGGCATTAACCGAAGAATCGGCAAGCCGACTTCAAGCCATTGCAGAAAACACGGAACTTGGAAGCGGTTTTAAAATTGCAATGAGGGATTTAGCCATTCGTGGTGCCGGAGAACTTTTAGGCAAAACCCAGCACGGCCACATGATTAAAATTGGCTATGATATGTATAGTAAACTTCTAAACGAAACCTTGCGTAAATTAAAAGGCGAAAAGGTGGAAGTTGAACGAGAAATTAAAATTGACGTTGCGTTAAGCAGTAAAATTCCAACCGAATTTGTTTCTGACGAAGGCGAGCGCCTTAAAATTATTGCTAAAATTTCTAACATTTCTAGCAAGGAAACTGCGCGCGCCACAATAAACGAATTGCTGGTTAACTACGGCAAACTGCCAAAGGAAATTTATTTACTTGTTAACATTTCGCTTTTAAAGGCACTTGGGCTTAAGGCAATGGTTAAACATATTGTTTTGAATAAAACCAAAATGACTGTTACCTTTTATAGCGACATTAATTTGCAAAACCTAATTAAAAAGGTTGGCAAATTTGCTCACTTTAAATTTGAGGCAGGAGCGTTACCAACAATCTCGCTAAATCCAAGCGAATTTAGCATTTTAACGTCTGTGAATTATCTTCTAGAATTTTTCAACGATTAATTAAAATTTTTGCGTTTACAGCAAGGGAAATTGCTCTGTTTTTCTTGCTTTTTATTATAATTTATATTATAATAGGCAATGATTAAATATATAAGGAACCTACAATGAAAAAACTATCTGCTACAATTATTTGCTTTTTAATGATTTTAACCTGTTGCTTAACAGGTTGTGCCGGATTTTCGGTTAATAAAGTGAAATACTACAACGAAACGGTTGCTAAAGTTGGCAACACCTCAATTTCACGCCACGAGCTTCTCTCTGCCTACAACAGTTATGGTAAATCTTATTTTGAAGATCAACAAGGCAAATCTAAAAAAGAAGCCCTTGAAGAAACATTAAACCTTTTAATGGAACAAGAACACATTTATCAATATGCACTTTCCAAAGGTGATTACTACGCTCCAACTTCATACCAAGTTAACGAAATGATTAACGACCTGTTTGAATCGTTAGACGAACAAATGGACGAATATGTTACTTCTGCAAAAAAGATGCTAGACATTGACGCTAAAGATGACGCCGAGGAAGAAGAGGATGAAGACAAAGAAACTGCATATAAGTTTGAAGATTATAACTACACTTTAAGCGAAAGACGTGCAGAACTTCGCACAAAAAAGATTTATTTTACCGATGCAAGCAAAACCACCGAAACAAACAATGAAACGCAATATTTTAACGAAGTGGAATACATTGCCTACACATACGTAGAACCAACCACTTATCAAGCAATTATTTCTAAGGACTTGTTAACCGACTTTAATTCTGAAAACACCTTAACCGAAATTGTAAACGAATATTTCCGTTTGCTTAAAGTAAGCATAAAAGAAGACGAACAAACAAACAACAAGATTGTTGCAAAATGCAAATCTTTATTTGCTGAAGATTTAAGAGATTACGAATTCTATTTAAGAAACGATAAAAACAAACCTTACAACACTGTTACCGACGATTTAATTTATAGATACTTTGAAAGAACTTTTAAAGCTAAAGTTAAATCTCAATATTTAACAAACGTTCGCACTATGTACCTTAAAAATGAAAGTTTAAGTATTAACGCATTGGTAGAAAAATATAAATACCTTGCAAATGCTAGTTATAATGCTTACCACCACTTTCAAGAAAGTTACAAATCTGCAATGAAAGACATTGGAACAAAAGGCGACACAGTTTTATATCATAATCAAAACCTTGACGATGGCACAAAGTTTGGATATTTCTCTCACACATTGTTGAATTTTAGCGACGAACAAAAGAACGAACTTAAAGCCCTTGAAAAGAACAAAGAATTGGGCATGGACCAAGAACAATACAAACTTGAATATAATGCAATTATTGGTAAAACTCAAGTTAAACCAAGAAATCCAGAAACCGGTTTGGTAGACGAAGAAGCAGTTGCTGTTTCTCTTGCCAACATTTTGGAAGAATATGAAGAAATAACCAAAATAAACAACCCTAGAACTAAGTTGGATAAATTTACCGAATTTATGTTTAAATACACGGGCGACACTGCAACATTAAATGCTGGCATGCCTTATGTTGTTGGAACAAACGGTAACAGTGCAATGGAAGAAGCGTTCACAAAAGAAGCCGTTAGATTAATTAACGAAAATGTTGTTGGCGCAATGACCCCTGCAACAACAAACAATATGTGCGTTACTTCTTACGGAATTCACTTGCTTTATTATATTGGTGATATTAGTTGCCAAGACATTGCTTTTAGCAACACAGACTCTGTTTACATTAGCCTAACAAACAAAGCTGGAAACCCTAATAATTTATATTATTTAGAAGTTAATCCTTTAACTCGTGAAACCTATTTCGATATGTTATTCGATGCCGTGTACCCTGCAACAAGCGAAGAAGAAACTTACACATCTAACACAGGATACGATGCAGAAGAAGACCGCATTATTGAATTGAGCAAAAGTGTTAACAAACAAACAGTTTACACAACAAAAGTTAAAGGCACTTTAGCATTGTTATAGCAATTTAAAACCTCGCATTATTGTGAGGTTTTTTTAAAAACTTTTAACAAAAAATTAATTGCATTAGTTTGCAAATATTTAAAATTATGTGAATAAAAATTTCTTGCTTTCACAAAATAACATTGTCTAAGAAAGGAGAAATTTATGGCAAACACAAAAATAAGAAACAAGGTTTCGGCGTCTACCATTGCAATAGTTGTGCTTTCTATTCTTTTAATTGCAGCCATTGGAATTGGAGTTGCCCTTGCCTACTTCACTTCAACCGCAAGCGTTGTGGGTAACATCACATTGGGCGATCCGGTTACCATTTCAATCACTCAAGGTGGAGCAGCAGTTCAAACTTTAACCTTCGACGGGAAAGCATTGCCTGGCACAGTTTACGACCAACCTATTGGCGTTCAAGCTCCGGCAGCAATGACAGAAGCGTTAGTTAGAGCAAAACTAACAATCACCAACCCAGAAGGCGCAACAACAACAGTTGAAGCCACAACAACCAGCGATTGGCAAGAAGGATCTGACGACTATTACTACTACAAAGGTACAATCACTTCTAACGCCAGCACCAACTTTGTTACAGCAATTACAATCCCAACCAGCTTAACAAACGAAGATGCTAACAAAGTGTATAATATTAACGTGGTTGTTGAAGCAATTCAACAAGCCAACAATGCTGCAAACGCAGTCTGGACAACTGCTCCAGAAGATTGGCTAAACACTTATTCACCTGTTGTTAACCCTACCATTTTAAATTCGGATTACCTAGAAAACAACAACTCAACCTTCAACTATAGAAATACTCTCAACGCTATGTAAAAAATGGACAAATTTGTCCATTTTTATTTTTCGCCCAATGCAAGATAGTTGTTTGGGTCAACTTTAACACCGTTAACCGTCATTTCAAAATGTAAATGTGCACCACAGTTTAGTTCTTGCGCCATACTGTCGCTTGCTTTTCCAATAACGGCTCCGGCAGAAACTTTGTCGCCAACTTTAACTGCAACATCTTTTGCTAGCGATTTGTAAATAGAAACCACGCCGTTAGAATGTGCAATTTCAACAACCGTTCCCTCTAAATAGTTTGTGTAAACCTTAGAAACTGAACCACTTGCAACTGCCATAACGTCCAAATTTTCACCCGCCTTAAAATCTATTGCTTTGTGAATTTCCCATTGTTTCATTGTGTCGTTATATTGCAACTCGCTGCCTGAATAGTCCTTCTGAAGTGTTGCGTTTTGCATTGGAAGCATATATGTGTTGCCAGAAACTTCAACCACTGGCCCCACTTCCGCACCATTAAGTCCAGATCCTGTTGTTAAAGCAATTGTTAACGCACATGCAACCACAAGCAATCCAACCAAAGTTGCATAAAGGTAGTTAGACACAATCGTTTTCTTTTGTTGAGTGTTAGATTTATCCATAATTCCTCCTAACAGAATAATAGACAACTTTTTATGTTTTAAACACCTTTTTAAAAACTGGATAAAATTAACGGCCACCCAACAATGGAATATTCTTCGTAGTATGCAAGTTGAATGTTTATTTTATGTTCTCCATCATTAATGTGAGTTGGAATTTGGCTGGAATAAGCATACATAACAACTGCACCATTTTCCAATATCTCTGTTCTTATTAATTTTGCAGAAAGTTGCTTTAAAGCTGTTAATGGTTCTAAATTTTTAACCTTAACACTTTCCCCTATAATGTTCCTGTGCAGCTGCGAAGAAGTAGACATATAGCACGAACCTAAATTTATGCAATCTTCACCCGTTTGAATATTTGTGTAAGCAACATATTCGCCTTTGAAAAAATTTTGCAAACTAAAACTGGAAGAATTATTTTTTCCACTTAAAATTATTATTAAAACTGCAACAACAATTAACAATTTTTTCATTGTTTAATTATTGCTTTTTTAAGGTGTTTTAATCGCAAAATTTTAAGATATTCTAATAAAATTTGTATATTTAGGCACTAAATACGTTATAAAAATATAAATTTAACAAAAGTCCTTGGCTAGTTTTAGCATAATGTTTTATTTTATCAATTATTTGTTCAATTTCTTGCGTAGTTGGAAGTTCTATTAATTGTAAACTCTCTAAAACTATCAGCTTTGTTTTTTCAATTATAGTGTTTAGGCAATTTACATTCAAACTTATCATTCGATGCGTTAAAATGTTTGTGGAAATTGCATAAAGTTTATCTATTAAGTTGCTGTCGTCTTTTGCTACTTTATAAACATCAACCATAGATAAACACCTATTTTTTACTCCTTCAATCCAAACAGAAAACGCAGAAATTAACAAATAATCCACAATTGGCAAATGATTATACTCAATGCCACATTCTGTTAGAATTTGCAAATCTATAAACTCTGTTTGTGAATTAATTAAATTTAAAATCTGCAACACGTTGGGCGATAAATTTTGATAGGAAAAAAAGTTAAGTTCCTCGTAACCTTGTTGCTGATTGATAAGGTTTTTAAGATAACTATAAAACGAATTAAACGCAACACTAGGCATAACATTTATATCTATTGCCTTTTCTGGAAGGATTAAATATCCGTTTAAGTTGTTCACTTTATAATCTTGTAAACAAAAGGGCAAGATTGTTGCATCTGTTGGCAAAAATACGTTAACAAATTCTTCGGTTTGAAATTTCACCATTAAATAACTGTTGGCAGAACACAAATAAATTAACAACCTATATCCATTGTAAATTTCGTTGCTAACATTTGAAATTTCAGCCTTGTTAAAAATACATAAATCTTTAATTAGTTCGTAAATTTCGTTAATTTCTTTTTCACTTGCGGTGTTATCGAACAGCAACATAACCTTTTGATATTTTGCTTTTTCCTCAACAATTGCTCTTAATTTTTTTTGTTGATTATAATTAATGATATCCATAAAAAAATTCTAACATACTACTACAGTTAATTTGTGCACTAATTTTATATAAATAAGTAAACAAATTGCTTAATTTGTAGATTTTTTTTAATTTGCTTTACATTTTTTTTTAATTAATATATAATTACATTGTTAGGAGAAATTATGGAAGAAAAAATTATTGCTTTAATTGCAGATAAATTAGGTAAAAATAAAAATTCAATAACTAAAAATTCAAGATTGGTTGAAGATTTGGGCGCAGATAGTTTAGACGTTGTTGAACTAATTATGGCTTTTGAAGACGATTTTGGAATTGAATTGCCAGACGAAGACGTTGCAAAGTTTAAAACTGTTGGCGACGCAATAACATACATTAAAAACCTAAAGAAATAAAATTTAGCAAGCCCTTGAGGCTTGTTTTTTTAAACAAAAAAGGAACTTGACCAGTTCCTTTTTTTTATTAAATTCCCCAAACTGCCACAAATGCTAATTGTTAAAGTTGTTATCTAATAAATATTGGTACAATGATGCAAAATTTGCCTCTAAAACATAATATTTATTATATTTGTTTTCAGTGTATTTCCCTTCTGCTGGGTTGTTAGAATTATAATATTGTTTAACGTAAACTTTAACATTTGTTGCTTCTTCGGTGTCTTCCACTGCAAACACTAATGTTTGATAGTAGAAATTTTTATCCTCATTTGTTTTGTATGCTTTGTTGCCATACATTAAAACCTGTGGAGTGTCATATTCATAGAACACATAAAAGCTTTGAGTTGTTGGAAGAGTTATTCCATTGCTTTCAACAGATGTGATTTCTGCTTTTTTGTTTAATCTTCCTGTGAATAATGCAGATAAGCTCATTTCTTTGCTTGCATTACCTATTAATTTTTGTATTTCTTTTGCCTGAGCAGGGGTTGTTGTTTTTGCTGTTTGATTAGAACCATACAACACGTCGATTGAATGTGGTGCTTGGCAGTTAATGCTGTAATCAACTTTAACGTTTGCCATAATGATGGTTGCAACAAGCAAAATGCCCACTAGCGACAAACTTACTATTGCACTGATTTTTTTTGCCATATCTTCTCCTTGTTAATCTCTTACATTGTACTCGATTTTTACTTTTTAGGCAAGCAATCTTAACAATGTTTTTTAAATTTGATTATTTGTTGCCGTTTTGCTCGCCATCATTTTCTGGTTGTTGATTTGTTTCATTTTTTTCTGCGTCGTTAGGTTGTGCAGATTTAATTTCATTAAACTCTTTTTCTGCATCTTGCTTAATTTTTTCGTAGTCCTGTTTAGAAATAACTCCTGCCCTTGCCAATGCTTCGGCGGTTTCTAACCTGGATTTTAAATCTCGTGTTTTATGCTCTTCCAGTGCCTGTTGTTTAGCACGCTCTTGATATTCGCGCTTTTCTTGTTCTTTTTTATCTATTGCGGTTTCAACCTCTTCAACCGTTGCACCATTAAACAACATTTCAAACTCTTCTTTGTAGATTGTTTCTTTGCTTAATAATATTTTTTCAATTTTTTCAATAACGTCTTTTTTGCTTAGCAATATTTCTTTTGCTTGCGCATAGGCAAAATCGATAATCTTTTTAACTTCAACGTCTATTTTAGAAGCAAGTTCTTGCCCATACGGAACTTGTTTTTGATAGTTCTTGCCAACGAAAATTTCGCCACCTTCGCCAAAACTTACCAGCCCAACAGATTCAGTCATGCCCCATTCTGCAACCATTTTATGTGCAAGTTTTGTTGCACGTTCAATGTCGTTAGAAGCGCCTGTGGTAATGTCATCTAACATTAGTTCTTCTGCAGCACGCCCGCCAAGCATCATACAAATGCTATCTAGCAGTTTACGTTTTGGCATATGCGAACTATCCTTTTCGTCGAAGGTTAAAGTGTAGCCACCAGCCATTCCCCTTGGAATGATTGAAATTTCTTGAACATTGTCGCAATTTGGTAAGCTTTCTGCCAAAATTGCGTGGCCAGCTTCGTGAATTGCTGTTATGCGTTTATCTTT
Organism: uncultured Clostridia bacterium; assembly: GCA_937896905.1. GTDB lineage: Bacteria > Bacillota > Clostridia > Christensenellales > UBA1242 > Onthoplasma. Next base: position 455,461 of record CALBOE010000006.1, on the reverse strand, counting down.
TTCGGTTATAACACGTGAAACCTTTTTAGGACCCATTAAGGTTTTATTTAAACCTTCTTGAATGTCCACCATTGTAATTTTGTATCTGCCATCTCTTGCTGCTAGAAGTGCTGCTTCGTTAAGCATATTTTCAATGTCTGCACCGGCAAGACCGCTTGTTAACCTTGCCAACCTTGTGAAATCCACATCTTCACTTAAAGGTTTTTTGCGTGAATGAACTTTTATAATTTCTTCTCTGCCTTTAACGTCTGGCAAGTGTACATAAATTTGACGATCGAACCTGCCTGGGCGGGTTAATGCTGGGTCTAAAACATCTGCTCGGTTTGTTGCTGCAAGAACAATAATTCCGCTGTTACTTTCAAAGCCATCCATTTCTACCAACATTTGGTTAAGGGTTTGTTCACGTTCGTCGTTTCCACCTCCCAAACCTGCACCACGTTGACGTCCAACTGCATCTATTTCATCAATAAACACAATGCAAGGTGCACTTTGTTTTGCACTTTCAAATAAATCTCTAACACGGCTTGCACCAACACCAACGTAAAGTTCCACAAAGTCGGAACCCGAAATGCTGAAGAATGGCACTTTGCTTTCGCCCGCAACCGCTTTTGCAAGCAGTGTTTTACCTGTTCCCGGTGGGCCAACCAGCAACACGCCTTTTGGAATTCTTGCACCTAGTTCTGTAAATCTAGATGGATTTTTTAAGAATTCCACAATTTCTTTAAGTTCTTGTTTTTCTTCTTCTGCACCAGCAACATCACTAAATTTAACTGTTGAAGAAACAACTAATTTTGCTTTAGATTTGCCAAAACCAAAACCTTTATTGTTGCCACTCATACCCCTAAATAAGAAGAAGCCAATAACGCCAATCATAATAATGCTAACAAATGGAAGAATGGAACTTATCCAACTTTCAGCCGCATAAGAATAGTTTTCAACAATTAAAGTTTTTCCTTCCATAACAATACGGTTACCGTCTTCATCGTAAGTGTAGTTTTGTTGGGCGTCCTTAACCGATATACTGTCGTTATACTTCTCAATAATTAAACGCACATCACAATCGTGTGTTATTGTGCAATATGCATCGTATTTTTTTGGAAATTGCTCTTCCTTAACTCCATCTATTTTTCTAATTCTAATGGTGTAGTCGTAAACGTCTATTTCTGCAACTTGACCGTTTTCCACCAAGCTTTGAAATTCTGTGTAGCTAATTTGTTTGCCATTATTGTTGTTTGCAACAATAAAGAATATTAAAACAACCACCAAAATTAAGGAAATTATATAAAATGCCGTTGATTTCCAAGAGTTATTTTTCTTTTTATTCATATTCACCTCAGTAATTTATATTATATCATAAACTCAAAATATTAACAAATAATTTTAACTAAACAAAATAAATTTTTGGTTAATTTGTCTTTTGTTGAAAGTGTTATTGTAATATTATCCTTTAAACATAAAAATATCTCAAATTAAATGAATTTAGCATAAAATTTAATAATGCATTCTTAAATTTGTTTTACAAATTAATGTTTGTGTGCTAAACTGAATGTAAATGGAGGGGAAATGTCGGCATTGGGTATTATTATTGATATAGTGCTGGTAGCAGTTGTTGTTATTTTTAGCATTATTGGTTATAGAAAAGGATTTTTAAAATCTGTTCTTTCCTTATTTAGTTGGGTTGTTTGCATTGTGGCTTCTGTGTTCCTTGCAAAATATGTTGCAACTTGGTTAAATGGAATCCATAATTTTTCTGGATTAATTGGAAATGGAATTGCCAAAGGTTTGGTTTCCACCAATGACGCGTTTGCGAAACAACTTACAGAATTTGGAAGCAAAGCAGAGATTATTTCCGCATTAAGCGGCACCAATGGCTTGTTGCTAACTCTTGTTAAGGTTGTTATAAATAACACAGCCGTAGATTTAGAAAGTGAAGCAACTGTTGCAAGTGTGGTTGGTGAGGGTGCTGGGCATATGTGCATGATTGTTATTTCTGGCATTTTGGTGTTTATTGTTTTAAAAATTGCAATTTTCCTACTATCTAAGTTGTTCGACAATATTGCAAGAACAAAAATTCTGGGCGGAGTGAACAAAATTTTAGGCCTTGCTTTTGGTGCAATTAAAGGTGCATGCATTATTGTTATATTTAATATTATTGCAGTGGCTTTATCCTTAATTCCTGTAATTAACAAAACTATAGACCCAATTATTCAAAACAACACCAAAATAGAAAGTTTTGTATATAATCAAACCGAAAACCTTGTTGAAAAATATGTTATAGACGGCAAAGCAATTCAAAATTGGGTAGACGATTTGTGGGCTTCTAGATAAATAAAAAATAGGCAAGTTGCCTATTTTTTGTTGTTATTTTTTATTATTATCCTCATTTTCACCTGTTTTTTCTGCAGAATTTTTGTTTGCAGAATTGTTGCCTTTCTCTGCCATTTTTACAAGCAGGTTGGCAGAGGTTTGTTGTTGATGCTTTTTCTGCCTTGCTTTTTCTGCCAAAGCTAAAATTTCGTTAGAAAGAGCAATTTCGTCTTCGTTAATGTGGTTTAAAACTGGGCGTTCAACAAACTTTGTTTTAACAAACAGTTTAATGCGCCCAACATTTCTTTCGCTTTTGTTTTGGGTGGAATTTTTTGGAAGCACAGCATAAACATTTGCTAAATCTATAACCGTTTGATACTGCAACGAATTAATAACCAAAACACGTTCATAAAGTTGATATATGGGTTGCTTTTTTAAGTTCTTCATTGTGAACACAGCCCAAACTGTGCATGCCGCAAAAACAAGGCAAACAATAAGCACAACATACCACTTTTTGATAAACACCATAAACATAATGCCCATTGCAAGTGTTAAAATACCCAACAGAATTATAGAAATTAAAACAGCAATAAAATGCTGACGATGATTAATGTTAATATCTCTAATTTTTTTGCCATAGTTTGCAAGCTGAATCTTTTGTTCTTTTTGCTGATTGTTTTGTTTCATTTTTCACCCTTATTACACATTAAATTTAAACACAATAATGTCGCCATCTTGAACAACGTAATCTTTGCCGGCACTTATAATTTTACCTTTCTCTTTGCACAAATTATAGTCCCCTAAAGTTATAAGGTCGTTATATTTAACCACGTCGGCACGAATAAACCCTCTTTCAAAATCGGTGTGAATTTTTCCCGCTGCTTGTGGAGCAAGTGTTCCGCGGGAAATTGTCCACGCCCTAACCTCTTTTTCGCCCGCAGTTAAGAAGGATATTAAGCCCAATAAATGATAGCTTGCCACAATCAATTTATCTAACCCAGAGGCGTCTATGCCCAATTCTTGCTTAAAAATTTCCCTTTCTTCTGGCGAAAGTTCAATTAGTTCTTGCTCGGTTTGTGCGCACAATGAAATAACTTCAGCTTGCTCTTGCCTTGCTATTTCTTTAATTTTTTCAATGCTATTTTGTTGTGCTTGATCCACCATATCGCTAGTGTTGGCAACATATATAATTGGTTTTGTGGTTATAAGGAAAAATCCGTCCACAATTTTCTTCTCTTCTGCATTAACCTTTAACATTCTGGCTGGCTTGCTCTCTTTTAAAAGTTCTAAAATTTTGTTTAAAAGTTCAAACTCTTTTTGAGTTGCCAAGTCCGCCACGCCGCCATGAATAAATCTTTTAATTTTATCCATACGTTTAACAACCGTGTCGATATCTGCAAGAATAAGTTCTAGGTTGATTGTTTCAATATCTCTAACCGCATCTACGTTTCCCTCTACGTGAATAATTTTGTCGTTTTCAAACACCCTAACCACATGAACTATGGCATCAACTTCTTTAATGTGGCTTAAAAATTTATTTCCAAGCCCAGCCCCCTCACTTGCACCTTTAACCAACCCGGCAATGTCCACAAACTCTATTTGCGCCGGTATAACTTTTTTTGTGTTATATAGTTTAGCAAGTGCTGTTAATCTTTCATCAGCCACGTCCACCACTCCCACATTTGGCTCTATGGTGCAAAACGGATAGTTGGCACTTTCCGCCCCCGCTTTTGTTATTGCATTAAACAACGTGCTTTTGCCAACATTTGGCAAGCCCACAACTCCTAGTTTCATAATTCCGTCCTTTTGCAAAATTTTGCTATATTTTGCCTTATTGTTATTTTTTATTCAACTTATAATATACTAATTTAGAGAAAATTTCAAGTGAATAATGCAATTAAGTATATATTAATAGGTATAATTCAAGGCATTACGGAATTCTTGCCAATTTCCAGCAGTGGTCACATTGTTTTGTTTGGCTCGTTTTTTAATTTAGACAATTTAATGCTGGTTAGCATTGTTGCCCACATTGGAACACTTTTTGCCGTGTTGTTTTGCTATCGCAAACAAATTAGAAGCCTAATTAAAACCCCTTTTAACAAAACAAATCTTAACCTAATTATTGCCACAATTCCAACCATTGTTGTTGTGCTGTTGTTTAATAATTTTTTGGAAGAAAATTTTTCAACAAGTGCATTGGTTTGGGGGTTTTTAACTTCTGCAGCTCTCCTTTTAATTGCCGATTTTAAAAAGAACGGAACACAACAAATAAACAAAAAAAATGCGTTATATATGGGGCTTGCGCAAAGTTGTGCCTTGCTTCCTGGAATTTCTAGAAGTGGTTCCACCCTTGTTTGTGGACTAATTGCGGGGGTTGAAAAAAACGAGGCGCTAGACTTTTCTTTCCTTATGAGTATCCCTATAATTCTTGCAAGCGCAGTTTACGAAACAATTAAGCTTTTCTCTTGCCAAATAACTGTGGATTGGTTGGGAATTTTTATTGTTATGATAACTTCGTTTATTTTTGGCGTTATTTCTATTAAATTAATACTTAAAGTGGTTAGAAAAAACAAACTGTTCTATTTTAGCATTTATTTAATTTTGCTAAGCTTGCTTGTTGTTTTGTTTGTTTAACGAGCATAAATTTATAAACCATTTGACATTTTTTTTAAAATGTGCTAATATAATTATCGTACGAAGGTGCAGTATCCTAGTCAACTAAACTGAATGAGGATGCCGAAACAAGCATCGCTGGCACAACTGTGAAGTTTCTGGTGCTGGCCTTGGTTGCCCAAACCGGGGCTTGTGCTGGGAGTTAAGATTTTTGGGTGGTGTGTAATGGCATACACGCGTAAGCCCAACTATCGCGGAGACCTAAGTGGGTAAATTCTTACTGTTACTATCAGGTAATGGTTCTGCGTTTATCGCTTGGGAAAGAAACCTGCATGTGATGAAAGTTGCGTGCAGTGTAGCCTGCTTTGAGTGAACAGTTCGGGATAAAGCTTAAGCTTAATTCAACTTAAAGTACACGAGTTGAATTCAAGTGCTTTTGAAATTCTGCTTGCAAAATAAAGATAAATTCTGTTGATGTTGTTAAGGAAAACTTCTAGGCTGTTTGTTCGCAAGGCACTGTGGGGATTATAGTGTGGTCTCAGTGGTGATTCGGTGCAAGTTTTGCGTAAAGGGAAACCGCTTTATGAGTAATTGTAAAGTGCAAAATTGGGAAATCCAACCGAACCTTATGCCGCAAGGTTTACTCATGGTGTTGCCTTCGTAAGTTGATTATTCTGTGCGTAAAGCATTTTACATAAAGGTTAGTTTTAAATGAAACAAAAACATAATAAATCTAAAAAGAAAAGCCCCGCGCTGTGGCTTATAACAATTTTATTGTTGGCAATGACGCTTTCTTTGGCCTTTAGCATTTTAAGTGAACTTATTTTGCAAGATGCCGTGGTGATTGTTGCCGTTTTCGTTATTTTAATTTTTATTGCAATCAGCATTTTGTTTGATATGCTTGGCTTAGCGGTTGCGTCTAGTAACATTGAACATTTCACAGCCATGGCAGCAAGAAAGGTTAAAGGTGCCAAACAGGCAATGGCAATGGTTAAAAATGCCGACAGGGTTTCGTCTATTTGCAACGACGTTATTGGTGATGTGTGCGGAATTTTGGCAGGTGCAGCCGGTGCTAGCATTTTGGCAAAAATTGCACTAACTTCTGGCAGTTTTATGGAAATATTAGTTCCTTCTATTGTGTCGGCACTTATTGCAGGTTTAACAATATTTGGCAAAGCAGCGTTAAAACGTTATGCCATTAAACATGCCAACGAAATAACTTTTAAATTTGCAAAACTTATTAATGTGTTTACTAGAAAAGGATAAAAAAACTCTTATGATTGTAAGAGTTTTTTATTTTTATTGCTTCTTTAATCTTTTTAACTAAATAATCCAACTATAAGCAGTTTATGAAATTATTTAACCTTGTTTTACATTCAACTTCTCCCAAAACCTTCATAATTGAATATAATTCTGGGCTATCCTCTCTGCCAGTTATGGCAAGGCGCACGAATTTTGCAGCATCGCTAACACTTCCTGCGTAACCTTCTGGTTGTTGTTTGTAGGTTTTGTTATCGGTGAAACTATGTTTAAATGCAATCTGTTTTAAGTTTTCGAACCAATCTTGATTGCTTTGTTGCAAATCATATTGGTTTGCATAATCCTTTAAAAATGCTTTTAAATTTATTATGTTAACCGTTCCCAAATTTAAGCTGCTATAATCTGCTTTAAAGCCTGACAAAACATAGTCGTATAAACTTAAAATTTCGCTAAAATAAGAAATGTCCTTTCTTGGGCGGTCGCCACCACGGTCTATTGCAAAAATGTTAATTAATGTTTGTTTGTTGTTTTCAAGCACTTCAACATCTTTTTCGCTCCATTCTTTTGCCCAAGCAACTGCATTATCATAAACTTGCTCGGCTGTGTAGCGTGAAATGATTGTTTTGCTAATGTTATCTAACTTAACAAAGTCGAAAAGTGGGTTTGTTACCCCAATTTTCTTAAGTTCAAACGGAAAATCGGCGTATGGCAATGTTGGGTGAAGTTTGCGCCAATTTTCAAAGTCGCTATTCAATAAATTTAGCAAATATTCAATTACCGCTTCAATTGGGTAACCTTGCTTTAAGAAAAATCTAACATCTGCAAAAGTGTCTTTACGTTTGCTTATTTTGCGCTTGTTGCCGTTTTCGTCTAACACGCAAATGCTTGGTGTGTGCGCATATTTAAAAGGTTTAAAACCAAAAGCAAGTGCAAGTTCTATATGCACTGGTAACGACTGATACCATTCTTGCCCTCTAACAACGGTTGTTGTTCCCATTAATGTGTCGTCCACTATATGCGCAAACGCATAAACTGGAATTCCGTTGCTTTTAATTAAAACGTCGTCTTTTGAGTTTTCTCTAACTTCCTTTTTACCTTTTATTGCATCAACCACTGTGTGAGTTTTGTTAACATCTCCCACCGATTTTAATCTTAACGCATAAGGTTTCCCCGCCTTTAAATTTTCTTTAATTTCCTCTAATGTTAAATTTCTGCATGGGTCCTTAATTTCTAAATCATCATTTTCGCTTAATTCTTCTTCTCTTTTTCTTAAAACATCTTCTTTACTTTCTGTGGACTTGCAAAAACATGGAAACGCCCTTCCTTTTTTAACAAGCTCGTATGCAAATGCCCTATAAATTTCAATTCTGTTGCTTTGCATATATGGTCCATATTCTCCAACCTCTTCGCCCCCGCCAGTGTAGCCTTCGTCTGGCTTTAATCCAAAACGAACCATCATATCGTAAGCAATTTTCCCTGCGTTTTCAACTTCTCGCTTACCGTCTGTGTCTTCTAACCGTAAGAAAAACACTCCGTTGGTTTTGTTTGCCAACATTCTGTGAATAACCGACTGATAAAGTTGCCCAATGTGCAAATAACCTGTTGGGCTTGGCCCTAACCTTGTAACTTCACCGGCTACGTTTCTTTGTTTGTATTTATTAAAGTAAAATGTTATATCCTTGCTGTTTGGATATAACAAATTTGCTAATTCTAAGAGTTCCTGTTCTAACATTTTTTTCCTTTTATTTCACAATCATATCCACTAATCTAGTTAAAATGTTTTGATACTCGCTTATTAATTGATTGTGGTTTTCTATTATTTCTGCGCACAGCTTTTGGTGTGCTGTTGCATTTAAATCATTTTTAATTGTAACATATTTAACTTGTCCTACCGCAGTTTGGTAAGGGGCAAAGTCGTTTATAAGTAAGCATTGAACATTGAACAGTTCAATTGAAGCATTATAAAAATCGTTCTTTTCACTTGTTACCGATTGAATTCTAGATATTGCCGCTGTCACCTTACCTGGAGCAACATATATTTCGTCAACACTTGCCGTGTAGGAACTAAAATTTGCTTCCACCATATAGAACGTGGTTCCAATTGGAGTGGTGTAATATTCAGCCAAACCAGCACCTAAAACATAAGTGTTTAAATAACTTTCGGTTAGGTTGACAATTTGGTGTTTGGTTCTGGTTTGCACTGTTAACACTGCGCGTTCAACATCAAATTCAGCAAGTGTTAATTTAGAAATGTCTGAATTTGAGGAACTTAAAGCATAATTATAGTATAAATTTGCCAAGTTTTGGCTTAAATTTACGGCGGAAACAATTAATTCTTCGTAGTTATAAAACACATTTTCCAACCTAGATAAGCACACAGGGCTTTTGCTAACCTCTGCAATGCCTTCTGTGTTAATAACCGACCACACAATGCCGTTTAAACCAATTAAACTGGTGTTAACCTTTCTTAAACTTTCATTCATTCTAGTTATGCTATTTCTAAGTGAATTTTTAACCGAAGTACTGGCTTTTATGCTATTATCTGCACACTCGTCTATATATTCGTATGTAAAGCTCATTGCGTTATTAAACAACACAGTGTAGTATGAATTTAGTTTTGCGTATGGTTGTATGTTTTCAATTTGAGATTGGGTGTTAAAAAACAAGTCAATTTCTCCCCTTCTGTTAATGTCAACACACTCCAAATTGTTTGCCACTTGCAAGTAATCTTTTTGAAGGTTATTTAAATTGTAGCCATTTCTGTTGCCACAGCCCACAAAAAGAAACAGTCCCGAAACCATTGTAATGCATAATATTAAACTAATTAGTTTCCTTTTCATTATATATCAAACATCTCCTTATAATGCCAAGTTGCTTTTTCTTCATTAGTTGTTGCCACACTCAAACTTGTTATTTTGTTTACGTTTTCACTTAAATTAATTGCAAAATCTTTTGTGTTGCACAATAAGTATGCTTCAATAAAATTATTGTTTAATTTTGAAAAACTGCCATTTGCCGAGTTTATGTTACAATACCCATTGTTAATGTCAAAATTATTTCTAACAATTGTTAAATTTGCACTGCCTTTTGTTGAAAGATTGGTTAACGACAAAGTTCTATCTAAATTGCCAAATGCATACGCGCAAGAATTTGCATAGACGTCTATCATAAGAAATTTTAAATCCACCGCATAATTAACAACAACCCTTTTTAACTCCACATTAACAGTGGATATTAGGTTTGCAACTCTCACCAAATAGTTAGAAAGCCCAACATACAAGTCATTCGCCCCAACAGTTTTGTTAAAACTTGAACTTTTGCATTTAATTCTATATTCTTCCAAAAGATTTCTAACATGCTCCATTTGCGAATAAGCCGACTTAATTTGTTTGTTAATTGCTGAATTGTTAACTGATTTTTCGCTTGCATTAATTAAATACACATTTAAAGTTTTAATAATTTCTTGCATTTCATCGTTAACATTTTCAATTAGGGTAAACCTTGCACCTCCGGTTTTGTCAATTGTGGAAATTTCTCTTGAAAAATCTTCCAAATTAGTGCCATAAACAAAGCCGTTTATAGAGGCATATGCATTTTGTTCCTTATGGAATGTTTTAAAAAAGAAATAACTTGTGCCACCCACCGAGCCAAGCACAATAACAATAATTAAGAATACTTTTAAAAACTTCCAAATTTTCATATTAAAAATATTATAATGTTTTAAATTAGCAATGTCAATTATTAACCTAAATAAATTTTAATGTAAATATTGTGCTTAACCTATTGCAATTTTATCTTTTTTTGTTATAATTATTGTGCAATTGAGCAAAAAAGAGGCGGTTAAATTATGAAATTTTATGAAAATTTGGATTATATTTTGCAAAATAAACACATTTCCAAAAGAGAAATGTGCCATCAAATAAGGCTTTCCTACAACACGTTTATGAGTGCCTACCACAGAAAAAGTAAAAAAATTTCTTTTGAAACAATGCTTAACATTGCCCAGTTTTTAGGTTGCGATGTTGAAACGTTATTAAATAGTAAACCCGAAATTAAAAAGAAAAAAGTTGTGTTAATAACCGGTGCAAGCGGAGATATTGGAAGTGCAATAGCAAAAAAACTATCCACCCCGCAAACCATTGTGCTTTTGACTTACAACTCCAATAAATCTGCCGTTCTTAACATTCAAAAACAACTTCCAAATAACTGCGAAAGTGAAATTTATGCGTGTAATTTAACACAAGCCAATACAGTGGAGAAAATGGTTGAATATTTTATTAAAAAATATAAAACCATAGACGTTTTAGTTAATTGTGCAGGCGTTTCGCTGTTGCAACAAATTCAGGATACAACCGAACAAGATTTTAACCGCGTGTTTAATAGCAATGTTAAATCTACAATTTTTACAACCAAGTGCGTTAGCAGGCATATGATATCTAACAAGTTTGGCAAAATAATTAACATTTCTTCAGTTTGGGGATTAGTTGGCGCAAGTGTGGAAAGCGTGTACTCTGCAAGCAAAGGCGCAATAAATTCTTTAACTTTGGCACTTGCAAAAGAGCTTGCCCCAAGTGGAATTACAGTCAATTGCATTTGCCCAGGGTTTATTTGGGGCAAAATGAATTCTTGCTTTTCAAAAGAAGAAGTGGAAGAAATTGTAAACACCATTCCATTAAACCGAGTTGGCACACCTTCCGACGTTGCAAACCTTGTGGAATTTTTGTGCAGTGAAAATGCTAGTTACATCACCGGCCAAATAATTGCCGTTGACGGTGGAATGATTTTATAAAAAAAGAGGCGGTGTTAAACGCTTCCTTTTTTTACTTAATAACATTTTTACAAAGTTTTTTGTGCCTTATTTAGATTGCATTCTGTTTCTTTCAATTTCTCTTTGCGCAGTTCTGTGTTCAACTAGCGATTCGCCAACACACCAGGTTGCAATTGTGTAGCCCGTGGTCATAAGCGACAACAAAGAAACTGATAAGAAAATGTTGAATAATTCTGTTGCTAAACCGGCAACTCCTGAGTTAAGGAAATATAAAATGCAAGCCATAATAACCGCCAAAACGCTTAGCACATAAATGATTATGCCAGAAACGTGTTTCCCTTCGTTAGACGATGTGCAAATAATGTCAAAAATAACAACGCCAACCACGAAGCCAGACCAAATGTAGTAAACAATTTTTGCCCACAAAGCAACATCTCTAACAGATAATGCAAACACAAAAAAGGCTGCACTTAAAATTGCCAACGCTGCCAATGTGTAATAAACAATTACCGATAGAAGTTTTTTTCTTTCAACACTCATAAGCCCCTCCTTAATGATATTGTTGGCAAAATGTTAAAAAATATACCAAATTTATTACTTTTCAATATTTAAAAAAAATAAATAATAGATGCAAATTTATTAAAAATATTATAAAATTAAATAAAAACCATTAAAAATGTGTGTTTTTATTAAAATTTTTAATTTTTTTTGTATATTTTTATTTATTTTTATTATTTAATTTTAATTTTTGTTTTTTTATTAATTTGTTATTCTTTTGTATTTCACCATTAATAAATGCTTTGCATAATTCACATAAAGGCAATATTATAACCGACGCAATAATAACCGTTAGCCATTGAGAAAAGTTTAAAAATTTTAAACCGAAAAGCTTATACATAAACGGCGTGCAAGCAACAAACAAATTAACGCCCATTGTTAAACAAAAGCAAAGGTTAAAAGTTTTGTTTTCGAACAACTTTTTTTCAAACAAACTTTCATTTGTTTTGCAATTAACGCTGTGCAGTGTTTGCATGAAAATAATTGTAAAAAACGCCATAGTGCTAGCAACTTCTGAATTGTAGCAGAATATACCCACAACAAACACTCCAACCGCAATTGCCGTTTGCAAAATTGATTGATAAATAATTGCAATTCCAACCTTACCAGCAAACAATCCGCTTCTACTGTTCCTTGGTGGGTGTTGCATAACTTCTTTTTCAACCTTTTCTAGCCCCAACGCAAAGGCAGGCAAACTGTCGGTTACTAAATTTATGAACAACATTTGCGCAGGCATTAAAAATGGTACATTAGGAAAGAACAAAAGCACAACCAACATTCCAAACACTTCAACACAATTGGTGGATATTAAAAACTGCAACGCTTTTTGAATGTTGTTATAAACTTTTCTCCCCTCTTCCACCGCAACTACTATGGAAGAAAAATTGTCGTCTGTTATAATCATATCTGCCACATTTTTAACAACGTCTGTGCCAGATTTACCCATTCCAACCCCAATGTCGGCAATTTTCAAACTTGGGGCATCGTTAACTCCGTCTCCCGTCATTGCAACAATTTTACCCTTCGCCTTAAATGCCTTAACAATTTTAACTTTGTGTTCAGGTGTTACTCTGGCATACACTGTGAATTCATTACAAACTTCTTTTAATTGTTTGCTTGACAGTTTATCTAACTCTTCACCAGTTATAACTTGGCTTTCATTTTGTGCTATTCCCAACTTGCTAGCAATTGCAAACGCTGTTTTTTTATGGTCGCCTGTTATCATAACGGGCGTTAATCCTGCCTTAAAACACTTCTCTATGCTATGTTTAACTTCTGGGCGTGGATTATCTATCATGCCACACAAGCCCACAAAAACCATATCGTTTTCAATTTCATCATTTGGATTAAAAATATCAAATTTTTTATAGGCAAAAGCAACAACCCTTAATGCATTGTTTGCCATTTCTTCATTTATTTTTTTTATTTTTTCTTTAAATTCAGCCGAAAAATGTTGAATTTTGCCGTCAATTTCAATAAATTTACATTTTTTTATTAAAATTTCGGGCGCACCCTTGCTAAAACTAATCAGTCCGTCATCATTCACAATAACCGTCATCATTTTGCGAGTTGAGTTAAAAGGTATTTCATGAATAACCTTTTGTTTGGCAGTTAAGGTAAACTTTTCCGCATATTCATAAAGAGTAATTTCGGTTGGCTCACCAATTAGTTTATTATTTTCCTTATGAGTGTTGTTGCAAGTTTGCATACACCTTATCATTTTGTTAAAAGTTGATCCTGTTGTTTTGTCAACTAAGCAATCAACACATGTTTGCGTTACCTGCATTTTATTTAAGGTTAAAGTGCCGGTTTTGTCGGTGCAAATAACTTGGCAACTGCCCAATGTTTCCACCGCATTTAAGTGTTTAATAATGCATTTCCTTTTTGCAAGTTGCTGAACACCCAATGCTAAAATTATTGTTATAACGGCAGGTAAACTTTCTGGAATTGCAGCAACTGCCAACGCAACCGACGTCATTATTGCATGCATAACACCATTGCCAGAAATTAATTCAACAACCAAAATTACAGCACAAACTGCCAGCACTGTGTAAGTTATAATTTTGCCAATTTTATTTATGGATTTTTGAAGTGGCGTTACCTCTTTTTTTGAGTTGAATAACATATTTGCAATTTTGCCCAACTCGGTTCTTTTGCCAGTTGCAACCACAACTCCAGTTGCCTTACCGCTGGTTACCATACTGCCAGAATATGCCATATTTTTTCTTTCGGCCAGCGGTGTTTTGTTTGTTAATATTAAGTTTGCATTTTTTTCTGCCGGCACACTTTCACCCGTTAGCGAGCTTTCATCACAACTAAAGTTATTGGCAGAAATCAGTCGTATATCTGCCGGCACAATATTCCCCGCCAGCATTTCAACAATATCTCCAACTGCAATTTGGGCACTGTCCACCCTAAGTTCCACACCACTACGTATAACTTTAACTGTTGTTTTGCTATATTTTTGCAAATCGTCTAAACACGCTTGAGCTTTTCGTTCCTGAAAAACTCCAATAAAAGCATTCATAATCACTATAAACAAAATAACAAACCCCTCAAAAAGGTCTGCATATTCTTTATTGATTATTGCAACAGTTAAAGACACCACCGCCGAAACTAGCAATATCCCAACCATAATGTTTAAAAACTGCTTAAAAAAACACTTGATGAACGACTGCTTTTTTGTTTTGTCTAGTTCATTTAATCCATATTTTTTTATTCTGCCTTCAGCCTCCTTGGGCGATATCCCCGCCTTGGAAGAATTAAATTCTTTTAATACTTGTTCTACCGATTTACTGTGCATAGTTTAATTTATTTTCTGCATAAAATAAATAGAACAATTATTATCTTAACCATTTATTTTCGACATAATATTCATAATAAAAAATAAAACCTAAAAATTACGATAATTTTTTTTAAATTTTGTTTTTTAAAATTGAATTGTTGATTTATTTATGATAATATATTTATATAATTATGTGCCGAGAGGTTAAAATGAACAATATTAACGAACTGCTATCAACATTAAACGAAAAAGAAAAACTTAAATTTGAAAACTTTATTGCCTTGCTTGATGATATGCAACTTGGGGAAGAATTTAAAATGCATGGCGGTATATATTTTTTGCACGTGTGCGGAAAAATTAGCTTAGAAGACGTGCAAAACAAGTTCTCTACTTCAATCTGCACGATTAACACTTTAAACAAATTAAACAAAATAAACTTTTCGCAACAAAATGAAGAGGCGGAAAATTTAAGAAAAATGTTTTTTGCAATAACTAAGGATATTCGCATTATTATGCTACGCATTGCTCTTGTTGTTGTGGAACTTAGATTTTCGGAAAATTTGAACGCAAAAAATAAGGTTGCACTTGCAAATTCCATTTTTACTTTGTATGCACCACTTTCGGCAAGGTTGGGGTTAAGCAACATTAAAACCGAACTTGAAAATGGCGCTTTTAAAATTTTGCAACCAGAAAAATATGCCAGCATAGAACAAGAAGTTGACACCAGATTTCACTCTCGCCAACCGGTTTTGGAAAAACTTATAACTCTTGTGCAAAAAAGTATGACGGAGTTAGGCATTAAAGGCAAGGTTTACGGAAGGAAAAAGCACATTTATAGCATTTATAAGAAGCTTGCCGACCACACTTTCGACGATATTTACGACCTTGTTGCCGTTAGAGCAATTGTTAATAACGTTTCGCAGTGCTATGCACTTTTGGGTAAACTACATATGGAAGTTGAACCTTTCCAAAAAAGGTTTAAGGATTACATTGCAACACCAAAACCCAATGGATATCAATCTTTGCACACCACTGTTTTATTTGAGGACTTCCCTGTTGAAATTCAAATTAGAACCAAAGAAATGCACGACTATGCTGAATACGGCGTTGCGGCACACTGGATATATAAAGAAAAACGTGCCAAGCAGGACACTTTAGACATTCAACTTGCCTGGCTCCGCCAAATGATGGAAAACGAAAAGGTTAGCATTGAAGATTTGGCAAAATCTTTAAATCAGGACATTTATAACAACGAAATATTTGTTCAAACCCCCAAGGGAAAGGTTATCTACTTGCCAAACGGAAGCACTCCAATTGACTTTGCCTATGCAATTCATGGCGAAATTGGAAATAAATGTGTGGGTGCTAAAGTTAACGGCAAAATGCAAGCAACCGATAGCGCTCTTGCTAACGGCGACGTTGTTGAAATTATAACTAATCCAAATTCAAAAGGCCCTTCCAGAGATTGGCTTAAAATTTGCAAAACAAGCAGTGCAAAAGCAAAGATTAATGCTTTCTTTAAGAAAAATATGAAAGAAGAAAACATTAAACTGGGGAAAACCATGCTGGAAAATGCTCTTAAAGAAAAAGGATTTTCCATTAGCAAACTTATGAGCAACTCGAACGTTGAAGAATTGTTGAAATATTATAACCTTAACGAAGTTGATGAATTTTATAACATTATTGGCACAAACGCAGTTAGTGCAAAAAATATTGCAAACCGCCTTGCTTTAAACTATCAAAAGCAGATTGTTGAACAAGAAATTTTGCCTGCACAAAAAAATGAAGTTAGTTTAACTCCGCCAACAGAAAATCAAGTTGCAATTAAAGATTTAAACAACATTTTAATTAAATTTGCCGGCTGTTGCCACCCAATGAAAGGGGACGATATTATAGGTTTTGTTTCGGCAGGGCGAGGAATTATTATTCACCGTTCCATTTGCCCAAATGTTTCTTATTTCCACCATTCAAGATTAATTGAAGCAAGTTGGAAACCTGTTAAAGAAAAACCAAAACGAACCAAAAAGAACGCATAATGCGTTCTTTTTTACAAGTATTCAAACTTGCTTTTGGGCAAAATGTTGCTTAATGGCAAATCGAAAATTGTGTGCGCTCCATATAACTGTTGAGTTTTTAGGTTAATGTAATTTTTAGCAAACGCCACCAAAACTGTGGCCGTAAAAATAGGGTTGCTTTTTAATTTTAAACTAAATTGCAATGTTTTATGTGCCGTTAAAATCTCGCCACAATGTGCAAAGTTTTTTAAGTGGTTAAGTTTGTTTTGTGTTACAAATTTAACAATGGTTTTTTGCCCTAAAAAATAATTTGGAATGCTAACTATTTGCTGTTTTATTTTCTGCTTATGTTCTTTGCCACAAACCACATAACAAAGCCTTTTGTGTTTTAGGTTGCTGTCCACATTCTTTCCACGAACAACCTTTCTTTTTGTGGATTTGTTGGGAATTGTAAACTGCAAAGCATCTGTAACGTTAGGAAGATTTTTAATGGCTTGCGTGTGCCCTTGGCTTAGTCCCTTGCCCCAAAACGTGTGCGAATTGTACCCTAATGCATCAAAAAGCCCCCGCATTAAACTAAACAATCCGGGATCCCACCCCATGGAACATATAGCAATTTTATTGTGTTGTTTTGCCAATAAATCCATTTTTGAAATGTGTGCTTTAAGCTTAGAATGATTGTCGTAACTTTCCACTATGTTAAAGTTTTTTATTAGTTTTTCAGAAACTGCTTCTAAATCGTTTTGAGAGCCAACACACAAAAACAAAAGGTCTATTTTCCCAATATATTTTTCAATATTTTCATAGTTTTCGCAGCTTGCTAATTTTCGCCTAGAAAAGGTTGCAACAAGTTCAAAGTTTGGGTGATTTTGCACTATATTTTTAACCGCTAAACCTAAATTTCCCAACCCAACAATGCCAACTTTAATTTTTTGCATATACTAAAATATGTTTAAATTTAATGTAAATTACCTTATTATTTAAAAATTCGTTTGATTTTTTGAAAATGATTTCTTATTATTATAAAAACAAGGGGAATTTAATGAAAGATAATTTTTCAACAAAAAAATATTTTCAAACTTTAGATAAATATTTGCGTGCAAGCAACTACATTTCGCTAGCACAACTTTATTTATTAGATAATCCGCTTTTGCGTGACCACGATTTGAGCGAGGCAGACATAAAAAAGAAACTTGTTGGGCATTGGGGCACAGTTCCTGGCCAAAACTTTATTTACACACATCTCAACCGTGCAGTGGTGAAATATAATTTAAATGCAATTTTGCTTTCTGGGCCTGGCCATGGCGGAAACTTTTTAACTTCTAACTGCTATTTGGAAGGAACATACAGTGAAGTATATCCAGAAATTGCTGAAAATAAGGCGGGACTTACAAGGTTTTGCAAACAATTTTCTTTCCCTGGCGGAATTGGCTCTCACTGCGTGCCAGAAACTCCTGGCTCTATCCACGAAGGCGGGGAATTGGGCTACACTCTTGCCCACGCTTTTGGTGCAGTGTTAGATAATCCTACCCTTATTGCCACCGCCATTGTTGGAGATGGCGAGGCCGAAACTGGCCCGCTTGCAACTTCTTGGCATGGAAATAAATTTATTAATCCGTTAACAGACGGTGCAGTTCTTCCAATTTTACATTTGAATGGTTTTAAAATTAATAACCCTACCGTGCTTTCCCGCATAAGCAAGCAAGATTTAACACACCTTTTAAACGGCTATGGTTACGACCCTATTTTTGTTGAAGGCACAAGCACAGTTAAAACTCACCCACTAATGGCAAAAGCAATGGATTATTGCATTGAAAAAATAACCGCATATCAAACTAAGGTAAGAACTGAAAACAAAATTTTTAACTTTAAATGGCCTATGATTGTGTTACGCACTCCAAAAGGTTGGACCTGCCCTAAAATGGTGGACAGCCAAACCGTGGAAGGAAGTTACCGCGCACATCAAGTTCCAGTTAAAATGGATAAGCCAGAACATTTAAAGGTTTTAGAAACTTGGCTTAAAAGTTACAAGGCAGACGAGTTGTTTGACGAAAACTACCGCCTTAAAGAAGAAATTAAAGCAATTTTGCCAAAAGGAAACAGCAGAATTTCGGCAAATCCAAATGCAAATGGTGGATTACTTTTGAAAGAAATTAAAGTTCCAAAATGGGAAAAGTTTGCTGTTAAAGTTAAAGGCGCAGGAACGGTTAAAGCGCAAGATATGCGAGTTTTGGGCGGATACATTAAAGAATTGTACGAAAAAAACCCAGATAATTACCGCATTTTTAGCCCAGACGAAGCAGCATCTAATCGCCTTTACGAGGTGCTTAACAATGGCAAAAAAATGTTTAACGCTAACATTATGCCAACAGACGACGGTGTTGCCAACAACGGAAGAATTATGGACGCTTTCCTTTCCGAACACCTTTGCGAAGGTATACTTGAAGGGTACTTGCTAACCGGCAGACACGGAATGTTTAACAGTTACGAAGCATTCATTCGAGTTGTTGAAAGCATGATTTCACAACACGGAAAATGGCTTAATGCTTGCCAAAAAATTGAATGGCGTGCAGACATTTCTTCATTAAACTTAATTTTAACAAGCAATGTTTGGCAACAGGATCACAATGGCTACACTCACCAAGACCCGGGTTTTATTGACCACCTTGCCAACAACAAAGGTAACATTGCAAATATTTATCTGCCGGCAGACGCAAACAGCTTGCTTGCTTGCTACAACGAATGCACAAAAAGCAAAAATAAAGTTAATGTTATTGTTGCCAGCAAACACCCAACCTTTCAATGGTTAAATGCCGCCGATGCAAAAGAACATTTCGAAAAAGGAGCCGGCGAATGGGCATGGGCCGGAATGAACAAAACCTCTAACCCAGACCTTGTTGTTGCAGGTTGTGGACATTCGGGAACAAGGGAAGCCCTTGCAACAGTTACCCTTTTAAAGGAATATTTGCCAGAACTTAATGTTAAGTTTGTTAATGTTGTGGACTTGTTAACCTTAAAAACCAATAAAGAGCATTCGCACGGGCTAACCGATACAGAATTTAACAAATTATTCACAACCAACAAGCCGGTTTTATTCAACTTCCATGGCTACCCAAATTTAATTTATTCGTTAACTCACAACCGCCAAAACAAAAACTTTATTGTTTCGGGTTATGAGGAAGAAGGAACAATAACAACCTCGTTTGATATGTGCGTTTTAAATAAAACCGACCGTTTTAATCAGGTTATTAAAGCGGTGGAAGCATTAAATTTACCAAAAGAAAAGGCAAAGCAAATAACCAACGCAATGAAGCAAAAACTTAAACATCATTCAGCTTACATTAAAGAATATGGGCTTGATATGCCAGAAATTTTAAACTGGAAATGGAATTAATTAAAAGCACCAGACATCTGGTGCTTTTTCCAGTTTTTAACTGTTTAAATTTTTATATTTTGCGTTATATTTATTTGTAAAATTTTTAATTTTATTTTATAATGTAAATGTATAAAAGTACGTTTAAGGAGAAATTATGAAAAAGGTTGCTTTAGTAGTGGACAATTCCGCTGCTATGACAGAAGAAGAATTAAAAAAATTAAATGTTGCTGCAGTTGTTCCCATTAGTTTTATAATTAATGGTGAGGAATATTTAGAAGGTGTGAATATGACCTATTCACAATATTATTCATTTTTGGAAGACAAAACTGCCAACGTTAGCACATCTCAACCAAGCATTGCCGCTGTGGAAGATTGCTGGCGTGAAATTTTGAAACAATACGACCAAATTATTTATGTTATTCTTTCAAGCGGATTAAGTGCCGCTTGCAATTCTGCAATTAACGCTAGCCACGGGGAAGAGTTTGAAGGTAAAGTTTTTGTTGCAAATAATCAACGTGTTTCTTACATGAACAAATTGGCAATGTATGAAGCGGCTTATTTAATTGAACAAGGAAAAACAGCACAAGAAATTAAAGAATATTTGGAAGAAACCAGGGGCGAATGCGGCGCTTATATTGCGGTTGACACTTTAAAATACCTAAAAAAAGGTGGCAGAATCACTCCTGCCGCTGCTGCAATTGGAACTCTTTTGAATATTAAGCCAATTTTGCAAGTGCATGGCGGAAAATTAGACGCTTTTGCAAAAGTTATGGCTATGAAGCAAGCAAAAAGTAAAATTATTGCAGCAACAAGAAAAGAAGCCGAAGAAAGATTTGCCGAAGAAATTAAACAAGGTAAGGTTTATATTAGCATTGCTCACACCAATCCGGATTTAAATGCCGCAGAATTGGAAGAGTTTAAAAAGGAAGTTGTTGCTGCTTTCCCAGATATGCCTTTCTTTAAAATGGATCCATTGCCACTGTTTGTTGCTTGTCACACAGGACCAAAAGCCTTGGCGGTTGGCTTTGCGGTAGACCGATTGGGCGTTGTTGAAAAATATTGCAAATAATATGAACGAATTTGAATACGAGATTAATAAATCTAGGTTTATTGCCTACAAAAAGGAATTAACTTCACTAGACGATGTGAAGTTTTTTTTGCAGGAATTAAAAACCAAGCACAAAAAAGCCACCCATATTTGTTATGCTTACGTTTATAGCAAAGAAACTGTTAGCGAAAAAGCTTGCGACGATGGCGAGCCGGGCGGAACTGCAGGCTACCCCATTTTAAACGTAATTAAGAAAAAAAATCTTACAAACACGCTTGTTGCCGTTGTAAGATATTTTGGCGGTATTAAACTTGGTGCTGGTGGACTAACTCGTGCCTACACCAAAGCCACCGCTCAGCTTTTAAATGATTAACCTTGCCCCGCAAGGTTTTTTGTTTGCAGTGGCACATTTAAATATGTGTTTATTAATCGAATTTCAAATCTTCCTTGAAATGCTTGCGCATAAAACGTTCTAAATGTGCGTGTTGTTGGTGAGCCTTTTTGCAGTCGTTTAGTCTTAAACTTTTCAACCTTGTTACAGCCTGACGCATTTTTCTTAGCCCATATAGGAAATACGGTTCAGTGCTAAATTTCTCTAATTCTTCAATAAGTTTTGTTAGATAGCGCAATGAATATTCTTCTGCCTTAACTTCGCTTGTTAGCAAATAACACGAAGCATCTTCGTGAACCTGTAAAAATTTTTCCTTTTTCTTTGGGTTGCCTTCTAGATTCTTCATAATTGTGTCGTAATCTTGATTAAGTTTATTATGTTCTCGTACAAATACTCTTGGCACTATAATATACTGAATAACGTGATGAAGTTCATGTAAAATTGTTTGCACGGAATTTAAATATCTATCAATCATACGATAGTCGCCATCAAACGACATTTCACGAGCATCTACATATATGTCGTAAACATCTGGGCTGGTTAACCCTTTAACCATAAATGCACTGCAATCGTACATATCCAAATCCTTGGGGTCTGCATGGTGAAAAACCACCTGATGTTCTGCGCTGTTTATGTTGTGAATTCTAAAAACAAACTCAGTTAAAAGTTCATATAAAACATAACTCTCGGTTTTGGAAATGTTTTGATGCTTAAACAATTCGTCAAAACGAATGAAAATGTTTTCTAAAAGTTTTTCATAACTTAATGTGTGAAATTCTCTTTTCATATTGTTAGTGTATCATAAATTTGCATATTGTCAATATCTATTCAAAATTATAGAAGAATTCAATTTTAAATTGGGTTACTAATCAATTAAAACCAAATCTATTGCAAATTAATTTGTTTTGTGCTAACATAGATGCATGAATATTAAAAATGTTTTAGCAAATGCCATCACCTTAAAAATTGACGGTGCAAATTTTGAGAATTTAATTATTGAAAGCATTTCGGCAGATAAAGGCGATTACTCTTTGCCATGCTTTTCTTTTGCAAAGGTTTTAAAAGTGAACCCAGCAAGCATTGCTGCGGAAATTCAAGCAAGTTTATCTGCTTGCAATATAATTGAAAAAACAGAAGTTATGGGAGGTTATTTAAACTTCTTTTTAAACAAAGAAAAAATTGCAGAAGAAATTTTGCATGGTTTTTCCGCAACTGATTTTTTTACCCAAGAAGGAAATGGCAAAACCGTTCTTATTGATTATTGCAGCCCAAATTTGGCCAAGTTTTTGCACATTGGGCATTTAAAAAGCACAATAACTGGCGAAAGTTTGGCAAGATTGTTTGAACAATGCGGCTACACTGTTAAAAGATTGAACTTCACGGGCGACTATGGCACACCATTTGGCAAAATTATTGGTGGACTTATGAAGTGGGGAAACATTGAAGATGTTAATGCCCGCGGAAACGATGCATTGCAAGAATATTATGTTAAATTTAATCAAGCCGAAGCAGAGGACGAGAGTTACACTCAACTGGCGCGCGATATCTTTAAAAAGATTGAAGAAAAAGATGCCGAAATTTATCCGCTTTACGAATTGGTTATTAGAATTGGCTTTAAATCGCTAACCGAAACGCTAGATTTGCTTGGAATTAAGTTTGATGATAATCGTGGCGAAATGTACTATAATCAACTTGTTCCACAAGCATTAGCCGAACTTGAAAGCAAAGGGCTTTTAAAGGATAGTCAGGGCGCAAAAATTGTTGAACTTGGTGAAGAAATGCCCCCTGCTGTTATTATTAAAAGCGATGGAACAACCCTTTACATAACCAGGGACATTTGCGCAGGGCTAGACAGATTTCGTGAATACAACTTCGATAAACTCATTTATGTTACCGACGTTTCACAAATTTTGCACTTTAAACAATTGTTTGCAACTCTAGAATTAATGGGCTGTGATTTTGCAAAAAACATGGAACACACTGCTTATGGCAGATTAAGTTTGCCAGATGGAAAAATTGCGTCCCGACGTGGAAAGCAAGCCGTGCTGGTTGACTTGCTGGAATTTGCTCAAAACAAGGCAAAAGAAATTATTGCTGACAGAACCTTCACCATTGAAAACCCAGAAGACGTTGCAAAAAAGGTTGCCCGTGCAGTGCTTAATTTTAGCGTTTTAAAAACCGAACGCATTAAGGACGGCGTGTTTGATGTGGAAAAAGCATTTTCTTTTGAAGGGGAAACCGCACCATATATGCAATACACATTTACAAGGTTAGAAAGCATTTTGCGTAAACACAAAGAAACTGATGTGCAACCAAACTATTCTTGCTTTGAGGAAAATGCTTTTGAGCTTATTAAGTATATTAATGACTTTTCTGCAACAATAGGTTTGGCTGTTGAAAAAAGAGATGCAAGCATTGTTGGCAGACGTGTTATGGATATGTGCAAAGCATTTAATAAAATGTACACTGTTTGTAAGATATTAGACGGCAACCCAGAAACAACAAAAGCAAAAGTGAATTTGGTTAAAGCCTTGCGAGACACTTTAAAAGTTGGATTTAACATAATGTGCATAGACACAATTAAAGAAATGTAAAAAAATTTAGGCGCATTGCCTAAATTTTTTTGTTGTTAAACTTTATAGTTTTTATTAACGAATTGAAACAAAGTCTTCCACCTGAACTGTGTGCGTTCCGCTGCTTTGTTCTACCGCATTGCCCTGCCTTACATAGTTAATTTGGAAACTATCTCCAGCGTGCAAAGTTAACAAAAGTTCATCAAGTTGATAGTATTTGGTTAATTGATATTCTGCAACGGTTTGCTCCCCTGCCTTTTGAATTTTTATTGCAGTTAATTTGTCGCCATATGTTAATCCAATTTTATGAGCAATGCTCTCTTCGCTTATTGTAAACTGTGTTTTAGATGCAATAACCGTGTCGGAAACACATTCCTGCCTTAAAGTGGTTGGATTTGTTATTGTTCTTACGTTGGCAGCATAAGATTTAATTCCAAGCAAAACCTTTTGCACGGTTGTGCTTTGTGCCAACCTTTCGTAATTATACAAAATGTTTTCAACCACCTTGGTAACATTGTCAAACGGCAAGGCAAAACCAATTCCTTCTATTGGATTGGCGTCAAAATCTTCACTGTCCCAAACTTGTTTAGCGTTCACAATACCAACCAATTGCCCATTTTTATTAAATAGGCCACCGCCAGAATTGCCACCATTAATATCCGTGTTGGTTTGCAAAACTCTATAATCAAAATCTGTTTCATCATCTCCATTAATATCCATAGACAACCTGCACGAATGCTTAGAAACTATGCCATTGGTTACACTAAATCCATCTCCCTCCGGATTGCCAATTGCAAAAACTTCTTCGCTTTCTTCGTAGCTAGAGCAAATTTCAACCGGCTGGGCATACTCATTTATGGATTTTACCGCACTGGTTGGTGCTCGCAACACTGCCAAATCATATTCCGCCGATCCTCCAAGATATGTGCACATAATTGCATCACCACCCATTTGAACATAATTTGTTTCAATAATGTTGCTACCATATAAATATATGGCAATGTTTTGGTAAACATTCGTACTCAACATAGATTTGTGTGTTACGTGATAGTTTGTTACAATATAGGTGTAGTTACTATCCATTTTATAAATAACGCCCGATCCTGCCGAGCCAGTCGATCCTGCACCACCATTAGCATGAATTATAACAGCTGAATGTGTTGCCTTATAAAACCCTACATTCGCAGACGTGTTTGGATTTTGAACGTTTAGGTCACTTAAAAATTGTTTAAAGCCATTGGTGTCGTTTGTGTAAATACCTAAACTTACGCCCGCTTGAAACAAGTCCATAACATCAATATCTTTTCCATCTTGCCCATCTTCAACAGTTATTGTTCCAGTTGAACCATTTGAATAATATATGGTGTAAACAGAAGACGAACCTAAATCTTGCGTTTTTTGAATGTTTTTAACATAAATCACAGTTGAACACCCACCAAACAAAAAACAACATGGTAGTATTATTAAAACTAATATTAAATATTTAAATTTTTGTTTCATTATTTTCTCCAATATAATTATTATAACACATAAAATGTTGAATACATCTTTTTTTTAATATTTTTTTTAATATTTTTTTATTTTATGCCGTGATTTCGAACTTATATTTTAACAACAAATTATTGCAATATTCCATAATTTATGTTAAAATTTTTCAATGGAAAAACAAATTCATGATGGACATAGGGAACGTTTAAGGCAAAAAATTCGAAAATTTGGCATTAACGCAATGCCAGAGCATGAAGTTTTAGAATTGCTTTTAACTTATGCCATTCCTAGAAAAGACACAAACAAGTTGGCGCACATTTTGCTTAACACCTTTGGTTCGTTGGCAAATGTTTTAGATGCCGAACCGCTTGCGCTAACCAAAATTAAAGGAATTGGAAAAGAAGCCGCTTTATTTTTATCTATGCTTCCTAATCTTTTTTCTATGTACAGACAAAACAAATTGATGAGAAAGAAAATTTTTCTTAAAAATATTAACGATTGCGTTAAATTTTTTAGGGCAAATTACGAAGTTGAACGTGTTGAAAAGTTCTATGCTGTTTGCCTAAACGACACAGGCAAGGTTGTTAAAACTTATGAGTTTTCTGGCAACGACAGTTCTAGCGTTGCAATTAATTTAAAAAGGTTTATTTCTAACGTTAGCGACGACAACATTTCGTGTTTGCTTTTGTTCCACACCCACCCAGATGGAACGGTTGCACCAAGCCAAGAAGACATTTCAACCACTCAAGAAATTTACACTGTTTGCCGCCTGTTAGGCATCGATCTTGCCGACCATATTATATTTAACGAAACCGAACACTTTTCTTTGGGCAAAACAAATTTTATGGATAATATATCTTTGTCTTTTAACAGCAATTTTAAAAACGATGACAAAACTGTAAAGCAGCGCAGCATTTATAGCTATATCGACACACTAGAAAATTCCAGCAAGGTAAAAAAGTAATAGATAATAAAACAAAAAAACCAGCAAATGCTGGTTTTTTGCTAAGCCAATATTGCTGGTTTTTTGCTAACAATGCAAGAAATAATGTCAACAAGCCAACAAATAACAGCGCCTGGAATAATCCAAAGGATTCCTGCAATTAAAATTGCGGTTTTCTTTTTAGCTGCGCCTTTTACAATGCGGTAAATTGCCCACACAATGTCTAACCCAGGCAAGCTTAAAATAAGTTTTAAAACCCAAGGAAGTTTATCCATAGCTTTAACAAATCCCATATACACTCCTTTTATTTGATATAATCATATTAAAAGATTTTAGAACTAAATTGCAAACGATTTCAACAAAAAAATTTTATAAAAGTTAAAAACTTTTTTTTAATTCAAATTTTCGCCTTGCCTGAAAGAATTATTTTTAATAATTTATTTCTTAAAATAAGCACTTTTAATTTATGGTTTAATTATTTTTGCATTAAAAAATTAATTTAAGGGGGAAAATTGAAATTTAAACAACAAATTTGTTACAGCAAGGATAGTGAAGAAGTTGTTTACTTTAGAGTTAAGCGCAAAAAAATTGACGAAAAATATAAATACACTAACAAAAACCCGTTTTATAAAATTTTTAGTTTTATAGTTTACAGAATTATTGCCACTCCAATTGTTTGGTTTTGCATCAAATGTGTTAAAAGGGTTAAATTTAAAAATAAACACCTGCTTAAACAACACAAAAAAAGTGGATATTTTGTTTATGCAAACCACACCAATCAGTTTTTAGACGGGTTTGCACCCGCCTTGCTTTGCTTTCCGCAAAAACCGCGGATAATTGTTAATGCCGATAACGTTTCCGTTCCTTTCATTGGCTGGTTCACTCGCCTTGCAGGGGCATTGCCATTGCCAGACACTTTAAATGCCACAAAGAATTTCAATTTTGCCATTAACGAAACTTTACAACACACAAACCCAATTATAATTTACCCAGAAGCACACTTATGGCCATACTACACAAAAATAAGAAAGTTTAACAGTTCTTCGTTTCGCTATCCTGCAGTGCATAATAAGCCCGTTTTCACTTTCACCACAACTTATTTAGCACCCAATCACGGCAAAAAACCAAAAGTTGAAATTTGGGTGGACGGCCCATTTTTTATTAACCCACAATTAGAACGTAAAGCCGCACAAGAAGAATTAAAAACAAGGGTTTATAACACCATGTGCGAACGTGCAAAATTAAGTGATTATGAATATGTTAACTACGTTAAAAAGGAGTGTAACAATGATTAATATTCTATTTGGCGGAAATTATAAAGTTTACGATGGAATTTTACTTTGCTTATTAAGTATGACTAAGCACTGCCACGAACCAATTAGAATTTATATTTTAACCGCAGATGTTACCGAACTAAATGAAAACTACAAACCATTAACAGAACTCCACCGCAAAAGTTTGGAAAGGGTTGTTAAAAATGTTAACCCAAACAGCAGTGTAAATTTAATTACGCTTGGGAAAGAGTTTAATGATTGGATTTTAAAAAGCCAAAACAAATTAAATGTTTACACGCCTTTTGCCTTTCTACGCTTGTTTGCAGATAGGGTTGAACACTTGCCAAAAAAAATTATTTATTTAGACACCGACATTATGCTAAACGGAAACATTAAGCATCTTTTTGACGTGGATATATCCAACTACGAATTGGGTGTTGTGCTAGATAGATATGGAAGAATTTTTATTTCGCCTAAATATTTTAACTCAGGAATGCTTCTTTTAAACATGGAAAAAATTAAAGAAACCAATTTATTTGACAAAGTTAAAGAAATGTGTTTAAATAAAAAGATGGGATTTCCCGACCAATCTGCCCTAAACAAATGCGCAACTAAAAAATTATATTTGCCTCGCAAATTTAATGAACAAGGCAATTTAAAAAAGAACACAATTATTCAACATTTTTCTAAGCGCATTAAATGGTGGCCAATATTCCACACACAAAATTTTAAACCTTGGCAGATAGAGTTGGTGCATGAAAAATACAAATGGCATCAGTACGACGACGTATATAAAGAATACTTGGCCATGAAAGGAGAAAACAATGGGTCAAATTGAAGAAATGAAAAAAATCAACCTAAAAGAACCACCAGAGTTCAAAAAGG
The DNA here is from genome assembly GCA_937896905.1 of uncultured Clostridia bacterium. Taxonomy (GTDB): domain Bacteria; phylum Bacillota; class Clostridia; order Christensenellales; family UBA1242; genus Onthoplasma. Next base: position 427,177 of record CALBOE010000006.1, on the reverse strand, counting down.
AATGTTACCTTAAACAACAACAGATGGAACTTGTTGGCGATTTTAACAGTGACGTTAATGAAAATCCAACCGAAGCGCCCGTTAAAGTTGATGAAACCTTTGATTTTTACCGAAAAGGCTTTAGAAATGCTATTAAAAAAGCCTTTTATTTAACCTGTTTAAAAATTTACTCTGCAAAAATTAACCGACAACTAAAAACAAAGGTTGTTGGCAAAAAGAATTGGAAAGGCCTTAAAAGTGCAATTATAACTTCCAATCATGTAAGTTTGTTCGACTCGTTTGCCATTAGAAAAGCAACCGGATTTAACATTAAATATGTTGCCGCCTATTATAATAATTGGGACGGTGTTATGGGCGAAGTTTCTCGTCACACGGGGTATATGCCACTTAAACCTTTCGACTTGAAATTTATGCGAAAGTTCAATGACGCAGTGGAACATTTTTTAAATAAGGGTAAGAAAATTTTAATTTACCCGGAACAAGCAATGTGGAGGGACTATAAAAAACCACGTCCAATGAAAAATGGTGCGTTCCACTATGCTGCCAAACACAACGTTCCAATTGCTCCAATTTTTATAACAATGAGAGAAGGAACAACCGAAGCTGGGGCGGAATACCCTTACTTTACAATTAATATGTTGCCACCAATTTACCCTAAAAAAGATTTAACCATAAAAGAAAATGTGGAATTTTTAAGAAAAGAAAACTATCGTTTATGGAAAGAATGTTACGAAACTATTTATGGTGTAACTTTACAATATACCACACAAAATAAGGATAAAATTATTATTTAATTATCTACAAATAGAGTTGATTTTGTGCATAAAAAATATCAGCGTATTGCTGATATTTTTTTTGTTGTGCTAACAACAAGTTATATTTTTTTGTTTAACCTTGAATTGAGCCAACCGTTCTTGGGAAAAATTCCACATCTCTAATGTTAGAAATTCCTGTTAAATACATAACCAAACGCTCAAACCCCAAACCATAACCAGAGTGAATGTTTGTGCCGTATCTTCTTGTGTCTAAATACCAAGAATAATCTTTTTCATTTAAACCTAGTTCTTTCATTCTTGCGGTTAATTTTTCTAACCTTTCTTCACGTTGACTTCCCCCAATAAGCTCGCCAATGCCTGGAACTAATAAATCTACCGCTCCAACAGTTTTGCCGTCATCGTTTTGGCGCATATAGAACGCTTTAATATCCTTAGGATAATTCTTTAAGAAAACTGGCTTTTTAAAAACTTCTTCTGTTATATATCTTTCATGTTCGCTTTGTAAATCTATGCCCCATTTAACCGGGAATTCAAAACGGTTTTTTACCTTTTCTAAAATTTCAATTGCTTCGGTGTAATCTAAACGAACAAAATCGTTTTCAACAATGTTTTTTAATCTTGCAATTAGGCCTGTGTCTACAAACTTGTTTAGGAATTCAAATTCGTCGGCACATTCTTGCATGCAATAGTTAATAACATATTTAACCATTTCTTCTTCATTATCCATAAGCCCGTTAATGTCGGTAAAGCACATTTCTGGCTCCATCATCCAAAACTCTGCTGCATGGCGTGTGGTGTTACTGTTTTCTGCCCTAAATGTTGGGCCAAAGGTGTAGGTTTTACCAAAGGCGTGAGTGATTGTTTCTTCGTGGAGTTGGCCAGAAACGGTTAAAGAAACATGCTTTCCAAAAAAGTCCTTACTGTAATCCACTTTGCCTGTGCTTGCAATGCGGTTTAAATCTAATGTTGTTACTTGGAACATTTCGCCTGCGCCTTCACAGTCGCTAGCGGTTATAATTGGAGTGTGAACATAAACAAAATTGCGTTCGTTAAAAAATTTATGAATTGCAAACGCAGCAACAGACCTAATTCTAAACACTGCATTAAACAAATTTCCACGTGGACGTATTGTTGGAAGAGTTCTTAAAAACTCCATAGAATGACCTTTCTTTTGCAATGGATAATCTTCTGCACATTCGCCTAAAACTTCAACTTTTTCTGCGCTAATTTCAAAAGGCTGTTTTGCGTTTGGAGTTACAATTAATGTTCCAACAACGCAAAACGAAGCCCCAACACGTTGTTTAACAACTTGATCGTAATTTGAATTCTTTTCTCTTTCCACAACCACTTGAACACTTTTAAATGCTCCGTCGTTAAGCTCTATGAATGCAATGTTTTTGCTATCTCTAACAGTTCTTGCCCAACCGCAAACTGTGATTGTTTTTCCATCATAATGTGCAAAAGTTTTGTGTAAATCTCTAATTTCTATTCTTTGCATATTTTCTCCTTATAAATCTAATTTAATATGAACATCTTTTAGTTGCTTTTCTGTTGCTGTGTTTGGTGCGTTGGTTAATGGGTCGCATCCATTTTTGTTCATTGGGAAAGCAATAACATCTCTAATAAATTCATTATGAGTTAAAAGCATCATTAACCTATCAAACCCCGCCCCCATTCCGCAGTGTGGTGGCGCACCATAAGAGAATGCGTTGTATAATGCTGGGAATTTGTTTTCAACAACCGATTTATCGTATCCTGCAAGCGCAAATAATTCAACCATATAATCTGGCCTATGGTTTCTAACCCCGCCCGATAAACTTTCGTACCCATTAATAACAAGGTCGTACTGATAAGCTTTTGCAGCTAGTGGATTTTTCTTAACTTCTTCAATTGGAAGTTGTGGCATGCTGAATGGATTGTGGCTGAATGCAACTTTTCCTTCGTCGTCTAATTCAAAGAATGGGAAATCTACAATCCAAACAAAATTATATTCGTTTTCGTCTATTAAATTTAATTTTTTGCCTAATTCTTGACGAAGCATATCTGCAAACTTAATAACCCTATCTTTAACGTCGGCTATGAAGAAAATTGTGTCGCCTACATTAAAGTTAGTTAGGGTTTTAAGTGCCGCTTTCTCTTCTGCTGTAATAAACTTTGCAATTCCACTTTCTAGTTCTTCATTTTCCGCAATGCGAACATAGGCAAGCCCCTTTGCTTCGCGAGATTTTAAAAACTCGGTTAGGGCATCGTAAAACTTCCTGCCCTTTTCGCCACAATTGGCTTTAATTGCTTTGATTGTGTTTCCGCTGAATGCGTTAAAACTGCTGTTCTTAAATAGTTCTGTTGCGTCGTAAACTTTAAGCGGATTTCTAAGGTCTGGCTTGTCGGAACAATATTCTGCCATGGCTTGCTCGTAAGTTAACCTTGCAAATGGTGTAGTTGGGCGCTTTCCTGCAAACTTTTCAAAAATGCTTGCATACAAATCTTCCACCACTTTAAACACCTCTTCTTGGGTTGCGTATGCCATTTCCATGTCTATTTGATAGAACTCTGTTGGGCTTCTATCTGCTCTGGCGTCTTCGTCTCTAAAACATGGTGCAATTTGGAAATATTTATCCACGCCACTTGTCATAAGCAGTTGTTTAAATTGTTGTGGTGCTTGTGGAAGCGCATAGAATTTTCCTGGGTTTAACCTGCTTGGAACAAGGAAGTCTCTTGCTCCCTCTGGGCTTGATGCGGTTAATATTGGAGTTTGAACTTCCAAAAATCCCAAATTGTTCATAAAATTGCGAACATATAGCATAAGGTCGCTGCGTAGTTTTAACATTTTTTGGTTATATTCTGCGCGCAAATCTAAATATCTATATCTTAACCTTAAATCCTCATTAACTTCTTGGCTTGCTTTAAGTTCAAAAGGTAACACATTTGTGTTTTTGCTTAAAACTGTTAATTTTTCAACCACAAGTTCAATATCGCCCGTTGGCATATTTGGGTTTTTACTACTCCTTTCAGTTACAACACCGCTAACAGAAATAACATCTTCTTTGTTAAGTTCAACATTTATTTCTTCTGGAAGCACAATTTGTGTTTTGCCATAAAAATCTCTTAAAACAACAAAGGTTATTCCCCCTAGTTTTCTAATAGTGTCCACAAAACCGGCAAGCGTTTCAGTTTTGCCGGCATCTGCCAACCTTAAACTTCCACAATCCGTTGTTCTATATTTGTTTTTCATTATGTTCATAAATTTTCTCCTTTTCTTCTTTAAAAATAAAAAACGCCCTAACTGCCAAAACGCATTAGGACGATTATAAACCGCGGTGCCACCTAATTTGCCATAAAACTTATGACCACTTTATATTAAACTACGACTCGGGAGCGTCTTTCAACACAACGGTACTAATAAGTTCTCACTATCCTTATCTCACTTTAAGCCCTTTTTGTGCCTACTCTTTCCGTCAACATCTTTATAAATTATATACTAGTGCCTTAAATTTGTCAACAATTTAAAAACGAAAAACTGCCTTTTTGTTGGCAGTTAGTTTATAGTTACATTGTCTTCCTCATCTGTGTTTTTAGTAGTTTTGCCAAATATACGTTTTAAAATTGGTGTTTTTTTGCGTGTAACCCTTGCATTTGCTTTTGCAAGCAAGTTCGCTTGTTCTTGCCTTTCGTTTAAAATTGCCTGTTTTTCTGCTTCTGGCGCATTTGGGTTGAGAATAATGCAATCCTTAATTCTTGATTCGCACATTTGAATATACGCAATTAATGATGCCATTTTTCTGTGATCATCAATTCTATCCGCATATTCCAAAGCAGTTTTAAAACTACTTAAAGCCATTTCATAATCTTTCGTTAAAGTATTGTAATTAACCTGCACCAATGAATGCATTGCTCTCTTGTATGTTTTGTCTGCCGTTTGTTTAATATCCATTCCTATAAGTTCATACAAGCGTAGTTCCTCTAAATATTCCGCCTTTTTTACATCATCTAATTTTGCCACAATAAATCTCCTTAACTTCTTGCATAATAGCATATAAATTCAAAATGTCAATATCTATATCGTTTAAACAGACATAAAATTTAATAATAATGTTAATAAATTAAGTAAAAATATTGACTAACCCTCATAAATCTGCTACAATGTAAAGGTATTTGAATAAATGCTGATATGGCTCAGTCGGTAGAGCGTCACCTTGGTAATGTCTACCTGGCTAAAATTCCAACAATTAAAAATCTTAATACGCTGATATGGCTCAGTCGGTAGAGCGTCACCTTGGTAATGTCTACCTGGCTAAAATTCCAACAATTAAAAATCTTAATACGCTGATATGGCTCAGTCGGTAGAGCGTCACCTTGGTAATGTCTACCTGGCAGAAATCCCAACAATCAAAATTTCAATATGCTTATGTGGCGCAGCAGGTAGCGCACAGCCTTGGTAAGGCTGAGGTCACGGGTTCGAATCCCGTCATAAGCTCCACGAAAAACCCCTATAATATAGGGGATTTTTTAATGTCTGTAATTTTATTTGAAAATTTTAAACCCTGCCATTTTTTTATTTTATGGCACAAAAAAAGAGCCAACAGTCGTCAAAAACTGTTGACTCTAATTTTTCTTACTTTCGTTCTAAATTGTTCTAATTACGGTCTAAATATGCCCGCACTGCATACATTTGCATTACTTTTATAAACACAGTTAATAAATTACTCTCTATCTTTGTCGTCGTGACAAACTGCTTGATTATCTGGCAATATAGCATTATGTCGTATAAATTTTAAATCACACAATAAATTGATAGTATTAGCTAAATTTGATTTAAAAGAAATTGGAATATTTCTAAGATTATTATTTATAAAGTAATTAGAATTACTGATAGTTTTAAGCAAAGGTAAAAGAATTTCATTATGATGTCTATAATTATGGACTAATTCATTTATTAATTTATCTATCGCGTAGGTCGCAAACAGTTTATTGTCTAAAATTTCCGTTGCCTTTAATACAATGTTTGATTTTAATTCAAGCTCTAATTCTCTGATAGCATTTTCAAATATCTTTTTTGCAGAAATATACTCCTTATATGATATATTATGAAAATGCATAACATCATTTCTATAGTTATATAATTCAACATAATATTTATCAAAATTAAAAAACTTACATTTGTTTTTAAAACATTTATTCCAAATTGTATTATCCTTTATATTCTTTAAATCCTGATGAATTTTCCAATTATTATTTCTTTTTAAAATATCACTTTTAATAGTTTCTACAGCTTCTTTATCTGAAAAAAGGAAAGTGAAAATATTTGACAAATCAGAATATTCCAAAATTGAATTATCTCTATTGATTTTACCTTCAGGGATTTTTTTTATTACCTCTTTCTTTAATTCATCATATGCTTCAGTTAGAATATCTTGAGTATCGCATAGAGCTATTTGTAAAAACTTTCTTAACTTACTTTCAAATGATTGACATAATGGATATAGATTCTTTAGCAAAAAACAACTTGGTTCATTTGTTACAATAGTATAATTAGCTCCATTTAATTCAACAATTTTAACTATTTCATCTAACTTTGATAAATAAAATTTCGCATCTTCATTATTTGAAATTTCGGTATTAATGCAAAGCACATAATTTTCATTACCTTTTATTTTGTTAATATTTATAATTTTTCTTTCTGATGTTTTAAATTTGTTTTTTGTTATCTTCTTATCTAAAAGTAATTCAATAGACATTATTACTCCTTTGTACGTTTCTATTATAGCATATAAAAAAGAAGATTGGTATATTTCAACCAATCTTTTTTATTTTTATTTAAATTGTTCGTTTATTAAGTTTGAAATTCTATCGAAGTATGATTTATCCACTGAGTTGTAGTTCATTATTGTTGTCTTTACGTCTTTGTGGCCAAGTAGGCCTTGAATAACTTTTGGATTTACACTTTTTTCGAATAGCATATTTGAATATGTTTGTCTAAGTCCGTGTATGTGTAATCCTAGTTTATCAAATCCATTTTGTTTGCAGAACCTATCGAATATGTTTTGTGTGTTTCTATAAGTTCTAATTCCACCATCATATTTGCCAAACACAAGGCTATCTGGTGCAAGCAAGTCAACATTGTGTTTCTTGCCCTCAATCCATCTATCTTCTTTCCAAGCTTCAAGGACAGGAATTAAACTATCTGGCACAGGCACAATTCTTACCGAACACGCTGTTTTAGTGTCGCCTATAACTGTTTTTCTTGATAGCACATTTCCTAATTTATCCATCTTAACATCTACTGTTATCGCTCTGTTTATATGTATTAACTTTCTTTCAATATCCACATCTCTCCAAGTTAGTGCTAATGTTTCTCCAATTCTTAGCCCACAGCACATCATAACCAAGCACATTGGTTTGAGAATTGTTTGACTATCTAATGCTTTTATAAACTCATCTCTTTTATCTGGTGGAATTGCCTTGTATCTTTGTGCATCTTCAATATGCTTCTCTCTTTTTTGAATTTTTATTTTTGCTGTTGGATTTTTAATTGCCATTTCGTTATCTATTGCATATTCAAAGAACTGTCCAACTATTTGCTTTGATTTCTTAATCACATCTAGAGACAACTCTTTTAGGTATAATCTGTTTATCATTTTTTGTATGGCTTGCATATTGATTTCATCTAAACCATATTTACCAAGTTCTGGTATAACATGTGTTTTTGCATTGCTTAGTATTCTTTCAAATGTTCTTGCTTGAACTGTGTTCCTTTTAAACACCAACAACCACTCCATAAATATTGTTTCAAATTTTTCTTTACACACTGTTTGATATCCGTTTTTCATTATATAACTCAATTCGGATGTCATTTTAAGCGAAACTTCACTTCTTGTTTTTCCATAAAATGTCTTTCTTTTAAGTTTTCCTTCTTCATCGTAACCAAGTGATATTTGTCCAAGCCATCTACCATCTGGTCTTTGCCATATTGAACCCTCTCCGTTTCCACGGCGTGTTGCTTTCCTTTTTGCCATTTTTACATCTCCTTATATGTTTGTTTAATACACCAGTAAGCAAAACTACTGATATTTACAACATTTCTTCTACCGATTTTTAACAATGGGAAATCTCTTCTATGCATCATTGCACGAACATTATCTCTCCCCAAGTTTGTTATTTTGATTAAGTCCTCACAATCCAGAAAATCTTTATTGTATTTTTCACACAATCTTTTGGTTTCTATTGAGACTAAATCTGCTAATTGCTTTTGGTTTAGTTCTTCGTTATATCTCATTCTTTCTCCTTGATATCACTAAACCTTAGGCAACACACATTAAACCGCATGTTGCCTTTAAAGTCCAGTGTTAATTTTAAATTTTTCTAAATTGTTTTCTTGTAATCTTGTAACTTTGTAATTTTGTATCTTTTAAACTTTGTATTCTTGAAATATTGTTATGATTAGCCAAATTCCTTTCAAAACGCTTTATTAAAGCCACGAAACATATTCTCATCGGCAATCTATCCAAAATTGATAAAGTTTTTCAAAACGCATAAATAACGGCTTTACAAAACATAAAATTGCCGACGAGCAACATCTTTTGAATAATTTTGATTATTTTTTGATTTATTATAAAAATCAAAACTATCGATTTTTCATTTATTTATAATCAATTATCAACCTTTCATTTGTTTCGTTTTTGATTTTTGATTTTGCGAAAGTTTGCGTGCGACTGCCTGCCCGCTCTTTAAAACCTTTCGCCTAGAGATTTGACCGCCCCTGGGGGTTTGTTAATTTAATAAGTGTTCAATCGTGTCATCAAATGCTTTCTTAAATTTATCACCATAAGTTTGTCCAACTATTTTGACATTTCCTATATCAAACAAAATATAAGTATCAGTTATTTCATCTATATCAAGTTTATTTTCAATAAATCCTTTATATAGAACATCCCCGTACGCCAATTTTAAGTTTGCTAATAAATGATTGAACAACTCTTGCTTATCAATTTCTTTCACGCGTGCGCTATTATTTAATATTTTTATTTTTTTAATATCATAATAATCTATTGTAAGCAGTCCATTTCCTTCATCGTGGAAGCCAACTTCCGACAAGTTAAACTTATCTGGCAATTTGTTGCCGAAAAGCACATCATAATCCACATAAATATGCATTTCATTTTTCAACTCAGAATACCTTTGTAATATTCCTTTATTTTCTAACGAAATAATAATGTTGCGAAGTTGCCTTTCTTTTATTTTCAAAATTGGCAAATCTTCCATTACCTTTTTGTAGGTTAATCTATAATATCTTTTACCTTCTATACACTTACATCTCATACTCCCACTGTTAATAAATTTCGCCAAGTAATCTAGAAATAAAAGTTCATTAAGTTTAAGCCCTAACCTTAAGGCAATTTGTTGATCAAATTCAAATATATAATTTCTCATCCTTTCTCCTTTTTTAGATTTTGTGCCTACATTAAGATTGATCAGTTCTTAACTTTAGCTATATTTTAACGACGGCTGCAGTCCATCGATAAAACCAATATTGTTATTGGTAACCACATTCTATCAATCCCGTGTGTTCACCATTTGACCACACGGGACATATTTTTACAACTTTTTTATAAAATTTTCTGTTATTTTACCAAGCCCGCTGTATCACCATTTGATATAGCGGGAATATTTTTTCACAATTTAAACAATCCCGTTCCGACAACATTTGTCGTATCGGAAAACATTGTACAAGGCCAATGTGTTCACCATTTGAACAAGTTGCAAATAAATTTTAATAACCCCGTTGTAAACACATTTTTTACAGCAGGAAATATTTTTTAATATTTTATAAATTCCGTTCGGACAGCATTTGTCCATTCGAAACTATTTTTTCAGTAAAAAAGAGAAGTGTTTTTAACTTCTCTCTTCGGCAATTTGATTCCTTACAATCATTATATAGGTTTGGTTGTCTCATTTCTTATCAGAGTGTCTCTTATTTTCTCAGATTGTCTCTATTTTTAAATTTGTAAAATGCTTTTCTAAATTTTTAATTGTATGCCTACATATATTATACGAGTTTGGTTATCCATTTTGTTTCAAAAGTGTTGCAAAGTTTCTCACGATTGTATCGACTTTTGTTGCAAAACTCGTTTTTTATCCAAATTTCGTAAAAAACAGCATTAAAAAAAGAACGGATGGTTAGTCCGTTCTATGTTATTTTTCTTTTCTATATAAATCTATTATTCTTGTATACAATCTCTTTTCGTATCCGTCAAGATGTGCAATTATATTTGGAGTTTGATCTATATACTGAATTACCTTATCATTATTTAAAAAATCAATATGAGTCTTTCTTAGTTCAAATTCAATCATCTTAGCCGATTCGCTAGGAAACCCTCTTTCTATTAACAATCTACCAAAGTCATTAGATGCTCCAATTTCATAATATTTTATAACATCATCAAGATCGCCATTCCCGAAAACCTTGTCTTTAATCTTACAAGCATGATTAAATAATGATTGATATAAGCTGAGATATTTAGGAATGTCGTATTCTATGGTTGTTCTTATTTGTTCAAATACAATATTGTATTTATTGTCCATATCTTGCTTTAGTTCATCTGAATATTTAGACAGTCGCATTTGATATTTTAATAATCCAGAAAAGCCTTCTTGCTCATATTCTTTCAAAATATAATAAAGTTTGGTTTTATATTTTTTCAATATCTCTTTTTGTCTATCCTCCGACTGAGTTATAAATGAATCACCTAAAAGAAGATTTTCTTCTAAATTTAAAACCTCTCTCACCAACGCTAAAAAACTTAATCCACGACTTATTACTTTTTGAGTTAACTCATATAGCCTGTCAAAATTATCTTCACTTAGTATTTTTTTCAATATTTGTTCTTGCTCTAACCTATCAAATAATCTGTTTTGATAGAAAACCTCATCAGGTAATAAATCTTTATTATATTTATTTTCTCTTTTCATTTTTTCATAATGGTTATTCTTTGATAAATCTTCTTTTTCAGTATTGTCTAAATCAATTGGCAATAATGGAGTCTCTCCATAATTTAAAAATTCAAGATGCATATATTCTGAATCATCAAGTTTCTTCTGATCCGCATCACAATAAAATAAATTACCTATAAAACTAGAGTAATATCGTCCAGCACGACCTTTAATATTCTTAAAAGCAAATTTTTTCATATCGCCAGATCCATGACTATTTGACAACATTACAACATTCTTAGCTACAGTGTTTACACCTTCTATAATTGTTGAAGTGCAAAACAAATAATTCAAACCATCTGGTCTATTAAATTGTCTTAAAATTTCGTTTTGTATATACTTTGGCATCTTACCATGATGTATACCAATACCGAATTCTAAGCATTTGATTAAGGTCCAATATTCTACGCTAGAAATCCCGTTCATATTTACGTTATATTTAGATTTCAAATGAATTATAAATTCTTCAAGCTCTTTATTTTTTAATGGCTGGTTATCAAAAATTTTAGCCACCTTTAATATTTCAACAATTTTCGATGGGTAATTTATATATACTATTGTTTTACCAAGATCGTGTTCATCAATAAATTTTTTAATTCGTTCCAACTTTCCAATTTGGTTTTGCTGATCTAATCGTGTTTTATATGATCTAACTTCAGGAATAACGAAATTATTTTCCGTTATATCACCAAGTTTCCAAGCATCATATGTAATTCTTAGTGTAGGATCAAACTTGACTTGAAATATTTGAACAAAATTATTAGTTAAAAACTTCCTCAAACCAACACATTTTTTATTCTCCAAATCCAAAAACGGTCCAGCAATATAATAATCTTTTACTGATTTGGCAAGCAAGTACAAACATGTTCTAAATGCCGCAGCTCTTTTATCATTTCCACTTATAACATCATCTCCAGATTTAACATCTTTTGTTATATCTAATCTCTCTTCGATTTTATAAACCTCATCAAAGAAGAAAAAGTTAATTTTTACATCATATTTGCCTAAAAATTTCAAAGCTCTTTCTGGAGTAAATATAAATAGATTTCTAGAATTAATGTTTAAGTCTTCGTAGTTGGTTGACACTATGTTATAATCCAGTTTTCCTTTTTTTATTAATGATTGATATTTATTAACATTTTCATTTAATAAAGCAATTGTTGGCAATATAAGCATAACATTTTCATATTCTTGAGCATTGTTATAAAGTATCTCTTGCAACAAATATGATTTGCCAAATGATGTAGGGGCTGACACCATAATTCTTCTATTTTGAAGTTTTTGATATTCGTCTATAATGTTCTTTTGCAGCCCATCTAATATAACATTTTCTTTCTCTGAAGACATTGTAGATTCGTGATATTTCTTAACAGCGTTATCAACAATGCTAGATGTATCTGACAACTCAATGGCAGTAATTTTATTCATTTCATCATAACCAAAAACTTTAAGCTTTTGCGATGCAATATGTAACAATTCATCAATTGGGTAAGTCTTTTCAATCTCGTTTTTATGCTCTGAAATATAACATACATGATTTTTTAATATTTCCCTTCCTTCGTCAGATCCATCAAAATTGTTCAGTGATTCTATAAAGTTTCGTACAATATATTTATCCATTCAACACCTCAACTTTATACTCCATAATGCTTTTTCTTAATTCTGTTATACTTTTAGAAGGAAATACATAAAAAATAATTGAAAAATTAAAATCATAAATATTAAAAGATAGTTCATCGAAAAATTGTTTTACACATTCTACTTCTTCGTCCAAATTTTCTTTTAATTTATTTATATCAGAATAAACAGACTCTTTGCCATACAGCAAAAGACACGGTATTTCAATCTTGATGTCATTCTTTTTTATATACTCACAAATTTTAGTATTTCGTATATTAGTATCATCTGTTCCTAACGCAATACTATTTAAATCTGATATAATATTGAGTAAAATTTTATTAGGAACATCTGAAATTCGACGATCCGCAATATAACACACCGCATTACCAAAATATGTTTCATTATATTTAGTATCTAAGTCTACTTTCATATTTTTTGTGCAATAATCAAACCCTCCCGATTTCACTTGTCCTAAAATCAGTGTAATATTATTATTAAACTCTGCTCTAAACATTAAAACATCATAATTTTTTAATTCAGCTATCGCACCTAATTGTTGATATTTGGGTCTGCATATCAAGATTTCATTGTTCTCATTTTCCATCCTTAATATTAAATCTATTAACAATTCACCACATAACCCATCTTGTTGAGCTTGTTTAGTTTTTCTGTTTAATCTGTCTTTAATTGCTTTATTTATATACTTTCTTAATTCTGGAAAATTTGGATTATATATTGCTCCTATTTCATTGGGCTCATAGCAATAATTAAGAAGATTATTTATAAGTACCTCAACAATGTCTTCTTTCCAAGTGACAGTATTGGCATGTGAAAAAGGTCTATATTCATATCTTCCAACTGTCTTATCGTATGAATAAACTATTTTTTCATAACCTTCTTTCATTATTCGTTTATATGTATCTATAAAAGCCATATTATCTCCATGTTTTCTATATTATAACATAAAATTCGTACAAGTAAATAAGTTTTCTTAAAACTAATAAAAAGAACGGATAATTAATCCGTTCTAACAATGGTTTAATTAATAATTTTTAAACTATATGGTAATGCATCTATATATAAATTCATAAATCTCCAATCAGGAATAAATCCCTTTGATGAATATTTACAATCTTTATCTAAAATATATTTAGCCCCACTCATTTGGGCAGGTAACTTAATTGTTAGATTATCTAAACCTCCCGTGCAATTTCTTCCATAGTTAAATCTAAAGCTTTCAAGATTAATTATTGAAGCAATAAACATCAATGCTTTTTTTGTTATATCACTGTTTTTAGATTCAAGTGCTTTAACCCTAGTTCCTATATAAAAATCCTCTGGCTGTATTGTCGCAAAAAATGTTCCCCTATCAGCTAAACTTATAGTGTTTCTATGATCAAAAAGTTTTCTTCCAGAAATTTCATTTGTGTATACGGAAATACTATTGTTCTTAGCTGAATGTGTAACAACAGGGATATCTCCTTCTTCAACATTTCCAAGTATTAAATCTCCACCAGTATAAGTAGTAAACAATTTTCCTATTTTAAAAGTTTTCCAATTCACTGTATTTAGATCAACAGGATCTTGTTCTTTTATATTAGCCCAAGAATTAAAATCTTCAGCATTTATTTTGCCGGAAATGTTTTGAATTGTATTTCTATCATTATTTGAAATTTTAATAATTCTTTCTATTTGATTATTAACAGAAGTATTATATAAGTAATCAATATATTTTTCCATATAATTCCAATCTGGATTACCATTACACCCACAAGGCAAACATATTGATTCTTTTAACAATTTTTCAAGAGACAACATTCTATTATAAGAATATTTTAATCTAAATTCATGTTCCATAACATTGATTAAAAATAAAGATACTCTTTCATTAATTTCTTTATGTTTTGGTCTTAAAATGTTAATTCTTCCATGTGAAACCGCATAAAAATCAAAAGGCTGATAAAAACACTTGCCAAACATATCCGCAGTAATACAACCAGCTTCAAAAATCTCCGCTACACCATCACCTTCTTCTATGTATTTTACAATTCCATTATTTAAACTACCTGCAGAAACTAAAGGAATTTGTCCTTCTTCTAAATCTTTCGCCTGATTATCCCCCTTAGACTGCATGCATTCAAATAAATTTCTAATATAAAACCTTTTCCATTTGTTTGTCTCTAAATTCATTATTAATCCTCCTTGTCGACCAACAAATCATTTTCTTTCATATAAATATACAAATTATAGTCTAGCATATTTTTAATAAAATTTTCAGGTTTTAATTCATTATAATCAGTTTTTATATAATCAAGAATATTCCAATCCTCATTGATATATATTTCTTTTTCTTCAACTTCTGGTATAGGATCTCCATTAGCATCTAAAGCCGTTTCTATATTATATAGCTTAACTCCTTTTTTATTATACATCTCTTTCCCATCTTTATCCAATCTTTCAACCTTGTTTTTCTTATAAATAATATTTCCTTTTGAGTCTTTTTTTATCAGTGTTTCAATATGATCGAATTTATGAATAGGCTTTCTTATAGATTTTATAGATCCTTCTTTATGAATGTCTTTCTTATAGTCTGATGATAGAATATAATCCTGCTCAGCCATTTGTCTTTTAAGATTTTCAATATATAGTTTTTTATATCCATCATTTTTATTGTGCCACTTATCATCTATTTCAAATCTTCCGTGTTTTGGAATTAATTTAAATCCATCAGCAGACCAATCGGCTAAATATGTTAATCCACCATTATCAAGGAAATCTTCGTGTGGACTATGAGCCTTAAAAACTAATATGCATGTAGATGTTGCAGCTCCAGACCCTCTAACTCCATTAAATAAATCTGGTGGCATTAATATACTAGCCAATAATGTATTATTTTTTAAAAGATTATTCTTTTTGTCTGTTAATTCGCTATTTACACCTTGAGTATTAATTGGTACTATTGCTATTCCAATTCCGCCTTTGCGTAAATATTTAAGCATTGAATCTATAAATTCAAAAACATCTTCTTCATAGGGAGGATTCATCATCCCTATTTCTGGGCCACATAACTGAACTTTTTGGTCATCATCTAACAACTCTTCTCCTTTATAATTTTTTGAAATGATTTCATGAAAAGTTAAACCGTCCGCAAGTTTTTCAGCATCATTATACAACGAAGAACCGTGATATAATGATGATTTGCCATCTTTGTGAAACCTCATATTGGCATAGGCGAGAACAAACATAGAATCTTTTAATTCAATTCCCAATAAGCAGTTTTTTCTGGCCTCGTTTTTTGCATCCTTTTTTTGAGATAAATTTAAAGATTTATCATTATCGATATTAAAATCAATTCTATTTAATGCTGAAATTAAAAACCCTCCAGATCCTGTACATATATCTAAAATTTGTGTTTTATGATTTAATTTTTTACCAAGATAATACTCAGCCAAATCACAAAACAGTTCTGTAATATGTTTTGGTGTTAATACCACTCCTTTCTTAACGTCCGCTTTTGCATATTGCAAAAACAAAGAATAAAAAGACCCCATAACATCAATATTACTGTTTTGATATTGGTCGTAAACCTTGACAATAAATTCATAGAGAGAATATGTTAATCTGGATAATATACTATCCGTAAAACCTTTATTTATTTCAAAAAAATTCTTTGTATTAACTTCTTTTCCATCTTTACTTTTTATTTTCCTTGTCAAAAACGGTTTATCTAGCAGTGCATTGAAATAGGCTTTTAGAGTATTTCTTTTTTCTGCAGGAAGTTTATCTTCAATCACAACTCCTAACGGCTGATTTTCTGATAGTAAAGCGTTTTTTATTTCCTCTGGTGAAATATCCAACTTTGAATTACTATAAACCTTTTTAAATAAATCAGATTTTTTATTTGTCAAAGCCAAAACTATTGCAGACACTAAACCTAATCTGTCATTTTCATCAACTCCGTTAGTATTCAAAAATTTAGCTGAAGCATCTGCGTATTTTCTCAAATCTTCGTAAATCGCTCTATACAACCTTTCTTCATAACCATATGCCTTGTAAATTTCTCTTTTATAATTTTCGACAGTATTAAATGTGCCGCTTAACCCACCGTCCTCTATAAGTGAAATTTGAGACAAATTTTGCCCTTTAGGCAACAAGAAAGAAGTAAATCTAAAATCTGAATCTTTCTCAGTACCTGACACTGCTATAGCAATCACATCTTTTTCAAAATTTAAAAATGTTGCATAATAAAGAGCCTCATCAATTGCACATTCTCTATTTGTAATTGAAGCAGTATCATATACCTCATCATCTCTTGTTGCAGACCTTTTAATATATTTAGTTACATCGGCAAATCTACTATGTTTATGTTTATTTCCTTTTTCTATTCCCTTAGCTTCAATAACTATATAAAAAGAAGGGGTTTCTATCATGAAATCAGGAGTTCCTGGTTTATTGCCTTTTAAGGATTTTGATGCCGTGCTTAACATAGCCTCAATTTTAGGATTTATTTTTTGATAACTTTCTTCTTTATACCAAACGACTCCTTCTTTTGACAATTTGTCTTGCATCGACGGATATCCTTCAGTATTAATAATTTTATTTGTCATTAATCCTTTAACATGTTCTTCTACTGCCATTATATTTTCTCCTTTTTACCATAATTGTTTGGTTTTATTTCTTTTGATTTTTGTATTATGATTTTATTTTTATCTATTATAATATCTAAGTTTGTTGTTCCCCCTATCCAACCCAAATTGTTTTCAATTTGTTCTGGCAATCGTATTCTCCTATCCTTCTGATATATCACATTTTTTTTAATTATCATTTCAACTCCATTAGTCTAAATATAGTTTAAATTTAGTCTAAGTTTAACATATAAAAAATAAAAAAACAAGTGATTTTAATAAATAAAAAAAACAGTAATTAGATTTACTGCTTTTTAAATTATTATCTTTTATTGTAAGATTCTTTTATTATACTTATCAATTCTTCTATTTCTTTTTCATTAGACATGTAAATTCTATATTTTAAAGTCCACAAAAAGTTATCTGGAACTTTGTTTCCTAATGAATACTTTCCATCTGGCAATAAAGTCATTATTTGAATTTTATTTTGTTGCAAATGAAATTCTGCAAAATATTTCCCATTTTTCTTTAAACCAATATATTGAGGTAAAATATATTCTTCATATTCTGGCAATTCTTCTTGTAATCGTTGCTCTATCTTTTTATATAGATTTACCATATCAACCTTCTTTGCTGATAAATATTCTTCTTTAGTTATAGGATCATTACCTCTACGTATTCCAGTTTCGGTTTCAATTCTTTCAGCAATTTCTTCATCAACTTGTTCATCTTTTGTTGGTTGAATTCTTTTTAGTTTATCTGTACATCCATGAATCTCAGCAATTGCTTCTAAGATAAAGTAGGCATCTTCTTTAGTCATTGCATAAAACTCTCTTACTCTTTTTTTACCCTCAAAATTATCGATTGATCTTAAGTTTGGATTTAGTTTGTCAATGATCTCATGTATTTTCAAATCTGATAACCTAGAACTCACCTCATAAGTTGCATAAACTCTAAACGCAAAAGGAATGCACTCACTTCTGTTTAATTGAGCCAATCTTTTATTAACATCATCTGCGTAACCAATTTTCACATATTCTGGGAATGATGGATTGGTTAAAATATAAATTACACCTGCTTTTTCCATTGTATAATCTCCTAATGGTATAATTATAGCATAATTTATTCGATTTGTATTGCATTTTTATAAACTTTTATAATTTGCGTAAGAAAACACCCTACACTACATACACTTTTGATGTAATTATGTATAAGTGTATAAATGCGTTGGGATACTTTGTTGTTTTCCATGTTTTTGCTAATTTTTTAGTGTATGTTGAGTGTATATTAGTGTATGTTAGGTGTATGTTGGTATAATGTTTCATTTTGTTGAGTTTTAGCCTTATTTATAGGTAATTGTGTGCTTTTTAGTGTAGGAAGTGTATGTAGTGTATGTTCTTTTTCTACGCACAGTGAAATTTTAACTAAAAAACACTTGCAAAAGAATTGAAAGTACGGTACAACACAAACACTTTTAGGAGGTCTTATGAATAAAATTATTGATCTTGTAGGTTTAAGTTTTAAAAATTCTCACAAATATTTTGAACAAAGCATCACAATTCAGCATATCAAGGAGAATTTAACTTCCACTTTCACAGAAAACCAGGCAACATTGTTTAATGAATTGTTGGAACAAATTTATAAATTACATAAACTTGATATTGATGAGCATATCATTCATACCTACAATGTTTGCAAAGATGTGTTTGACTTGAGGTAGCATTATGAAACAAATAATTGAATTGGTTCACGAAGTGCTAGACCAAGAACCCATGTCGGCAGAAGAGAAATTGCAACTGAAAAAAATCTGCGAACTTGAAGATGCTTTTACCAAAGAGTTTTCAAAAGAAAAATGGCGAGAATACTTTAATATTGATTTAGAAAAAAGTGCCCTATCTTGCATTGAGATAGATAAGGCAATCGAAATAACCTATAAGTTATGCAAAAAACTATTTTTAAGTAAAGACTAAAATCTTTACTTTTTTTAATAATTTTACTTAAAATCTTTACTTTTTTGAAACAATATGATAATATAAGTAAAGATTTAGGAGTTTATATGATCATTAATGAGCAAAAATTTAATGAGTTACTTAAAAGAAAGGGCATAAAAAAATCAGCATTATGTGAAACATTGGGCATTTCTTCTCGCACCATTGCTAAAATCAGTAAAGGCGAAGATATTAACGACTCTGTTGTTGGTAAGATATTGATTTACTTAGATGCTTCTTTTGAAGATGTGTTGGAAGTGAACCACATTCTCCAAACTCTTCGTAATGAAAAAATGTTTAAATTAGGAAACGGATTGTACCACGAAACTCAAATCAAATTAACCTACAATTCTAATCACATTGAAGGTAGCAGATTAACAGAAGACCAAACACGTTATATCTTTGAAACTAAGACCATTGGCAACTTACCTTCTAATATCAACCTAGATGATATCATTGAAACCAATAATCACTTTAAATGCGTGGACTATATTATCGATTTTGCAGAAGCAGAACTTTGCGAAAGATTAATTACCAATCTTCAATACTTTTTAAAAGAAGGAACGGAACATTCAAAGATGTACGGTGCTGGCAAATATAAAGTTTTACCTAATACTGTTGGTGGCATTGAAACAACTCAACCAAATAAAGTTGAAAGTGAAATGAAAAAACTATTAACCTGGTACAACTCAATTAAACATGTAACCTTTGAAGATATTGTGGAATTCCACTATCGTTTTGAAAATATCCACCCATTCCAAGATGGAAACGGAAGAGTTGGTCGCCTTATCGCATTTAAAGAATGTTTGAAAAACAACATCGTTCCTTTCTACATTGATGACAATTACAAAGTTGAATACTACCGTGGACTTAAAGAATGGAATATTGATAAAAACTATTTAATTGAAACTTGCAGATTTGGACAAGACCTATACAAAAGATTATTGGATTATTTCCAAGTTAAATATTAGGAGTTGTTATGAAAACTAAAAAGATTGTTGTTTATAATGATAAAGTTGAACCAGCATTGGTTAAAACTGTTGTGGTAAAATATTCTATGCCTAGCAATAAGGAATTTATAAAACTATTTAATAGTGTTGATTGGGAAAGAAGTGTTAAAAGAGTTTCTAAAAATAAAAAACATTCAACATTTGCGGTAAGTTTGTATTTAGATAATATTATTGTTGGTATGGGCAGAGTTGTTGGAGATGGTTCTTATTTCACAATTTATGATGTTGTTGTGGATAAAGCATTTCAAGGTTTAGGATTTGGATCGATCATTATTGGTGAAATTGTTAATTGGTACAAGTCAATCCAGGATGATGATACATTCTTATATTTAAACGCGAGCAAAGACCGTGAAAGTTTCTATGAAAGATTTGGTTTTAAATCTAGACCTAACGAAGATGTTGGTGCTGGTATGAAATGGTATAACGAAGAAAAATTGGGTTAAAACCCCTATTATTTGCATTAAAATACCCCTACTCCATACTTTTGCAACACTTTTAGTTTTGGTTTGTATGGAAATGTATTTTGGAATAGCAAAAACCACCTTAAAAATAGGTGGTTTTTTGATGTGATGTATTACCCTTTTCTATTATGGATTTCCTTGGTAAGGTGGAGGTCACGGGTTCGATTCCCGTTATCAGCTCCATTAAAACGCCCTTTAGTTATAAGTAAACGCCTTGCATTTGCTTGCGTAAACTAAAGGTTTTTTTATGTCAAAATTTTTTTCATTTTCATCCCTTTTAATAATAACCTCAATTAAAGATTTTTCTCTTCCTTAAGTTATATTTGAAGAATTACAGCCTAATAAATTCAGTTAAAACGGCAATAATATGATAGTAGTGAAATTGTTTAGCCTATTGTAAATTGCTAAATCTTTTACCGCAAATAACAAAAGAATAAATTGCTATATTGCTATCTTTTCAGTGCTTAATTTTTATTTTTTTAAAATTTTCAATATTTTGTTCAAAATTATTGACTTTTGTTAGAATTTGTTGTATTTTGTTATTATTACAAAATATGGAGGAATAATGCAAAGCCAATCATTTAGTTGGAAACAGGGAAATGAAAAACTAACAATTACTAAACTGCCGAATAAAAATTGTGACGAATTCCCAGAGTATGCCGAGTTTAAAATTGAATTTGAAAACGAACGTTTTAAAGGCTCGGATAATTTTACCGTATTTAAAAAATATTGCGAAGGTGTTACTCAGGATTTTAAAGATTTAATTTCTAATTTCAAACAAACCGTTTGTTTAGACGATCACAGCAAAAGAACCGACGGATATGTACATTTTGAAATAAACTCCAACGAGCTCATTGTTAATGGTCAACTTGGAAAATCTACCAACTGCAATCAATTAATGTTTGAGTTTGTTACCACTGCACCTTTATTAAATAGTATAATTGAAATATTGTCCGTTTAACAAAAATGTGAACACAACTGTTCACATTTTTTATTTGTTTTTCCCCCTAATTAGAAGTAAATCTTTAACGGTCGACATCAAGATTTTAAACTCTTTTGTTGGACTGTAAGCCGCTAGCAACAGCACACCACACAAAGTAGCGCACGCTGCAAATTTTGCAATTAAAAGCCAAATACCTCCGTTTGGAATTAATGTGCAAGTAAAATAACACGTACAACCAACCACAATGGTTATTAAGGTGTTAATTAAATATTGCTTAAAATATACCCAACAATTCCTTTTGAAATAATGTTTATACAAAATTAAAGGTTCAACCCACAATGGTGCACATAAAGTGCTTATAATTGTACCAAGAACAATTCCATTTATTCCTAAAAACTTCGCAAGAATTATTGAGCCAATTAAATTAACTGCCGCTTCTATAATAGGTTTCCATCTGTCGTGCCAGAACAACCCCGCCGCATCTCTAAACATCAACACCGCTTGGCGCATTTTAGAAATATAGAAACTAATGCTTAACAATAATGTTGTGCTTGTTGCAAGCATAAACTCGTTTCCGCCAGTCCATAATTTTATGAATGGTTGACATAAAACAAAGAAACACACAGAACAAAATGCAGATAAAATTGCAAACATTAAATTTATTTGTTTAAATTTATTATGCACATATTCAACACTTTGATTAGCAATTAAATTTCCAACGCTTGCAGTTATAGCATTTGCAATTAAGTTAAAAATTGCAATTAAACTTGAAATTATTAGGTAGTAGTTGGAATATGCCCCCAGAGTAACCGCACCCAAAAAGGCGGATATTAAAATGTTGTCGGTGGAAAAAACAACCGCGCCACCAACCTTGTGCATACTTAAAGCAACAACATTTTTGGTTATAACTTTTTTTGTTTCCGCATCAACTGGTTGCGATTTCCCTGAAATGTTTGGGAATAGTTTTTTTGCCAATTTATGAATTATTAAACACTCAGCCGTTGTGCACAAAATGTTAACCACAAAAAATACATAATAATTTTTGGTTAATATTAAAACGATAATCTGCAAAATTGTCATTACAAATAAATTAACAATTCCAACCCGGCTTTCCACATCACTTCTTTGATGCGCAAACAACAGAGAGCGTTTGTGTGCCGAAAAATACCCAACAAGTGTGTTAATTAAATATAAAATATATAACACATAAATGTTTATGTTAACAGTAACGCCACCCTTAATTAAATATTTTAAAAACGGCGTTATTAAAAGCCCCAAACCTAAAACTATGCTAGCAATAACTAAATAAAACTTCTTATATAAATTTTCTAAGGCTTTAACCTTTTCTGTATCACCTTCCGCAATGGGCTTATACATACTAAAGGTTATGGCACTGCCAATGCCCAATTCTGCCAAGTTTAGAAATGAAAATATGTTTGTAAACAATCCGTTTAACCCAATATATTCCGCCCCCATAAAATAAATTAAAATGGTGCGCAAAACAAATTGCAACAATAATTGTGTTGCAAATTTTAAAATATTAAAAACAATGTTTTTCTTAACGTGTTGAGTTCTAGATTGTTCCATTTTTATTTTCTAAACATACCAAATTTATATAACAATATTTTCAATTTTGCTTTATAGTAACTTGTTTTATTTTTAAAACTGTTCATTCTATAAAGTTTTATATGTTTTCTTTTTGTTTCTTTAATTTTGTTTTTAAATTCGTTTGCTTTCTGTTTGTTTTTAAACATTAAGGCAATAAATCTATCGTGCGTGTAGCAAGTTAACATACACATTAATGCATGTTTTTTAATATCTATAAATTGATTGGTTTTAATTTGATTTTCGTACATTTCATAAATGTAACTTTCGAAAAATTTTTGTTTTAAAGAGCCCATTATGCTATTTCGTCTTTGAAAATAGTAGTATAATTTATTTTTCACTAACGAAATTTTTTCCGCAGTTTCAAAAAGCCATGGTGCCACGTGAGCATCTTCATACACTCGCCCATCTGGATAATGTAAATCCTTAAATGTTGCAGTTTTATATAGTTTGTTCCAAGGTGACGTTAAATACTTGGCATAGTATTTAAATTTGTTTTCGTTGCATTCGCATTCGAAAGATGTTATTTCCTGTTCCTCGTAAGTCTCATCGTCATACGCTATTAAAAAGTCTGCCACAGTTAAATCGGACTTATGCTTGTTTACTGCAAACATAAGTGCTTCCACATTCTGTTTATGTAGCCAATCGTCGCTATCCACAAAGCAAAAATATTCACCCGTAACCATTTTTAATCCTGCATTTCTTGCAGAACTAATTCCGCCGTTTGGCTTATGAACAACCTTAATTCTACTGTCTTGTTTTGCAAATTCGTCGCACATTTGTGGACAGTTATCTGGACTTCCGTCATTAACCAAAATGATTTCTAAGTTTTTGTATGTTTGATTTATAATACTATCAACACAGCGTTTTAAATATTTTTCTACATTATAAATTGGAACAATAACCGAAACTTTAACTTCTTCCATTTGTTTTCTCCTGATTATTATTTAATTCAACCAGCATTCCAAAATGTTTGCAATTTGTTGGCATGCAGTTCCATCGCCATAAGGATTTTTTGCTTGCGCCATTTTGGCATACTCCTCTTGGTTTTCAAGCAATAATTTAAAGTTAGAATAAATTGTTTCTTCTTCAGTTCCCACAAGTTTTAGGGTTCCAGCTTTAATGCCCTCTGGCCTTTCTGTTGTGTCCCTCATTACGAGAACTGGCTTACCTAAAGACGGAGCCTCTTCTTGAATACCACCGCTATCTGTTAAAATCATATAACTTCTTGCCAAGAAGTTATGAAAATCAATCACCTCTAACGGCTCGATAATTTTAATCCTGTCATTATCTCCAAGAATTTCATTGGCAGTTGCTCTCACCAATGGATTCATATGTATTGGATAAACAACTTTAACATCTTCAAACTCATTAACAATTCGTTTTATAGCCTTGAACATTTGGCGCATTGGTTCGCCAAGATTTTCTCTTCTATGTGCTGTAAGCATAATTAATCTTGAACCGTTTGCCCAATCCAATACGGGATTTTTATATTCTCTTTTAACTGTTGTTTTTAATGCGTCTATTGCAGTGTTCCCTGTTATGTGTATTGTTGATTTATCTTTTCCTTCACTTATTAGATTTTGAGCAGAAAGTTCTGTTGGTGAAAAATTAAACTTAGATATTATGCTCACCGCCTGCCTATTAAATTCTTCTGGCCAAGGCGAATCTAAATTATAGGTTCTAAGCCCTGCTTCCACATGTCCCACAGGAATGTGCATATAAAAGCAAGCCAGGGCGCTTACAAATGTTGTCGATGTATCACCATGCACCAAAACAACATCTGGCTTTTCTTTTTCCAAAACGGCCTTTATTCGTTCCAGTATATTTGTTGTTATGTCAAAAAGAGTTTGCTTATCTTTCATTATATCTAAATCATAATTAGGAACCACATCAAACACTTTTAAAACTTGATGCAACATTTCCCTATGTTGACCTGTTACACAAACAATTGTTTCTAAATTTTTTCTTGTTTTTAACTCACGAACAAGAGGGCACATTTTTATTGCTTCTGGACGAGTTCCAAAAACCAACATAACTTTCTTCATAACTTCTCCTACTTATATAATTTGCTTATAAATCTTATTGTTTTTTCCAGCCCAAAGACATTCCAATACAGCCTTATAAGTTTATCTTTAAAATCTAATGGGTGTTTAAAATATTTTTTATTCTTATTTATTAGTTCCACCATTTCTGTTTGATATTCTTGAGATTTTATTGCATGGGCCAACTTTATGGTGCCATACGCAGTTCTGGAAATGAACTGTGCAAATTGCCTTTCGTTTAAAATGTTGCTATATTTTTGGTTCACATATTCTAAAGAACTATAAATATCTCTAAACCGCTTAATAAACTTTGCTTCATTTTTTTCCCTAGTAATTGATTCTGCCGATGAAACATCATAATAATAGAAATTTTCTTTGTACGATTTTATTTTATTTGTGTTGATTAAAATTTCTAGCGTAAATGGAACATCTTCATGGTACACTCCATTTAAGAATTTAATGTTTTTTTCTTTAAGAAAATTTAAATTAAATAACTTCATGCATGCACTAATTGAATATGGTTTGCCATAAATTTTTTCTTTACTTTTACCAAAACTTAAAACATGTTGCTGCTTATTTTCAATTGCCAACTTACAGGCGTTTGAAAAGTTTGGGAAAAAGTAATCGTCGCTATCTAAAAATGTAACAAACTCACCAGTTGCCACGTTAAGCCCCGCATTTCTTGCATCACTTAAGCCTCCATTTTTTTTATGAACAACCTTAATTCGTTCGTCTTTTTCTGCCCATTCGTCACACATTTGTGGGCAATTATCTGGGCTTCCATCGTCCACCAGAATAATTTCTAAATTCTTATAATCTTGCTTTACAACACTTTCCACACATCTATGTAGAAATTTTTCTACCTTATAAACCGGAATTATAACCGATATTTTCATGTTTAGTTTCCTTTTGTATATATTTCGCAAATTTCGTTTGTTAGCTTGTTTAGATTATATTCTTCACCAATAAACTTGCTTGCATATTTGCAATTGTCTATATTGTTTCCACGCTTTATTGTTTCCGCAATTTTTGTTGCCAAGCTGGTTGCGTCTTTTAAATTAAACAAAATAGCGTTTTTAGATTCAACCGCCCACAAGGTTGATGGTATGTCACTTATTATGCACGGCACGCCAAACCTTAACGCTTCGGCAATTCCATAAGAAAATGTTTCAAAATGGCTGGCAGAAATATAACAATCTATTTGATTTAAAAATTCGTTGAAATTTTCAAAAACATTAAAAATTTCAATTGTTCCGCAATCTACTAAATCCTTGTAACCTGCTAAAATAACTTGCTTGGTGGCATCTGTGCAAATTAGTTTAAATTTACAATCAATTGATTGTTGTTTTAAAATTTTTGCTGCTTCTAAAATTGTGCTTAACCCTTTTGGTTCCCTTGTTACAATAGAGCCAAACACTTGAATGTTTGAATTAAAATTTTCTTTCGTTTTAATATAATTTAAATCTATCCTATTCTTTAATAGGATAATGTTTTTAGATTTTACAAATTCTTTAAGTTGATTGAATGAATATTCACTAACGGCTATTAACTTTGCGTATTTTAGCAATTTTCTGTACTTTCTTTTAATTAGCCATAATTTAAGCTTGCCATAAAGTTTGTTTGGAAGTTGTTTGTAGGCATCGATTAACGCATCGTGAAAATGAATGAAACAATTTAATTTGTGTTTTTTTGCAACAGCATAACACTCAAAGTCATACTCTTCAAAATGCGAATGAATGGTTGAAACACTTTCTTTTGTAATAATTTCATTTAGTTGGTTTACTATCTGTTTATTATAAACCGAGCATAAGCCTTTTACAAAATTCACTAGCTTCTTTTTAGGTTGCCTTGCTGGCTTTTCAATAAAATACACTGTGTGCTGTTTTTCAAAATCCACCATATAGCCCAAACCCTTAGCATCTTTAGGAAACACAAACACCACATCACTAAAAATCTTTTCTTGCTTAACCTTTTCTTTAACCGCTTCTAACGTTCTAACAAACTCACCTTTAAATTCACAAACCAGTGAACATACGTAACATAACTTGCTCATTTTTTGCTCTCTTTTATTTTTCTTGCAACTTTACCAAAAAGGCCAAAGGTGATGAAATTTAAAACTTTTTTTGTTCTTCTTTTTAATTTGTCTTTAAACGAATACCAACTGCCAGCAAACCAGTGAATTGTGTGTGTGTTGTTTGTTATTTTCTTCTTGTTAGTAATTAAATTTATTGGACAAAAATAATCCTTTGGATAAAACACCACATCGCCCAAATCTATAAACTCATTGTTTAAAACTAAATTTGGAGCCATTTCTTTTGTTGTTTTTGTTATTTGAACAACATTTGTTTCTAAATTAAAACTGCCATCATTATTAATGAATTTTTTTGTGTTATAATCTCTTAACAACCTTTCAACCCACAAGCCATGCTTTTCGCTTGCTATAATGCCTGTTGGAATTGAGTTGTAATCTTCGTAACCAGAAAATGCTGAATGGTGCAAAAATTTGTCAAGCGGTTTTACAACTTCAACATCGGTATCCATGTATATACCGCCTTCTTCATACAACACTTTTAACCTTATATAATCCGAAACAAATGCCCATTTTTTATTTTCATATGCCTGTTTGCAATATTCGTTTTCATTTATGTCAAAATTTGTTTCGTCCCATCTTTTTATTTCGTAGTCTGGGCAAAATTTCTTCCAACTTGCAATGCACTTTTCTGCAAGCGGAGTTAGAGGGTTACCCCCCACCCAAATATAGTGAATAACTTTTGGTATTTTATTTTCTTTCATTTTCTTCCCTTTTATTTAGTTAATTCTATTACGCCTTGGCCCTTAATTTTTTTAAATACATTTTTTGCCTTAATGAATTTGGCAACATAACCTGAACAAAGAACCTTGCACAGCAACTTTTTAAATATGTGAACGTTCCAATATATTTTGTTTTTTTCATATATTTCAACAACTGTTTTTGTGAATTGTAGTAGCTTCTGCCACCTCTGCGCTTATACATATCTTCGCTGGTGCGCATATAAACCAAACTTTCGGCTATATTGCCCACTTTGCAATTGTTTTGAAGCATTCTTACCCAAAGATAATAGTCCTCACACAGTTTCATGTCTATGTAGTTGCCCGCTGCCAAAACTGCCGATTTTTTAAACATAACAGATGGGTGACAAAAGGGATTTCTTGTTTTGGAATACTTTTTTATTGCCTCTTGGGTTGTTGGCACTGTTTTGGTTGCAACCACGTTATTAACGTCGCCCATAAACTCTTTAACCGAACTGCCAACCAAATCTAGGTTGTTTTTTAGCATGTATTCAAGTTCGATTTCGAACCTTGTTGGAACGGAATAGTCGTCGCTATCCATTCTTGCAACAATTTCGTTTTTGCATTTTTGAATGCCGTGCTGAAGCGTTAAACCCAACCCTAAGTTTTTTTCGTTTTGAAAGGTTTTAATTTCTGCATACTTTGCTTGCAGTTCTTGAACTGCCCCTCTTAATTCTTCACCAATAGGGCCATCTATAATCAACACAACCTCTTCTGGCTTTTTTGTTTGATTTATAACGCTTTCCACTGCAAGTTTAAGCCATTCGGCTTTGTCGTTTTTATAAACACTCATTAAAACTGAAATGTTAGTGTTTTTTAAATTTTCGTTTGCCATGTTCTCCCTCCTAAGGCAAAATAAATAAAATCATATCTTCAACCATTAATATAAGCGCTATAACGGTTAAAGGAATTATTGTTCTTAAATCTTTTTTTGGCTTTTCTTGCGATTCTTCTTGCTTTATTTGATTTTTTCTTTCTTTAAATATTGCCACTATTGCAAAAACAAACAATGCTAACCCAACCAACCCTAGTTGATAAACTATCGATATGTAGGCATTGTGGGAACTTCCATAACCAACTCTGCCAGCACCCAAACCAGAGCCAAATATTAGCCGCACTGGGTTTGCACCTAAAAACTGCAAATAATCTAGCCACAAATCGTACCTATAAGTGGTTATCATATTTATCACATCTGTAACCGATTTACATTCACTAAATTTGCCAAAAAATCTGTTAAAAATTAAAATGAAGTATTTGGGGAAAATTGCACCTAAAATCAGCACAGCACCAACAACGCAACCGGAAATAATTAAAGTCTTTTTAGGGTTTGCCCTAACAAGGAAAACAAACATCATAACTAACACAACAAGCAGAATTATAAAGAAGGTTTTAGAAAGTGTTAATGCTCCAACAACAGTTATTAAACCAAACAGCACCCAATCCTTCCAGTGGCGAATTTTAACAAGATTATATGCAATTAGTCCAATTGCAACTTCACAAAACATACTTAAAACTGTTGCTCTGTTAAATAACCCTTGAAACCTTGGAAAGCTTGCCCCGTTTAAAGCTTGAACATACTGGTTAAAACAAAATGGAACACTAAACAGTGCAGATATTACTAGCGCCACAGCAAACACTCTTATATTTTTTTCAATGCGCAATGCCTCTGCTTTTTTATTTAATGAACTTATTAAAATTAACACAAAAAGCATCATAACAACTTTCATCCACATTCTTAATGTGTATGGCCCAATAGGCAAAATCATATACAAGAAAAATATTGAAAGTGCAATTAGGGTTAACTTGCTAATTTTTTGTTTTTCTTTAACAAAAAGCACAATTAAAAATTTAACAACAAATAGAACAGCGCACACTAAATATGCCACAGAACTGTAGACGGCATGAATAAAATGGAAAGGTGCACCAAACACTAAGTAAGAAAATCCTTCCTCTATGCCTCCAAACAAAATCATTGTTGCCATTAATGAAAATGCAACCCAAACAAAGGGTTTAAAAAAACAGGAAACAAAAAACAAACAAGCCAACAAGAAGAAATGAATTAACTCCTTGTTTAACAAATAAAACTGTTTAACCTTTTGTGCATTTGAAGAATTTTTCATTTTTTGTAGAATTCAGCGCAAAACCTCACACTGCCTTTTAATTTTTTATAAAAATCAGTTTACCATAATTTATGTGTTAATGCAAGGAATTAAGCTTATAACTTAAATAATAAAAGTATTTAAGCAAAATATTCATAACGAAATATTTTAAAAATTATGCATATACTATCGATATGATAAATAAAGCAAAAATTAAACTTTCACTTATTGACGACTATGTGAAAATTAGTGTTATAATCAACTTTTTAAACTGCTCATTAAATGATGAGTGTGGCCAGCCAAATTGCACACAACTGTTGCAAAATACACAAGATATTGGCAACAAACTTAAATCGGCCTACGAATTTTTGTTTGAAAAATTAAATTTAAACAACACGTCTTTTATGGTGTTAAAACAGCAATTATTATGTAACAATGCGTTTTTAACCCTTCAACAAAAAAATGCCGAATCTCTTCCTGTGGTACTGGAAAAAATGTATGGCGATTTGCAACAAATAACCTCAAATTTAAAACCAAAACTTGAAAAACTTAAATTGAATGTTGGCCCTGAAATATTCTGCTAAATTATGGAACTTGCGTGTTTTTTATTGAAATATAAATCTTTTTATGCTAATATACTAGCATAGAGGTTTACATGGAAAAGTCAACTAGAAAACGTGGGATTTATGCAAAATTTTTTAAAAGATTTTTTGATGTTGTTTTGTCGCTAATTGCAATTATAATTCTTTCGCCAATATATTTAATTATTAGTTTACTTTCGCTTTGTTTTATTGGTTGGCCAGTTATTTTTGCTCAGTACAGGCCGGGCAAAGACGGTAAAATTTTTAAGTTTTATAAGTTCCGTAGCATGACAAATAAAAAAGATAAAAACGGAAATCTTTTGCCAGATAGTGAACGAATAACCAAATTTGGCAAATTTTTAAGAAAAACCAGTTTGGACGAGCTACCTCAACTTTTTAACATTTTAAAAGGCGATATGAGCATTATTGGCCCTCGCCCAAGGTTGGTTAAGGATATGGTTTTTTACGACGAAGAAGTTTTAAAAGCATATTCTGTAAAACCAGGACTAACTGGACCTGCGCAAGTTTACGACCGAAACAGTGAATCTAGCTGGGAAAGTGTTTTTAAAAGAGATTTAGAATACGCACAAAATGTTACATTTAAAAACGACTTTAAATTGTTTTTTGGCACTTTCTTTGCGGTGTTTAAAGGCGGTTCTGCAAGCGGAGCTGAAAAAAATAACAAAAAACGAGAATATTATTACCCCGACCACTTGTTAAAATCTAAGCAAATAACAAAGGACCAATACAACCGAGGTTTGAAAGAAGCAGATAAGATTATCAAAAATATGGGGCAAGTTACCTATCAACAACACTTGCACAAAAAGAAATCTGTTAAGGGAAATTAGTATGGAGAATTTGGAAAACGTTGATAATTCTCAAGATAACGCTTTGGCACAAATTGAAAAAGGCCACAGCAAAGAAACATTTATTAAAAGCAGTGCATTGGGATTTTTTGTGGGTTTGGCAATTATTGTTCCTGGCGTTAGCGGAAGCGCCATTGCTATTATTTTTAAACTCTATAACCAATTGCTAACGGCCCTTTCTAACCTATTTAAAAAGTTTAAGCAATGTTTTAAATTTTTGCTTCCAATTATTATTGGTGCTGTTGTTGGCTTGCTGATTGGATTTGTTACAGTTAAACAACTTTTAAACCTTCTTCCATTTGCAACCATTTTGCTGTTTGTGGGGCTTATGGCGGGAGCGTTTCCAAGCATTAAAGACGAAATTTCTAACACAAAACCGAATGCAAAAAGGTGGGGGCTGCTTATCGTTGGCATTTTGGTGCCAATTTTAATTACTACCCTTTCTTTAACATTTACCAATGGCCAAACGCTTACAAGTGAAAACCTTGTTAATTCGTTTAATGTTGGCTATGCGCTATTGTATTTATTGTTTGGCTATGTTGTTGCCATAACGCAAGTTGTGCCCGGGCTAAGTGCCACGGCAATTTTAATGGCTTTTGGATACTTTAAGCCGTTGTTTAACTCGGTTAGTTTATCCTTTTGGCGTGCCAACCCAACAATTTTTATTATTTACCTTTGCCTAATTGTGGGTTTTGTTTTAGGATTGCTTTCTTTTTCTAAGTTTTTAACATTTTTGTTTAGCATTGCTAAAACAAGCACGATGTATTGCATTGTTGGATTGTCGTTAGGCTCAATAGCTTCTATGCTAATTAGTGCCGACATGATTGCTATATATAAATCTTGGAGAAACTTCACCCTTTGGAACGGACTTGATTTGGCGCTTGGCATAATCCTATTAATCGTCGGTTTCGCCACAGCTTTATGGCTAGTTAAGTTAGAGCGAAACAAAAACAAAAAATAATAAAAACACCAGCATTTTGCTGGTTGTTTTTTAAAATAATAAAAGTTCGTCGTCGTCAACATCTTCTGGCAACAGTGGTTTTGTTACGTCTACTAATTGTTGCTCTACGCTTCGTATGTTTCCAGTTGTTTGAAACGCCGCCATGGTTGCGCTTCCGCCCCCGTTGAATTGTTTTGCAATTTCGCCAACGTTTACATCTCCCTTGCTTCTCAAACTGCAATAAATGTATCCTGGCTTTGACTCTATTAAAATTGCACCAACTTGCGCGTTACTTATGTTAACTCCGTTATCTATAATGCCCAATGTATCCACAAAACTTGCTTGTGCGTTTTGATAGGTTACATTATCTATTTTCATTGTTGTGAATTGTGCATTTTTATAGAATTTTAACGACTTTAATGCTCCCGTTAAAAGTTTTGTTTTTGCAGGAGAGTTGTTTTGAAAATAGTATTTTTTAATTGCATCGGCATTAAACTCATACTTTAAAAGTTCGCTAACAACGTGGTGGGTTCTTGGGGTTATGCTCATAGATGTAAAGCAGTTGGTGTCCGTTATTATGCCCTGATACAACTCTTTGGCGCAAGTGTTAGATAGTTGCAGTTGCTGGGCAAAAGCAATTAGCGCAACAAGTTCACACGTGCTGCTAACCGCTGGCGAAACAATGTTGCATGTTCCAAATCGTTCGTTGGTTGCGTGATGGTCTATGTTAATAATTTGCGGAATAGACGTAGCAAGTTCTTCAAATTCTCCCAGCCTTGCTAAGCTTGGACAATCTAGCACAATGGCTAAATCGTAATTACGATATGGCTGTGGATTAACCACTTGATCCCTTAAAACTGGATCGTATAATTTGGCAATTTCTCCGCCAACAAACACGTCCACAAACTTTCCTTCAAAGTTGTTTTGAATAATCTTTTTAAGGGCCAAAGAAGAACATAAAGCGTCTGCATCTGGGTGCACATGTGAAAAAATTGCAATTTTAGTGGCTTCGTCTATGCTGCGACACACCACTTGATTTTTTCTCATAAGTCCTCCTATGTGTTGCCGTTTTTATTTACGGCTGAACATTATTATACCTTAAATGAATAATATTGTCAACATAGCATAAATTTAGAAAAATTTGGACATTTAAGTAGTTTTTTGGGGGTTGACATTTATCCATTTGTCATATATACTATAAAAACATATAAGTTGGATATAACTTAAGGAGAATTTTAAACTTATGAACACTAAACAATATTACACAAAAAAACTATACTACACAATTGATGAAAACAAAACTCCTCTTGTGGGCATACCCTTTAAGTTGGACGATAAACCTGCATTTATTGATAGTTTAACCAGAAAGTGTTACGCAATTACAGCTTCAAACACACCAGTTAAACACCTAACGGATTTAAAGTGCGACATTTTGTTCATTGGTGAAACATCTATGCAACAAAGAATAAAAACCATCACCAGCCAAACTCAACTTTCTGGCGACGAAATTAAAGTGCTTAAACGTATGATTAGTGCCGAACTAGAACGAACTAAATTCGATGAAGTTAGAAAATCTGGAACTGCTTGCAATAATATGTCTTTATAATTAACAGTATGGGAGGTATTAATTATGTTAAAAAGAAATAAAGAAAAACGCACACAAGCAGTATCAACAAAGAATGAAACAAAAACCTTTTCTAAATTTGACTTGTTTTATGGTTTTAATGCAGGTGATTTGATTGTTGGAACTATTCACCCAATTTCTAGAACAAGTGGCAGTGTTTTAGTTTCCACAGTTGCAAACTTGCCAGAACATATTGAAATTATGCCAAATGCAGTTAGGTTTGCCCCAAGCGGAGCGGACTTCTTTGCCGACATTAAAAAGGGGAATAAAAACTATCGTATTGTAGATATTGCAACGGGCCAACCTTATTACGTTGAAAAATTAGATGGCCAAATTAGGTACCTTTCTGGAATTTTGAAGGATTTCCCTTTGTTTGAAGATGATTTAATTAAAAAAACTGCCATGAAGAAACTTTTAGGCAAACTTACACTTTCTGCCCAGCAAGTATGCGACATTAAATCTACCATTGTTGCTGAACTGGAAAGAATTACCAGCACAAAGGCTGGCCTGTAACAACAATATTAGGAGGATAAATTATGATTGGTTACCACAAAGAACGCGAAGCACTTAAAATAGAAAATCAAATGGAGCACTTTTCTAAAAGGTCTATGCAAGAACAGTGCGAAGAAAGGGCCAAAAGCGCTGCCCAAAAAATTAATTTATCCCAAAAACAAATTGAAGTTTTAAAACAAAAGGTGATAGCCCTTAATAAAAAATATGCAAAATTGCAAGAGATGTCTGTTTGGGCTCCGTTTGTTACTGGTGT
Source organism: uncultured Clostridia bacterium (assembly GCA_937896905.1). Classification (GTDB taxonomy): domain Bacteria; phylum Bacillota; class Clostridia; order Christensenellales; family UBA1242; genus Onthoplasma. The sequence goes on along the minus strand of CALBOE010000006.1, from coordinate 392,412 downwards.
TGCCGGCGTTGTTTCTTTAACCGCATTGCCAACCCTTGTAGCATTTTTGGGTTGCCCGCAAGAGGTTGTAACTCTTGTGCAGATTGGCACTCTTTCTGGCACAATTGCAAACTTCCCTTGCCTTGCAACCAGACCAATTTCTAAATTGGTTGTTAAAGCAAGAATTAAATTATTACAAGCAAAACTAAAAGATTTAAACACAGCAATTGATATAGAACAAAACTATTTAAACAAATGTGAAGAATTTAAAAATTCAACACCAGATTGCTCTATTAGATTTTAACATTTGCTTGTACTTATTAAATTTTAAACACAGCAACAAAAAGAACCCAACCATTTGGGTTCTTTTTATTGTGCAAAGTGTTTGTTTTCCGCCTATTTTAATATTGTTTTGCCTATTATATGCAAACTTCATCGGCATCTTCAAGTTTTATTTCGCTGTTAATTGACTCTTCCACCATCATAAGTTGCTGTTTTTTAATAACTTTAAAACGATTTGAGTTTTTAAAGTTGTGATTTTCGTCTATACCTAACATAAATTCCAATGCTTCTTTATTGTTTTGTAACCCAAACAATTCAACAAGCAACCTTAATCTGCTATGGTCGCCCGGCCTAAATTTGTAGGACGGATTAAGCCCATTTCTGCCATTTAACTCATTTAAATCTTCGCCAGAAATAACAAGTGGATAAATATCAGTCACCTCGCCTGCCCGCAATGCTCCGTAACTGTGCAATGCTAGGTTTTTGCCATTAACCTTTTGTTCAACCCTTGCCAAAGGGCCAATTGGAATAATTTTGCCAGCGCCTATAATTTTAACCTTGTTTTTACCTGCATTTAACACCGCAAAAACAACTCGCTCGTTGTACTTTGCTAACATTAAATCTCTAATTTGATATTTTTCCATATACTTCTCCTTTGTTATTGTTAAACGGCATGCCAATTGGCCAACACTTATAACCCGATTATTCCACCAAGTTCTTTTCGATTAAGCTCCCACAATCTTTCGAACGTATCCCTTTGTTTTGGGGCAATTTTCTTTTCGCCCACACGGCTGGCTGTTTTGTATATTAGTTTGGGAAAATCATATTGCAAAGCTTGTTTTATTACATTCACAACTTTTGGACTTAGCACTCCGTCATCTATCACCATACCAACTTCTCTTACCCTTGTTATATATGGCAAATTGTCTTGCATGAAACTATATGGCAATGCAGACGCATAATTGATATAAATAAAATTACTAAACCCATCTTTTGTGTGAGTTTTTTCATGGCACTGAATTCTTGCCATTTCAAGGTCTATTGGAATGTAATGCTCCCACCTTTCCGCTTCTGGACTTTTAACAAAGAAATAGTTTAAAATATGCCCATCGCAATCAGTTCTTATTTCTGCCAGCGTACAACAAATTAAAACCTCTTCTAAACATTCTGGCGTCATAATTTGTAAAAGTTGTTGCCTTAAATCGCTATTATACAACATTTCCCATTTAAACTTGCCAAAGCACCTTTTAAATAGTCCCGAGTTTTGCAAAACCTCTTTACCTAATTTGCAAACCAATCCTGTTGCCGAAGTTACGTCTTGGTTTGCTGTTGCTAGGTTGGAGGAATTTGTCAACTTCTTCTCTGTTTTTAACACATACACTGGCGGAGTTGCAACGCCTAAATTGGCATACATTTCTGCAGAAGCAATGCTTTGCACGCTTTGTTCTTTGCGCCACTTTTTAACATAATATGGTATATTTTCTATGGAATATATATCCACATCTTGCACATAACCTCTCACAAATTGAACTTGTGGATTATCCGTTCTTATGCAACCCGATTTGTCGGCAATTCCACGCCGTTCTAAATCTTCAAACTCTATAAACGATTTTTCCACAAACTCACTCCCCTTTTAATATTTTAAACGGATTATAAATCTTAATAGCTAGTTTGTCAATATGCAAAATTAATTTAACCCTGCCATTTGTTCAGGGTTTGACAAATCAACTGTTTTCCTATAAAATTAAAATGTGAATATTAAAACTGAAATTATAGATTATGGAATGAACGGTGAAGGCGTTGCCAAAATTAATGGCAAAATTTGTTTGCTTTCTGGCGGATTAATGGGCGAAAGTGTGCAGGCAAAAATTATAACCGACCACTCTAACTACAGTGTTGGAAAAATTGCAAAAATACTAACCGCTAGCAAAAGCAGGGTTAATCCACCTTGCCCATATTTTACAGAATGCGGCGGTTGCGCCTTGCAACATATGAACTATGAAGAACAACTTAATTTTAAGCAAATGCTGGTTGCAAAAACTTTAAAAAAGGTGGCAAGAATTGAAACAGAAGTTGCCTGCTGCGTTGCAAGTGCGCATCAATTCAATCAACGCAACAAAGCAAGTTTCAATTTTAATGCAAATGGTGCTGGGTTTTATGCAAAAAACAGTAAATTTGTTGTTAACATAGAAAATTGCCTGCTTGTTAACAGCGCCATAAACCAAATATACGCTTTGTTTAAGCAAACCGTAAACACAAAAAGTGGAAAAATTAAAAACTTGGTTGTTAGGTTTATTAACAACACCGCCCTTATTGGTGTTGTTGCAACAGAAAAAATAGATTTGTCCACATTTTCCACATCACTTATTAACAACGGTGTGGATTTTGGGCTTTACCTTATTATTAACACAAGAAAGGACAGCGTTGTTCTTTCTGGAAAAACCATTCACCTTGCAGGTAAAAAAATAATTAACATTGAAAACTTTGGCATTAAATATGCGGTTGATCTTTTAGCATTTCACCAAACAAACGAAGACATTCAAAATAAAATATACTCAAAAGTTCTAAGCCACATTTCTGCCAATTCGGTGGTGCTAAACGGATTTAGCGGAGCAGGGCTTCTTTCGGCAATAATTGCAACCAAAGCAAAACAAGTTTTTGGCATAGAAATTGAAAAATCGGCACACTTATCTGCCGAAAAACTAAAAAACGACAATAAAATTACAAATTTAACAAACTTTTTAGGAGATTTTAACCAAAAATTAACAAATCTTTTACCTAAATGTGATACAATTATTTTAGACCCAGCAAAAAAAGGCTGTGGGAAAAAAGTTATGCAACAAATTAATGGCGTTAAAAATTTAATCTATATATCTTGCAACCCTATTGCCCTTGCCAAAGATTTAAGGGAAATTATTGAAGATTATACCATTGAAGAAATAACACCTTTTGATATGTTTCCAAACACAAGCAGTGTGGAAACCTTTGTTAAACTTACAAAAAAATAAGGAGAATTATGATTTTATCAACCGACTCAACCTCCAACCTTCCCCAACAAATGTATGGCGAACTAGGAATAAAAATGATTCCTATGCAAATATATTTAGAAGGCAATATCTACGACGATTTAAGCCCAGAACTTTCTAACCAGTTCTTCTATGGCAAAATGCGAGATGGTGCAGTGCCAAAAACCGCACAAATAAACCGTCAGGACGCAACCGCCTATTTTGAAAACCTGCTAAGTTTTGGCGAAGATGTTTTGCACGTCAGTTTTTCCACAGCGTTAAGCGGAAACACAGAAACTATGATTAGCGTTGCAGAAGAACTAAACAAAACCCACAAAAACAAACTTGTTGTTTTTAACAGTTTAAACGCTTCGCTTGGTGAAGGCATGCTTGTGCTTAAAGCGCACGACCTAATGAAACAAGGCAAAACCATAAACGAAATTGTTGCAGAACTTGAAACATTTAAAAACTATTCGTGTGCATTTTTCACAGTTGAGCAATTAAAATATTTGGTTCGTGGCGGACGAGTTACAAAACTTTCTGGATTTATTGGCTCTGTTCTTCAAATTAAGCCAATTTTGCACGTGGATAACCAAGGAAGATTGGTTGCATACAAAAAGGTTGTTGGAAGAAAAAAATCCATTGCCGAACTTGCTAGCATTTGTGCCGAAAAAGTTACAAATAAAGAAAGAATTTTTATAACCCATGCAGAATGTGTGGACGAAGCCAACGAACTTGCAAAGCAAATTAACAACAGGGTTGGGATTATACCAATAATAACACCTTTAACACAAGTTATTGCTTGCCACACAGGCCCTGGGCTTCTTGCGGTTTTCTTTGAAGGAAAAGAAAAATAATGAATAATTAACCATCATAAATGTTTAACCAACTACATACAAAACAAAAAATGCCATTTGGCATTTTTTAATATTCTTTAACTTTAATAAGACGATATTGTTTTTTGTCGTAGTCTATAATCCCTTCTTTTGATAGTTTGCTAAGCTCATTAGAAAGCGCACTTCTATCCACAGAAAGATAATTTGCAAGTTCGGTTACATTATACGGAATTTCAAAATAGTGACTACCCGCCTTTTCGCTAACCGAACTCAAATAGGAGAGAAGTTTGTCCCTAATTGTTTTTTTGCTCATGTGTGTTAGCTTATCTAATAGCTTATAATTGTTTTCCGCAACAATTTTCATAAGATTTTTAACAACCACATCATGCCGCTTACAACGGTTGCTGCAAGGAGTTATTATTCTGTGCTTATTCAAAAATAGTACTAAACATTTTTCGGTGGCAATTAAACTTTCTTTATAAACCAAATCTCCAGCATAGGCAGATTCTATACCATACGCCTCCCCTTTTTTATATCTCATTAAAATAGAAATATTGCCTAATCTATCTACATTCTGGGCAATTGCACTTCCCTTAACCAGCAAAACAACGTCGGTCATTTCGTCGCCCTGCGTAATAATTTTTTCATTTTTGTCAACTGTTTTGAACCTTGTTTTAAAACAATACATCATTGCTTGGCACTCAAATTCCAACGAATCTTTAAAAATTTTTGTTTCGCTTAACTCTTGAAAATATTTCACAAATTCTCCATTTTGTTGTAAAAACAACACTTTTTACATTTTCATTATAGTATAATAGAGGTGTAAAGTCAAACAAAAGGATTTTACTTGATAAAAATAATAAAGGGGAGAAAAAATGAAAGTTATCAAAAGAAACGGTCAAGAAGTTGTTTTCGACGCTGCCAAAATTCAAGTTGCAGTTACAAAAGCAAACAACAGCATTGACGAACTAAGCAAAAGATTATCCGAAAACCAAATTGCAGAAATTGTTAAGCAAGTTGTGGCTGAGTGCGAAGCAATGGGCAGAGCCGTTGGCGTGGAAGAAATTCAAGATTATGTTGAATTTGCAATTATGAAACAAGGTGCATACCAAGTTGCCAAAAATTATATCACCTATAGATACAACCGCCAATTGGCACGCCAAGCAAACACAACCGATAATCAAGTTCTTTCGCTTATCGATTGCCAAAATGAAGAAATTAAACAAGAAAATTCTAATAAAAATCCAACCGTAAATAGCGTGCAGCGCGACTATATGGCTGGCGAAATGAGCAAGGACCTTACTAAAAGATTTTTACTCCCAAATCATATTTGGAAAGCTCACGAAGAAGGATTAATTCACTTCCACGATGCCGATTACTTTGCTCAAAGAATGCACAATTGCGACCTTGTTAACCTTGAAGATATGTTAAACAACGGCACAGTAATTTCTAGCACCTTAATCGAACGCCCTCACTCTTTCTCAACAGCATGCAACATTGCAACTCAAATTGTGGCACAAGTAGCTTCAAGCCAATATGGCGGGCAAAGCATTTCACTAGCTCACCTTGCACCATTTGTTGATGTTAGCCGTCAAAAAATCCGCAAAGAAGTTAAACGGGAACTTTTAGCCGCTGCCGGCCGTGTAGATGACGATTTGCTTCACAAAATAACCGAAGAAAGGGTTAGAAAAGAAATTAACCGTGGTGTTCAAACCATACAATATCAAGTTATTACGCTTATGACCACCAATGGTCAAGCACCTTTTGTTACAGAATTTTTATATCTTGGCGAAGCCAAAAACGAACAAGAACGTGAAGATTTAGCACTTATTATTGAAGAAACTTTAGAACAACGCTATCAAGGCGTTAAAAACGAAAAGGGAGTTTACATAACCCCAGCGTTCCCAAAAATTATTTATGTTTTGGAAGAAGACAATATCCACCCAAACAGCAAATACTACTATCTAACCCAACTTGCAGCAAAATGCACTGCAAAACGCCTTGTTCCAGATTATATCAGCGAAAAGAAAATGAAAGAACTTAAAGAAGGCAACTGCTTCCCAGTTATGGGTTGCCGAAGCAATCTTGCGCCTTGGAAAGACGAAAATGGCAACTATAAATTCTATGGAAGATTTAATCAAGGCGTTGTTACAATTAACTTGCCAGACGTTGCTTTAAGCAGTGGTGGCGACTATAAAAAGTTTTGGAAAGTGTTTGACGAACGTCTTAACCTTTGCTTCGAAGCCTTAATGTGCAGGCACAACCGCCTAAAAGGCACTCCAAGTGATGTTGCTCCAATTTTGTGGCAACACGGCACAATTGCCCGTTTAAAACCAGGCGAAACTATTGATAAATTGCTTTATGGAGGATATTCAAGCATTTCCTTGGGCTATGCAGGGCTTTATGAATGCGTAAAATATATGACTGGTAAATCTCACACTCACCCAGATGCAACACCATTCGCACTAGAAGTTATGAAATACATGAATTCAGCCATTGCAAAATGGAAAAAGCAAACTAATATTGGATTTGCATTATATGGCACACCGCTTGAAAGCACCACATATAAATTTGCAAAGTGCTTGCAAAAAAGATTTGGCATTATTCCAGATGTTACCGATAGAAGCTACATAACAAACAGCTATCACGTGCACGTAACAGAACCTATCGATGCCTTTGCAAAACTTAAATTCGAAAGCCAATTCCAAGACCTTTCGGCAGGTGGCGCAATTAGTTATGTTGAAGTTCCAAATATGCAAAACAACTTAGAAGCCGTTATGCAAGTTATTAAATTCATTTACGATAACATTATGTACGCCGAACTTAACACAAAATCAGATTACTGCCAAGTTTGTGGCTACGACGGAGAAATTTTGATTGACGAAGATAGAGATGGCAAACTTATTTGGAAATGCCCAAATTGCGGAAATACCGATCAAAGCAAAATGAACGTGGCAAGAAGAACATGCGGATACATTGGAAGCCAATTCTGGAACCAAGGCAGAACCCAAGAAATTAAAGACAGGGTTTTACATTTATAAATCTCAAAAAAAATTAAAAAATATATAAAAATTATATTAAATTAATCAAAAATTACATAAAAAATATATAAAATTGCAAAAAATTACATAAAAATTACTTATTTATTAATTTAATTTTGCAATAAAATGAATTTTTAGGAATATTTTAATCATTATGAATTATTCAAATATTAAGTTTAACGACATTGCAAATGGAGAGGGAGTTAGAACCTCTCTATTTGTGAGTGGTTGCACTCATCACTGCAAAAACTGCTTTAATCCAGAAACTTGGGACTTTAATTATGGCAAGCCATTTAATGAAGAAGTTCAGCAGAAAATTATAGATAGTTTAGCCCCAGAACATATAAACGGATTAACTCTTTTGGGTGGAGAGCCAATGGAACCAGCCAACCAAAAATGTTTGTTAGAATTTGTTAAACAAGTTAAGAAATTATACCCAAACAAAACCATTTGGTGCTACTCTGGTTACCTATATGATAGTGAACTATTGGCTCCAAGCAGAGCTCACTGCCCATGGACAAGAGAGTTCCTTTCCTACATCGACGTTTTAGTTGACGGAGAGTTTGTGGAAGAAAAAAAAGATATAACTTTGCGCTTTAAAGGAAGTAACAATCAAAGAGTGATTGACGTTCAAAAAAGCTTGCAACAAAACTCCGTTGTTCTAAGCCCTTATAATGAAAAAAAATCTAACGCTTTTACAAAAATTAATTAAGGAACCTTTGAAAAATCTTGCTTCGGCAGGATTTTTTATTGCCTAAGCTTAAGCTAAAAATTATTAAAATAATAATAAAATAATTGAAATAATTATATCTCTAATATAAAACTTTATAAAAAACAACAATAAAATTAAAAATAAATTATTAAATTTAATAAAAATTTAAGCAAAAATCCAATAAAAATTAACTTTTTATTATTTTAGATGCAGAATTTCGTTTTTTTAATATTATTTTTATGCTTTTAATTTTTTTAGTTTTTAATTCAATAAATAAACCTTGACAATTTTACAATTTATGTTACAATTGCAATATGAAAAAGGTTAAAATTAGAAAAAAACTTCCCAAAGGCAAAGTTAAATTTAAACTTAACAAAAACTTTCAAAAAAAATCACCCGAACAAGATAGGTTTAAAGATAACTATCTTCAATTTTACGACGACATTAAAATTCCGTCCAGACGTTACGACTGGTAAAAAATCACAACTAAACTGTTGTGATTTTTTTATTCTAAAACCGTAGTGATTTTTAGTTTTAATTTAGCCCTGTTCGTTTAACTCGTTTTGTTCATTGTGTTTATTTTGGCTTTTGTTTTTCACTTTTATTATTATAAACCCAACAGCAACTAGCACTGCACTAACAATTAGAGAAGCTCCAACGCAAAGCATAATGCATCGTGCACTGTTTGCAACGTTATAATATATCATAACCGGCATGTTAACATTGTCCGCCGGCACAATCCAAGTATGATAATAAAGTCCATCTCCGCCTTTAACAATGCTGGTGGCATTGCTATGTTCTCGCCTGCTATCGGTTGCATAGGTAAAACTTAATTCGTTAGCTCCACTATCTATAAACTCGCTATAATTAAGCGAAAAGTGAACATTCAGTTTTTGATACAAACTAATGTTATCGGCAAACATTGTGCTTGCATAATAGTAATATTTAGTGTAAAGAAAATGCTTTTCAGCTTGCAATTGCAGACTGGAAGTTGAAGGAATGTTATAATAATAATTATAAACATCTTTGCCTGCAAACTTTAACCCAATTGCAAACACATTGTTCTTCCAATCTGCCTTAACAACCTTTACCGCTTGTTTATATTCGTTTAGAATTTCAATTGTTTCATCTGTGTAGGCGTTGGTTGCAATGCGCCAATTAATTATATTAACAAAATCCTGTATTAAACCTGACGCTTCCATTTGCGCAGTTGTTGAAATGTCGTCTTTCAAATTTTGAATGTCTGTGACGGTGTAGCCTTGTTGTAATAACGTATCGATATTTAAACTTACAGTTACCACTTCATTAATTGTTCCGTCGGCATTAACAATAACACCGGCATTAACTTTGGCACAAGCCGAAAAGCAAAAGGCTGTTGCAATCAGCAACAACACAACCAATAATTTAGTTATTGATGATTTTGCAACAGTCATATATAAATTTATTCCTTAAATTATAATTAAATACTTAATTTTTATAGTTTTTTAATTAAATATTTCATTTTTTTTATTAATTTTTGTTAATTAATTTTAAATTTTCATTTATTTTTGCTTATTTTTTGATTCTTCTTATATTTATAATTAATTTTTTTATATTTTTAATTAATTAAATTTATTCGTTGTTTTCTTCTTGAATGTCGCCATCTTCAAACAATTCTTTTTGGTCGCGCTCAACAACTTCCACGCTAACAACTTTATCGCTAGCACTAACTTTCATTAGTCGAACACCTAAACTTGTTCTTCCAACAAGGTTGATAGATTCCGCAGAAGTTCTTATCATAACGCCATCTCCAGAAATTGCAAGAATGTCGTTTTCGGCAGTTACAATTCTTAATGCCACAACTTTACCGGTTTTTTCGTTAAACACACCAGCTTTAACACCTTTGCCACGCCTTCCTTGCAAACGGTAATCTTCTGGCCTGCTGCGCTTTGCATAGCCATTTTCTGTTACTGTTAATATGTCTTTATTTGCGTCTAAAACAACCATATCAACAATGCTTTCGTTGTCGTCTATTTTCATAGCTTTAACGCCGTGTGCAGTTCTGCCAAGAGTTCTAACTGATTTTTCGCTGAAACGCAAGCATTTACCATTGCTACCTGCCATTAATAATTCTTCGCCAGCTGAAACCACTCTTGCTGAAACCAATCTATCGTCTTCTAGCAATTTAATGGCAATTTTACCATTTCTTCTAACATTTTCGAACTCGCTTATTTTGGTTTTCTTAATTAATCCTTGTTTGGTTGCAAGTATTAAATACTTATCTTCGCCCGCTTCGTAACTTAAAATGGTATTTATTTTTTCGTCCGCATCTAAAGGAAGCAAGTTAACCAACGCTCTACCTTTGTTTTGACGGCCAGCTTCGGGAATTGTATATGCTTTAAGCATATAAACTTTGCCAAAGTTAGAGAAGAACATTAAACTGTCGTGACTATTAACCACAAACATATCGGTTACAAAATCTTCTTCTTTGGTTTTGTGCGCATTAACACCACGTCCGCCCCTATTTTGAGTTTTATATTCTGCAACAGGCAAACGCTTAATGTAGCCTTGATTTGTTAAGCTTATAACAACATTATGCCTTTCAATTAAATCGCCCAAATCAATACTATCGTAATCTAGCACAATTTCACTTTTTCTTGGCGTTGGATATTTTGACTTTATTTCCAACAGTTCTGCTTTAATAATGTCATTAATTTTGCCGTTATCCGCCAATATTTCTTTTAGGTTTTTAATGGTTATTTCTAGCTCGTTTAATTCTGCGTTTAATTTACCAACTTCTAAGCCGGTTAATCTACTTAATTTCATTTCTAATATAGCGTTAGATTGGCGAGAAGTTAAGCCAAAACGGCTTTCCAAACTTTCTAACGCAGAAGTTTTGTCTTCGCTTTGCTTAATGATTTTAATAACTTCGTCTATGTTATTAACTGCTATAACTAACCCAGCCAAAATATGCTCACGCTCTTCGGCTTTTATTAGGTCGTATTTTGTTCTGCGTGTTATAACTTCCCTTTGGAAATTTAAATAATGGAAAATTATTTCCTGCAAGTTTAACACCTTAGGCTCGCCATTAACAAGTGCCAAAAGGTTTATACCCGCAGAAAGTTGCAATTGTGTGTGTTTATACAACATATTTAAAACGATTTGTGGTGTTGCATCTCGTTTAAGTTCTATAACAATACGCATACCATCTCTATCCGACTCGTCACGAATATCCGAGATGCCTTCTATTCGCTTATCCTTAACAAGGTTTGCAATTTGCATGATTAGTTTACTTTTATTAACCTGATAAGGAATTGCCAACACAACAATGCGCCATCTTTTGCCATTATCGTAGGATTCTATTTCGGTTTTTGCACGCATAACAACGCCGCCATGCCCTGTGCGATATGCTTCTCTAATTGCATTGTTGCCTAAAATTTCTCCACCAGTTGGGAAATCTGGCGCTGGAATGTAGTCCATCAACTCGTCTATTGTTATGTTTGGATTATCTATCATTGCAATAACCGCATTAATAACTTCGTTTAAATTATGTGGTGGAATGCTGGTTGCCATACCAACAGCAATACCATCGCTTCCGTTAACAAGCAAGTTTGGGAAACGGCTTGGCAAAACTGTTGGTTGAACTGTTGTTTCGTCGAAGTTAGGGTAGAAATCTACAGTATCCTTATCTATATCCCTTAAAAGTTCACTTGCAATTTTGCTTAGGCGTGCTTCAGTGTAACGGTAGGCAGCTGGTGGATCGCCATCTACACTACCAAAGTTACCTTGCCCGTCAATTAATGGCTCGTTAATTGTGAAATCTTGTGCCAAACGAACAAGTGCATCGTAAACCGAACTGTCGCCATGTGGATGATATTTACCTAACACGTCACCAACAATTTTTGCACATTTTCTTGTTGGCTTATCGGCCGTCAAACCAATTTCGTTCATTGAATATAAAATTCTGCGGTGTACTGGTTTTAAACCATCTCTAACATCTGGAATTGCACGAGAAACATTAACCGCCATTGCATATGCAATAAATGATTCTTTCATTTCGTGCTCTATGTCTATGTCGATATATCTAGTGTTATCAATTTTTTCAAATAAATCTTTATTGTTTGCCATAGTTTCTCCTACACATCTAGCTCTTTAACCAGTGTTGCATGTTGTTCTATAAACGCGCGCCTACATTCAGGGCGGTCGCCCATTAAAGTGTCGAATATGTCATTACAAGTTACAATGTCTTTCATTTCAACTCGTTTTAACGTTCTTGTTTCTGGGTTCATTGTTGTTTCCCAAAGTTGTTCCGCACTCATTTCACCAAGACCTTTATAGCGTTGAACATTAACCCCACGCTCCATTCCTTTTAGCGCCTCTTCCTTTTCGTCTTCCGAGTAGTAGTAATACACCTGTTTTCCGCGCGTTACTTTATAAAGTGGTGGTTGAGCAACATACACGTGCCCCTCTTCAATTAATGGGCGCATATATCTAAAGAAGAAGGTTAACATTAAAATTTCTATGTGGCTTCCGTCCACGTCCGCATCAGTCATAATAACAATTTTGTCGTAACGAAGTTTTTTAGGATCGCAGTTTTCGTAAATGCCACAACCAAAAGCGGTTATCATTGCATTGATTTCGGCATTTTCTAGCGCATGTGCCAATCTTGTTTTTTCAACGTTTAAAATTTTACCACGCAAAGGTAAAATTGCTTGATAGCGCCTGTTTCTGCCTGTTTTTGCTGTTCCGCCCGCAGAATCTCCTTCCACAAGGAATATTTCACATTCGCTAGCATTTTTGCTGCTGCAATCTGCCAACTTACCTGGAAGAGTTGTGCTTTCTAGTGCACTTTTTCTGCGAGTGTCTTCCCTGGCATTTCTTGCAGCTTCTCTTGCGCGCTGCGAAAGCATACATTTATTAATAAGTTCCTTGCTTTCTTTTGGGTGTTCTTCTAAATAATCTTTAAAAGTTTCTTCCATTGCTTTTGCGGTGAATGTTTTAATTTCTTCTGTGCCAAGTTTTGTTTTTGTTTGACCTTCAAACTGAGGCTCTTCCACCTTAACAGAAATAACCGCAATAATACCCTCTCGAGTATCTTCGCCTGAAAGTTTGGTTTTATCCTTTATTAGTTTATTGTTAGTTGCATATTCATTAACAATTTTCATTAAACTGCTTTTAAAGCCGTCTAGGTGCTTTCCGCCTTCTTCCGTGTTAATGTTGTTGCAATAGCTGTGAATGTTTTCGGTGTAGGTGTCGGTATACTGGAAACTGAATTCAATTTCGCAAGTTGCATTTTGCATAACTCCGTTTTCGTCTTTACGTTTATAATGATAAATTTTATCCACATAAATAGGCTCTGGGAACACGCACGATTTATTTTCGGTTAAATCGGCAACAAATTCTTGAATTCCGCCCATAAATTGATAGGTGTTTTCTTGCTCTAATTCTGCACGTTCGTCTTTTATAGATATTCTTAGCCCTTTGTTTAGGAAGGCAATTTCTCTTAGGCGAGATTTTAAAATGTCGTAGTTAAAAATAACCGAATCGAAAATTTCTTTGTCTGGCTTAAAGGTTACTTTTGTGCCAGTTGTTTCGGCAGGAACTGTTCCAACAACTTCTAATCTTCCTGTTGGAACGCCTCTGTGATAAACCTGGTGAAAGTGTTGCCCATTTTGCTTAATATCCAAAATTAAAGTTTCGCTTAATGCATTAACAACAGAAAGACCAACCCCGTGCAAACCGCCCGAAATTTTATATCCACCACCGCCAAATTTTCCGCCCGCGTGAAGTTTTGTTAACACCAATTCTGCCGCACTAACGCCTTCCTTTGGGTGAATGCCGGTTGGAATTCCGCGCCCGTTATCTTGCACGCTAACCGAACCGTCTGCCAAAATTACAACGGAAATTTCGTTGCAGTAGCCCGCCAACGCTTCGTCGATGGAATTATCCACAATTTCGGTGACCAAATGATGAAGCCCACGTTCATCGGTTGAACCAATGTACATTCCTGGTCGTTTTCTAACCGGCTCTAACCCTTCCAAAACCTGAATTGCACTTGCGCCGTAATCCCCTGTAACTTTTAATTCGTCTTGCATAAAAACTCCTACATAACTGGCGAAAACTTAATGTTTCGCACAAATTTATATTATATATTAATATATAATATAATTATAATAAAATTAAACAGAATTTGCAACTGAATTGGCCCCATGTTAACCAATTTGCAACAAAAAAGGCGCGTTAAACGCCTTAAATTTTTCTAATTAAATAACTCATATAATGGTGGCTATCAAATTCTAATTTATATTTATCATACTTAACCTTAGGGTAATGCTCTGGGTGAGGATTTCTAAATTTCTTTTTGATTATAATTTTAAAACCTTTTTCTTTTAAGTATTGTTCAATGTAGCGATAATGAACGCAAGGATCTTCCCAAATGTCTATAATAATAAAGTGTTTTGCGCGCATATCAACAATTTTGTGAAACAATTTTTCAAAAGAGTTTCCAAAGTTGGTTGCTTCCCCCAAAGTTAAATGCGCAACACACAGATCGTAATTCTTTTTAATGTTTGCCTCGCAAATGTCCGCCTCCTCAACGTTTAGGCGGTTAGAGCCAATTGCCGTTTCTAGCGGATTTTTTTTGCGATTATCTCCCGGATAAATAACCGCGTCTACTTCTGCCTCGGGAAAATATTTTAACAAAATGCTGGCACTTGTTTTTCCACTGCCCGCGTCTAAAATCTTTTTAACTTTTTCGTTTTTTAATGGCTTAATTAAGGTTTTTATAATCTTGTCGTGTATTGTGCCTTTTGTATCAAATAAATTTTCCACATTTCCCCCCTTTGTGTGTAAAATTTCTTTATAGAATTTCTTTATAAATAGTAATTGGCCCATCTAAATGCACATCTATTTGCATATCTGCACCAAAAACGCCCAATTTAACAGGAACATTTAGAGAATCCAACTCGTCGGCCAACGCTAAATATAAATGCTTTGCAGTTTCCCTATCGGCCGACAAACTAAAATCTGGCCTTGCTCCACTTGTGTTAACCGTGCATAGTGTGAAGTTTGAAATTAACAGCACTTGCCCACCAACAGTAAGCACGCTTTTTTGCATTTTGCCATCTTCTTCAAAAACACGCATTGTTGCAACTTTGTTTGCAACTCGCTTAACTTGGTCCATAGTGTCGCCTTTGCATACCCCAACAAACACCATTAAACCATTGTTAATTTCGCTAATAAGTTCGTTTTCTACACTAAGTTTTGCCGATTTAACCCTTTGAATAACTATTCGCATAATTATCCTTACAAACTGCGGGCAATTTTGTTAACCATGCCCATATCCACCTTGCCGGCGTATTCCAATTTAAAGTGTTTCATAATTGTTGGAATAGACTTGTCTGGCAAAGAGTTAATAACTGCCATAATTTCTTCTTCGCTTAACATTTTTGGAAGATATTTTGCAATTAATTCTTTTTGTTTTTCTATGTTTTCCGCTTCCATAGCGTTGCCTGCCTTAATGTAGTTTTCTCTTTCTTCGGTTAATTCTTTAATGGTTTTTTGCAAAATTTGAACAACATCGGCATCTGTTTGTTCTTTGCCGTCTTTTTTAAGTTCAATGTTAAGCAAAAGAATTTTATTCATAACAACACCGTAAATGTTTCGTGCCAATGTGTTTTTATCTTTCATTGCTTGAACATTGTCTTTTTTAATTTGTTCGCTTATTAACATATTATTCCCTCTCTTATATTATAAATCTTCATTTAGAATTTCATAATAATCCACATCATGAAATTCATCAAATCTAAATTCACTTTCTAACATTTTCCCAATATATCTCATTCCACATTTTTGCATAACTCTTCCGCTGGCCAGATTTTTAGAAAAATGTCTGGCAAACAATGAATGTAGTTTCAATGTTTTAAATCCAAACTCAATAATTGCTTTTGCAGCCTCGGTTGCAATTCCAGTATTCCAGCAAGATTTTGCAACCCAATAGCCAATTTCCGCCCTTTTTGAAATATTATTAATTCCAACCAAAGATACACAGCCCAACACATTTAATGGATTTTTTTATCAACAACTGCCAACTCGTAGGATTTGCCTAGTTCGACATTGTTTATTGTTTTGGCAATCCAAAATTCAGCATCACTTTCTGCGTACGGATATGGTATTCGCAATGTAAATTTTGCTATATCATAATCATTGCAAATTTTTGCCAATATGGGAGCATCTTCAGGTTTAAATTTTCTTAATATAAATCTTTCTGTTTCTATCAATTTTCCCTCACTACATGTAATTAATCTTTAAACATATCGTCTATTTCAGCATCTGCAACCGGCGTTAGAACGTCACTTTTTTGCACCTTGCTTGTGTTTCTTGTGTAAAGAGTGTCCTTACCTTGTTCGTAGAACTGTGTGAACTCGCTTTTCCATTTTATTGGAATGTTTGTTCTTTCACCATTTCTATGTTTTGCTATAACAATTTGATAGTCTAATGCCCCGTCTTCTTCTCCCACATTTTCAGCGGCAAAGTCCGCAATAAACATAACAATATCTGCGTCTTGTTCAATAGAACCACTTTCTCGCAAATCGCTTAATTGCGGCATTTTGTCCGAACGTTTTTCGCTTTCACGGTTTAACTGAGAAAGCAAAATTATTGGAACGCCCAATTCACGTGCTGCAAGTTTAATTGAACGTGTTAAATCTGCAACTTCCTGTTGACGATTTTTATCTTGCGACTTGGCTTCGCTTTTCATTAATTGCAAATAGTCCACAATAACCATATCTAACCCATGTTGAGCTTTTAGTTTACGACATTTAGAAAGAATTTCGCTTGGTGTTATTGTGGTTGTGTCGTCTATGTATATGTTAGAGTTTTCTAAAATCTTTTTGGTTTCGAAAATTGTGGACCACAAGTTATTATCTTTTGAACCACCTTTAACGCTGTTCATTTCCACCCTACCAGTTGCGCATAAAAACCTTTGTGCCACTTGAAGTGCAGACATTTCAAGGTCAAACATAGCAATTGTTTTGCCGTGTTGCAACGCCGCGTTAATTGCAAAGTTAACTGCAAGTGTGGTTTTACCAATACCTGGGCGGGCTGCAATAATAATCATTTCGCCTGGTTTAAAGCCATTTGTGCATCTGTCCAAAGTTGGGAAGCCAACTTTAACTCCCGCATTTGCATTTGGGTCCACCGAAATTTTTTCCATTAAATCTATGGCTTCTGCAACACCAAATTTAATGTGACGCAATTCACTGGTGCGTCTGCTTTGGCCTATGTCGAATATCATTTTTTCTGCATTTGCAAGCACGTCGGCGGTGGTTTCACCTTCAAATGCAGAGTTTATTGTTGCTTGGCACGCTTCAATAACCTGCCTTAATGTGCTGTCGTCTTTAACAATATTTGCATAATATTTGTAGTTTGCGGCACTTGGCACAAAGTTGGTTAAATCGGTTATATAACTAAGCCCACCAACTTCTTCTAGTTGTGCTTTTTTAATTAAATCGTCACTAACCGTAATGTAATCTATTGCCACATCTTTTAAATAGTTGTCGTACATAGATTGAAATATCTTTTGGTGCGCTTTTGAATAAAAGTCCTGCGCTGTTAATTGCGAAAAAATATTCATGCACGCATCTTGCGACAAGAACATACAGCCCAACAAACTTTGTTCGGCCTCTAAATTATTTGGTAGTAACCTTGGTTTATTTTCCGCCATAAAAACTCCTTTTACTTAAACACATCTTCGTTTTTTTCTAAAATAGATTTTGCAAGTTTTTTGCTTTCAATTTTTCTTGCAACAATTTCTTCAATTAACACAGCAATGCCCATAATTAGCATAAAACTAACAACTTGCAACGCATCGTTAAGAACGTTTCTGGTTAAATAGCCAAAAACAATTAAGATTGGCACACAAACAAGAATTGTGATTGCAACCCTTTTGCCAACTTTCATAATTCCTTGCATGTTGTTGTTTTGTGATGGTTGATTTTTTTTCATACTACTCCTGAACAGGTTTTTTGCTTTTTGCCCTTAATTGATGATCTAAAATTGACTTTCTTATTCTAATATTTTGCGGTGTAACTTCCACAAGTTCGTCGTCGGCAATAAATTCCAACGCTTCTTCCAACGTCATAACTTGAATTGGAGTTAGTTTAAGTGCTTCGTCGCTAGAACTGCTTCTGGTGTTGGTTAGTTGTTTCTTTTTGCAAACATTAACAACTATATCATCACCTTTTGGATTTGCTCCCACAACCTGACCTAAATAAACTTTTTCGCCCGCTTTAACAAGCAATCTTCCACGACCTTGAGCATTGAACAGCCCATAAGTTATTGCTTCGCCAGTTTCGTAAGAAATTAACGAGCCAAATTTCCTGCCTTCAATTTCGCCTTTATATGGCTGGTAACTATCGAAAATGCTACTCATAACACCTTCGCCACGAGTGTCGGTTAACAACTGAGATTTATAGCCAAACAGCCCTCTGCTTGGAACTAAAAATTGCAATCTCATACGGCTTCCAATTGGGCTCATATCCAAAAGGTCTCCCTTTTTAACTCCCATACTCATCATAACCGTTCCAACTGCGTCTTCCGGAACATCTAGCACAACCTTATCTATTGGCTCATGCTTAATTCCGTTTATGGTTTTAAATAAAACTCTTGGGCGGCTAACCTGGAATTCGTAGCCATCTCTTCGCATATTTTCAATTAAAATTGAAAGGTGCATTTCGCCCCTGCCACGAACTGTGAATTGGTCGGCCGTTGCGCCATCGGCAACCTGTAAAGATAAATCTTTAACCGCTTCTTTATATAATCTTTCCTTAATGTGACGGCTGGTTACATATTTACCCTCTTTGCCTGCAAATGGGCTATCGTTAACCATAAATGTCATTTCAACGCTTGGTTCGCTAATTTTAACAAAAGGAATTGCTTGCATATCTGCCGTTTCGCTGGCAGTATCGCCAATGGTTATGTCTGGAATTCCAGCAACACAAATAATATCACCAGCTGTGCCAACTTCAATTTGCTCTCGCTTTAAGCCGTTAAAATTAAAAATGTTAACAACTTTGCCTGAATAATGCTTGCTTTCGTCAAAGTAGTTTTTAATATACACGGTTTGATTGGTTTTAATTTTGCCGGCCTCAATTTTTCCAACAGCCAACTTGCCCAAATAATCATTGTGTTCGGTGGAAGAAATTAACATTTGAAAAGGTGCAGTTTCGTCCATTTTTGGTGGATTTATGTGCTTTACAATAGCCTCGAAAAGTGGCGACATATCTTGCCCCGCCTGTTTATAGTTATCGGTTGCCACCCCTGCACGTGCCGAACAATAAATAATAGGACTATCCAACTGCTCGTCCGTTGCGTTAAGGTCCATCATAAGTTCCAAAACTTCATCGCCAACATCGCCAAGCCTTGCATCCGGCCTATCAATTTTGTTAATTACAATAATAACCTTTAAATTCAGTTCAAGCGCTTTTTCTAAAACAAAGCGAGTTTGTGGCATTGGGCCTTCAAAAGCATCAACAACCAACAAAACGCCATCAACCATTTTCAAAACACGTTCCACTTCACCTCCAAAGTCTGCGTGGCCAGGAGTGTCTACAATGTTGATTTTTGTGTTTTTATAAAACGCAGAGCAGTTTTTGGAAAGAATTGTTATGCCCCTTTCTCTTTCTAGAGCGTTGCTGTCCATAACCCTATCCTGAACTTCTTGGTTATCGCGAAAAATTCCGCCTTGTTTAAGCAAGGCGTTAACCAAACTTGTTTTGCCATGATCTACGTGTGCAATAATTGCTATATTTCTAATGTCTGTCATACTAAATTTATAAGGTAATTAAACCTATACATCTCCTTTACGTGTAATAATTTCGTTAAAAATAGATTTTGAAATTCTATATCACATTACATCTTAACACATTTATACGAAAATTTCCACTACTTTTTAAAAATTTCTTTATAAATATTTATACTAATATTATGTTTATATATTAGCACACAAAATTAAATTTAAAAAATCTTTCAAACCTGCTTAAAAATAGTTGATTTTTGGCAAATTATTTGATAGCATTTTTATAGTTGAAGACCTCAACAAGAAAGGAGAAATATTATGAACACAATTAGCGCAGGAGAATTCATTAAACAAGTGGCCGAAGCAACTGGTTACACTCAAACCTTAACCAAAGAAATCCTTAACGCTGCTGGCGAGCAACTTAAAGCAAACCTTAAAGACGGCAAGGAAATGCACTTTATCGGTTACATGAATTTTGGCATTAAAGCTAGAAAGGCTGGTGTTAAACTTAATCCATTTACAGGAACAAAAGTTAAAGTTGCAGCTTGCAAAATTCCAACCGTTAAATTAAGCGCTACTTTCAAACAATTGTTGAAAAAATAAGTGTTTTAAAGCTTAAAATGGCATTATTATTTTCTCAATTAAAACTGCATATATTGCAGTTTTTTCTTGTTGTGTTGCACAATAAATAATCCTTTGTTATAAACTTAAAATTTGTTGAATTTATAATAAGAATTGTTTGTTAAAAACAATTTAATTTGGTATAATACAATTAATTATAGGGGGAAATATGATTCAAACAATTGCTATGTGGGCAGGGTTCGCAAGCGTAATTTTGGCGGTGTTCGCAATAATTGTTATTTATTTAACAAGAAAAAACATTTTAGATATTTTAGATAAGGACGTTATTTTGTTCGACAAAAACTTTGAACTGAAAGTGTCGGCAATTGAAAATGCATTATCGCTAGTTGACAGCATTGAAACTCAAGGAACACGAATTACATTAAATCCGGAATTTAAGGAAAAGGCAAAAAACTGCTACAATCAACTTTTATGCGTTGTGTCGGACGTTCGCACTGCTGACGAATTTTATTCTATAGTTTTTGAAAATAATGGAATTATAACCGCTCAACGTTTTGCTCAATTTAAATTAATGTGCAGAAAAGATATTGGCTTAAAAGTTAAAAATTCTAAAGCTGTTAAAAGGGTTTCCAAAGCGGCCCCAGGCATGGCGGCACCAGTAAACAATGCTCCAATGCAACCAGGCGCACCTATGATGGGCGGAAATTCAACCTATTTGCCAAATCCAAGGCAACCGCAAATGCAAAATGTGCAACCTCCAATGCCAAGGCAAATGCCAAACAATGGCAATGGAATGCCTCCAAGAAGATAGTAACCGAATTATTACCAACTTAAAACAACGCAAAAAAGAGTGTGGAGTTAACCACACCCTTTTTATTTTTACTTTGCTTTTGCCATGCATTTTTCTAAATGCGCTTTTACTTTTTCTAGCCCACCAGAAATATTGTTCTTGCGCAAGCAAACAAATTCAACTTTATTAAACACCAAAATTAAACGTTCGTTGTCTTCCAAATAACTGGTTAAACTGCGCAGGTTGTGAACATTTTTTGCCATTTCCTTATTGTCTTTAAACAGCGTTTCTGTGCATAGGTTGTTTTCAACTCTAACCAACAAATAATCCATTTCGCCAAGTTTTTGCTGCTGATAAGATTTCTTTTGCGATTTTACCAACATCACTGGAATTGTTAAGTGCAAAACTTCTAAAATGGTTAAAGCACAAATTAAAACAATATCCCAAACAAAATTTCTTTTATTTATAATATCTGCAACCAACAACGCAATTGTGCACACCAATAAAATTGGAACTAATATTGCAATAATTTTATCTTGCTTTCGCTTTTGCGAGTTATAAACATGCTTTGCGCATATAATGCTGTCGCTTAATTCAAATTTGTATTTACATTCAAACATTTTAACTCCTAAATTTTGTCGTGAATGGTGTAACCTTCTAGCTTTCTTTTTCTAATAACAATAATTGTTATTACCACCATAACTATAACAAGTATAATCAACAACACAATTAACAGTATTTGCCACCAACTTAAGAGTGATCTTTCTTGAGTTAAAATAATGGTTATGCCCTCGCCCTTAATTTGATTTAAATCCACTGTTACAAAAGATTCGTTTTGAGAATATTTTAATTCTTCTGTTCTTTCTCCAATAACCCATGCGGCGCCAGTTAATTTTGCAACGTTTGGCATTTGCAAGTGTAATAATCTACTTATTGGTTGCGTTTGCACACCAAGTTTCCATTGCAATCTATAGCCCACTGCAAAAACTCTTCCGCTAACAAAATATTTAGAGATTATTGGGTATAGTTGAACATATTCAATAGAATCCAACTTAATAGTTTTAACATCTAATGTTGCATCTATTGGAATTAGGTTTGCATATTCAAAATCTTCCAACCCTCTGTTGTTAAATAGGGTTAACATTCCATAACCATCAACGTGAACCTCTCTACTATAAGGATAAATCGTTGCTTTAGCATTCACCTCATTTAATTTATAGTTGCCGGCACTGCGTCCGGTTAACAAATCTTGTGCATTAATAATAACCGAAATATCTCTATCAACTTCTTTTTTAGAAAATTCCAGTTTAAGTTTTTGCACGTCTGGAGTGTCTAAAACATCATTTTCAAGAACTCCTGTCCAATATAGTTTAGAAGCTTCTTTAACGGTTGCATCCGTTGTTCCATCAAAAACTTTATCGTAAACTTGAATGCCATTAAGGCTTATTTGTTTTTTGTTGATTTGTAAAACTTCATCTATCTTCATTGCTCCATCGGCAAGAGTTATTGTTTGTGAGGTTTTTGGATTAAACAGCGTTACCCCCGAACTAACCAGTTTAAAGTTTCTTGAAACATCACTATCCACCAAACTTAAGCCAACCACAATTAAATTATAGTAAGCGTCTTCGTTTGCGTCAGCAGTAATTGTTTCAACATAATTGTTAGTGTAGGTTATGTAAATTTGAATGTTTTGTGCATTTAAACTAAACCCTGAACCCACAGAATACGCAATTTTTATTTCGGCATCATCTGTAAAATACAGCCATTGTTTTGCTGTTTCAAAAGAAAACTCGCTGTTGGCATCGTATGTTTTTATTATTTGTTCGTCCACTTCTGCAACAACCTTAATGTCCTTTTGTTGTATAACAACAAACACATCATACAATAACTCTAATCCCTCTATCCAACTATAATCGCCATCTTGTGGCACAAGTGTAATTTTAACACAATAGGTGCCACAATCAATTGGGCCTTGGGTGTCGTTTTCACTATCTATCCACGAACCTAGTTCGCCATTATTGTAGTAATAGTAGTTTATATCAAGACAATTTAACACAATGTCGCCTGCTTGAATGTTTGTTCCAGATGCTCCAACTGTTAATCTTTGAACCACTCCTTCAATTTTATTCTGTGCATTAACCACACATTTATAGGTTCTGTAGAACACATAATCCAAACCGCCGTCCATATTAAGGTCTTCTCTCTTGGCTCCCTCGAAAGTTATAATTGGTTGAACTTGCAACTCTATAACTAAATCGTTAATAAATCTAACGTCAAAGGTTGTTCCTAATGTATCCTTAATGTGAATGCCATATTTTGCATAAGATGCAACTGGAATTTCTTCGCCGGCAACTAGGTCGCCATCGCTCCTTACGTATGTTCCATCTTCGTAAGTTAAAGGTTTATATAGTTTTAATTCGGAAATATAGAAAAGTCCTTCATAATGATTTTCGTAGTAGAATGGACTTCTACCTAAAAACTGAAGTTTTGCAGTTAATGCAGATTTTCCATTTGACTGTGCCGAGCGTGTGCCGAAAGAATATACAGTATGGTCGTATCTAAATTCGAATTTAGAAGCTCCCATATTTGTTTTATAGAAACTACTTTGTTTAATGTTTGTTGTGCAGGTTACTTCTTTTTCCAAAACCTTAAATGTGTAGATTATTGTTATAACGTCCTGACTTGTTACCCTTTGGAACAATTCTTCAACAACAATTTGAAGTTTGTATTTCCCAGGCAATCCATCTACTTGTTCAAAGGTGTATTCTTCAAATGCAGCAATAGAAATTAGCGATACGCCCTCTGCCAAATTATACTCTACGGTTTTGCCATTTTCTTCAAGTTTCACAGTGTTTAAGGTGATGTAAACAGTAATCATTTTATTGCTAACTGTTATTGGGCTATTAATTGGAACTGACGAAACTTCATTCATTGCATTTCTAACTTCCATAGAATACTCTGCATAGTTTTCTATTGGAATATTTAACTCTGTGCCTTCCCTTTGCAAACTTAAAAATCCGCTAAGTGCTGAGTTGTGCAAAAGAATAATGTCAAAATATTCGTACTCTATGTTAAAGGTTAGGCTATTTCCTTCTGTGTAGTATGTGTTAGGGTTGAATGAACCTTCCATAAAGTCGCTTAAAGAAATTGTGTAATATTCTACTGTTGAATTATATTCTGCATCTCTATTTCTAACATAACCATCTCCAGCTTTAACATACACACTTAAATAATCGCTGCCCCATGTTCCGCTTTCATACGTATATGGCACAAAAGAATTAAATTCTGTGGTTTTTATTTCACGCGTGTAGTAGGTTTTTCTATAATCATAAATCGCCGAGTTATTTGGTGTTACAGCACCTCCACCCATTGTGTAATATAACTGCGACCAATTTGCGCCCCAGGATTCTTCTGTGTACAAAAATTCTGTGTATTCAGTGGCTTTATATGTCATTCTTTTAAACCTATAACCACTGGTTGGGTTCATAACAATTTTTAATGTGTCAAACAATGTTATTTGTTTAGCTTCTTGGTCGTTCACATAGGCAATTGGGCTACCTTCAAACCTATGCACTAAATTTATGTTGTAGGCCAAATACATTAGTTTATAATAAACGGTTTTGTGATATTGCAGTTCATTAATAATTAATGTTGTTACGCCATTGGTTGCATAATCTGGAGCATAAGGTCTTTCTCCATCAGCCGTAATTGTCCAACCCTCCGCCTGCATGCCAAACATAACTCCGCTGATTGTTGAAATTTGAACCTTTGCCTTATATGGCACACCTTTAAATTGAACTGTTGAAAGGTCCGCCCCACCTGTGGTTGGATCCACATTTGCGGGTGTTAGTTCGCCTTCCACCAAATTACCGTGCAACATATGGCTGTAGGTTAATTTTAGTGATGGATAATTGATTAAAATATCCTGCGCTGCACCCTTAGGGTTTTTAATGCCAAAGTTAACTGTAACTGTGTAGGTGTGCAAAGAGTATCCAATTTGCCAAGTTATCACATTAGTGATATCTTCTCTAACCGAATAGTTTTCAATTAAATATTCCAACTCTGCCCTTGATAGTTTATAGCGATAGAAACTTTCATCATAATCGTTGTCTTGTGCCAAGTTAGGGAAGGTTGTTAACTCGTTTCCAGAATGTGGAATAGCCACTGTTGAAACATAATATCCTTCTGGCATATTGAACTTAATTTCTGTATCTTTAATGGTTAATTCTTGTTCTAAAACACCGTCAATAGAATCTCCGCCAACATACGATTGCTCTATTCTTAGCAAATATGTTTCTCGTTCAAAATGAATTGTAATGAGATGTAGTGAAGACGAGTTATTAGACGCAACTCTAAAGTTGAAATTAAATTCTTCTGTAACCGTTGGTCTAACGTCTTCTCCAACTCTTAATGTATAACCACTTAAAATATAGCCAAACGCAATTGCATTGTCGTCTACAATAAGTTCTATGCTTGCACCCTCTTTTACAACTGCACTAAAATTTGCATCTAAAGTTAAGGTTTCAGAGTTTTGCCTAACTTGAACATGCGCTAAGTTCAAGGCTGCAGAAAAGCCCTCTTCTAGTTGCAACTGCACTCTTGCTTCTGCCATTGAAAATTCAACTTTAATTTCTACATTAACTCCTACAATTAAATAGTTGCACCTTGCAGAAGAAACTGTTACATCATACGCCGTCATTGCGCTAACACCATCTTGAGTGAAGCGGTTAAACATATATGTGTATTCTACCGGTTGCCCTTGTTCGTTTAAATAACTTTTTGACCTACCCCTTGCACTGAACACTAAACTTTGATACAAAGTTAAACCCGATATTATTATTTTGTCGCCTTCTGCTACACTTTTTTCAACTTTAATGTTTGTTGGCAATTCCGCCTCTTCCGAAGTTGTTCCAAACTCTGGGCCATTATCTATTTTAACCCCCAAATCTGCCATAACTTCCATAGAGTTCGAATGAGTGTCTCTTGTAGGTTCTGTAAATAAGGTTATTGTGTAAGTTTCTAAGCCCTCATAAACCCAAATGTGCAAAGTGTTATCTGCATTTTCGCCCTGATTTATAAAAGCGCTTATTAATTCTTTGGTTAGTTGAAGCGTGTATACGCCATCTTTCAATTCAATTTCTGCTTGGCCATTAATTTTATACCCTAAAACTGTCAAACCTCTATTGGTGTTGCAGTTAATTGCAACAACATCGCCAATGTTTAGTGTTAGATTAAATGTTGCGCTGTTTGCAAGCAAATTTGCACTTGTTAAAGTTGATGTAACAATAGTGTCGCCCCTTAATCGAGCCACAACTGCCGACGCTATTGGATAAATGGTTGTTCCTTTATCGTTTAAAGATGTTGTATTGTAATTTTCCAACTTAACCAAGTAGTCTGCCTTTTTAAACACCATTAATATTGTTTTGTTGGTTGGCTTAATGGCATCTATTGCAACAACCAAAGAAGTGTTTTCGGTTGCATTAGTTTCGCTTGCTGCAAAGCCGTAAAATGTGTAACCCACATTATTAGATGCATTTGTTTTATTAACCGTTGCCTCTTCTCCCCTTGCAAGTGACAAGGAGCTTTCTAAATTATAAGTTCCTGTAATTACGCTAACATTATTGGCGTTATCTATTAATGCAAATTGAAAGTCCACATTATAAAGCATAGAAACGTAGTTAACAAAAATATTTATTTCCGAACTAATAACTTTGGTGGAATATGAAATGAACAACGAAGAGTTTTCAGGATCAACTTGCTGGTCGTTTATATATCCAAATTTATAGTATTCATAAACTTCGCCATCTATTTGCTTAGAAATTCTTGACGTTGCCGACACAATAAGCCCTAACCCAGCGTTATCGGCCGCGGTTTTAACATAATATAATGTATCGCCAACTTTCGAATAGGCGTTTTCAACCGTTAATGCTTCCACTAAGAGAGAGGAATTATCCCCCGCCGCAACATCATCTATAAGCAAATTTAAATTTGCCTTGTATAGGTTATGCCAAGTTGCTGTTAACGTTGTTGTGTGATTAACCGACAAAGCAACTTTAATTTTTGCAAACAATTTAGTGGTTAACAAATATTCATTTTTTGCAAGCGCAAATTGCCCAACAACTTCTGGAGCAACTCCCGTTGTTTCTGCAAGTGTTAGTTGTGAGTTGTTGTAGCTAACCGTTTGCACGTCAATTGCAGTTGTACCAGTGTCAACTGCCAACTCCACGCCAACTTCATCTGCAATACGATATGCACCTTTTGAGTATTCCACTTCAATTTGCACATTTTGTTCTTCCTCTTCTTTTGTGTGAAGTGTGTAGAACTTTGTTCCATTTGAATATAGTTTTCTAAAGTAGAATTTGCTTTCGCCATTATCCACAACAGCGTTAGAATATTCTGTTATGCCAGCATTTTCTGTGCTTGTGTGATAATATATTGTGTTTGAATTGTCTGTGGTGTGGTTTATGCCCACATCTACAATCTGCAACATATCGGCCGAGAGTTCCACATTTTGATATATATAGTCATAAACTGGGCGTATTTTTAAAGGAGCGTCATTATTAACTTGAGAAATTGTAAATGTTCCTTCTTCAAAATATTCGTCATCATTCAAATTATTAAACTGTACAGAGTATGTAACATTTTTGTTTGTTGTTAGTATTTTTTCGCCATCGGTAAGGCTAGAAGCGTTAACAAACTGAGTTGTGTTTCCGCTTTCGTCCTGCGAAGTTTCAAGCCCAACAATCAAGTCGCGCTGTTCGCCTGCGCTAAAAATGAGTTGCCAGCCAACAAGTTGAAATCCCGTGCTTGAACTGGTTGTTAGTTGCACATTTTCTTTCCCCACTCGAAAATTGCCATACCCGGTTACAGTTCCTGCAACTCTTGTAGACTGATAAACTGTGTTGTCGTCCTCAGAAAACAACCAAACCGCATTAACTGGCGCATCGTCTGCCGCATACACCCTGTTCGTTTGCCCCACAAAACAAAACAGTGAAGATATCACCAATGCGAATATTGAAAATAAACCTAAAATACTTTTTTTCATTTTTCCCCCACGCATGAATTGCCTGCCACAGCACCGTCTGCACATGCAGTTATAATCTGCTTAAAATCTTTACTAATAATATCTCCACAGGCAAATAAATTTTTAACATTTGTTTGCATGTTTTTATCAACAACAATATAGCCAGCACTGTCTTTTTCAATTTTAATTTTCATAAATTCAAGGTCTGGCTCGTAACCAATGGCAACAAATAATCCGTCAACCGCCAACATCCTTTTTTTGTTTGCAATTGACATTTCAATGCCAGTTAAATTGCGCTCACCAATAAGTTTGGTTACAACAGAAGATGTTATAATTTTAACATTTTTCATTTTCTTAACTGCGTTAACGGTAACTTGATCTGCCCGAAAGGTTTCGCTTCGATTAATTAAATAAACTTTGCTGGCAATTTTAGAAAGATATTCAACATCTTCCATGGCCGTGTTGCCGCCGCCAACAACTGCAACTGCTTTATTTTTAAAAAAATTGCCATCGCAGCTTGCACAATAACTAACACCTTTGCCTGTTAGTTCAAGTTCGTTTTCAAGCCCAAGTTTTCTTGCCTTTGCACCACATGCCACAATAACCTTTTTTGCCAAGTAGGTTTGTTGCTTTGTTTCTATTTTAAAACTGCTTGTTAATTTGGTAAGTTTAACAACTTGCGCAAATTCAAGCTCCATTCCACACGAAGTTGCTTGCTGTTGCATTTTTTGCATTAAGTCCCAACCCGAAATGCTTTCAAACCCTGGATAGTTTGCAACCTCGTAAGAAAGAGCCGCTTGCCCGCCTGTTGCCAATTTTTCTAGGCACAACGTTTTAAGCCCTGCACGAGCTGTAAAAATGCCAGCAGAAAGCCCTGCCGGACCAGCCCCAATAATCACAACGTCGTACTTCATAATTATATTGTAACCAAAACAAATAAAAATTCCAAACAAAATGCAAATAATTCGCATAAAAAATAATTATAATATAATTATTTAAAATACGTCCATTAATTATTCAAATCAGCAATTGACATTCTTGCATTTTTGTGTTAGAATATTAGCATTGAAAATTAAAAGGGAGTTATTTATGGTTGAAAGTAAAAAATGTATTGCTTGCGGTGCCTGTGTGTCCATCTGCCCAGTTGGAGCAATTAAAATTGTTAAAGGTAAGGCTAAGTTGGACCCTAAAAAATGCATTAAGTGCGGAAGTTGCACCCAATTCTGCCCAACCAGCGCAATAGACCTAAACAAATCTCAAAACCATAAATAAAAAGGCCGGTTTGTTAGCCCTTGTTTGTTTTAACCCTTGTTTAAGGGTTTTTTTATTTCAATAAAGGTTACTATTATCAATCGGCCCTATTTAATTCACTTTTAAATTTATTGCATTTTGTTTTCAACTCTTTGCTTGCAGTTAGTCCCACCTGGTCTAACTCTGCCCCCATAAGGCGAGCAATTTCGCAATATAGATTATCTCCCTGTAAATTTGTTACGCGTGTGTTGGTTGTTGTTGTGTTGCTTTCCTTATGCACTTTCAAGTTTGCGTCCCCCATTGCACAAATTTGCGGAAGATGCGAAACTGCAATAATCTGCTTTTGTTGGCTTAGCCTTGCCAAATATTCTGCCACCACAGTTGCAATGTTACCACTAAGCCCACTATCAATTTCGTCAAAAATAATTGTGTGAATGTTATCCACGTGCGACACAACAATTTTGTATGCCAACATAACTCTGCTCATTTCGCCACCCGAAACAACTTTGTTTAGCTGTTTAAGGTCAAACCCAAGGTTTGCAGAAAACAAAAATTCAGCCCTATCTGCACCCGAATAGGAATACTCTTCACCAATTCTTGTTAATTCAATATCCACTTTTGCGTTTGGCATTCCAAGTGTTTGAAGTTCGGTTTGCAATTTGCTCGTTAACCCCTTAGCACTAACCAATCTTTCGCTTGTTAATTTTGCTTGAATTTGTTGAATTTTTTCAAGTTTTTCGGCTTTTTTAACAGTTAATTTTTCGTACTTTTCCGCACCGCTTATCAAATTATCTAGCTTTTGTTTTGTTGTGGTTAAATAATTCGTTAAAGCATTAAAATCTCCGCCGTATTTTCTAAATATGGTTTTAATAAAATCTGTTCGTTCGTCTAAAAATTTAAAACGTTGCTCGTCGAAAACGCTAATTTGCAAGTTGTGATTTATGGTTTGAGCAAGGTCGGTTAACTCTATTGAAATACTGTTAATTCTATCATAAAGTTCGGCATAATTTTGGCTTATTGAACTTATACTTTGCAAGTTTTTAACTGCAGAATTAACCGCATCTATTGCAGACGTTGAAAAGGCATTTCTTTCCAAACATTCATAGGCAGATTTTAAATTTTCGTTAATTTTTTCAAACTGTTGCATTTCTTTTTTTTCTACCAAAAGAGTTTCATATTCATTCTCTTTTATGTTCGCTTGTTCAATTTCGTTAATTTGATAAGTGTATAAATCAATTAAATTCTGTTTTTCTTTTTCGTTTCCGCCAAGCAAAGAAATTTCATACTCTATTTCTTTAACTTTGTCAATTTCGCCGCGTAAATCTGCCAACAAAACTTGTGTTTTTTGGCTAAACAGATCTATTATTTGCAACTGATAATCGTTGTTTAAAATTGCTAAGTGCTCGCTTTGCCCATGCAAATCCACCAAACGAGAACATATTTTTTTAACACTTGCAACTGGAACTAATTCCCCATTGATTTTGCACGTGTTTTTGCCGTTTAAATCTAGTTCTCGCAACAAAAACATTTCGCTTTCACACGAAATGTTTAGTTCGTTTTTTATGAATGCCACATCTGCTTCACTTAAGTTTGTGAAAATGGCTTCCACTTTCATTTTTGTTTCGCCGTTTCTAATTAAACTTCTATCTGCACGGCCACCAAAAACAAAACTCAATGAATCCAACATAATGCTTTTACCTGCACCAGTTTCGCCACTTATAACATTGAGTTTTTCATCAAAATTTAGCGTTGCACAATCTATTAATGCAACATTTTGAATTTTTAAAGTTTGAAGCATTATTTAACCAATTTTCCCCTAACAATAGCATTAATTTCGTCAGCAAGTTCTGGGTGGCTTGCAAGATATGCCTTTGCATTCTCTTTGCCTTGACCAATTTTGTCGCCATTATAGCTAAACCAAGACCCACTTTTATCTACAATTCCAAGGTCTATTGCAGTGTCTATTAAACAACCTATAATTGAAATACCTTCGCCATAAACAATGTCGAACTCGGCAGTTTTAAATGGAGGCGCAACTTTGTTTTTAACAATTTTAACTTTGGTTCTACTTCCAACTGCATCTTGCCCATTTTTAATGGTCTCCACCTTTCTAACATCTAAACGAATTGAAGAATAGAATTTAAGCGCCTTTCCGCCAGGTGTGGTTTCTGGGCTGCCAAACATAACCCCAACTTTTTCTCGTAGTTGGTTAATGAATATAACAAGAGTTTTGCTTTTTGCGGTTACTGCAGTTAGTTTTCTTAGCGCTTGCGACATTAACCTTGCTTGCAACCCAATAAAACTATCGCCCATTTCGCCATCTATTTCCGCTTTTGGAGTTAACGCCGCAACAGAGTCGATTACAACAATGTCGACCCCACCACTTCTTACAAGCTGTTCGGTAATTTCAAGAGCCTGTTCGCCAGTGTCGGGCTGAGAAACATACATTGCACCTATGTCAACGCCAAGTTTTTGCGCATAAATTGGGTCTAGCGCATGTTCAGCATCTATAAATGCAGCAGTGCCTCCCATGCGTTGCGCCTCTGCCACAACGTGCAAAGCAACAGTGGTTTTACCGCTACTTTCTGGGCCATAAATTTCAATAATTCTGCCCCTTGGAAGCCCACCAACTCCCAAAGCAACATCTAGTGGCAAGCAACCGGTTGGAATAACTTCAAGCCCTTCGCCATAGTTAGTTTCGTCCATTTTTATAATAGAACCCTTGCCGTATTGCTTTTCTATTGACGCAATGGCTAGTTCT
The DNA here is from genome assembly GCA_937896905.1 of uncultured Clostridia bacterium. GTDB lineage: Bacteria > Bacillota > Clostridia > Christensenellales > UBA1242 > Onthoplasma. Next base: position 360,373 of record CALBOE010000006.1, on the reverse strand, counting down.
AGCGCTTTCTTTTTATCGTCTGACATATATCTATCTCCCTTAATTATTAGTAATGTTAACAAATTAAAAAGGATTTGTCAAACATTTGTTCGATAAATCTCTTAATTACAAAATTATTTATCTTTAAAACATTCCTTATTTTTAACAACGTAGTTAACCCCAGAAATAACTGTTAACAATGTTGCAACACCCAAAGTGGTTAACCCCAAAATTTGGGTTGCCAAAACTAACCATGCAGGCGCAAACCCGCAAGTGTAAAAATATGGAAGAAGCATACAAACAGGAATTGCAATCATTTGAACCATAGTTTTTGCCTTGCCCCAAATGTCTGCCGCCAACACAACGCCTTTGCTTGCTGCCATTAATCTTAATGCACTAACAACAAATTCTCTAAATATGATTATGCTAACAATAATAACGCCCCAAGGTGCTGGCAAAGTTCCATCTGCCAACATTAAAAACAATGCAGTTGATGTTAATGCTTTATCTGCAATGGGGTCTAAAAATTTACCAAGGTTTGTAACAATGTTGCGTTTTCTTGCAATTTTTCCATCTAACAAATCGGTTATGGCGGCAACAATAAAAATAACAAGCGCCACAATTTTTCCAATTCCAAAAGGAATGAAAGCTGCAAGGTAAAAGAACATCATAAATGGTATTAAAACCATTCGCATAACAGTTAATTTATTTGGTAAATTCATAAATATTTCTCCTTTTGTAAGTATAACTTATTGCAAAACATTTTACAACTTTTTGGCACAACGTTTTAAAGTTTAAAACCATCTAATTTTTTTATGGCATTGCAAAAATTGTTAAAGAATTTTTTGCGGTTAACTTTGTAAACGTATTGCACATTGCCTTTTCTAGAAAACGTAACCAAAGTTTTGCCTGGTGCTTCTTCTGTGTTAATGTTAAAGAAACACTTTTTGGTTTTAAATAGTTCTGGGCACCTTAATGCAAGCACAGCGCAAGTGTCGTTAGTTGCAATTCGTCTATCCTCATAACCGTGTTCCCAATATCCGTTATACATGTCAAAAATAAACTTTCCAACCGCATTAATTTCTTTCATTGCAAAAACTTGCTCTTCTGTGAAGTTAGCAAGATCTCGGCCCATTCTTGACGGAACAATTGTTATTGGCACCCCACTTTCGAACACAATTTTCATTGCTTCTGGGTCGCTAGATGCATTAAACGAAACATAGCCTTTCCAACGCCCTTTTTCAATTTTATGGCCATAGGCTGCACAACCTTCACAGTAAATATGGTTAAGCATTTGTGCAACGTCTGGGTGTGCAGTGAATAAATATCCAAGGTTGGTGTGTGGCCCTAATGCAACAAGGCTGATGTTGTTTTTGTTTTCGCAAATGGTTCTATACATTGCTTCCACGGCTGTTTCTTCAATTGGTTTGGTTTTAACTGTTTTTGGTGGAATGTAGCCTCCCAAACCTTCTTGTTGGTGAATAAAACTTGCATCTGGGCTGGTGCGCTTCATTGCCTTTTCCGCCCCTTTGGCAACTGGAATGTTCTTCTTTTTAAACTTTTCCAAAAGGTGCAGCGTGTTCCTTGTAACAGTGTCCACATCTCTGTTCCCATTAACTGTTGTTATAAGTTTAATATCCATCTTTTCATCATAAAGCGAAAGTGCAATTGCAACAGCGTCGTCCACGCCTGGGTCGCAATCTATAATACAATTTATTTTATTTTCAACCATAATCTCTCCGTATTGCTATTATATAAGTTTTTTTTACTTTTCACAACTAAATTTGCAAATTTTGCCATAAATTTTAAAATGTTAAACAAACCTTAAATTATGAATTGACAAAACTCCTAAATTTTGATAAAATAAATACGTTTTAAAACACCTTGCAATTTAGTGCTGGCGAGAGTTGCAAAACAATTAGGGCTCCCGCGAGAACTGGCTTCGAGTGGGAATAAGGAGCAACCGAGCAAAAATGAAGTTTTGCGCTATTTATAAGCAAAACGATTAAAGAGCGAGAGTTGCGACGCGCGGATAAATCCATCCGCAACAATACATTATGCGGATATGGTGGAATGGCAGACACGCAAGACTAAGGATCTTGTGATAGCAATATCTTGCAGGTTCAAGTCCTGTTATCCGCACCAAACATTAAAAAACGGAACGTTTTGTTCCGTTTTTTATTTTAAGGTTTGTTCATTCTAGCCTTCGCCTTGTTATAAAAGATTAAATTAATTTTCTTCAGTTTCAAAAATAGCCTTATATTCTTCCATGGTTATTAACACGCTTCTTGGTTTGCTTCCTTCTTGCGGGCCAATGAAGCCTGCACGTTCCATTTGGTCCATAATTCTGCCTGCACGATTAAAGCCAACCGAATATCTGCGGGAAATCATGCTGCCACTTGCTTGTTTTGTTTGAATAAACATTCTAAGCGCATCTTTAAGCACTGGATCGAACTCCTGCTCTTTAACGCCCGGCTGTTCACAATTTACTCCACTTGCTTTGTTTGGATTTTTTATTGCTCTGCCCGCGTTGTCGTCATAAACTGGTTTATTGTTTTGTTTAATAAATTCCACAACCTTTGCAATTTCAGTGTTAGAAACATACGCCCCTTGAATACGCCTTGGTTCTGGCTTATCTTGCGGTTTGAAAAGCATGTCGCCTTTTCCTAACAGTTTTTCTGCACCGCCTCCGTCTAGCACAGTTTTGCTATCCATAAAATTGGTTAGCGCAAATGCAATTCTGCTTGGCAAGTTTGCCTTAACCGTTCCGGTTATTACGTCAACCGATGGGCGCTGGGTTGCAAGCACCAGGTGAATTCCTGCCGCCCTTGCCTTTGCTGCCAACCTTGCAATTCTATCTTCAATTTCACGTTTTGCAACACTCATTAAATCTGCAAGCTCGTCCACCACCACAACAATGAATGGCATTTTATCTTCTTTTTTATTTTTAACAATTTCTAGCTTGTTGAAATCGTTTATGTTAACCACGTGATTTTTTGCAAATAAGGCATATCTGCGTTCCATTTCTGCAACGCACCAATCTAATGCATTTATGGTCATATCCTTGTTAGTTATAACTTCTGGTATTAGCAAATGAGGTAAGCCATTATAGGTGTTAAATTCCACCATTTTTGGATCCACCAAAATTAAACGTAAATCTTGCGGGCCGGCTTTGTAGCACATACTTAAAAGCATTGTGTTTAAACAAACAGATTTACCACTGCCTGTGCTTCCTGCCACCAACATATGTGGCATTTTGTCTAGATTACAGAACATAATGTCGCCATTAATATCCTTTCCCAAAACAAACGAAAGCGGATTTCCACGAACACGGAAATCGTTGCTATCAATAAGTTCACGTAAACTAACAGGGCTAACTTGTTTGTTTGGAACTTCAATGCCCACCGAATTTTTGCCCGGAATTGGCGCTTCCACACGAATTGCACCGTTGGAAGCAAGAGTCATTGCAATGTCGTCTGCCATTTGTGCAATTTTGTTAACAGAAATTCCCCTTGGCATTGTTAATTCGTATCTTGTAACCGCCGGACCAACTTGCACATTATTAACTTTTGCTGGCACTTTGAAATCTTCAAGCACTTGCTCAAGGCGTTCCACATTGCTGTGCAATTCTTCTTCGCTTATGCTTGGAACATTTTCCATATAATTCAAAAGATATGCAGGTGGCGCAACGTATGGTGGAATTTCTTCTTTTGGTTTAATGTCGTCTATTTTAATTTGTTCTTCTTTTACCAAAGATTTCTTTGTAACATTTGGAAGATTAAATCTGCTTAAATCTAAACTTGGGCGCACAATTTCAGTTTCTACTGTGGAACCAAGTTGTGGTGTTTGTTCTAAATCGTCCACATAGGCGGCATTGTTAAGATTTGGCGAAATTTCTTCTATTTCTTCCTCTTCTTCAACGCTAGATCTGCCAATTTCTTCATAGGCTGTGTCTTCTTCAATATCTTCAAAAAGGTTTTCGTCTATATCGTCAGTTTCATTGCTATATTCTGGCACGGTAGATTGCGCGGGAACAACCGTTGATTTAATTTCAACCGCAGATGTTTCTGGTTCGTTTAATATTTCAGCAGATCCAATTTCGTTGTATTCACTTTCATTAAACTCGGTTTCGTCTTCTAAAATAAGGTCTGCAAACTCTTCTTTTGCCAGTCCATTAACTGGAGTTTGTTCTTTAACGTCCGCTTGTTGAACTGCCACTTGTGGTTTTGGTGCAGAAATTTCTTCTGCAGTTCTAACAATTTTTTGCTTTGGATTAAAAAAGTCGTTATCTGGAATTTCTGGTGGAATAATTGGGTCTAGTGGGGTTAAAATATAATCCCTCTTGCTCATTGGCTTGGCTTCAACTTTCTTTTCTGCCACATCAATTTTCGGCATACTGCTAGAAATGATTGTTGTTTCGCCTTTTTCAAGCCCCAAGCGCCGTTTTGCCAGTTGCTTTTGTTTTTCTTCGGGCGATTTGTGCTCTTCTTGAACTTCTCCAAATTCAAACGCTTCTATGTTGGAAAAATCGAACTTGGTTTTTCTTTGTTCGTGCCCAACAGATTTTTCTGTGTTTATATAATCAATAATAAGCCCCACAAAAATGGCAAGAGCAATTGCACTAAAAATGTATGCGCCCACAGTTGTTAATAATTTAACTATAGGGTAACTAATTAAACTGAATAAAATTCCGCCCGCAGTTGTTTTTGCAATATAGGTTTCTTTTAGGAAAATTCCGTAGTTCGTTGCAGGCAACCTGCTTGTTAAAATTAAATGGAAAATAAACCATATAATGCCTAACGCACTTGCAAGATACACAACATATTTTGTTTGCGCTTTAAACTTTTTCTTTGAAAGAAACAAGGCCGAAAACAGTGCTCCAATTAAGCATGCTGGATACACAAGTAGTCCAAATAGCCCAAGCATAACATTTTTAAAGAAATTAGATGGCAAACAACAAGCAACAAACACACACAAAAAGCAAATTAAACAAACTAAAGGCACATTAACCTTAATTTTCTTTTTTGGTTTTTGCTGCTTTATTTTTACGGGTTTTTCTTTAACCTGCTTTTCTTTTTTTTCCGGTTTTTTGTTGAAAGATGATTTATATATTGCCATACATGTCCCTTTTAACTCAATTTAATTATACAATAAAATTTTTAAAACACAAATCTTTTTTTGTTTTTGTCATAAAAACATTTGCAGAAATTGACGAAAAAAAGAGCGAACAAATCGCTCTTAAAAACAATTAAAATTATTTTTGTTTTTTCGCTGTGAGGCAACTTACTAGGCATAGAAGTGCGCCAAACACAAGGTTCAACCATGCGCCAACGCCAGCAAATGCTTTGAAACTTTCGTTCATCACGTCGCCCAATTCTGTTTGGATAAATACAAACATAGCGATTACTGCAACAAGTGCCAAACCAGCAAACACAGCCAATAGGATGTTGTTAATTAAAGTGAAGTTGATTTTTGTTTTGAAAACGTTAAGATTTTTCAAAAGAAGAACAACTGCCGATAAAATTAACAAGCAAGCAACAACAATCATTGCAATGGTTGCAATTTTGTAAATTGTGAAACCAATTGAATCCATTTTTGCAATTTTGTATTCCAACATATCCCATGCTGAAAAACTTTCTGAGTCTGAAACACTACCAATAGTCATTTTTTGAGTCATTGCGGCTAGAGCAAAGAACACAAACGCCAAAGCACCCATAACTGCAGAACTGATTGCTCCAATAAACTTTTTCATAAACCTCCCTCCTTAAAAGGATATTAGCAAACGTTTGCAAAATATGTCAAACAATTTGTAAAAATTTTAAAAATTTTAGCATTTTTTGTTTAATTTTGTTAAATTTTAATGTTTTTTATTTGTTTTTGTATTTTTTAGTTAACCATCAAACACTTGCCAACTGTTGTTGGCGTGAATCCATTGTTTATTGCTGCGGATAAAATTTTAGTTAAAGCCTCCACAGTTTTTGCAGTTGGGTGCATTAAAACTAAATCGCCATTGCTTAAATCTTTCGTGGCACGTTTATAAATTAGGTCGGCATTTTGATCTCTCCAATCAATGGTGTCGTGCGTCCACATAATTGTTTTATAGTTTAGTGCAGTGGCGGCATCTACTGTGGTTACGCTATACGCCCCACTTGGGGGCGCAAATAAAGTCATTTCCACCCCAACATTTTCACTTATAACCTTATGGCACATTTCAATTTCTTGAAAGTTGCCATTAAAATCTAAATTGTCCTGATTTTTATGGTAGAACCCATGATTGCCCAACTCGTGCCCACGTGCGTAAATCTCTTTAACCAATTCAACGTTTTTAACCGCCCAACTGCCACCAACAAAAAATGTGGTTTTAACTTTATAGGCATCTAAAACGTCTAAAATGTTTTGCACATATTCGTTCCCCTGATACACATTAATCATAAAACAAACGTTGCTTTTTGATGTGTTTCCGGCATAAACCACACGGTTATCTGCCTGCACGGCTAAAGTTTTTGCATTACTTATTGAAATTGCCACCAAACTTACAAGCATTATTGCAATTATAACGTTCGCTTTAAATATGCTTTTTTTCATAGAATAATATATTTTCGTTTTGTTCCTGCTATGCAAAAAACAAAAAATTGGACGATTTGTCCAATTTTTCATTATTAAATTTTAAATTGCCACACTTCGCTTACAGTGATAAGTGGTAATTCTTCGAGCCCACATTTATAACACAACCTTGTTTCCCAAAGGCGAGAAGTGTTTACCCGAGCGGATTAGCATAGCGTTAAGCGAGCGGTAATTCTTCGAGCCAAATTATAACTTTTTAATAAGTTTCATATCAACGCGGCCTTTCTCGTCAATCTTTATGGTTTTAACAAGAACACGGTCGCCAATTTTAACAACGTCTTCCACCTTTTCAACACGGTCCTTACTTAGTTTGCTTATGTGAACCATGCCGTCTTTGCCTGGAGCAACTTCTACAAATGCGCCAAATTGCATAATTCTAACAACAGTTCCTTCATATTCGCAGTTTAGTTCTAGGTCGGTTGCAATTGTTAAAATTATTTGTTTTGCTTTTTCAATCATTGCTATATCGTTCGAAGCAACCGAAACTTTTCCGTCGTCATCAATGTCTATTTTAACGCCAGTTTGCGCAATAATTTCGTTAATAACCTTTCCGCCAGAACCAATAACTTCCCTAATTTTATCTGGGTGAATGTTAAAGGAAACTATTTTTGGAGCATATTTAGAAAGTTCTTTTCTTGGTTCTTTAATGGTTTTTGCCATAACTTTTAAAATTTCCAATCTGCCCAATCTTGCTTGTTCCAAAGCAGTTGTTAAAATGTTACGGTCTATTCCATGAATTTTAATGTCCATTTGAATTGCTGTTATGCCTTCGGTGGTTCCTGTAACCTTAAAGTCCATATCCCCTAGGAAATCTTCCAAACCTTGAATGTCGGTCAATACGGCAACCTTATCGCTATCTTTATCTTTCATCAATCCCATTGCAATGCCTGCAACTGGTGCTTTAATTGGAACGCCCGCATCCATAAGTGCAAGTGTGCTTCCGCAGGTTGATGCCATTGAGGTTGAACCATTAGAACTTAAAACGTCACTAACCGTTCTAATTGCATATGGGAATTCTTCTTCGCTTGGAAGAACGGCAAGTAAAGCTCTTTCTGCCAACGCGCCATGACCAATTTCACGTCTGCCTGGGCCACGCATAGGTTTTGCTTCGCCTGTGGTGTAGCCTGGCATATTGTATTGGTGCATATATCTTTTATATTCTTCTGTGTCTAACCCTTCTAATTCTTGTGCCTCGCTAATCATTCCCAAAGTGCAAGTGGTTAAAACTTGGGTTTCACCACGAGTGAACACGCCTGAACCATGAACTCTTGGAAGCAAGCCAACCTCGTTCCAAATTGGGCGAATTTCAGTTGTTTTTCTGCCGTCTGGGCGAATTCCTTTATACAGAATTTTATTGCGAACTTTTTCCTTTTTCATGTTGTAAAGCACTTGGCCAATTGCCTTTGCTTGTTCTGGGAACATTTCTGCAAAGTGTTCTTGAACTTCCGCCGTTAATTCGTCTTCTATATCATCACGAATGTGGCGGTCGTAGCACTCTAACATTTTGTCCACTTTTTTATCGGCATATTCTCTAACTGCATTATTAATATCTTCTGGAATTTCGTCGAATGCAATTTTGGTGGTTTTTTCAACTTTTAAATCTTTTGCCATTTTTTCTTGGAACGCAACTTGCTTTTTAATTTCTTCGTGTGCAAACATAATTGCATCTAACATTAAAGCTTCGCTAACTTCTTTTGCCCCTGCTTCAACCATTAAAATTGCTTCTTTTGTTCCAGAAACCGTAAGGTCTATTGAGCTTTCATTTAATTGGGCTGGGGTTGGGTTAACAATAAATTCATTATTAATGCAAGCAATTTTAACCGCACCTGTTGGGCCTTCAAATGGAATATCGCTAACTGTTAACGCAATTGAACTGCCAAGCATTGCCAATGGTTCTGGCATAATGTCGGTATCCACACTAAGTGGAGTTGCAACAATTGTTACATCGTTATAAAATCCTTTTGGGAAAAGCGGGCGAAGTGGACGGTCTATTAGTCTACTTCTTAAAATGGCATTGTCGCTTGCTCTGCCTTCACGTTTTTTCCAGCCCCCTGGAATTTTTCCAACGCTATACATTTTTTCTTCATAGTCCACACTTAATGGAAAAAAGTCCATTCCTGGCCTTGGTGCCTTAGCCATTGTTGCATTAACCATAACAACAGTGTCGCCACATCTAACAATACAGTGTCCGCTTGCTTGACCACAGTATTTTCCCAATTCTATGGTAACTTCTCTGCCACCGATTTGGGTTTTGTAAGTTGTTTGTTTCATTAAAATATCTCCTTTCTTATAGGAAATTCCCACACCTCTACCCTGTGCGGACTTTTGCCACGCCAACCGTGGCAACAAAATTCATTCCTATTTAACCGAGCGTATTATAACACATAAATTAAAAAAAGGGAACTATTTTTAAATAATTCCCTTCATAAATTTTACTAACCACGAATGCCAAGTTTTGCTTTAATAGCACGTGCACGGTTAATGTCGTTTTCTGCAAGATAGTTCAATAATTTCTTTCTTGTAGAAACCATTTTGTTAAGACCACGTGTTGAGTGCTTGTCTTGCTTATTGGTTTTTAAGTGTTCGGTTAAGTTTTTAATTCTTTCTGTTAAAATTGCAACTTGAACTTCAATTGAGCCAGTGTCGTGTTCGTTTTTGCCATAAGCTTTAACAATTTCTGCTTTATTAATTTGCATAATTCTCTCCTTTTATAAATTCGCCACAAACCAAGTTGCCGTTGAGAGTTCGCGCAACCTTGTTTGGGTACTTTGTTATGTTACATTATTTTTTTTGTTTTGTCAATAGTTTTTACCCACATAAAACACCAAATTTTACACACACTATTTTGGAATTGCATTTGTGGTTCTAAGAATTGAGGCGGTGTGAAAGTCTGCCAAGAAAAGATACTTCGTTTCACTCAGTATGACAAAAAAGTAATCTTATTCGAAACGCGAAAATGTCATTCTGAACGTAGTGAAGCATATCGGTTTGACACAAATTTAAGGGGTTAAAATGAAAAAATTGTTTATACTTTGCTTGTTGGTTATATCTACAATGGTTGGCTGTGCTTTTATTTTGCCAGAAATTAAAGCGGTTCAAACTTTGCCAAACGATATGGTTGTAACTTACAGCGACATTAACGAGGCAAACAAAAGCGATATTTTTTCACCCGTTATTAATTTGGAACTGCCCAAAAACCTTAATGTTGCAACCAACGGCGAGTTAACCAACACAACCCTTAACGTTAAATTGTTTAACATTTTCACCATTAAAAAAATTAACATTCAGCTTTTAACCGACACAGACGTGTTTGTTGGCGGTGAAACTGTTGGCTTTAACCTTTTTAGCGAGGGTGTTATTTGTGTTGGCAGCAATTCGGTTGTTACCGAAAACGGCACAGAACAGCCAGCAAAAGAAAGTGAAATTCAAGACGGCGATGCAATAATTAAAATTGAAGATATTGAAATTGAAAGCATTAGCGACATAGATCGCATTATCAACCTTCCAAGTTTAAGTGGAAAAGAACTTAACGTTTTAGTTAGGCGAAACGGCAAAGAAATGAATGCAAAAATAACCCCCGTTTATGACTTGTTAAGCCAAAAATATAAGTTGGGTTTGTGGGTTAGAAATAACACCAGCGGAGTTGGAACTTTAACATATGTTAAACAATCTAATTATCGTTTTGGTGCGGTTGGCCACCCAATAACAGACGCCAGCTTGGGCGAAAATTTTGAAGTTAACAGCGGGAATATTTATAAATGCCGTTTGCTGGGCATTAAAAAGGGCGAAAAAAATAACCCGGGTGAAATTCGCTCCACCATTAATTTGGCGGACGACAGTTTAGGCGTGGCCGACACCAACTGTAAATACGGCGTTTATGGCAACATTTTAAACAAAAGCATTATAGACGCAACGCGCACAGCCAGTTTGGGCGGACGCCTTTCTGTTAAATTGGGCGATGCACAAATTTACTGCTCGGTTGACGGCGAAGTTAAAGCTTATAACATTAAAATAATAAAAGCCAACAAGCAACAACGGGCAGACGACAAGAGCATGACCATTAAAGTAACCGACAAAGAACTGCTTGAAAAAACAGGTGGCATAATTCAAGGCATGAGCGGAAGCCCAATTGTTCAAAACGGTAAGGTTGTTGGCGCAGTTACACATGTGTTTTTAAACGACCCAACACGTGGCTATGCAGTCTACGTAGATTGGATGGTTAACAACTAGTAATTTTTTCGACAAGTTTTTCATACAATAAATATGCGCCTGTTAAGTCCGCTTGTTGAATGTTTGCAAAGAAAAAAAGGATTTTTCATTTTCCTTGTTTTTGCCAGTGTTGCAGTGGCTGTTTTTGCTGTGTTTTCTGCCATTAACTTTGATGGTGGAATTTTAGATTTTAACCTTTCTAATGTGCCATACATTTCATATCTTCGTGGAGATAGCGGACTTGCCTACCTTATTTTTGGAATGATATTTTCCGCCGCACTTTTCTATGTGGCAATACTTTTGTGTTGTTACAAAAGTTGGCTGTTTCCACTTGCCCTAATCTTCTACCTATACCGAGTTTACAGCCACATAATGATTTTCACATGCATAATTTTGTTTTATGGCTTTTTAAATGTTTTAATTTTGCTAATTTTCCTGCTAGCGTTTGTTTTGGCAGAACTTTTTATGTTTATCTTGATTATTTGCAGTTTAAACACTTTCACAAATTGCTCCAACTATTTCCGCAGTTGCTTTAATAAAAAAGATAGTTGCCTAATGCTTGCAACCACCTTGCTTGTATGTGTTATTGTTATATTTTGTTTGCTTTTAATTCTTTTAAAAAGTTTTGTTTTGCTGTTGGTGTTTTAAACACTTGCCAAAATATTGTTTGTTTGCTATAATGCTTGCACTTGCGGGTGTAGTACATCGGTAGTACACGGGCTTCCCAAGCCTGTGAGGTGGGTTCGACTCCCATCACCCGCTCCAAAACAAAAATTTGTTAAGTTTTGTAAATTTTTTTGTAAAAGTCTTGACAATGCCATTTTTTTTGTTTATACTTAACAAGTAATCTGGCGATGTGGCTCAGCGGTTAAAGCAATCGGTTCATACCCGATAGATCGGTAGTTCGATTCTACCCATCGCCACCAAAACTCACTCCAAATAAGCGATAAAGTAAATCATATTCTAATGTATCCTTGTTTGGAAAAGGAACAACCGAGCAAAAGGGCAATAATTGCGGAGCAAAACAAAGCAATTTGCCAATAGCGAGAGTTGTGACGTGGTCCCATGGTCAAGCGGTTAAGACACCGCCCTTTCACGGCGGTATCAGGGGTTCGATTCCCCTTGGGACTACCATCAAAATGCACACCGAAGGGTGTGTTTTTTTATGGTTGGCTCAAGTGATAATATGTTGAGTTTAACGAAACATATTCCCCTTGGGACTACCAGACCTTATCTCTATCTTCGGATAGAGATTTTTTAGTTGTTTAAATGTGGGTTTTAATTCAAAATCCAAATTGCAAGGTTTAAACAAGTTGCAATGGTTAGCCACGCTGGATAGATTAATAGCGCCAAAGCGTAGTTTGGTTTATGTTTAAAAATTTCCACAACAAGCCATACCGCGAATGCTACGTTTAAAAGTATTGCAACAAGCCCAATCAACGTTTGATGCAAAGTGAAAAACAGCAAACACCACAAAACGTTTAATATCCCATTAACTGCAAACAAAACACCTATTTTTGTTGGCAGTTTTTCTTTGCTTATCCATAGATATAAAATTATTGCAACAACAATATAAATTATTGTCCAAACAATAGGGATTAAAACATTTGGCACCCATTGGCTTGGCTTAACCAAACTGTTAAACCAGTCCATTCCCAAATTAACAAACACACTGCCCAAAACCGCAACCACCAAAACTGGAAGCGCAGAAATTAAAATATTTTTTAATGTATTATTTTTCATTTTCAACCTCTAAATAATATATGTTGAATTTAATTTATTATTATTTAATTGAAAATAATTTATTTAAAATTATAAATAAAATTTAAAAAAATCCATAAAAAATAAAAAATGCCTGTTTTTAAGCATTTTTTTGCAAATTTTAATTATTTTTTATATTTTTTAATCAATTTATCGTTCAACTTATTTTATGCCTGGTTGAGAATTTTAATTTTCCTAACAATCATTAAACTTTTGTAAATTTTTATAACATTTGGTGCGTCTATCAGGATTCGAACCCGAACTAACGGTTCCGAAGACCGTTGTGCTATCCATTACACCATAAACGCAGGTGGCACTTTTAAAAAGTGCGTGTTGTTTTGTTGTGGCTGTTTTACGGCGCTTTGTTTTAAAAGCGTTATTCGTTCTTAAACAAAAAGTCGTTTAAACTTAGGTTTGGTTTTGGTGCAAGGTTTGTTCCTGCCAAACCAAGCCCATCTTTATAAGAATAATATGCCGCACTGCCAATCATAGCAGCATTGTCTGTGCAGTATTCAAATTTTGGAACATAACATTCTATGCCATTTTCGTTTGCCAGCCTAGCAAGTTCTGCCCTAAGTTGTTTGTTTGCGCTAACTCCGCCTGCCATAACCACCTTATTATACCCACTTTGTTTGCATGCCAAAATTGTTTTTTCAACCAACTCGTTAACAACCATTTTTTCAAAGCTTGCACAAATGTCTTCTTTTGGAAGTGGTTTGTTGGCTTGTTCTAGTTTATGTATGTAGTTTATAACGGCGGTTTTCTTTCCGCTAAAACTGAAATTAAACCCCAAGTTGTCGTTTGGCTTAACAAACTCTATGTTAGCATTTCCTTTTTGTGCAAGTTCGCTAACAAATGGGCCACCAGGGTAACCCAACCCCAAAACTCTGGCAACTTTATCAAAACATTCGCCAACGGCATCATCTAGGGTTGTGCCAATAAGTTCGTGGTGGTTATAGTCCTCCACCTTTATTATTGCTGTGTGCCCACCGCTAACAATAAGGCAAACAAATGGCGGTTCAAGTTTTGGGAAAGACAAATAATTCCCGGCAATATGCCCGTATATATGATTAACTGCAATAAGCGGTTTTTTTGTTGCAAAACTTAGCCCTTTTGCATAACTAATACCCACCAAAAGCGAGCCTATTAAGCCGGCGCCATAGGTTACAGCAATGGCATCTATGTCGTTTAGTGTGCAGTTTGCTTCTTTTAGTGCCACCTTAACAACAGTATCTATGGCAGTTATGTGGTTTCTGCTTGCAACTTCTGGCACAACACCACCAAACCTTGTGTGAATATCTATTTGGCTGCTAACAATGTTGGAAAGAGCCACTCGTCCATCAACAACCACCGATGCACTTGTATCGTCACAACTTGACTCTATTGCCAAAATTTTGAAGCCCGTTTTCATATCTTGATTATATATCATAATGCAATTTTACGCAAGAGGAAAGCCAATTAATTTAAAAAATTTGTTTATTATTCTTGTAAAAGAAAATTTTTTTGTTATAATGAAAAAAAAGGGTTTTGGTTATGAAAGTTAAAGAAAACAGGTTTAACATTGGCAAGTATTTTAAAAGGCACGCATTTGGAATTTTTGTTGTTGTTTTTTGTTATTTGCTTTCTAGTGCCACAACTGTTATAAACACTTTGGTTGCAGCAGAGTTTTTAACGCATATCACCACCGCAAACTACCCATTGGCTTTTAGGTTTTTGCTTTATTCTGCAGGAATTGCACTAGCAAATGAACTGCTCTATTTAATTATCGGTTATTTGGCAACCTACTTACAAGTTCACATAACAAACGCAATGAGTGTGGACATTGCAGAACAAGTGTTTAAAATTAATTCCAAGTCGTATTCTGACCACAACACATCTAACTTCACGCGCAGAATTTCTTACGACCCAAGCAACTTGTTTGTTAACATTAGAATGATATTAGACAATATGAGTGATATTATATCTTCTGCCGTTATAACAATTTACATTTGCACTGTTAACATTTGGGTTGGCTTGTTAATGATTGGCGGGCTTGCTGTTGGCACAATTGTTGAAAAGTTTAGAAAAAGAGTGTATGTTAAAAACAAGAAAATTACTCATAAAAGCAATGAAAAAGTTAACAGTTTGTTAAACGAAGTTGTTAGAAGCGAAAGAGATATTAAATCCCTGAACTTAGAGCAACCGCTTAAAAACGAAATTGCAAAAAAATATGAAGACTATCAAAAGAAGCAACTTAAAACCGATTTTACGGATATGGGCTTTTTTAGAATTAGAAACTTGATTATGGCTGTGTTAGTGTTGGGCGTTTTGTGGCTTGGTGCATATTTAATGGAAAAAGCTCTTTTAACCTTCACTGCATTTATGATTATCTATTCAAACCGTGGAAGTTTGAGAATGTTGGTGTGGATTTTGGGCAGATTGTCGCTATACGTAACCGAAATAAAGTTGAGTTTTGGCAGAATTAACGAGTTATACGAAAATGACGAATACGAATTAGAAACCTTTGGCAAACGTAAACTTAAAAACGTTAAAGGTAGCATTAAGTTTGATAAAGTTGCCTACACCTACATAGATATGAAACTTAACCCAGAATATGAAAAACTAACTGCAAAGCAAAAGAAAACAACTTCAAAATATATAGAAAGTGGAAGAAATAAAATTTTCCACAACTTAAATTTTGAAATTGAACCAAACTCAACAGTGGCCTTTGTTGGGAAATCTGGGAGCGGGAAAAGCACCATTTTAAATTTAATTTCCAAAATGTATGAAGTGGATAGCGGAAAAGTTTTAATAGACGGCGTTAACATTAATTCATTAAACAAACAAACCATTCGTTCGTCCATTGCTTTAGTTAATCAATTCCCATATATTTTTGATATGACAATTAAAGAAAACTTGCTTATGGTGCGCCCAAACGCCACAGACGAACAAATTACCCAAGCATTAAAAGATTCTGCACTAGACAAATTTATTGCAACCTTGGAAGATGGCATTAACACTCGCGTTGGCGAAAGCGGAATTAAACTTAGCGGTGGGCAAAAACAACGTTTGGCAATTGCACGTGCACTGTTAAAAGAAAGCAGCATTATTTTGTTTGACGAAAGCACAAGTTCGCTAGACAATATTGCTCAACAACAAGTTAAACAAAGCATAGACAACATTAAAGGTAAAAGCACAATTGTTATTGTTGCTCACCGCCTTTCTACCATTAAAACTGTGGATAAAATTTTCTTCCTTGAAGATGGGAAGATTATGGACCAAGGAACTTTTGAAGAATTATATGAACGAAACTCTGCCTTTAAAACCATTTTCCTTGCAGAAAACATTTAATGGTTTGACAATATTTTCACTTTAATTTTATAATATTTTCATTATAGGAGGTTTTATGCCATCAGGTTCACATAGTGGTAGTTCCGGAAGCCACAGCAGCGGAGGAAGTTCGTGGGGCGGAGGTTCTAGCCGAAGTTCTGGTTGTGGTTCTTCGTCCGGAAGTTTTCGCCCAGGCCATGTTTATGTTCATATTGGTAGAAGCCGATACTATTTAAATGGCAAACCAGCAGTTGCGCAAAAACTTCTTTCCTTTTTGGTTGTGTTTGCAATATTTTTCATTATTATTGGCGCCGTAAACTGGTCGCACAACAGCAACGAACTATCAAAAATTAAGGAAGATTATAACTACTATCAACAAATGATTAGTTATGCCGAAGCCAACCCTAGCCACAAAAAGCTAGGTAAAATAACCGGCAAGTTCTATAATGAAGATTGCAAAAAGTGGTACATAACCTATTCTCTGCAAACCAATTTTCACACAACACTTAATGGCTATTCGTTTTCGGTTTACACCTTGGAAGAACTAATGACCGACGAATATGCAATTAATGCGCCAATATCCCTTGCTGTGGATAGTTCAACCGTAACTTCCACAACCGACTCTATTCCAATGGATTACAAAGATATGCCTCTTTCTCGTGACGGCGAATGGGTTGAAGCAACAAAGCAGGTTGGAATTGCAAAAGGGTTTTTGTTCACAGGTTGTGCACTGTTTGTAGTTGGCATTGTTGCCATTATTGTTGTGTCTGTTAAAAAAGGCACAAAAGTAAACAGCGACGGTGCCCCAATATCAACCTCATTTGAAACAACCGCCCAGCCAAATCTCACAGGTTGGACTTGCGAATATTGCGGCGGATACGAGCCACAATCAATAAAGAAATGTACGCAATGTGGGGCTGGAAAACCACAAAGAAAAAATCTCTCTGAATGAGAGATTTTTTTATGAATGTTGATTATCTTTGTGCTTTTATAAATTCTATTATGAATGGGATTTTCTTAAATATTCATTAATAAACGGATTTAATTCTCCGTCCATAACACTTGCAACATCACTTGTTTCGTAGTCAGTTCTATGGTCTTTCACCATTGTGTACGGTTGGAAAACATAACTTCTAATTTGGCTGCCCCATTCAATACGCTTTAAGGCACCTTTTATGTTGTTTAAATTGTTTCTGTGTTGCTCTTCTTCCATTGCAACCAATTTGCTTGTTAAAATTTTTAATGCGTTTTCCCTATTTTGAAGTTGGCTGCGCTCGTTTTGGCAGGTTACAACAATGCCGGTTGGCAAGTGAGTTATTCTAACTGCCGTTTCCACCTTATTCACGTTTTGGCCACCTGCGCCACCACTTCTGTATGTGTCTATTTTTAAATCTTCTGGCCTAATTTTAACATTTGTTTCTTTGGTTATTGCCGGAACAACTTCCACCGAAGCAAAACTTGTGTGCCTGCGTTTGTTGCTATCGAACGGACTAATTCTAACCAACCTATGAACACCCATTTCACTTTTAAGTTTGCCATAGGCGTAATGCCCTTTAACCCAAATAACAACAGATTTTAAACCTGCGTCGCCACCTTCAAGTTTATCTACAATGCTAAAATCGAACCCCGCTTTTGAACAATACATTTTATACATTCTGGCAAGCATAACCACCCAATCTTGCGATTCTGTTCCGCCAGCACCGGCATGAATTGTTAAAATGGCGTCGTTATTATCATATTTTTCGTCTAGCAAAGTGCGAATGTTTAATTCGTCAACTTGTTCTTTAACTCCAATCATTTCGGTAAATGCAAAGTTTAACAATTCTATATCTGTGGTTTTTTCTAGCTCTCTAACAGTTGCAATAAGATCCGTTAATTGCTTTTGCAAAAACTGAACCTGGTTTAATAGGTCCTGCAAAGTTTTTATTTCTTTATTGGTTTGCATGGCATAATCCAAGTTGTTCCAAAAGGTTAAACTTTCTCGCTCTTTCATTAAACTTGCAAGCCTAGTTTGAACTTCTTCTAAATTTAAACAACTTTTTGTTAACTCGAACTTTTCCACCAAAACAGCAAGTTCTTCGCCCATATTTTCAATGTTCATAATGTGATTATATCAAAATCATAAAAATTTATCAACAAACCAATAATATAAAAGAAAACAATTTTTAATAAATATTTGTTTTAGATTATGCATAAAAAACCACCAGACAATCTGGTGGATTTACGTATTAGTCACCGCTGAATGGTAACAAAGCAATGTTTCTTGCACGCTTAATAGCAACTGTTAACTCACGTTGGTGGCGAGCACATGTGCCAGTTTGACGGCTAGAAATGATTTTGCCTTTTTCTGTAACAAATTTTCTTAATCTGTTAGCATCTTTATAGTCGATAAATTTGCAGTTTTTGTCTTCACAGAAAACGCAAACTTTTCTTCTGTTTTTGCCGTGTTGTTTAAAGAATTTTTTCTTTTCAACAGGTTTAACAGTTTCAACAACTTCTGTTGCTTTAACTTCTTCTTCCATGTTCTTCTCCTTTATAAAATTTTAATTAAAATGGTAAATCATCGTCGCTAATTGGTTGCAAATCGCTAACAGGGGTTGCTCCAGGAATGGTTGCTCCTCCTTCGCCGTTTGAACCTTCGTTTTTAGACGATAAAAATTCAACTTCGTCTGCCACAATGTCAACTGCCAAACCCTTGGTTCCGTCTTGACGTTCGTAGTTTCTAATTTGAATAGAGCCAGTTACCGCAATTTTGTTGCCTTTCTTTAAAAACTTTGCGCAATTTTCTGCATTGCCTCTCCAAGCGGTTACGTTGAAGAAGTCGGTTTCTCTTGCACCGTCGGTGCTTGCAAATCTTCTGCCAACGGCAATAGATAAGCGGCAAAGGCTAACACCGGTTGAGGTTGTAGATAGTTCTGGATCTCTTGTTAAATTTCCAATTAGGAATACCTTATTCATTTAATAACTCCAATATTTAATAGATTTTAAGAATTATTTAGCCACAACAATATGACGCATAATTCCGTTTGTGATTGAAAGCAATGCACCTAATTTGTTAGGAACTGCTGGGCTAGCTGTGAAATTAACTAACACATAATAACCCTCACGTTTCTTTTCGATTTCGTAAGCAAGTTTTTTGTTGCCAACACGTTCAACCGATTCGATTTTTCCACCATCTTTTTCAATCATGCCGTTAACAAGAGCAATTAACGCTTCTTTTTCTTCTTCGGTTGATTGGCTTGGAATGATGTACATAAGTTCGTAATTATTCATAGTTACCTCCTTTTGGACTTTGGCTTGAAATTTCAAGCAAGGACACACCACCTTTAAACTCGACAAAGCATGATGTGCTATGTTAAATGTTCTTTAACGCTGGCATTATAACATACTAAAATAAAAAAAGCAAGTGGTTTTATAAAGTTATTGTATAATAATATAACTCTTTAACCAAATGCTTTTTGGTTTAACTGTTAACAATGTCTTTAAAATAGTCCATAATTGTGGCTTCGTTTATAGTTTCGTTAGATAAAATGTTAATGCAATCTTCCACAACGCCGTCTATAATAATTTCCACGTTGCCAACAACTTGGTTTTCTTTAACCTTTTTAAGTTGGTTAGGAAGATTAAAGTTTAGCGAGAAGTTAACTTCTTTGTTCTTTTCGTAAACGCAAGTAAAATCTCTTTCTGCTTTTAACGTTGCAAATTTGTTAACACCTTTTATTGCTATTGTTTTGTTTTCTAGGTTAGAATTGCTAAACAAAGTTTTGCTAGTGAAGTTAGAAAAGCCATAGTTCAATAAATCGGTTGCAAGCTTAAACCTTGTTTTGCTGTTATCTGCACCTAAAACAACCGAAATTAGTTCTGTGTTATCCCTTTTTGCGCCAACTGCTAGGCAGTATTTTGCCTGGTTTGTGCTACCAGTTTTGCCACCAACGCAACCCTGATAGAACCTAGAAAGTTTGTTTGTGTTTGTCATTTGAGTTGTTCTTCCGCTTGGGTGCAAAAATTCTTCGTTCCAAATTGAAGAATAGGTGTGAAATTCTTCAAAATTTAAAACCTTACTTAAAAGCAGTGCTTGATCATATGCTGAGGAATACCCCTCTGCACTAGGAAGCCCTGTGCAGTTGGTGTAGTTAGTGTTTTGCATAGAAAGTTCTTGTGCCTTTTCGTTCATAAGGCGAACAAAGTTGTTTTCACTTCCGGCAATATGTTCGGCTAGTGCCACACTGCTATCGTTTGCACTTGCAACAATAACCGACTTTAACAAATCTCCCAAAACATACTCGCAATTAGCATCTAAAAAAATTTGGCTTCCACCCATTCCGCTTGCGTTGGCAGTAACAACCACTTTGTCGTCCAATGTCAACTCGCCTGTTTTAACTCGTTCTAAGGTTAAAAGTACCGTCATAAGTTTTGTAACGCTTGCAATTGGCAATTTGTCGTGTGCGTTGTGTTCTGTTAAAATTTTGCCAGAATTCTTTTCAATTAACACTGCCGACTTGCTTGTGAAATTTTCAAACCCGGCGCTTGCCACAATTTTTGGTTTTGGAACAAGCAAGGCACCTAAACTTGCAACCGCCAAAATTGGAACTATAATCTTTTTGTGTTTAAACATAATTTCTCCTTTTAAATATTTTTTGTTAAAGTTAAAAAATTATGTGTAAAATTTAATTTTTAAAAAGTTTTTAAATTTAATATTAAAAAGTTTAATTTATTTTTATTTTTAAAAAATAATAAAAAATGCCGTAAAATTACTATTTTTACAGCATTTAAATCGATTTTTATTTGTTTTTAATTAATTTTTTATTTATTTTAACTAAACATTATTTTTAGCATAGATGTAAAAATTGAAATAATTTTATTTTCGTTTTGTTTAACAACAATATCCACCCTGCCAATAAGTTCGAGTTCAAACACCACTCCGTGAGTTAAAGAATCTGAACTATGGCCCCAATTGTCGCCAATTAAAAAATATTCGTTTTGGTTAAGCTTAATGCAGGGTTGCAAATTTTCGTTTAACTTAACATTACCATTTGCAATGTTTTGCGGATTTGTTAAGAACGCTGTGTATTGATTATAGTGCTGAGTTGTGTTACTGTTAATTTCTTTTGCATACAACTCCTTGCCATTAACTAGCAATTTATAAAATTCATTTTCAACAATAATTTGAATTTCGTCCCCCGGCACACCCACCGCACGTTTTATTATTGGGCCCTTATCCCACCAAGCCACTTCTGCCACCACAACATCTCCAGATTTAATCTCTGCATAAGGGTTAAGATATGCTGTGTCGCCATCTTCTTCGGCTGTGGCAACGGTTGAGTTAAGGGTTGGCAGCATGGAATAACCCCTAACCGTTGTTTCGGTGTATATAACTTTAAAGCTAATAAACACAAGCGAAAAAAACACAACAGCCACCATTAAAACCGCTGCTATTGCCCCGAAAAGGTTGGATATTGCTCGCTTTAACTTTAACTTCATGTTGTTATTATAGCAAACAATTAAAAAAAAGAAAACAAGTTTATTAATTTTTGCACAATAGTTTTTAAAACAAAAAGGGCAGAAATCTGCCCTTATGCTTTATTTACTATCTTTAAGGCTAACCGTTTCTAGGTACACCCTGTTTTCTTTTGTTGAAAGTTTGGAGTCCTCAATATAATAGCCCATGCGAACAAATTGCATATTGCTTTTTTGTTTAAGCACAAATGGTTCAACGTAAGACGTTTTAACTTCCATAGAGTTAGGGTTTAAAATTTTATCTAGCATACCTTTTTCATACACTTCGCCCTCTTTTAAAAGCGAATTGAACTTTCTTGTTTCTACCTTAACAGCAGTTTTTCGTGAAAGCCAGTGAATTGTTCCTTTTGGCTTGATTCCTTGTTCTTTTGCATTTTCTATAATAGAACAATTTAAGTGCAAAATGTTGCCGTTTTCGTCTTTAACAACTTCGTCACATTTAATTACATATGCACCCATTAAACGAACATATCCATTTGGGGTTAGGCGGAAGAACTTTCCAACCGGATTTTCCATAAAATCTTCTCTTTCAATGTATAATTCGTTGCTAAAAGTGCAAACGTGTTTTTTGCTGTTTGGAAGTGTTGGGTTGTTTGCAATTTTTATTTGTTCGGTTTTATTTGCATCGTAATTTGTTAAGTTAACTTTAATTGGGTCCACAACAGCCATAACTCTTACCGCTTTTTTGTTAAGTTCTTCACGTATGCAAGCTTCTAAAATGTGTGGCTGAACTAAACTGTTAGATTTAGAAACGCCAATTCTTGTGCAAAATTCCCTAATTGATGTTGGAGTGTAACCCTTTCTTCTAAATGCTTGAAGTGTTGGCAATCGTGGGTCGTCCCAACCGTCCACATAACCACCTTCTACAAGTTCAACAAAATAACGTTTAGAAATGAAGGTGCCGTCTATATTTAATCTTGCAAATTCAATTTGCCTTGGTTTTATGCCGGTTACTAATCTGCAATTATCCCTAAACCAATCGTAAATAATTCTTCTATCTTCAAATTCTAACGAACAAAGCGAATGAGTTACGCCTTCGTAGTAATCCGCCAAAGGTTGCGCAAAGTCGTATAATGGGTATATGCACCATTTATCCCCCATTCTGTAGTGTGTTGCACGCAAAATTCTATACATAACTGGGTCGCGCATATTGATGTTTGGGTGACTCATATCTATTTTTGCACGCAAGGTTTTCGCCCCATCTGGAAACTTTCCTTGTTTCATTTCTTCAAAAAGTTTAAGATTTTCTTCAACCGTTCTTTCCCTATCCTTACAATTTGTGCCTGGTTCGGTTAATGTGCCACGCGTTGCAGTTATTTCTTCGGCAGAAAGGTCGCACACATACGCCTTACCTTGCTTAATTAAATCTACTGCACAATCGTAAAAGAAATCGTAATAATCAGATTGAAAATCTAACCTTTTATACTTAAATCCCAACCATTTAAGGTCGTCTTTTAATGCCTTAACATACTTCATATCTTCTTTGCTTGGGTTTGTGTCGTCCATTCTAAGATATGTGTAGCCACCGAATTTTTGCGCCGTTAAAAAGTCGATGCAAATTGCCTTTGCATGCCCAATATGCGTGTAGCCATTTGGTTCTGGCGGAAAGCGTGTTACAATTTTCTTTAACCCCTTTTCCTTAATATCTTCAACAATGGCTTGCTCTATAAAGTTAGATGGTGTTATATTTTCCATTTATAATATTTCTCCTTATAGTTGCATTATATAACAACCGACAAAAAATGTAAAATAATTTTATAAACCACCCACCAATTTTTTGTTTTAAGCTGTTTGGCGCAACAAAAAACCACCCCTTTTAGAGTGGCTTTACTGCTATTTTGCAGATATTGTTGCCTTAATTCTTCTAACTCCGGCAGAAACTGCTTCCTGTTTTGCAATTTTAAAACTTTCCAGCTCTTTTGTGTTGCTTACGTGTGGGCCACCACAAATTTGGAAGTCCACTTCGCCAATTTTATAAATAGAAACAACTTCATCGTCTTCCGCTTTGTGAATCCCATATGCTCCATTTTCTTTCGCCGTTTTTAGTGGCAGTTCAACCTTTTCAACAGGAATTCCCTTTGAAATTGCTGCGTTAACAAAATCTTCAATTTCTTTAACTTCTTCATCTGTTAGTTTGCGGTCGAAATTAAAGTCAAAGCGCAACCTTTCGCTTGTTATGTTGCTTCCTTTTTGTTCTATGTTTGTGCCAAACTTGTTCCTTAGCCCCGCTAAAAGCAAATGGCAGGCTGTGTGTAGCCTTGTTGTTTGAACACTAGAATCTGCCAGCCCACCTTTAAATGCACCTGCGCTTGTTGTTCGTGCAAGCTCTTGATGTTCGCGGAATGCTTGGTTAAAGCCATCAACGTCCACTTCAAATCCCAATTCTTTTGCCATTTCAACTGTTATTTCAATTGGGAAACCGAATGTGTCGAACAATCTAAATGCAGATTTGCCACTAATGGTTTTATCTTCTTCATAGTTAGGGTTAGATTGTTTCATGAATTGATTTTTTCTAATCATTCCATTAACAACCTTTTCAAATTCTTTGTTGCCCAATGCAAGCGCCTTGTTAAATTTTTCAACTTCTTTTTCTAATTCGGTTATTATGTAATCTTCCTTTTCAACCAAATTTGGGTATGCTTCGTTATACACTTTTTCAATATATATTCTTGCTATTGTGGAAATTTGTTCAAGTGGCAAATTAATGTCGTTTGCAAACCTAACAGCACGGCGAATTAATCTTCTTAAAATATAGCCCGCACCAACGTTGCTTGGCAAAATTCCGTTTTCGTCGCCAATTAGCATAACGCTTGTTCTTAAATGGTCGGCAATAATGCGCATTGCTCTTGTATCTTTATCGTTAGCGCCATAAGTTTTGCCTGTGGAGCTTTCTATGTGCGCTATTACAGACGCAAAAAGGTCGGTTTTAAAACCATCTGTTAGCCCATTAATATACATTAACAATCTTTCTAAACCAAAGCCGGTATCCACATTTTTGTTTTTTAATGGTTCAACTGTTCCGTCTGGCAATTTTTTGTATTGCATATAAACGTCGTTACCAATTTCCACCCATCTGCCACATTCGCAGGTTACGTCACAATGGCTTGAACATGGAGTGTCGTGCACTGGATAGAACCACTCGTTATCTGGCCCACATGGCGTGTTAACCGTGCCTGGCAAATCCCACCAATTATCCTTTAAATAATATATGTTTTCCTTTTTAACTCCTGCATTAATTAAAAACTCAACGGCTTGGTCGTCCTTTGGAACTACATCATTTCCAGCAAAAACTGTGGAACAAATTTTGTTGCGGTCAAACCCTAAAACATTTGTTAAGAAGTCAAAACTCCAAGCGGTTTTTTCTTTTTTAAAGTAATCCCCTAAACTCCAGTTTCCCATCATTTCGAAGAATGTGAAATGGCAATTATCGCCAACTTCTTCAATGTCTACCGTTCTAACGCAACCTTGCACGTTGCATAGGCGAGTTCCCTTGGGGTGAGTTTTTCCCAACAAGTATGGCATTAAGGGTTGCATTCCTGCAACGTTAAACATAACGCCTGTTGTGCCATCTCCAATTAAAGAAACTGCACCAATATCCTCGTGCCCGCGTTCTTTATAAAAATTTAGCCATTTATTTCTTAATTCTTTACTTGTTATTTGCATAGTTTTTCCTTTTAAATTTCTTGCTGATTAATATTACATAATAAACCCAAGTTAGTCAAGATTTCTTTATGTATTTGTTCAATGCTTTTTAAGCCCTTGTCCACACAAGAAATGGTTATCCAATTATCCTTTTTTGCAACATATTTTGCCGAAGCATAAGCTTTTTGCTGTTCGCTTGTAACTTCTAAAATATCTTTCTTCATTCCGTTTTTTAGTTCACCTCTTGCCCTTGCAAGTTTTTCGCTAAACTCTACCGGCATATCTAAAAACACAATTTTATCTGGCCTTGGAAGTTTTAATTTGCCATATTCAAAATCGGAAACCCACGCCAAAAATTCGTCTATTTCTTTGTTGGTTTTTAGGCGTGTGGATTGATATATCATATTGCTAGGAGTGTATCGGTCGAACAATATAAAATCGTAATTGTCAACATCAACTTGGCGCATTGTTGCAAGCCTATCCACTGCGTATAACACACTTGCCTGATGCCCTGTTATGTTGCTATTTTCGCCTAATTCACCAGCCAAATACATTTTTACTGGCCCACTGGACGGACTTGCATAGTTAGGGAAACTTATTAATTTGCATTTGTATCCCAACCCTGTTAAATAATTAAATAACAGTTTTGTTTGAGTTGCCTTGCCAGAGCCGTCTGTTCCTTCAATATCAATAAGCATAAAACCTCCTTTAATTTAAATAAGTATAGCATTAATAAGGAAAATTATCAAATAAATATAATTAATTTTTATGTTATGCAGGATTGACTTTTGCTAAAAAGAATATTACAATATTAACATGAAAAAGTTTTGGAAATATGTTTTAATATCAATTCTACTTTTAATTGGCTTAATGGCAGTTGCGCTTTTATACCTTTTCTTTGTGCCAAATGCCTCGCTTTTTGGCATAACCTACATATCTTACAATAAAGAAAGTTTTTCTTCTGCCTACAATGCTGATGAAGTTAATTCCATAACTTTAACCAGCCAAAACTATAATGTTTATGTGGTGCCATCTCCAACCGAAACAATCTCTGTTAAAGTGTTTGCAAATTCTTTTGGTTTCACTCTTGAAAAAAACAGCAAAGTTAACATAAGTCAATCTTTGCAGAATAGAGTTGCAACATTCAACATAACCGAACCTTCTGGCTTGGCTTTAAAAAATTCTTCATACATTCAGCTAAGGGTTCCAGCAGGCAAAGAATATAATTTAACACTAAAAAACAAATCTAGCGAAACTTTTATAATGGCTAGCACTAATCAGCCAGAACTTGAAACTCCAACATTTTCAAATCTATACTTCGAAACATCAAAAGGAATTTTAAATTGCAATAAAGGCACAATAACTTCGCTGTTAGACCTTAACATAAATAACGGAAAAGTTATTATTAATAAAGATTTCTCTTTAAACGAAAACAATGTTGTTTTAAACTATGGCACAGGTTCATTCATTGCCAACCACCATGCATTTAATAATATTACAATTGAATCTAGCGCACGTGGCGTAACCATATTTAAGCACTGCAAAAAACTAACTCAAAACACCCCAAATGCCGGCGGCAAACTAGACGCTGGTACGGTGGAAACAGTAGACATTACCTCTGCCGACACTAACGTAATTATAAACACATTAAACATGGGCGGAAACACAACTCTTTCAAAATCTGGCAAAATTGAAGTTGGAAATTTAAATGGCGTTGCCGATTTACACACACACAACGGAAACATTGTAATTGCAAACGCTTCTGCACCTGCCTATTTAGAAAGCTCTAATGGAAATATTGATGTAACCTCATCGTCCTACATTGGCAAAGCCATAACAACCTATGGCAACATTAACATAAGTTTTGCAGATACAGCAGGGCATTATCAAACAACAAACACATTAAGGCATGTTAATGCTAAAACCCACAATGGTAAAATCACCATCTCTGGCGCAGAAAACGTGGCTTTAGAAATAACTGGCAAAGGCAGTTTAAACTTAAATATGCTTAATGTTCTTGGAAACAATATTATTGCAGGCGAAAACGGAAATTTGTATGTGCAATTTGCCGACAATGTTAAATTTAAACTAGCAACACAATCCTCATTCGGCTCTGTTAGCGTTAACGTTTTGGGCGAAACCTCACTAGGAAGTGGCGGTTATTCTGGAAACCAATATCAAGAGGCGTTCATAAACGGAGCAACTTCAAATGCAAATAATTTAAGCATATCTTCAAATTATGGCAACATTAAGGTTAGGGAAGCTTCCGTTGCAGAATTTTAACAAACACACATAAAAACCACTCTAAAATTAAGAGTGGTTTTTTATTAAAATATTGAAATTTTTTGTTCTTTAACCGTTTCTAGTTGAGCCGTGAATTCCTGCAAAATTTCTTTTTCAAGTTCTTTTAATGTTTTCGTTGAATTGTATGCCGCCGCACAGGTGTGACCTCCGCCGCCAAATTTTTTTGCAATTTTGCTAACGTCATACCCCTCTTTGCAACGCATACTTGCATAATATTCATTGCCCCGTGGATGAATAAAACATATCATTTTGCTTTCTTTAATGGCGCACAGTCTGTTTGATATTCCTGTGTAGTTTTCATGCCTTGCTTTATAATTTTCAGCTTGTTCGTGCGTTATGTGTGTTATTAAAATTCTTCCCGCATCTAAACTAACTAAATTTTGAACTGCAAGCGCATATAGTTGTGCCGATTTTAAGCTGTTTGTTAAGAAATAATTGTTGTATATCCTTTTAATGTCTACAACTTTAACCGCCTGCGCAATCAACGAAAAGGTTGTTGGCGTCATTTGCCCCACTGTTAAATTGTTAGTGTCGGCAATCACTCCCGCATATAATCGTCCTAGTTGCCCCTTATTTAGCTTGAACTTAAAACTTTTAACTATTTTAAAAACAATTTCGCAGGTGGAACTTACGTTTTCAACAATGTTAACATCACCACACATGGTGTTTGTTGTGTGGTGATCTATAACAATTGTTTGCTTTGCCGAACTAAACAGTTCTCCGTATTCTCCAACTCTTGCAACGCTTGGCGAATCCATCATAATTGCTACATCATATTTTTTTGGCAGCTTATTAATTGTAACCTTATCTAAAACCGGCAAATCTTGCTCGGCAACGGCATCACATTCAGCAAAAATGTCTATGGTTTTAATTCCAAATTTAGCCATTAAAAATTCACGCATAACAATCATACTGCAAAGCGCATCGGTATCTGGCTCCACATGCGCAATTAGGCACACTTTTTTCTTAGCATTTATTGTTTTAAAAATATCATATTTCTTCATAATCTAATTATATCATATTTCTGCCAATTCCCCAAATAAACTAATAATTTAATTGGCAAAATGTCATCAAAGAGAGCTAAAAGTTATCCACAATTGTGGACAACTCTGTGGATAACTTGTGTATAAACTGTGGAAAACTACAAATTTAGCGTGGATAAGTCAATATTCTACAATTTATTTTACAACCCCTTTCCCTAAACAAACGTTAGTAACATTAAAGCATATTATAGGCATTATCTCAATATTATATGTTATGAAAAACAAACCTAAATTTCAGCTTAAAGCAAAAGCTGTGCTGGCTTTTTTTGTTTGCTTGTTTTGTTTGTTAGTTTTGTCGTTTGGATATTACGCAATTGTTGTTAAAAGTGTAAACTCATTCAATGGAATAACTATAGTTTTAGATGCCGGACACGGCGGTCGAGATGGTGGCAGTGTGGGTAAAAATGGAACGATTGAAAAAGAAATTAATTTGGAATACACTTTAGCATTAAAAAGCAAACTTACGTCCAATGGATATCGAGTTGAACTAACACGAAAAACAGACGACGGACTATATTCCCCAACTGCAAAAAATAAAAAGTTGAGCGACATGAATAAACGCTTTCAAATTATAGAACGAGCAAACCCTAATTTGGTTATTAGCATTCACATGAACAGCTTTAACGACTCATCAGTACGTGGCGCATACACATACTATAGAAAAGGCGACTCAGCAGGCCATGCCTGCGCTAATCTAATTCAAAAAAGTTTAAACACGTATTGCAATGCCAAACAAACTGCCGGCAAAATTGGCGACTATTTTATTTTAAATTGTAGCTACTACACTGCAGTTTTAATTGAATGTGGATTTATATCCAACCCCGAAGAAGAAGTCTTGCTTAATAGTTGCGATTATAAAAATAAGTTTGTTGACGCTGTTTTTAAAGGTATTCTATTGTACTTTGGCTCAACGTCAAATGAGGTTTAATGATTTTTTCGTTTAATTAAAAAAACGGCAAAACTACAAATGCGCTTGCCGTTTTATCGTTTTTAATATTGTTGCACTTAAGGGCATTTTTAGCGCAACAAATTATCCGAAAATGATGTCGTGCAATCTATCAAGGTCATCAGTAGAATAATAGTCTATATAGATTCTTCCCTTCTTATCGTTACCAATTAACGATACTTTAGTTCCTAACTTACGTTGTAGTTCGGCAATAAAATCTTGTAGTTCTTCACTAGGCAGTTTTGGCAGTTTTTTCTTCTTTTTACCATAGGTAAAGCCAGAAGTTTGTTTTTCTAAATCTCTAACGGTTAATTTATCTTTTGCCACCTTCCTTGCCAAAATTAATTGTGTTGCATAATCTTCAATAGAAACTAAAACTTTTGCATGCCCAAATGATACTTTGCCTTTTTCTACCATTTCCAAAACTTCAGGGTATAACCCTAATATTCTAACCGAATTTGCGATAACACTTCTTGGTTTTCCTAAACGTTCCGCAACTTTTTCTTGTGTTAAACCATATTCATCCATTAGTTTTTTAATACCTTTTGCCACCTCAACAGGATTAAGGTCTTCTCTTTGCAAATTTTCGATGATGGAAATTTCTGCAATTTGTTTATTTGTGTAATTTTTTATAACTGCGTCCACCTCTTTTAGTCCGCATAATTTACTTGCACGATATCTTCTTTCTCCCGCAATAATCATATAGCCATCTGGCATTTGATTAACGATAATTGGCTGAATTAAACCATGAATTCTAATACTTTCTGCCAATTCATTTAAGCTTTCTTTGTCAAACAGCTTTCTTGGCTGATTAGGATTTGCATAAATCTTATCTATGTCGATTTTTTCAACATCTCCTCTTCTCATTTCATATTGAGATGTTGTTACTGCCGGTTTAACTTTTTTTTCTTCAACTTCTTCGTCATAAACTTTTAATAAGCTGTCTAGACCTCTACCTAAACCCATTTTCATAAAATCTCTCCCTTTTATGTTCCACGTGGAACATTTGTTATTATAATTATAACAAAATCATGTTAGCGTGTCAATGAAATTGAATACATTTGTACTTAATCTTTCTGCAGACGTAATTATTGTAAGTAATCAAGTCTTGTTTATCGTTACATAGTTAAATACTTTTACAAATTGTTCCACGTGGAACAATTTGTATTTCCCTTATAGATTTATAATTGTTTGGTGTCTTCTTAATGCTTTATATTAAAATCAAAAATGTTCCATGTGGAACATTTCAAAATTTGATTAGGGTGGTTTCAAAAAGCATTAACTTCTTCCATAACTTTATGTAAAACAAAAAATGTTCCATGTGGAACATTTTTTTATTGTTTCTTTAAGAACTCTTCACATAATGCTTTGTAGGCTATTGCTCCTTTGCTCTTGCTATCATACAAGAGTATTGGTTTGCCGTGACTTGGACTTTCTGCCAATCTAATATTACGTGGAATGTAAACTTCATATACCTTAGTGTCAAAATATTTTTTAATTTCTGCAGAAACTTGAGATACTAAGTTGCTACGGTTGTCCTTCATTGTTAGTAAAACACCTTCAATTTCAATGTTTGGGTTTAGATGTTTTTTAATTAATCTAACCGTATTCATCAATTGCCCCAATCCAACCAAAGCGAAATACTCACACTGAATTGGAATAATAATAGAATCACTTGCAGTTAAAGCATTTACAGTTAAAAGCCCCAAAGATGGCGGACAATCTATAAATATATAGTCATATTCATTCCTCACATCTTTTAAAGCTTCTTTTAAAACGGTTTCCCTGTTCTCTACATATACCAAATCAACTTCTGCGCCAGCCAAATCAACTGTAGATGGAACTACTTTTAACGTGTTTAGAACAGATGAATAGGTTGCTTCTTTAATTGTAACTTCGCCTAGCAGCACTTCATATGCTGAATTTTTGCCCTTTTCAATTTCTGCGCCCAGGCTTGAGCAGGCGTTACCTTGAGGGTCCATATCGATTAAAAGCACTTTTTTGCCAGTATCGGCAACATATGCCGCTAAATTTACACATGTTGTTGTTTTACCAACTCCTCCCTTTTGGTTGGTAACAGATATAATTTTTGCCATAAAATCTCCTTAGAATATTTTAATATAAAATTTATAAATTTGCAATCAAATGATTAAGATTTTTAACATTATATTGAAATATATTGGAATTTTTATGAAATTTAACTTATTTTTCAAGAAATTTAAACATTTTTTAAATAAATGGTTGCAAAATTTAAAATTTTATGTTATTATTAAGCACAGTTTAAATTATGCGTTCTTAGCTCAGCTGGATAGAGCGTCGGTCTACGGAACCGAAGGCCAGGGGTTCGAATCCCTTAGGACGCACCAACCCAAGCCCTTACGGGCTTTTTTTATTAAAATTTTGAAAATGTATGGTTTATATTTAATTTTTATGATATAATGAAAGTATGGAAACTATAGTTGCATTAGCAACTCCAGCAGGAAATAGTGGAGTTGCCATTATTAGAATTAGCGGGGAGCACTCCAAAAGCATTCTACAAAAGCTAATTTGTGAAGATTTAGAGTTTGAACCCAGAAAAATGTATTTAAAAAATATTTATGCAAACGGCATTGTTGATAAGGCGTTAGTGGTGTTTTTTGCAACTCCTTTTTCTTTCACAGGCGAAGACGTTGCAGAAGTTCAAGTTCATGGCGGATATTTTTTAGCACAAAAAATAATTGAACAAATTATTAATTTAGGAGCACGATTGGCAACCGCTGGCGAATTCAGTAAGCGAGCGTTCATAAATGGAAAAATGTCTGCAGATCAGGCTGAGGGCATTATGGATTTAATTAATGCGGAAAGCGAAATGCAAGCAAAGCTTGGAAGTTCTCTTATGCATGGAAAACTTAAAACACAAGTTGAAAACTATCAAAACGCAATTACCGAGATTTTGGCTGAAATTGAAGCTAAGTTGGATTATCCAGAATATGAATACACAGCGCAAGAAACAACAAATGTTTTGAAAAGGATTAAATGCTTAATTAACGATCTAAACGCTTTGGTTGACGACAGCAAAAATGGGGAGCGCATTAAAAATGGTGTTAAAGTTGCCATTGTTGGCGCACCTAATGTTGGCAAATCTAGTTTACTTAATGCTTTAACGAAATCCAACAAGGCAATTGTAACTAACATTGCAGGAACAACAAGAGATGTTGTTGAGGCCGAATATGTTTTTGACGGAATTATTTTTAGATTGTTCGATACGGCGGGCATTCGAGATAGTTCAGACATTGTTGAGCAAATTGGAATTGACCGTGCAAGAAAAACTTTAGATGATGCAGACCTTGTTATGCTAGTAAGCGATAGCGAAAACCCTTGTGCGGTTACCACAAATAAACCTTATATTAATGTTTTTAACAAAAGTGATTTGCTGAAAGAAGGTTCGCCAAAGAACGATTCTTCTCTTTATGTTTCTGCAGTTTCTGGCGAAAATATTGATAAGTTAAAGCAGGAAATATTTAATAAAACAATCGTTAAAGGAATTGAAAGCGACAAACTTTATTTAACAAATACTAGGCACATTGAGTGTGTTAAAAGAGCAATTTTACACCTTGAAAACGTTGCCAACATTTTTGAATTTACAACAATGGACATTATTTCTAACGAAATTAAATGGGCTTGGCTTAGCCTTGGCGAAATAACTGGCTCTACAAGTGATGAAAGAATTATAGATAAAATTTTCTCTAAGTTCTGCTTGGGGAAATAACGTATTAACCTTAATATTATTTATAATATCCGCTTGAAAAATAGAAAAAATATGCTATACTAAACACGTTATATATTATGGAAAATTTTATTGAACATTACGATGCAATTGTTATTGGAAGCGGACACGCCGGCAGTGAGGCGTGCCTTGCTCTTTCACGCTTAAATAAAAAAACGTTGTTAACAACCTTGAATTTAGATAGCATTGCCTTTTTGGCATGCAATCCAAGCATTGGCGGAACAGCAAAGGGGCAGTTGGCAGGCGAAGTGGACGCTCTTGGCGGGGAAATGGGAATTAACGCCGATAAATCTTTATTGCAACTTAGAATGCTTAACAAGGGTAAGGGCCCTGCAGTTCAATCGTTGCGCGCACAGGTGGATAAAGTTGTTTATCATACCGAAATGAAACGAACACTAGAACTTCAAAAGAATTTGGACATTTTGCAGTGCGAAGTTGCTGAAATTATTGTTGAAAATGGCAAGATTGTTGGCATTAAAACAGGAATGGGCGAAAAATTTTCTTGTTCGGCCGTTGTTGTTGCAACTGGCGTTTATTTAAATAGCAAAATTATTATTGGGAACCACACAAAACAAACCGGCCCAAACGGGTTTGAACCTAGCAATTTATTAACAAAATCTTTATTAGATTTAGGCATTGAAATAAGAAGATTTAAAACTGGAACACCTGCAAGGGTAGACAAAAAATCTATAGACTATTCTAAATTTGAACTTCAACCGGGCGACGACCTTAACATTAGTTTTTCAAATTTAAACAAAAAGGTTAAAAATATTTTGCCATGCCATTTGGGTTACACCTCAACGGAAATGCATAACTATATAAGGGATAATATCTCTTTAGCTCCACTATATGCAGGCAAAATTAACGGAATAGGCCCAAGATATTGCCCTAGCATCGAGGATAAAATTATGCGCTTTGCCGATAAGGAACGACATCAACTTTTCTTAGAGCCAGAAAGTTTGAATACCGACGAGGTTTACGTTCAAGGAATTTCTAGCAGCATGCCAAGTTTTGTGCAAAGAAAAATGTATCGATTAATTCCAGGTTTTGAACAAGTTAAAATAATGCGCTTTGCTTATGCTATTGAATACGACTGTATTAACGCCACCGAACTAAAAAACAATTTAGAAAGCAAAAAGGTTAGTGGGCTTTTCTTCGCTGGCCAAATTAATGGAACAAGCGGCTACGAAGAAGCCGCCGCACAAGGAATTATGGCAGGCATTAATGCTCAAAGATATATCGACAAAATGGATCCTTTTGTTTTAAAAAGAAGCCAAGCTTATATTGGTGTTTTGATTGACGATTTAACAACAAAAGACATTGTTGAACCATATAGAATGATGACAAGCCGAGCCGAATATCGCTTAACCCTAAGGCAGGATAATTGTGATTTGCGCCTTACTGAATTGGGAAGAAAAATTGGTTTGGTAGATGATAAAAGATATAAAGCATTTAAGAAAAAACTTAAACAAATTGAACAGGCAACCGCTGAATTAAACACAATGTGTAACCCACAAAAACTAATACCGTTATTTACCGCAAAATATGAAAATTTACCAAAAGCGGGATTGACGTTAAGGGAAACCATTAAGCGCAATAACATTAATATTTTTGATGTTAAAGAACAGTTTAATCTGTTTGATGGTGTGCCGGATAGCGTGCTAGAATATGTAAACACAGAAATTAAATATGAGGGTTACATTAAAAATGAGTTGCTACAAATTGAAAAAATGAGTTCAACCGACAATATTGTTTTGCCTAAATTAGATTATTTGTCTATTGGCGGATTGCGTTTAGAAGCAAGGCAAAAATTAAATAAATTTCAACCTGCAACAATTGGAACAGCAAAAAGAATTGACGGTGTTAGCCCAAGCGACATTAACGTGCTTTTGGTTTATTTAAAACTTAATAAACGCATATAACAAAGGATATTTATGCAAAATTTTATGGCTCAAATTACTAATAACAGAAATAAGTTTGATATTTATTATCAAGCACTTGTTTCGTATAATGAAAAAGTTAATTTAACTGCCATAACCGAAAAAAATGAAGTTTACACCAAACATTTTTTAGATAGCATTTTAGGCGTTAATGAAATTCCTAAAAATGCCACCGTTGTTGATGTTGGAACTGGCGCCGGGTTTCCGGGCTTACCACTTAAAATTGTTAGGCCAGATATTAATTTAACATTGGTGGATAGTTTATATAAACGTGTTAACTTTTTAAATTTGTTGTGCGAAAAATTAAATATTGAAAGCACGAATCTCCATTCACGCGCAGAAGAATTCGCTAAGAAGAATTTTGAAAAATTTGATGTCGCTGTTGCCAGAGCTGTTGCAAAACTTAACACCTTGTTGGAATATTTATTGCCACTAATTAAAGTTGGCGGAATTGTTGTTGCATACAAGGGTAGCAACTCACTAGAAGAATTGAACGAAGCTCAAAAAGCATTGGAGGTTTTGGGTGGGGAATTTGTTAAAACCTTAAGTTTTAATTTACCAAACCAAACTGGGGAAAGAAATATTTTAATTATTAAAAAAATTAAACACACTCCTAAACAATATCCTCGTGAAAGAAATTTGCCAAAATTAAAACCTTTAAAATAAAAAAAGCCAATTTAAATTGGTTTTTTTTATTTTAATTTATATTTCATTTGTTCTAATTTTAATTTTTTTCTTATCCTTATATATACGCGTACGCGTGCGCGCGCGTAGGAAGGATATTTTATTAAATAAACAATAAAAATAATTAATAAATAAAATTTATTTTTTAAATATAATAATTATTTTATTTTTTTATTAATTATTTGCCGTTTTTATGTTTATTTTTTATTTTTTTATTAATAAATAAAGAAATTGACATTTTTAACAAATAATATTATAATTAATAAAATGAAAATATTGGAACTTAAACTTAACAACTTTAGAAACTACGAACAATGTTCTGTGAACTTTTTGCCTGGATTAAATTTTATTGTTGGAAAAAATGCTCAAGGCAAAACAAACCTGTTAGAGAGCTTATATTTAATTAGTGTTGGGAAAAGCCCAAGGAATAGCAAAGATAAACAACTAATTAAATTCGAACAGGAAAAAAGCAAAATTGAAGTGAACTTCTTAACACTTGCTGGCAAGAAGAATATTAAAATGTTTCTAGACCGAAGCAATAAAAAGGCAATTAAAATCAATAACCTTAATATTTTAAAACTAACCGAACTGGTTGGCACGCTATCTGTTGTTTATTTTAGCCCAGACGAGTTAAAACTTATTAAGGAAGTTCCAGAAGATAGACGCACCTTTTTAGATGTTTCAATTTCTCAATTCGACAAGCACTATCTTTACACTCTTTTGAAATATAACAAAATTTTAAAACAACGAAATTCAATTCTCAAAAGCTTTGAAGCAAACGAAACAAAAAAAGAACAACTCAGTTTATTCACTCCGCAACTTATTGAATGTGCTATTACCATTATAGAAAAACGTTTAAATTTTATTGAAAACTTAAAAATTATTGCAAAAAACATTCATAAATGTATAACTTTAACAGAAAATTTAGAAATTTTATATAGTTATTCAAAAAAAGAAGAATTATCCATTAAAGAAGATTTAGAATTACAATTTAATAAAATTATTGATAAAGAACTTGAATTGGGCTACACCTGCCTTGGGCCTCACAGAGATGACATCATTTTTAAAATTAATAATTTAGATTGCAAGTTCTACGCCAGCCAAGGTCAACAACGAACTGTTGCGTTGGTTGTTAAACTATCTCTTATGGAAGTTATTAAAAATGAAATTGGCGAATACCCAGTTTTGTTACTTGACGATGTGCTGAGCGAATTAGACGAGGCAAGGCAAAACCGTCTTTTGGAACTTACAACAGCGTATCAAACATTAATAAGTTGCACAGCAATTCCGAAAACATCTTTAACTTATAATGAAATAAAAATTAACGATGGAAGCGTTATAAAATAAAACGCACATCAATCGTTAATTTTTTATATTGAATAACTGTTGTTTTGTTGCACAAATTGTTTGCAAAAGTCTTTAATTCTTTTTATTGTTTTTGCGCTAATATGTTGTTTTTTTGTTTGTCCTTTAATGTTTTTAATGGCTATGTTGCATTGATTGTTGTGAGAAATTGAAACGTGCATAGATTTAGTGCCATAATCTAATGTTTTATCTGAAAGATATTCTATTAAGTTGATAGACAATTTTACATCTTCTTGTTCTTCTATTTGTTCTTGATTTTGCATTTTTTTAATGGCAGATAGTAATTGTTTAAACATATTGTTTACATTTGCGTTTGATAAAAATGTTCTTTCTAAAACTAAAACGTTATAATTTTCGTTGTTGAAAATATAATTTTTATAAGTGATATTTGGTCTACTGCTGCCTTTTTCGTTTACAATGTAATGAATTAATTGAAGTATTTGTTGCTTGCTTTTTTCGGTAACCCTTATTGCAATGTATGGAATTTTAAATATAAGATTATTATCCATAGTGTGATCTTGGGTTTGTTCGCCTTTGCAGCACGCACTTGTTTCTATTCCAAGTTTCCATAACTCAAGTAAGATTTGCTGCAAATATTTATTACCCTCCGAAAATTGTTTTGCAGCCTCTTCTTCCCCTACTTTCAAAATTTCATCAATACCATGACCTTGTCCATCATTTAAATTTTTCACCTGACACTCCTATCAAACATTAATATAAGTTAAAATTTTTAATTTGTCAATTGTTTATTATTAAGGTTTTAAGCTAGCACTCACTAGCCCTTTTGAAACTAACTAAATATAATTGCACTTATAGATTAGGCTCTTTGAGCTGGTTTAAATTATTTACGACTAAAATATTTTTTATTTTATTTGTTATTTATAAAAAATTTTTCCAAAGATATAAAAACATCAAGAAAATGCATAAATTGCTGCATTTTTGCTGAAAATTTTGCAAATTTTATTAATTTTTCTTTTGAATATTGTTTTTTTTAACTTTACAAACAAAAAAACAAGTTATATTTCAAACTTGCTTTTTAATTTTAACATTTCAACAGTTGAGATTTAATGTCGTTAACCAAAGTTCGCACGTGTGGATTGATTTTTACCTGATTTGAAATTTTATCCCTTGCATGCATAATTGTTGTGTGGTCCCTTCCACCAAAGATTGCACCAATTGCTGTTAGAGGAATGTTTAGCATATCGTTTATTAAATATACACAAAGTTGGCGAGGTTCAACAATTTCTTTATTTTTCTTTTTGCCAATTAAATCTTCTTTGCTAACTTTAAAGAAATCGCACACTGTGTTCATAATTTTTT
Source organism: uncultured Clostridia bacterium (assembly GCA_937896905.1). Classification (GTDB taxonomy): domain Bacteria; phylum Bacillota; class Clostridia; order Christensenellales; family UBA1242; genus Onthoplasma. Next base: position 321,964 of record CALBOE010000006.1, on the reverse strand, counting down.
CTGCATCAAGGTTTGTACGTTCGGTTTCGCCATAATCTTTTAACGCTTCATGAGCTTCTGCCATTGTTGCGTGTGTTTTGCCTAGCAGGCCACTGTAAAACACAACTTTACTTAAAATGCCTTCCATTTCACGAATGTTTGTTCCTGTTTTTTGTGCAATGAAATCTACAACATCTTCGTCTATTAAAAATCCTTCTTGGCTACATTTCTTTTTTATGATGGCAACTTTTGTTTCGTAATCTGGCTCTTGGATATCTTGAATTAGTCCACTACTAAATCTGCTGCGTAATCTTTCTTCAAGCGTTGTCATATCTTTTGGGCTTCTATCTGAGGCAATTATTATTTGCCTGTTGTTTTGATATAAATCGTTAAATGTGTGGAAGAATTGTTCCTGTGTGCTAGTTTTGCCAATGATAAATTGAATGTCGTCTATCATAAGCACATCTACGCTACGATACTTATCCCTAAATTCTAGGTTGCTTTGTTCTTTGCCGTGACGAATGCTTTCTACAAAGTCGTTCATAAACTTTTCGCAGGTTACATAAAGCACGTTTAAATCTGGGCGATGTTCAGCTAGATAGTTGCCAACTGCATGCATTAAGTGTGTTTTACCTAAACCAGCACCGCCATATATGAATAATGGATTGAATTTTTCGCTTGGATTTTCCGCAGCGCTTTGCATTGCGGCACAAACAACTTGATTAGACCTTCCTACAACGAAGTTTTCAAAGGTGTATTTTTTGTTGAACTTCGACTTTAGGTTTGGAGTTTCTTTCATAATTTTTTCCATTTCTTCGTCTTGCTTACGCAAAGTTTGTTCATACTCCTGCCTTTCAGTTACCCTAACAAAAGTGTATGGCGTAAACTCTTGACGAACACATTTTGTTATTTTATCGAAAATGCCAGGTTGTTTAACAGAATTTTTAGCGTTAACACTTGGTGCCATTAAAATTAATTCGTCATTTGCATATTGAATTGGTGTTAAAGTGTTAATCCATAAGTCGAACGTAACCGCTGTTACTTCATTCTCCAACTTGTTTAAAACTTTTTTCCATTGGTCAAGTAAAAACATATTCAACTCCTTTAAGCGCATTATACACTAAAATTGTGGATAAGTCAATTGCCTTTTTGAAATATGCAACGCAAAATTGCTAATTGTTAGATACTCGCGTATAAAAGAAACTAATTTGTATATATTGTATATGCACATACGTGAGTGCGCGCACGCGAATAAATTACATTGATAATAATATAATATATTTTAACGCGATAATAATATATAATATTAATGTATATAAGAAATTCTCGCGTTACATTATATATAGTTAATTAAAATATAAAGTTTACGCGTGTAATTTATAATTCATATAACTAATAAGTAATTTTCGCATCCAAACTTATTAGAATGATTACTTAAAATATATTTAAAAGCCTAATATAATAAATAAAATAATATTAAGTTTGCGCATTAAATTATTCATAATAATTAAAAATAAGTTATGACGCAAACATATAATAAAGTAAAACTATTAATATTTAATCGAGTAAAATATTAGTTATATATTATATAAATTAACAGTTTTTCGGCCAAAACCTGCCAACTTTTTATTTTGAAAACTTTGTTTACTTAACATTGAACCTTAAAAGTTGATTTCTCATTTCTTTACGTAGTTTAATTTGCGAAATTTGTTGAATTTTGGGGGTTGTCCACACCTAAAATGGGGTTATACACACACCTTTCAACCGAGTTACTCACATTAAAAGTGGATAACAATTGTGTGAATTTTGTCGATTTTTGTTTGTGGCAGCACTAAATGTTGTGGTTTTAAAAGTTATCCACATTTCCACTTGCCTTAATAGAAAAATCACAATCAAAAAAACAAATAAAATTTAAATAAAATTGCCCGCTTACGCGCGCACGCGAATAACCTTGTTAGTTATCTATTTTATAGATGTTTAGGCGGGGTTGTTATGTTGAGAATTATGCACATTTTTGTGGATGAAAAATAGTTTGAAGATTTCTGCAAAAAGCGTCATTTTCTGTTGACATAGTGAGGTTTGTTTGTTAATATTATACTGTAGATTTTGGCGTTAAGGGGTGGCAAAATCGGTAAGGAGTTATTATGCAATTTAGATGTGATGGGCTTGAACTTAGCGAAGCTATTAGCGTTGTTTCTAAAGCTATTAGCAGTAAGTCCACTTCCCAAATTCTTGAAGGTATTAGAATGGTTTGCGCCAACGATAAATTGGTGCTATCGGCAACCGATCTTGAAATTAGCATTGAAAAAACAATTCGTGCAGATGTTATTACTGAAGGCGAAACTGTTGTTCCAGGAAGATTATTTGGCGAGTATATTAAAAAACTAACCAACGAGCAAATTGAATGTGAATTAAACGAAAAAAATCAACTTCGCATTGCTTATACAGATAGCGAAGGCTGTTTGCAATGTATGGAAAAAAGTGAATTTCCACAAATAAAAGAAGTGGAAAAAACCAATTTCTTTGAAATTGCAAAAGAAGATTTTAAAACTTTAATTAACAACGTTTTCTATGCCGTTGCGCAGGACGATAGCAGACCAATTTTGAAAGGTATTCTTTTAGAAACAACTGGAACCTCTATTCGCGCTGTTGCCGTTGACGGTTGCAGATTGAGCATTGCCAATAAGAATTTAGTTATGGCAACAAACGAATTTAAATTAATTGTTCCTGGAAAAAATATTAACGACATTGTTAAAATGATGGATAGCGACGGAACCATTAAAGTTTACGTGCATTCTAACAACATAATGGTTGACCTTGGCGACACAATTATTATAAACCGCCTAATTGATGGCCAATTTATTAACTATCGTCAAATTGTTCCAAAAGATTTTTCAACCGTTGTAACAATAAACAAAGAACAGCTTGAAGATGCTATTGATAGAGCAAGTGTTTTAAGTAAAATAGATAAAAACAACCTTGTTAAGTTCGACATTAAAGAAAAAAATTTAATGTTAACTTCTTCTAGTGAAATTGGAAACACAAAAGAAAATATTACAGTTGGAGTGAAGGGAAGCGACCTTAACATTTCTTTCAACTCTAAATATTTTAGCGATTGCTTGCGTGTGATTGATAATCCATACGTTAAAATGAAATTTAACAGTGCTATTCAACCATGCATTATTACTCCATGTGAAAATGAAGATTTTGTTTTCTTGATTTTACCTGTAAAATCTAGATAAAATGAGAAACATTTTAGATACTTTTACCTGTAAAATCTAGATTAAAATATTATATATTTTACTAAGTTTTTAAAGCAAAAAATTTAAAAGAAAATTTAATGTGGAATAAAGACATTTAACAAGGCTTTTAATCTATTTAATAGTGGATTAAGGCCTTTTTTATTTTTTAAAAAAGCACATTAAAATTTGCATATAATAACAGGTAAATTTAAAGAAGGTTATCCACATTTTTTAAACTTTTGTGGATAACTTTTTTAAATTTCATTTACAAAAATTGTAATGTTTGTTATAATGTTTGAGTTTATTTAACCAGTGAAAATATTGGGGCAGAATGCCCACGTGGAGTGTTGTCAGAGTGGTCGAATGTGCCTGTCTCGAAAACAGGTGTTGTGAAAGCAACCGGCGGTTCGAATCCGCCACACTCCGCCAAAAAATATCCTTAACAAAGGGTGTTTTTTTATTGTGCCTATTGCAAAATGCGGGTTTGTGTGATACATTTAAGAAGAAGGATCTTAGTGGGAGAATATATTATGAATTACTATACAGAACTGTTTTTAGTGCCAGGCAATTCAAGAGGAGCGGTGGTGTTTGATGGTTGTTCAAACCAGTTTATGCAAAAGGCTAAAAAACTTTTAAAAACTTTAAAAGGCAAAATTCCCGCGGCGTGCGTTAGTTTTAGCAATAAAGATGAAAAGATAATTCAACAATTTGTTTCGGCTATAGCAGATGGGGATAAACTTAAAGAATTTATTATAGCGCGAACCTATGTGGACACTAAAATTTTTAGTGAACTTTTTAAAGTTGTTGCTGATGAAAATTTTAAAAATTTAGAGAGTGCACAAAAATTAAAACAACAAGTTGAACGTGGTGTTGAAATTTTTAATAATGGGAAAGTTGAAGAGTTTGCAGAATATTATTGTGAAACACCACTTTACGAGCAGGTGTTTCAAAATCTAGTTAATGGAACTAGAAGTTGGGAGCTTAACATTTTTATTAATCAGGTTAATAACATTGCATTACAAATAGCAATTAATAATCACATAGATCACAGAAAAAATTATAATGTTAAAGTTTTTTCAAATTTAGATAGATTTTGCACTTACAGAACTCATGGAGGATATGTGCTTGAAAATGTGCATGATTATTCAAGCCAAAAACCATTTGAAATTGAAGACGGGTGCTCAGTTTAAATAGCAGATATTAGTTGACTAATTTGCGTAAATTATTTATAATTCAATCAATTTAAAGGAGAAAAAAATGTTAAAAAAAGCAACGCAAAATGTGGAATTAAAACAATTTAAAAAAGAACTTGAAGAAAACGACAGATTGGCAAAAGAAGAAATGAAAAATTTAACTTACGAACAGCAACTTGCCGATTTTGCTAATTTTGTTAAAACAAAAAACATAAAACTTAAGGAGAAACCAAATGGCAAAAAATAATAAAGACTACATTTACGTTGCGTTCGATTCAGACGTTTTGCGCGAGCTTGTGTATTTATATATTTTGCAAGGCAAAGAAAGAAATCTTGTGGCGAATTTTGATGGAGTTATAAGTGATAAAGAATTTGTGGTTAGGCACAAGGAACATTTGCAACAGACCTTACAATTAATTAGAACGGGCGTTATTAGACCAGTTATTGTTAACACGGTTTATCAAGAAAGCAAACATAGCAAAAGCTTAATGGAGTTTGTGGAAAGATATTTTTATGCTCCTGAAGAGAGTTTAGTTAACTCTGCTGAATATGGGGAACAAGTTAAGCAATTGGCTAATTTATACTGCGAACCATACACCGACTGGAACGGAAATTTAATTCCAGCGCCTTTAAAAAAGGTGTATAGTTCTTATGTGGGTAAAAAAATTCCAACCAATGATGTTTTTGCTGTGGCAGAAGCAGTTTGTGCAAGAGTTAATTTTGTTACCTTTAACGCTAAAGATTTGGTGTTTGATAGAAAGCATGGAGAAGGCAATTGGGATAGAAGCGATGGAGTTACTCAAATTAGTAAATTGAATGGTTACTACGAGTTGTGTGAAGATGGCCGAAAATTTGGGTTAACGGTTATGGCTCATTCTCGTTTTGCTAATTTAATAAAAAATGGCATTCAAGAATATCACAATAATTTGGCCAATGACGAACGTTTTGTGCCATTTAGCGAATGTGCCGAAGTTTAAACCAACAAATTTTGCAAATAAAAAGCGAGTGCAATTATTGACAAGCACCGCTTTTTTTGTTAAGATTGTTAACAATAGGAAAATTTCGGTTATTTTTTTATTCGAAATTTGCAGTCCGTGGGCGGTTAAGTTGAGTTTATTACTAAATAAACAAAGTTTAAATTGCCAATCCAAAGATAATTCTTTAAGCAGTTTCCTAGAAAAATTTTAAAAGGCGGATTTATCTCTAATGAGATAACCCCCCTTTTCTCGTTTATGTAAGTATAAACGAGTTTTCATTATCTAAACGAAAAAAGGAGGAATTATGAAACAAACTTACCAACCAAAGAAAAGACAAAGAAGCAAAGTTCACGGTTTTAGAGCAAGAATGCGTTCATTGTCTGGCAGAAACGTGTTGAAGCGTCGTCGTAACAAGGGAAGAAAAGAACTAACAAAATAGTTTTAAAGGGCTTTTATGTTACAAAAAATTAACAGATTAAAAAAAAGGAAAGAGTTTAACTATATCTACAAAAAAGGTGCAGTGGCTCATTCCAACAGTTTTCTTATTCACCATGTTAGGGCCTATAAACGCTACCCTCAAATTGGCATTTCTGTTTCTAAACAAGTGGGCAACAGCGTTGTTAGAAGCCGTGTGAAAAGAATTATTAGCGAGGCGTGCAGGTTAAACATTAACGTTTTTGCTGTTAAAAACTATGTTTTTACTGCTAAGCCAGAAGCAAAAGACAAATCGAGTGTCGAAATTGAAAAAGAAATTTTAAAGGTTTTGAAAAAGAACAACCTTTTAAGGGACAACAATGTTTAGGGTTTACTACATTTTAACCTATCCCATAACTGCGGTGTGTTTGTTTTTAATATTTTTGTATAGAAAAGTTTTAACACACGCAAAGCAAAAGAGTTGCCATTTTTTGCCAACATGCAGTAAATTTGCTTGGGATAGCATTAAAGAATTTGGCTTTTTTTTGGGTGGGATATACACAATTAACCGTCTTTTAAAATGCCGACCTAACCACCCTGCTGGGGTAGATTTTCCAAAACTGAACCTACAAGGAAATTATAAATGGAAATGTTAAATAACATTAGTTTATTGCTAAAATCGGATTTATGGACAGTTCTAATTAATTGGTTTTCTAATTGGCTTGTTAACTATGGCTGGGCAATTGTTGTGTTTACCATTTGCCTAAAATTGGTGCTTTTGCCACTAGATGTTTTTCAAAGAATATCTTCTCAAAAGCAAGCTAGGGCAAGCGCTTTAATGAAACCAGAATTGGACGAAATTAATCGTAAATATTCTGGCAATAAAGATAAGATTAATCAAGAATCTGCTAAACTTTATAAAAAATATAATGTTAATGTGGGCGGAATGTGCCTAACAATGATTTTAACCCTAGGTTTAACCATGGGTGTGTTTTTCACTCTTTATGGAAGCATTAGAAGTTTCGGAACAGACAAATTATATTCTTCTTACCAACAGTTAGACTTAACTTACGTTCAAGCAGAATCAACTGCACATGAAACTTGGGCAAATGCTCCAGTTGCGGGGTATGATACAGAAGAAGATTATGTTTTGGAAGTTGCAATTGAAGCCGTTAAGGACGAATATAAGCAAGTTTCTAAACGTAACAGCTGGCTTTGGGTTAAAAGCGTTTGGAAGGCAGACGCAAGCAATGTTAACCAATTTGTGAGTTTTGAAGATTATGCAAAACACCAAAAGTTGGCCGACCAAGCAAAAGCGGACGCTTTGGTTAGATATAACAACATAACAACAGCAATAACAGCGCAAGAAGGTAACGCAAACGGTTATTTTGTGTTGGTTATTTTGGCTGTTGCAGTTTCGTTCTTAACACAGTTCCTTTCTGCAAAAATTCTTGCACCAAAGGGGCAAAAACTTAACACAATGAACAAAGTTATGTTGGTTATAATTCCACTTTCAATGGCAATATTTGCAAGCACATCTAACGTTGTGTTCACATTATATATTATTATGAACTCGCTTATGAGTGCAATAATTTCAACAATTCTTTCACTAATTTTTAAGGCAAGAAGCAATAAAAATGGTGGCGAAGAAGTTTTGGTGAAAAAGAAAAACGTTGAAGTTGTTGAATATAGCAGAAACTATAAAAAATAAACTAAAATTCTATTGAATTTAAGGAGAAACAAATGTTAATTGAAGCAACAGGAAAAAGCGTGGAACTTGCAATTCAAAATGGCCTTTTGGAATGCGGAATGAAACGTGAAGATGTTGAAATTAAAGTTATTGAGGAAGGTGGGCTTTTCAAAAAAGCAAAAGTTCAACTTTCTTGGGGCGAAAACAAAGTTGAAACTGAAGAAGTTGTTGAACAAGAAGTTAATGCAACCGAACAATCAACCGAAGAAACTGTGGCAGAAACCGAACCTCAACCAACCGAAGTGGTTGAAAAGAAAAAACGTGTGGTTGACACTGCCCGTTTGCAAGAAAAAGGAAAAGAGTTTTTGCTTAACCTTGCACGAATGCTAGACGAAAACGCAACAGTTGAATGCACTGCAAAAGAAAATGAAGTTTCTTTTAGCATTAAAGGCGAAAAAGTTGGAAAACTTATTGGCTATCATGGCGAAAACATTCAAGCACTTCAACTTCTTTTAAGCGGACTTAAACTAAGAAGCGAAGGCCCAGTTAGATTATACCTTGATGTTGACGGCTACAAGCAAAACAGAAACCAAACCATTGTGGATTTGGCAAACAAAGTTGCATCTCAAGCCATTAACATTCAACGCAACATTCACTTGGACCCAATGAACGCTTACGACAGACGTATTATTCACACCACTTTGCAAGATAGGGACGATGTTACAACCGAATCTACCGGCGAAGGCGAAAAACGTCATGTGGTTATTAAACCAATTTTTAAAAGATAACAAAAAAACTGCTCAACCGAGCAGTTTTTTTCTTTCTCCAATTAAATGCTTAAATCAACAAACTTTTGCAAAACATTGACAACAAAATTTTTCTTTGCTATACTTTAAAATACTTATATATATGTGAGGTTAAAGGAGAAACTATGGCAGAAGAAAATTTAAGCGAATTTGAAATTAAAGTTGAAAAAATTAAAAGATTGGAAGCAATGGGAGAAAAGGCATATAAGGCCAAGTTTAATAAAACCCACGAAATTCATGACCTTGACAATATTGAACTAGGAACAAAAGTTAGCGTTGCAGGAAGAATGACTTTTAAAAGAACTTTCGGCAAGTTAATTTTTGCCAGAATTTACGCAATTGGCGATAATTTTAACTATAATCCAGCAACACCAATGAGAACAAGCGTGCAAATTAGTTTGTCGTTAAACATTGTGGGCGAACAAGCGCTTGCAAAGTTTAAAGAATTTTGTGACGTTGGCGACTTTGTTGGCGTTAATGGCGAAATGGTTAGAACTCAAACAGGCGAATTAACCGTTCAAGTTAACAGTTTTGAATTGTTGGGCAAGGCACTACGTGGGCTTCCTGAAAAATTCCACGGCCTTGTTGACACAGAAGCAAAATACCGCCAAAGATATTTAGATATTATTGCTAATGAAAAATCTAGAAACGTGTTTATTGCAAGAAGCAGAGCGGTTTCTTTTGTTAGAAGATTTTTGGAAGATAATGGCTTTTTTGAAGTGGAAACCCCTGTTTTGCAAGTTAACGTTAGCGGTGCAACGGCAAAACCATTCTTCACTCATCATAATGCGTTAGACCTTGACTGCAATTTAAGAATTGCCACCGAAACTTGGCTAAAACAATGCAACGCAGCTGGGTTCGACAAAGTTTTTGAACTTGGCAAAGATTTTAGAAACGAAGGTATGGACTCAACCCACTTGCAAGAATTCACACAAGTTGAATGGTATGCTTCGTATTGGGATTTTGAAGATAACATTGCCTTCTTCAAAAGGTTTATTAAAGAACTTATGTTATACACAATTGGCACAACAAAAATAACTGTTGCTGGCAAAGAACTAGATTTTGGCAACGAAAACTGGGAAAGAATAGATTACGTTGAAAAAATGCGTGAAATTTTTGGTTTTGACTTTTTAGAAATAACCAACCCAGTTGAACTTGCAAACAAAATTGTTGAAAGTGGCGTTATGACACGTTACGACCTTGAAGGTTACAAATCTTGCAGGGCAATTGTGGATTTTTGCTATAAAAAACTTATAAGGGAAAAAATTGTTGGGCCAACAATCTTGTATAATTATCCAGCATTCTTAAAAACCTTGGCAAGAAGAAACGATGATGATGACAGAGTTACAGACGTTTTCCAAGTTGTTGTTAATGGTGCAGAAATTTTAAATGCTTATAGCGAACTTGTTAATCCACTTCAACAAAGGGACGCTCTTGTTAGCCAACTTAAAGACAAAGATTTGGGCGACGATGAAACTATGGACGTTGACGAAGATTTCTTGCTTTCTATGGAACATGGCATGCCACCAATGAGCGGTTTAGGCTTTGGAATTGACCGTTTTATTATGATGATTTTCGACTTGCCTAACATTAGAGATACTATTTTGTTCCCAATGACAAAGCCAATAGACAATCAACCAAAAAATGATTAAGAGAGCTCGGGTTATTGATTATGCTTAACGCTGGCGCCAATCCGCATCAATCAACCCTCGCTTTAAAAAAGTTAGGTTAACACTTTTGCCTGGATTATTATGCTGGGCACAGTTAAAATTTTAAAAACATTTCAAAGTATAAAATTTAAAAAGCATTTGGGGTTTAGGGGTAAACAACAAATAAAGGATAAATTATGAAAATTAGTGTTTTAGGAACAGGAAGATGGGCTTCCACCAACATTTGGATTGCTGTGGAAGGTGGCCACACTGTTATGGCATGGGATAAGTTTGAAACTCCATTTATGCAAGAAAAAAAGAACCGTTATGTAGATTTAAGCAACAGAAAAGAAGTTGTTTGCAACAAAAATTTGGCCGAAACATTAAACTATGGCGACCTTGTTATTATTTCCATTTTAAGCCAAGAGTTTGACAACTTAATGCAAGAAATTAGCCAAGTTCCTGGGTTTGAAAACAAAAAATATTGCCTTGCCATGAAAGGTATTGAAGCAACCACAGGAAGAACTTTAAGCGAAATTATGATGAGCTATGGCGTTAACAAAAATAATATTGCAATATTGGCGGGGCCTGGCCAACCAAACTCTATTGCGCAAAACGAGTGTTTTAATACAATGGTTGTTTCGTCTTACGACTTTAACCTTGCAAAACAGGTGCAAGGAATTATTAAAACAGATAAATTCACTTTGTATCCATGGTCGGACGTTCAGGGTTGTGAAATTTGCGCTGCTGCAAAAAATATATATAGTGCTTTGGGCGGAATGTGCGAAGGTGGCAACAATGCAACCCTTAAAGGCGCACTTATGAGTGTTAGCATAAACGAAATGGAAAAGATTTTAAAAGGCATGGGTTGCAACCCTAAAACGGCAAGCCATTTGGCACTTTTGGCAGACTATAACGCAACGTTGTACGACCCTGTTAGCCACAATCTAACTTATGGCAAAGAACTTGTTAAGCAAAACACCTCTAACCCAACCTTAGATTTTAATTCTGTTGAAGGAAGGCAAGCGGCAACAGGGCTTATTAGAAGAATTATTAAAAGGAATGCCGAACTAAGCTATGGAAGGCAAATTTCTGCACCACTCCTTTATGCTTTTAAAGATATTGTGGACGAAAAAATTGCTCCAAGCAATGCGGTTAATCATATTCACACTGTGCTAGATGCATCATTAAACGCTATGGCGGAAGAAGATTTTAGAGTTTAATTTATAAAGCGGTGATAGTTATCACTGCTTTTTTTTATTAAAAGGCATAAGAGTTTATAGCATAAAACTTTAAAATGTGCCTAAAAAACCAATTTTAATTGCTTGACAATTAAGGTTAAGGTTGTTTATAATATGAATAACAATTATTTCACAAAGGGGGGAAATATGAAAAAATTTTTAAATTTTATGTTGATTGCTTGCTTAATGTTTTCTGGCATGATGGTTTTGTCTGCCTGCAAAGATGATGGGGCAATTAAAGTTGCTAATGAAAACCAACTTGTTTCGGCTTTACGAGATGCTAAAGATGGAGATGTTATTAAATTAACAGCAGACATTGAAACAGACGTTCAATTTGTTGTTAATAAAAAAGTAACATTAAATTTAAATGGCAAAAAAATTTATAATGAAGATCAAGGTGAAGCCATTTGGGACGATGAAGATTCTTGGTCATTAATTTCTGTGCAAGAAGGTGGAGATTTAACCATTAATGGTAACGGAACATTAAAAACAAAAGATGGCGATAGTTATGCAATAGATTTAAGGGCGGAAGATGCAAAATTAACCATTGAAAATGGAACATTTGTTGGTAACGTTCACGCTGTTTATGTACGTCAAGGAATGGTGGTTATTAATGGCGGAAGATTTTCAATTCAACAAACCTATCCTATCGCTTCAAAGGCTTATGAATTTGTTTTAAATTGTTATGACGAATCTTACAATGATCAAACTGCAACAATCTCTGTAACCGGTGGTGTGTTTGAAAAGTTTAATCCAAATTCTTGCAAGGCAGAAGGCGAAGCTACAAACTTCTGTGCAGAAGGTTATGCTTGTGAACAAAGCACAGATAACAACGGAATTATTTATTCAGTTACTGAAAACGCATAATATTAAAACAGAAAAGAACTGCATTTGCAGTTCTTTTTTTATCGTTTAATAATAACTTTTTCGCCACCTTGCATAACAAGTGGTAGGTTTGGGTTTAATGCCTGCAAATTTTCTGGCGAAATTTTAATTCGTTTGCAAAGTTCCCACATTGTTTCATTTGGTTTGGCAAGAAAAATTTGAAAGTCGTAAGCAGAGTTATTAAGTGGTTTGCCAATTGAAATTGTATCTATCATTTCTAATTCTTGTGTGTTATATAAGCACACGGCAAAGCACACGCCAAAATCTAGGTCTAGAATTGTGCCACGTTTAACCTTGGTGCGTGTTGATGCCACTGTTGCTTGAAGGTGCAAGCAACCTAGTTTTTGCAAACTAATTTTGGAATTTAACACAAAAGGCAATTCAACTTGTTTGGTGCTAAGCTCTTTGTTTTCGTTTAAATAAACAACTTGTGCAGACACAATACCCTCAACCCAAAGGTTTTCATCTTTTAAATATTGGTTTGTTATTTCAGCTTGCGGGGTTAAGGTTGCAACAATTTCGTCTATTGCCGGCTCGGTTTCGTTTAATTGAATGTCTCCCGAAACACTGTCTTTAAAATGCTGGCAAGTTTGAGATAGAGTAAAGTCCCTTTTGGTTAGGGTTATTTCTAGGTTATTTTCTGTGCTGAACATATCGTCTATAATATCAATAGAAATTGGCTTTAAAGCAACTCCGTTTGCAAAAAGAATGTGAGTTATGTTAACAACGCTGTTGCCGTCTTCTAGTTCGGTGGTTATGTTCTCTTGTGGGGCAGTGCAGTTGAAACATAAATCTAACATACAATCCTTTGCTAGTTCTTTTATTTCCACATCGCATTTTAGGGTTGAAGACGAGAATATTTCTTTAACAGAGGTTTGTTCATTTTCAACGGTTTCGTATATTAACTGTGAATATAATTTGCCATCTACAACTGCATATCCGTCAAAGGCGGTAACATCTTCTTTATCGAACCAACAATTGTAACATAAAATTTTGTTAATTTGATGTTTAGTTTCTAAAATGCATGTGTGTTCAAACGTGGTGCTAACCAAACTTGAAAGGGTTGATGTGTTAATTAAACTCTTTTTCATTTGCATATTTTCGTAGTTGCTGGCTGAATTGTTAATTGCAAGGTTAACATACATAATTGGCACAATGCTAACATCTGCAGAGATTTTTAATGTGCCGTTGGTGGAAAGAATTTTGCAAGCAACGCAATTGTTGCATACGTTTATGTAGCTGTCGCTAACAATGGAACTGTCTAGCAGAGTTTCATTAAAAGTTTGCGTGTCGGTTAAAGTGTTAGTTAAGTTGTCGGTGTCTACATACAAAACTTTAACCGCAATTTTCCCGCTTATTATTGCCTTTCCAGAGCCACATTCCACTTTGCAATTGCTTACATGGCTTTGAACGCTTAAAATGGTTTTTATGTTAACGTTAGAATTTACGGGTATGCTTATTAAACTGTTGAAATTTAGTTTGCTTAGGTTTTTTGCATAAGTAATTTTTATGGTTTCGTTTTCCATACAACCTCCCTTGTCTTTAATAATGTATAGCCACCAAAAAGAATTTATGATTACTTTTTAAAATTGGAAAGTTGAATTTAAGCAATAAACTATAAATCGCCACAATTACTGTTTATTTAAGATTATTTTTTGAAAAATTTTATAATTCCAAATAATCTTTGTTTTAATAAATTTTGTTTTCGACATTTTGCTTATTTAATTGTTATAAAAAGCCAATTATGCGCAAATTTATAGCATTTTTGCTTATTGTTTTTGCCACATTTTTTGTTATTATAAATTCGTGTAAAAAACACTAAAAAGGGGAATTTATGGAAAAAATAAAACTAATTCTTGCAGATGAAGATAAAGATAATTTATTGGAATTAAGCAAAAACTTTGCAGAAGAAAAATATAAAATTGTTGCCACCACTTGCGATGGAGAAGAATTAATTCAGCTTATTAAAACTTGCAACGCAGATGTGGTTATAACCGATATTGTTTTAAAAAAATGCGATGGTTTTAAGGTGCTAGAAAGTGTTGCTGGAACAACTGCAAAAGTTATTGTGCAATCTTCTCTTTCAATAGACGGTTTTATTAATAAGGCAATTTCTTTGGGCGCAACCTATTATTGCATTAAACCCTTTGACGTTAACACATTAAAGGAAAGAATTGATGATATTTTAAGTCAATCTTTAGCCAGCAACAACACTTTTTTTAATGCAAAAATCTCTAATCACATTGAAGAAAAAATTACAAATATTTTCATAACCGTTGGCATTCCGGCCCACATTAAAGGTTATCAGTTTTTGCGCGAAGCAATTAAACTTGCCATTGCCAACCCAGAAATTATAAATTCAATAACCAAAAAACTTTATCCAACTATTGCAGAAAAATACGACACAAGTGCAAGCAAAGTGGAACGTGCAATTCGCCACGCAATTGAAGTTGCTTGGAACAGGGGCAAAATTGAAAATATTAACAACCTTTTTGGAATTAAAGTTTATTCTAGCAACGAAAAGCCAACCAACGGCGAATTTATAGCGCTTGTTGCCGATAAAATGTTAATAGAAGGAGCATAGAAATTGTGCTTTATTTGGTGTTTTTTATTGTAAAAATTTTCGCCCAATATTGAAAATTTAGAAATTATTAAAAACACTTAAAATTTGCTAGACAAATTATTTTGTAAAAACTATAATTATGTAAGTTTTGAAAAGGAGATTTGTTTATGGCAAAAGCAACAAAACCAGTTTGGATTTTATGCCCAAGATGTGAATTAAATTACATTAAAAAGGCAGACCAATATTGTGACGTTTGCAAAAAAGAAATGAAACTTATTAAATCTACTGAGGACGACCTAGACGATTTAGAATTGTGCCCAATTTGTAAAATTAACTTTATACAAAACAACCAAGAAATATGCGACAGTTGCAAGCAAGAATTAGGCATTGGCGCAAACGAGGACGCAGAAGATAAAGAAATTGAGGATTGGCACAAATATATTTCGGACGACGACGAAAAAGACGAAGACGACGAAGACGGAAACGATTTGGCCGACTCTATTTACGACGAAGATGAAATGGAAGACACCGCTGGCCTTGTTGAGGACTTTGAATTTGCAGAAGATTTGGATAAGGACCTTGATGACGATGATGAAGAAGATGAAGACGACGACTTCGATTTAGACATTATTGATGATGACGACGAAGACGACGATGATGAAGAAGATGACGATTAAACGAAAGTGGAGCAATCCACTTTTTTTGTGCGAAATTTGAAAACTTTTGCGGTTAAAGTTTAAAAACAGTTTAATAGAACAAAATGCTTAGGGGTGAACAATGAAAAAAATGCCAAACACGGTTGATAATATTAAACAAAAAATTTTAGAACTTAAAGGGCAAGAAGTTAGTTTGCACATTAATAGGGGCAGGCGCAAAGTTAACAGTTTAAGGGCAAGAATTGAAGATATTTATGCCAGTGTTTTCACTGTTAAAAGTTGTGCACTAGACTTGGAAACGGTTTACACATATTCGTATAACGACATTCTTTGTGGCGAAGTTAAAATAATTAACGATTAATAAACAAACACCTTAAGGTGTTTTTTGTTTTATTTAAGTGATTGGTTGGTGGCAGGTTGTTGACAAACACCTCTATTATTAGTTATAATGTGGTAAGAAATTTTTTCTTTTAAGGAGAACTTCATGCAAAACTTTAATCCAGTTAGAGGAACTTACGACTATCTTCCAAAAGACGCCAAAATTAGGGAGGCGGTTAGGCAAATTATTTTAGAAAATTATCAAAGCAATGGCTTTAATCTTATTTCCACGCCAATTTTGGAAAATTTGAAATACTTAACTTCTAGCGATGGTGGTGATAACTTAAAACTTATGTTTAAAACAGTTAAAAGGGGCGATAAGCTTAACCTAAGCAAAGAAAACTTAACTCTTAGCGATATTGTTGAAGAGGGGTTAAGGTACGATTTAACAGTTCCGCTTGCAAGGTTTTATGCAAACAACAGAGATGTGTTGCCTAATCCTTTTAAGTCTATTCAAATAGATTGTGCGTTTAGAGCAGAGCGCCCACAACGCGGCAGAAACAGGCAATTTGTTCAATGCGATATAGACATTATTGGCGACAAAACCATTAATGCAGAACTTGAACTTTTATGTGTGGCAATTGAAACCCTATCGCAACTTAACTTTAAAAATTTAACAGTTAAAATTAACCATAAACAACTTTTAAATGCAATTTGTTTGTTTGCAGGGTTTAAGGAAGAAGAAATTAGCACTGTTTGCGTAACGCTAGATAAGTTAGATAAAATTTCTTTAACAGGCGTTACCATGGAACTTATTGAAAAAGGTTTTGAAACAGAAATAATAAATCGCCTTATTGAAGTTTTAAACGACATTAATGCAAACGGAATTGAAGCGTCGTTAAAATATGGCGTTGCACCAGAAATTGTTAACGATTTGCAATTTTTAATTTCAACCCTTAACCAAATAACAGGCAACAAACACATGGTTAAATTTGATGTTTCTATTGTGCGTGGGCAAGGGTATTACACAGGAGCAGTGTTTGAAATTTATGCGCCAAATTTTGGCGGTGCAATTTCTGGCGGTGGCCGTTACGATAAAATGGTGGGCAAAATAACCGGCAATGATGCCCCTGCGGTTGGGTTAAGTTTGGGCTTTGAACCAATAACTTTAATATTAAAAGAAGCGGGAGAAAATTTAAATATGCTTCCAAACCTTGCACTTGTTTACGACGAACAGGACGACATTAAGAAAGTTTTTGAAATTAAAAACGAATTAAGGAAAAATTACAACGTTTCCATTTTCGCAAGGCAAAAGAATATGAAAAATTTTTACGACAAAATTGGCGAAGTTGCCGACTATTGCACGTCTGTTAAAGATTATTTAGATAACAAACCAGTTAAATCTTTAAAATAATCATTAATTTAAGTTTAAATTAATATATACAACAAAGGAGAAAGTTTTGGATAAATATGCAGAAATTAGGGTGCCAATTAACCACGACAACCCAAGCATAAAAAGAAAAGAAAGCAAATGTGTTCTTTGCGGAAAATGTAAAGACGTTTGCAAAAAGAAAATGGGTGTTGCTGGCTTTTGGAAATATGATAGCGAAGATGTTGTTTGCATAAATTGTGGGCAGTGTGCAGCGGTTTGCCCAGTGGAAGCAATTGTTCCGCAGGACGACACTCCTCAACTTATGGAAGCTATAAACAACCCAAACAAAAATGTGGTTATTATGACAAGCCCAGCCGTGCGTGTGTCTTTGGGCGAAATGTTTGGTTTGCCAGCTGGCGAGTTTGTTGCCGGCAAAATGATAAGTGCGTTAAAAAAATTGGGAGCAGACTACGTTTTTGACGTTAGTTTTGCTGCCGATTTAACCATTATGGAAGAAGCGAATGAATTGTTAAATCGCATAAAAACCAATTCTGGTTTGCCACAGTTTACAAGTTGTTGCCCGGCATGGGTTAAATTTGTTGAAACGTTTTACCCTAATTTAATACCACATTTATCTAGTTGTAAAAGCCCTATTGCAATGCAAAGTAGCATAATTAAAAGTTATTTTGCACAAAAGGAAAACATTAATCCTAACGATATTTTCATTGCAACGCTAACACCATGCCTTGCAAAAAAGGCGGAAATTAAAAGGGAAGAGTTGCGTTCTGCCTACGGTAGAGATACCGATTTAATTGTTAGCGTTAGAGAAATGGGAGCACTTCTAAAAAAACAAAAAATTAACTTTAAAACCTTAAAAGATGGCGAGTACGATTCGGCGTTTCCAACTGGAAGCGGGGCAGGAGTTATATTTGGTGCAAGCGGTGGTGTTATGGAGGCGGCAGTTAGGGCGGCATATTACTTCTCAACAGGCGAAAATCCTCCAGCCGATTTGTTAAAATTTAAAAAGGTTAGGGGATACAAGGACATTAAAACTGCAACAGTTAATCTTCTTGGCAAGGATATTAAACTTTGTGTTGTGTTTGGAACTGCAGCGGCAAGAACGATATTAGACAAAAAATATAAAAACTACCAAATGATTGAAGTTATGGCTTGCCCAAACGGTTGTGTTGGTGGTGCAGGGCAACCAAAAGTTATGGATGCAGACGAGGTTGTTGAAAAACGAGCAAATGGCTTATATTTGCAAGACGAAAAAGCTAAAATTAAAACCTGCTACGAAAACTCTCAAATTAAAACCTTGTATGATGAATTTTTAGGTTCGCCATTAAGCGAAAAAGCAAAACAATACTTGCACACAACATATAAAAGCAGAAACAAATAAAGGAATATTATGGAAAAAACGGTTGAAGAATATAAAAGAGATTACATAAATCTGTTTAAAACTAACATTAAAAGAGATGGAGCTGAAAAGTTGTTGGAATATTTAGAAAAAACCAGCGACTTCTTCACTGCGCCAGCGTCTGGCAGGCGCCACAGCAGTTTTGAGGGCGGTTTGTGCTATCATTCTTTAAATGTTTATAAAAGATATTTAAATGCCCTTAACCTTGAATATGGTGAAAAACGTGCAGAAATTATTAGCGACGAAAGTGTTGCAATAATAGCTTTGTTGCACGACATTTGCAAAGTTAACACATATACGGTGGAATATCGCAATCAAAAAATAGATGGGCAATGGGTGCAAGTGCCATACTATGCATATAATAACTCTTTACCTTATGGTCACGGTGAAAAATCGGTTTATATCATTAGTGGATTTATGAGATTAACACGGGAAGAAGCAATGGCAATTAATTGGCATATGGGTGCATTTGATCCAAGAAGCCAAGCAACCAGCGATTTAAGCGATTGCTACACCGCTTTTCCAACTGCACTTTTGTTCCATGTAGCAGATATAGAAGCTACATATTTAGACGAAACAAAATAATTATTAACATAAAATTATTTGCAGGCATAGAAATAATAGAGGTTATTTTATGGCAAACGCAAATAATTTTTTAATTGGTGCAAACGACGAACATGGCTTAAATCCGCCCACGGCAGGCAAACGAACACCAATTTTACCATATATAAATAGAAGCTTTTACGAAAATGAATTTAACCGCCAAGCAAAACTAGAGTTTATGTTGGCATGCTTAAGGTGTGGGTTTAATGTGGTCGACGTTCACCAGGAAGTGCAAGATGCAAGTGTTTCCACCAGAGTTGTTAGGGCAAACCGGGCAGGGTTAAGTTTGCTTGTTACTTTTGCCTACAATGCTGCGGGAACTGGCCAAACGTTTAATTCTGCACAAGGGTTGGAAGTTTATTATAGCCCCTTTAACAATTTTGCCGGTCAAAGCCAACAGTTAAGCGAGCAAGTGTTGCAGGCGTTAAGCCAATTCACAAATCGCCCCGCACGTTTTGTTGGGCGCCTTTCTGTTGGTGTGTTAAGCAATGTTAATTGTCCGTCAACTTTAATAGAAGCAGGGTTTATGACAAACTTTGCCGAAGCAAAACTTATGCTCAACCCTATTTTTGTTAAAAATGTGGGAGAGGGTGCTTGTTTTGGAGTGTGCCAATATTTAGATGTGCCGTATGTTGCAAGAGAGTTAGAAAACTATCCAAGCATAAGGAGAGGGGAGAGAAACAATTTTGTTAAAATATTGCAATATTTGCTAAACGAATATGGTGCAAATCTAAATCCAGACGGAATTTTTGGTGCGGCAACACAGCGTGTGGTTGTAACTTTTCAAACAAATAATGGATTAACTGCAGATGGAATTGTTGGGCAAAACACTTGGAATGCGCTTTTAAATTTAAACCCAAGCGCCAACACATTAAGGCAAGGAAGCAGAAAAAGTGCAGTTTTGTTTTTGCAAAGATTATTACTATCATTTTTATATCCAATTAGCAGCCTAGATGCAGTGTTTGGAAACGAAACGGCAAATGCAGTTAAACAATTTCAGCAAGAAAACAATTTAACAGTTGATGGAATTGTTGGGCCGGCAACTTGGAGGGCGCTACTTGAAAGCTCAGGAAGGCCACTTACTGCAGAGTAATTAAAGGAAGAAATATAAATCAACATAAATTTTAAAAATGCGTAGTTAATCTACGTATTTTTTGTTTAATAAAATTCCAATATTTAGTTATGAAAAAGAAATTATGTATTATTTTGCTTTTGTTTTTAATGGTGGCATCTGTTGCTTTGGTTTTGCCACAAGAAAAAGAGTATGATTATTTGCGCTTACATATTAGGGCAAACAGCAATATGACAACAGATCAAAACGTAAAATATGCCATTAAAGATATTTTGGTTGAGTTTTTGTCGCCTTATTTTTGCAATGTTTCTAGCAAGGGGCAGGCGATTGAATTGGTTAACTCACTTTCCGCAAACATTAAGCAAAAATGTGAGTCGGTTTTAAGAAGTGAAGGGTTTAACTATTCTGCAAACGTTAAAATTGCAAAAGAATACTTTCCAACACGGACATACAGTAACACCACTTTAAAATCTGGCTATTACGACGCGGTTGTTGTGGAACTTGGCCAGGCGGTTGGAGATAATTGGTGGTGTGTTATGTATCCTCCGCTTTGTTTTGTGAATAAAAATGAAAACATAACTCACATTAACTATAAATCTAAAATTGTGGAATGGTTTAATTCCATTTTTAAGAAATAAGGAGTTATTGTGAAAAAGTTAATGTTAATTTCCCTATTAATTATTTGTGGAGCGTTGGTATTAGGTGGAGCTGTGGGAATTATTGGAAACAATGCCAACAACACGGCAACGCCAACAATAGGCAAAATTGAATTTGTTGAAGCGGCAACAGCTGACACAAAGGAGGTGCAATCTCGCCTAAAAAAATGGGGATATTACACAGGTGCGGTTGATGGAATTAATGGCCCTAAAACCAAAGCGGCAGTAAAAAAGTTTCAACAAAGATATGGATTAACGCCAGACGGAATTGTTGGCCCATTAACTGCAGCAAAAATGGGATTAAGTGTTTCGAAAACTGCCAGCAGTTCTAACTATAATAGTAACGATAGATATTTACTTGCAAAAGTTATTTACGCCGAAGCCAGGGGCGAAAGTTACACCGGGCAAGTGGCTATTGCTGCGGTGGTTTTAAACAGGGTGGAAGACAGCAGATTTCCAAACACAATTGCGGGGGTAATTTATCAACCTTGGGCGTTCACCGCAGTTAATGACGGGCAAATTAATTTAGAGCCAAACCAAAAAGCATACCAGGCGGCGGACGATGCTTTAAATGGTTGGGATCCAACTTACGGAGCGGTGTATTACTATAATCCTAAAACGGCAACAAGCAAATGGATTTTTACAACAAAAAAAGTTACACAAATTGGCAAGCACGTTTTTGCAGTTTAAAAATAATATTTAATAAAAAATAAATAAATATTGTTAAAATAAATAAAAATATTAAAAATTGCAACAATTTATTAAAATAAAGCAGATTTATTAAAATTAAATAAATTATTAAATAACAATAAAAGGTGAAAATATGAACAATAAAAATAAAGCGGTTAGTTTGGAAAATGAATCTAATGTTAGCGAAGAGCAACAAGCAAAAAAGAAAACCAAAGCACAAAAAGCAATTCCAGTTTTGTTGGTGGTTATTATTTCTTTGTTGGTTATTTTAACTTGTGTTTTAATTGCCTATTATCAGGTTTATTCTTCCAGCAAGCAAAATGCTAACATATTAGAGGGAGTGTATGCTTCAAGTTACTATTCAATGGTGGATAATGTTAACAACCTTTCGGTTGATGTTGCAAAGTATTCAACCATGAGCACTAAGCAAGGCAAAATTAACACAATGAACGATATGCGCACAGATTGCAACTACATTTTGGCGGGGCTAAGCGTGTTGCCAATAGATGAAGAAAACGTGGCTTCGGCAACCAAGTTTTTTAATCAAATTAATGGAGTGTGTGAAGCATACACCAAAGCGTTAAACAACAACCAAACGCTAACACAACAACAAGAGCTTTTGTTTGATAGAATTGCGCTTGTGTTGGGTGAAATTAAACAGAAGTTTAATAAGCAAAATTCTGGGTTTTACGACACAGGATTTAATTTTGTTGATGCCAGCATTTTTAATAAAAGCGGAATGAATGAACTTTCTGCCGGAATGGGAGATGTTACAAATAACGCGGTTGAATATCCGTCTATGATTTTTGATGGGCCATTTTCCACAGCTCTAGAAACAAGTGAAGTTAAAGGTTTGCCACAAGAGGAAGTTAGCAAAGAAAAAGCGCAAGAATATTTAACCCAAGTTGTGTTTAAAGGAAGAGATGCAAAGGTTGAATATGTTGCACAAACCAATGGCGACATTGCAACATACGACTTTAAAGTAGACGTTGACAATGCAAATTTTGATGCTCAAGTTAGCAAAAGGGGCGGACTTTTAATGTCGCTTGCTGGATACGCTGAGCCAGCAGATGGAATTATGAAGGTTGAACAGGCAAAGGAAATGGCAAAAACCTTTGTTAACAACATTGGATTTGAAAATATGGAAGTTGTGTGGCAAGAAGTGAATGCAAACGTGGCGTATTTAAATTTGGCACCAGTTATGAACCGGGTTATATATTATCCAGACCTTATTAAAGTTAAAGTTAATTTAACTGCGCAAGATGTGGTGGGCTTAGAAGCAACAAACTATGCATTAAACCATATTTCTCGTTCACCAGCTTTTGGCGCAACACAAACAGAGTGTGAAAAATTGTTAGGGTTTGATTATAACGTTTTAAAAACCAGCAAAGCGGTAATCCGTTTAGATAGCGGTAAGGAAATTGCTTGCTACGAATTTGTTACCGAGCGGATTGATGGAACTTATTTCTATTATGTTGACGCAAACGAAAAAGAAATTGCCAAAACTTTAAAATTGGTTACGGTTAAAGATGTTGAAAAATTAATTTAAAAAAATAAATAAAATCCATAAAAAAATATTAAAAATGCGCAAAAACAATTAAAAAGTGCAATTTTTAATATTTTTTTAATTAAAAATAAAAAAATTAAATTAAAAATAATATTTTAAATAATTTTTCAGCAATTAAAATGGGTTGTATGCTAAATTGACAAAGTTTTACAAAATATTTTTAATCGTTTGTTTTTTAATTTTCCTTATGATATAATTTAGTAAATTATATATATTCGCTTGTGCGTGTAGATAATTTTGTGTGTTTTACAAAACATAATAAGGGGATTAGTTTTGAAGGGGAAAATTAGTAGGATTTATAAATCAATAACATTTGCCACGGTTTTGCTGTTGGCAAGTATTTGTGTGTTTGCTCCAATTTGGCAAAAGCCAGAGCAATCAAAAGCGTTTGCGGCGGAAATTATTGCGGACGAGCAGTTTAGCCAAAAGGACCAAAACAATATTATTCTTTCAGCCGAAAAGGTTGTTGTTCTTTCAACGGGTGACGATTACGAAGAAACATCAAATGGTTATCTTGACGAGAATTTCGCATTCAAACAAGATTGGGAGAATGCTAGCCCTAAAGAAATGCAAGTTGCTTCGTACACAGACACACCTAATTCCTACAAGTTTGAAAACATTCCAAGCGTAAACTCTAACAAAACGGTTGTTAATAATAATTCGTTTGTTATGTTGGGAAACGAATCCTACACCAAAAACAACACAACATATTATAGAAGCGTGGCGCACAGCAATTCAAACAACACGCTTGCCGAAGCCATTTTATTTAGTTTTGGTGGTTACTACGCAGAATATAGGGACGTTCAAGACCCAACTTTAGTTACGGGAACAAAAATCAACACAGAAAACACTGGTGCACAACTTCAATTTGTTAGGGTTAGTGCAAAAAGAAATGGAAGGGACATTGTTTTGCCATCTGTGCGTGAATATGTTATGGATGGCTCTACCTATCAAGATTTTGCATACATAATTCCACAAAAAGCCGGGTTTGATGGTTATTACACTTTTACCGTTAAATATTTTTATAATGAATATCAATACACGCAAGAATTTAGTTTTTATTTAATTTTTAAATCCACTTATACCGATAATGTGGCATCTGGATTATTTGAATATGCAACCAAACCAACCATTGAAAATTATATTGAAAACAGAAATGGTGCATATAGATATTATTTAGGCGAAGAAGCAGACGGCAAAGAAAATGGGCAATACCCAACCTTAACTTATGATTATTCAAAATATAAACTTTCCTACACTCACACATCAAATGGTGTTGTTACTAGTTACGATTGGAGATATGAAGAATTACAAGACGTATACGGCACAATAACTGGCAGAAAATTGGTGTGTGAAAAAACCTTAAATGGCGAAACACATATTTCCGAAATGCCATTGAACACCGAAAACGGAAACATTAACACTGCAGTTTTGGTGCTAACAGAAATGGGAACATATCGTTTTAGCTATGAGTATTTATACCGTGGCTACAAAGCAGACAATATGCCAGAAATTGGGCTTATGCTTCAAAGCGAAACCTTAATTATTCATGGATTTGAACTTAAATATTCCAAAGAGGGTTATGCAGAAGCTCAAATGAGAAAGGTTGATATTGCCAAACCCGACAATAAAATTGACCTTATTGTGCCTAATGGTTACCTTTTGGGAACAAACCCAGAAGCAGACAAACTAGGCGTTGCCTACACAATTAACACGGCAGTTGAAGCAAAAAAGGTTGGAACAATTTTATCAAGCCAAACAGAAGATGCGTTGCTTTCTTCGGTTATGGAAGACGTTTTTGTTGACGAATTGTTGAAAACAGAAAGCTTTGCATTTGTTTACGAAAAAGACATTGCAGTTGGAACCCAACTTTCTGCATCTGGCTGGCAAGCTTTGCAAACAATTTTAAGTGCTTCGAACAAATATCAAAAAACAAATCAAGGCAGTTTGTGGCTAGACACAACTGATGAATTTGTGCAAACCCAAGAAGCAGGCGACAACGATATTTTAGGAAGTTTTTACTATTACACTCCTACACTAGATTTAGATGAGCAAAACCTTCCTTTGCCAACAGAGTTCAAAAACCAAACAACCTTTAACAAACCTGGCTATTATATGGTGTTTGTGCGCGTTAAAACAGATATGGTTGTTAGTGGCAAACCACATATGTTCTACCAAGCCTTTGCGTTCCAATACACAACCGATACAGTTAACATTAACGTTGTTACAGACGAAGCCGAACCTCAAATTGTTGGCTCTAATAAATTTACTAATAAAAATGTTAAAATAACTTGGGCAGAACCAGGAACTTTTGAAAGAGAAATTCAGGCGAATTACTACACTGTTAAAAATCAATATTACGATAAGGCAACGTTATTAACAAAAACGGCCAACCCGTTAACTTCTGGCGATATTTTAGGTGGAAACATTGCAGCCAACGAAGGAGCAAGTTATTTAATTGAACTTAAAACAGAGGGAAGTGCGGTTGCATACAGAATGTTTACTATTGATAGGCAACACATAACTGGAGTTTCTGCCTATGCGGTGCAAGAAGTTTATGCCGAAGATAAAGTTTATTATGAATTTGCAACCGCTAAAACGGGAAGCCATTATGAAGAATTAATTTATTCAATTTCCGATTCGTTCACCAGCGTTTATTGGAACAATAAAACAAGCGGAGCAAACATAACGGCAAAATATTCGTTTACTCCAATAATAAAAAGCAGCGAACAAGCAAAGGAACTTAATCCAACTGCTAGCCAAGTTTGGTTTACAACCGACTATCAGTTAGGGAAAACGGTTGGACCATTCGATATTGGCAAAGCCAATGGGCTAGACAATGAAATTGCTTTCAGCAACGTTATTATTAGAGATGGTATTTATATATACACACTAACTGATGAAGCTGGCAATTCAACCAAGTTTATGGTGGTTATTGATTCTACCGAAAGTTTTATGAAGGTTGATGGCCAAATGAAAAGTAACGAAGCATTCATTTCTGGTGCAGATGTTTCAATTAAGTTGGCAACACATAAAGCAATTCCTTTGTTTGAAGAAGGACAAACAGAGCTAGACCAAGATTTATTAAATTTCATTAAACTTGCTTCTAGCAAGGCAAACACATTTGCCTATGCACAAAAAGGATATTTTGTTCAAGATGGAACAAATGTATTAGCACTTAATGCTTTGTTTAATGCGTTTAATGGCACTTATTATTTAACCGTGCAAAACACAGCTCTATCTGCCTATGACGACAGGCCAGTGATTGATAACAAACTTTCTCGTGGAGAAATAACCACTTCTAACAACGAACTTACTATGGTTTATGATAATCTTAGCAGCAGCATGGTTAGAACATTTTACCTAAAAGGTAAAAACCAAGTTGGGTTAGATAATATTATTAATTCTAGGTCGTTTGTAACAGTTGAAATTAACAAAGATAATTCACGTTTAATGGCGTTCTATTCTAACGACGAAATTACCAAAAATAAAATTCCAAGCACATTTACCAATCAAGCAGGAGTTTATAGATTATATACAGGCAACTATTTAAACGACCACGTTCATGCAACCAGCGAAAATTATGTTGCCATAACATGGCTAGTTGGAACAGGCCTTTACGAAGTTGCAACAATTAAATATGATTATTATTCTTTAAATTTTGATAACTTTAGCGACAGATTCTTCTACACAAACAAACTTTCAAAAGAGGGTGGAGAAACATTATATGATAGCTCAAAGCAATCGTTAAACGATAGGGGGCTAGAACTATTGAACGTTGTTGATGGCAAAACCAGAGAAGGTTTGTATGTTATAACACGAACTTATGTTGGAAATTCTTCCGATTTCAACAATGCAAATTCGCAAGATAAGTTTGTGCAAACTTACTATTTAATTGTGGATAGAAATGGTATTATTGAAACGGAAGAGCCAAATGGCGGCAACATATCTATTGGCATTTTAAACCAAGAAAGATTGTTTAATAGTTTTGTTTCTAGCGGGCTAGAAGTTGGCACAACAACCTTGCCAGAAATTGCCGAATATAACATCTATTTAAAATCCAACGTTCTTCCAGCAACCTACAATATTCCAGCAGCCAAATATTTTGACGGAACAAATTCGTCTATGTACAATGCTGGACGTTTAATGGTTACACTATATTTTGTGGATACAGAGCGTCAAATTAGCAGAGATGGCAAAGTTTTAAAATTGTTTGATATCAGTTTAACAGAACTTGTTGACAGTGCTACATACACTAATGGATATTACAACATTAACATTGCAGAATTCATAAACGAAGCTGACAGGGCAAAACTTGTTTTGGCTGGCAACAGCGCAAGTTGGCTTTGCTTGCCTGGCGATTATGTTGTGCATATTTACGACGGAGTTGAAAGCGGAGGTGAAAGAGGGGCGCATTCTCAAATTGTTGGATTTAGAATTCCAAAAGCAAATAAGCCAACCGACAAGCCAGCAACGCCGGTTTATGCAACAGGAGATAAGGCCGTTGGCTTTAATGGCTCGATTAGTGCAATAGAGCAAGGCGAAACAACTTTGGTTACAAGCGAAGAGTTTGTTAAAATTGAATTGCCAGTTTATGATTTAACAAATTACGAACAAGCACAAGTGGACATAAACTATTTGGTTGTTAATCAAACCAAAGACGGAGAGTTCAGCAAGTTTATAGACCACCAATACAACAATTTGGGTGGCAAAGTTAGTTTGTTAACAAACAGCGACTATGTTATAAATAATGTTAGCGAAGAAAATGGAAACAATGTTGTTTCTAGAACAATTATTCTGCCAACCTATTTAAGAAATGCCGACGGAACAATTAACACCGAAGCGTTAAGCAGTTCTTTAAGCTACGAAATTACAATTAGGTTTAGGTTGTATGCTAACAATGAAACTCCAGCCGACAAATACTCTAAATGTTATTATTATTTTGATAACTATGCTAGCAATAATGCGGTTGCATATTACGAAACGGTTTACAAGGTGACGCTGGATCGTGAAGCGCCAACCGACAATATTAATCAATTAATAAAGACTGACAGTTTGGTGCATTACTATTTAGAACCTGAAGAGCAAATGTTTGAAAAAGCGGTTTATGAAAATGGAAGCAGAGTTTATTTTGTTAACCAATATAAAAAGTATTTTGCAACAGAACAAGATGCTTCTACCTTGTATGCGTTTAGGGTTAGCCCAGAAACAACGTTCATTAGGGGCGAAGATGCAAACAAAGGTGTTGATAAAGTTTATTATCGTGCTTCGGACGATCTTTCAGCATTGCAATTAGATATGCCAGTTACAAATTTTGCAAAATATGAACAAGCACGTGTAACAAATGCTGCTAAAACCTATAGCGCAATACTTTCTGGCAACACATATTACGGTAAGTATGTTGAAATTTTAGAAGTGGACAAGGCGGGAAACACTTGCCAATATGTAATTTTCTATGCGTATGAAGACGAATATAATAATTACGACAATCTTAACATTGCACTAAGTTTCAATTTGTTGGTAGGTACAGAAATTAAAGACTCAGTTCAAATGTTTGGACCAGAAAAAGCAGTTGAACCTTTAACTGTGTTTAACGTTTCGCTAGACACAGCTTTTGAAGGCGACAAACAAGCAAAAGATAAATTCTACCGCATAGAACTTAAAAATGTTAACACTGGAGAAACTAAGTTTATTAACACCAATGCAACCACAACGTTCGATAACGCTGGCTTAATGCAAAGCATTGTTAATATGTTTAATGCAAGTGGTCAAGGCAACTACACATTTATTATCCGCTCAAGAACAAGCGTTAGCCAAACCACAATAAACTTCTATAATAAAGACGAAATTATAAGTTTGACCATTGAAAATCTTGTTGAAATGCGGGGGGATCAATACGTTATTAACCTTAAAGGCGCAAACACAGAGAAAAATGGAATTGTGTATTACGCTAAAGAAATAACCATAACACAAGGAACAGAATCTACAACATATTTCTGTAACCCTGCAAATGGTTATAACTATTACATCACCGATTCACAAGAAAGTTACGACATTATTTATGGTTTAGCTGGCACATATCAGTTAACAATGGTTGATGCTTTTGGCAAGGTTTCTAACTATCGCTTTAACACAAGCGGAAAAGCCTTCTACGAAATTGCCTTTAATGGCGGACACTTTGTAGAAAATAATGTTTACTACACATTAAATTCGGTGGTTATTAACTACGACATTTCTCTTTACGACATAACCATTTTGGTTAACAACGAAAGTTTTAACACAACCACAGGCACAGAAAAATATTTTGACGGAACTTTAATTTTAAAAATTGTTAAGGAAGAAGGCAAAATTGAATTGTTCCCATACTATAAAAACTTGGGCAAAGAGTTTAAATATGTTATTAACTTTATTTATGGAACAGAAACAGAGTTCACTTACAATGTTGTTATAAACACAACCACAGGTGCGGTTAACTTAATGGATACAAGCAATGCAAAACAACCAGTGGAATACTTCTATAACGTAAACTATTCTAGTGAAGAGGTAAGGCCAACAAAAACGGCTTCTGGCACAATGAATTTAAGTTGGGTTAAAATAACAAACAGTGCATTTACTTATGAATACATTTTGCACGAAATGAAAAAAGACGGCACATATGCTAATTACGATTTGAATAATGTTAGCAACTACATTATTAACACAGCTTCCGACAGCGAAGGTATTTACAAATTTGAAATTAGAATATATGGTGCAAACGGTTTTTATTTAGCAAACAAAGTTTATGCGTTCTCTGTTCAAACGGTTTTAAATCATTTGTATTATGTTCAAGATGAAAGCCTAAAGGCCGTTTCGCGCAATGAATACTTTAAAATAGATGACATTGCAGCATATGCAACGAAATTGAGTGCACTTGGAATTAACGTAGGGTCGGGCAACTATCCAAAACTTGATTTGCCACTTTACATTTCTAATCAAAATCTTAGTGTTGTTGTGGCAACCGACCAAGATGCACAGCACGACTATGTTACAATTTTCGAAACAATCAACGAAAAAGGGCAAAGGTATACATTCACCGTTCACAAAATATACACAACCACCTATCCTTTGTATTGTGGAATTTTAAAGGTTGATAAATCTGAAAACATTATTGGCAACGTGGCTTTAGAATATAAAGAAATAGACGATAAGGATCCAACAAAAACCAAACTAACAACCGAAAAATTAAGCACCACAACCAATTTATCTTACTTCAAAACAGAAGCCATAGACGGGGTTTACGCGCTTAAACTTACACAATATATAACGCAATATAATGCAGATAATAATTCGGTAAGCGTGTCGGCTTTAAACATTGCAAAGAAAAATTCACTTGTTTTAGATGTGTTCTACAACGACGAATTTGTTGAAACAGTTAACCTTAAAAATTTGGGTGAAATTGGGTCGTATTTAATTAAAGGAAGCGGAAAGTACACCTTTACAATTAAAGATATGGCAGGCAATTCACACACATTTATTATGGAAAGCGGAATTAAACAAAACTATGTGGAAATTACAACCCTCTCCGAAGTTGTTTTAAGAGTTAATGGAAAAGCGCCAATTCAAAATGCCTACTATAACGGCGAAGTTGTTATTAACGTACACAATCCATCACTTTACGATTTAACACCTTCAATTACTGTTAAAGCAACAAGGAACGGAGCACCTTACACTCCAGTTAAGTCACAATACTTCTACACCTTCAAGCATTTTGGAACTTACAGGTTCACGGTTATGGCAATGTACAAGGGTAAGGAATTATCAAAAACCATGGTGTTTACAATAATCAACCCAAAAGAAGCGGTTGAAAGCATTGACTTAACAACCATTGGCAACTATAAAATTGAGCAAGTGTTCAACCAAAATGGCAAGGACATTACCGCACAGTTTATTAAAGTGCTTAATAATAACAATGTGGAAGAAAATCCAGATGGGCGACTTTTAACTTACGATGAAATTATGCTTAAAAGCCAAGAGTTGGGCATTATGGCAGGCAAGCAAACTTTCACATTAACATATTCTGTTAAGGACGGAATTTATCCAATGCAAGAGGTAACAATTGCGTTCACTATGAACAATGAAGTTCCAAGAATTAACAGTTCAATTGCTCCAGGCAAATCTACAACCAAAGGGTTTAATATAACCTTTAATCCAGGAATTATTTACGAACAAGTTGGCGAAGCGTATTTGTATGTGACTGTTAATGGAAAAGATACTCTTATTGGAAGAATAAATGAAAACTCTGCCATGGAAATGTCTAAAATTGAAATTTTGGAAAAAACACACGGCGCAGGGGATTATTACATTAAACTTCAATCTAGTTCGGGCAACATAATTTCAAGTTTTAAGGTTGTTGTTAAGGAACCTTTAAACGTTTGGGCAATTATTGTTATTGTTGTTGTTGCAACGGCGGTTATTAGTGTTACTGTAACAATTATTGTTCTTCGCAACAAAATGAGAATTAGATAATGCACAAAATAAAAAAGTGAGAGCGTACTCTCACTTTTTTATTTGTTTTTTACGTTAACTTACTTTATTGTCGCTGCCTTGTTTAACTTCATTATTGATTTTTGTTGCGGGTGATTTTTTTATAACTTTTGGTTTGTGTTGTTTCATTTCTTGGAAGAACACTTCGCCTTCGTGAGATTGGAAGTAAACCCCAACAATTCCTTTTTGCCTTGCAGTTAAAATGTAGAATGCGGCGCGCTTTCTTGCTCCGCCAACTATGTAGCCAACACGTTTAGAGTTAGTTTCAACAAAAACGTTATACGCACGTAGCCTTCCTTGATTATCTATAATAACAATCCCGTCAAAGTTTAACATATTAATGAATAAATCTGAAAATGCTTGTAATTTAACTTCGCTGTAACTTTTAGATTGAGTGAATAATTTGCTAAATGAAACAGGTTCTTTAAGCCAAATGCCATCGGCAAACATTCCGTTATCTTTATAGTCCTTATCCACAACAACGCATATTGTGCCGTGCAGGTCGTTAAGCACGTTAGAAAAAATGTTAATATACATATTTTTCATATCTTGCAGTTTGGTTTGTGTTGTGCGAAGTTTAGAAAATATTGAATCTACCAATTCTTTAATTTCGGTTGAAAAAACATTATTTTTGGTTTTGTCCAACGAAAGGTTAACGCTTAAACTTTCGCCAGAAATAGAGTGAAGAAGCATGGTGTAGAAATTTAGCGGGCGGGCAAGAATGCAATGAACTTTTGTTGGGCGGTCTCGTAACGTGGTGTTTTCTTCAATAAGTTGAACCAAACCCCTATCCTTAATGCTTCTAAACGACATAAGCAAGCCATAGCTAATTTTATTTTCTTTAATGTCAATAAAAAGGCACCAATCTGGTTTTGCAATTGCCAACAAAGATTTTAACCTTGAGTTGAACATAGTTGCTTCTTGGTCCTCAAAAAATGTTAATGCGGTTGTTTTTTGCAGAGATTTTACAATTGTTTCGATGGAGTCGGTAAACAAAATTTTTGGTTTAATTTTAGAGCCTTCTTCCGAGTAGTTCATAATTTCATTGAATTTGTTTAAGAAGTGCGACATCATAAGTGGCGGAAAGTTTTCGAACTCTTTTTCAAAAAAGTTTGTTATATTTTCCTTTGCGCTGTCGAAAAAAATTACATCATTCATAGTATTCACCCACCAACCATTCTATAAAAAGAATATAGCAAGTTTTATTTTATTATGCAAACAAAAACCGCAAAAAATTAAAAATTTCGTTATAAAACGCTTAATTTAACCACTTAATATAATAATTCAATTAGCGTTGTTGCGAGCCAAGTTGAGATTTTAAAAATAAAATTTCGTTTTTTAGCCTGACACATTCTGCTTGCTTGCTTTTTAATTGTTTTAGCAATTGGTTATGGTGAATGTTCATGTTAAGAAATTCGGCTTTTGTTTCTAGTTCCACTTTCTTTTTAACCACATTAACAATGCCGTTAAAAAGAGCAGTTATGTCTGCGTCGGTTATGGTGGGAGACATAATGTGAATTTTGCATTTTTGCAAACTAAAATTTTTGGATATTGATGAAACTGGGATTGCATTCTTAATCATAGTATTAGTGTTGCCTAACAGACGTGCAATATTTTGCGAAATATGGCGTGTTATTAAAAGAAAGAAAGTTTTTTAACATTTTAACATATAAGGTAATATGATTTATTTGTTTTCAAATTTTCATTGTGTTATTTGTGGGGCTGAAAGGTTAGAAATTTTGCCACAGGTGAAATATTGTGTTAATAATCTTGCAAACACACCTCAAATTGTGGTTGGGTTTAATGGCGAAACTTCTTTTGCCATTAATTTTTATGAAGTTATTAACAATTTGGTGCAAACTGAAAATATTAAATGTGTGCAAGTTGACGGCAATAAATACGTTTTTTTGTTTGAAAAAAAGTTTAGTAGCACGCAATGCGTTGGCTTTCAATTTAAAAACAAAAAAGGGGTTTTAACCTTGGGGGGCGACGGTTGTGTTGGTTTAGATGGAGAAATGCTTGGTTATTTTAGTTGCCAGAATGTGGAATATTCTCACATTGAAATTAACGGCAATTTTTGTTATTTTTTTCTAAAGGGACGGCGCAACTTTGTTGTGATTATTGAAAATGATAAACTTGCATATGCCAACTATTACGACGAGCTTAATGAAAATGAAAACGAAAAATATTTTATGCGAAGATTAGGCGATTGTTTAAACCATGGGGAAGTAGTTCATATAAAAGACGGCGCTTTTGAAAAATATTTAATTTATTTAGACGAGCACGATTTAACAATGAAACAAGAATTGTGCGCTGCGGTTTTTCTTGATTGCTTGATTAGCGAAAACTTTAATTATTGCAATAATTTGCTTTTCGAAAGCTTGAAACAAGAAAGCGCAAAAACAATTAAAAACTTTTTTCCAACCTTTAACAACTATTACATTATAGAAGAACACACAGTTTGTTTGTTTGAAAAAAATGCCCTTGCGGGCATTTATAAGTTCGATGTTGAAAATAATCAAATTAATAATATTATTGCTCTTGAGATGGGTTGACAATAGCTTCAAATGCTTTCGAAAGCATTAAGTATATTGGGTAGGCAGTTTCGCACACCACAATTAAGAACAAAATGTTATCCCTTGAAAGCGGAGCATACTTAAATAGTTCTGGGAACATAATAACAGCCGTTATGCAAATTGCTAAGCAAGCAAGGTACATTAACGATTTAAACCAATTGAATGGTTTGCACATTTTGAACAAGGCAATAAATCCAACAACCAAAACAGCCAGTGACGACATTGTTACCAACACTTCCACCGAAATTCCAGAAAGAATTTGGTAAATATACATTGCAATTGTGGAGCCAACCAAACAAATACCTGCTGGCAGTGTGTTTTTAGCCACGTTAGAAAGGAACTTACCTTTTATTGGATTAATGTTTGGTTGCAACGCAAGGAAGAAAGAAGGCAAACCAATAACAAATAATTCAAGCAATTGGAACTGAATTGGGCTGAATGGGTAAGTCATTTTCATGCAAAGCACAAAAATGGAAATGGCAATTGCAAAGAAGGTTTTCATCAGGAATAAAGATGACGATTTTTGAATGTTGTTAATAACGCGTCTACCTTCGGCAACAACGCTTGGCATAGAACTGAAGTTGCTATCTAATAATACAAGTTGGCTAACGCTTCTTGCAGCATCGCTTCCTGCTGCAATTGCAATTGAACAATCGGCTTCTTTAAGGGCAAGAATATCGTTAACGCCGTCACCTGTCATGGCAACTGTTTTGCCTTGATTTTTTAAAGTTTTAACCAAAATTGCTTTTTGTTCTGGGCTAACCCTACCAAAAATTGTATATTTATTTGCCGCTTCCATAACTTCGTTGTTAGAAAGTCCATGCAAACTAATGTATTTATCGCTATTTTTAACGCCGCACCTTCTTGCCACTTCGCTAACCGTAATTGGATTGTCGCCCGAAATAATTTTAATATCCACGCCATTTTGGTTGAACCATTCAATGGTTTTTGGTGCATCTTTTCTAATGTTGTCGTGAAGCAGAATTAACGCAATTGGTTTGCAATCTTTTGCGCTAAAAGCATTATCGCTAGACGCTAGAAGCAAAACTCTATATCCATTAAGTGAGAATGTTTCGGCTTGGGTTTTAATGCTTTCTGGTGGATTATCCATAACATATTCGTAAGCGCCAAGTTTGAACGCTCCAACATTTCTAAATTTGCATGCCATAAATTTGCGTTCGGAAGAGAATGGCAAAGATTTATCGGCAAAATAAACGGGTTTTCCAAAAAAGGACTTTAATGCAAGGGCGGTGTGGTTTGCGTCGTGGAAGGCACCAACCATAGAAGCCACAATTTTTCCAATATCCTTATCGTTTTTTGTTCCAAGCGGAACCACGCTTTTAACACTCATAGAGCCGTTTGTTAAAGTTCCAGTTTTATCTAGGCATAAAACATTTGTGCGTGCAAGCATTTCAATGCAGTATAAATCTTGAACAAGTGTGCGCTTTTTTGCCAAACGTACAACGCTAACAGCTAAAGCAACAGAGGTTAGTAAGAACATTCCTGCTGGTATCATTGCAATTATGCAACCGCTGGTTTTTGTTATTGTCATATACATTAAGGTGTAGCCCTTAATTTCGGCAGGGTTGGCAGAATAGTAAGAGTAGTTGTTGTGCGCCATAAGAATGGCAATTGGAACCATGAATATGGTTATTATTTTAATTAACGACCTTAAAGAAGTTAATAGTTCGCTTTTGCTTTGTTTAAAGGTTTTTGCCTTTTGGCTTAGTTGGGCAATGTAGTTGTCGTCACCAATTTTGTTAACTTTTGCCTTGCATGTTCCGCTTGAAATAAAGCTTCCGCCGTATAAGCTATCGCCCTTTGTTTTTTTAATGGGCAAACTTTCACCGGTTAGCAAACTTTCGTTAACTTCAACATTTCCTTCTAGTATTATGCTATCACAAGCAATTTGCGCGCCTGAATTTAAACATAAAACATCATCAAGCACAAGTTCTGTTTTGTAAATTTCTTGTTCTTCACCGTCCCTTACAACTTTTGTGAAACTAGAGTTGGTTAAGGAAAGTTTATCCATTGTTTTCTTTGCTTTAATTTCTTGAACAATTCCAATGGTTGTGTTAAGCGTAACAATAACAAGAAACAAAATGTCGCTATAAGCACCAACAGATATTAATGCGGCGGCAACAGCCAAACAGGTCATATTAAAAAACGTGAAGATGTTTTTTGCAAAAATGCTTGCCAGGCTTTTAGATGTTTTAACGCTTGAAACATTAACAAACCCTTCTTCTGTGCGTTTTTTAACTTGTTGTTCGGTTAGTCCAACGTTTGGAGTTGGGTTTATTCTTGTTGCTTTATTTTCTTTTTTTTGCTTGGTTGAATTTTTTTTCATTATTTTCACCTTTTTATTATTTTATCACATTAAATTTTATTTAACAAATATTTTATTATAATTTAAATTACAATTTTTTAACATTAATTAGACATGTAAATTAAATAGAACAAATATTTATGTTTTTTCATATTTACAAAGAGGAGGAATGAATGAATTTTAAAGATATTGAAGTTAGGGTTAACAAACCATACCCGCAAATTGTTGGAGCGGTTAACGACAATATGACGGTTGCTGTTTTAAAAAATTTGGCGAATGGAAAGATGGGGGAACTTAATGCTAGTTGCAAGTACGTGTATCAGTCGGTTATTGCAAACATTCCAACCCCAGAAATTGCCGACATTTTAGAAGAAATTGGCATTGTTGAAATGATGCACCTTGAAATGCTAATGGATGCAATTGTGGAGTTTGGTGGCAAGCCAAAATATGAAGATGCGCAAGGAAATTATTTTACAACGGCCGGGTTAGATTATGGCGTAAAACTGAAAGATATGTTGGCAAATAATATAGCAACAGAACAGCGTGCAGTTAAAAATTATGAAGAGGCAATTATGCGCGTTAAAAACGACAGTTTGAAAAACTTATTCAAAAGAATTATTAAAGACGAAGAACGCCACATTCAAATTTTTAAGAACCTTTTAAACACGGTTGAATTTATGTCGATTTAAAATATTAATATTGAAAAAATAAATTAAATTATAAAAAAATAATAAAAATTGGTTATTTTTTGCATTTTTTTGCAATATTTTTACAATTTTTATTATTTTTATTTATTAAAATATGATTTTTATTAAAATTATTTATTTTGAAAATAGCATTAATTCCCTAATTTTTCCGTATTTATTTATTTCTTTCAAATTCTTTTTATTTACTGTGCCGTGTGCCTTAATTAAAAGTTCGTTGTTAAAATTGTAAATGTCCTTTGTGCAAATTCTGCCAAGAAGAAAGTCGGCATTTTGAATGTTGGGTTTTGCGCTGGATGAAACTTCGGCTTTTAATTCTGGCAAAGGCAAAATTTCTGCAGTTTGAAAATCGGTTTGCTTAAACTGGTTTGGATTTTTGCTTGGGTGAAATTTTGAAAGTTTGGGTTTTGAAATTTTATCGTAAAACACAAGCGTACTTTTCCCGCAAGACGCAAGCATATCTACATTAAGCGCAACATCATTTTCCAAGCAAATTTTTTCGCTTGTTAATTTTGCGGTTAAGCTTATTTCGTTAACAGTGCCCAAATATTCTCCATTTATTGAATATGCCTTGCTGCCAATGGGGCAAGCACAAAAAGCTTCGTTATCCGTTTTAAGATTTATTGCCTGTTTGTTTTTAACTGTTATTGCATTTTTGCCAATGCGATATATGTTTTTGGCTGGAAGAAGAAACCGTGTGTCATTTTCGGCAATTAGTTCTATGCTTTGAAGTTTTTTAAGTTTTTTATCGAAATATAGTTTATCCACATTGCCTAGCAGTTCGCCCTCGAAAAGCGAAAGAACGCATTTGCTTAGTAAGTCGTTACAATTATACATATTCACACCTCTAAAATAATTTATGCTTGACCACTGTAAATATGAACGGCTATGTTTAATATTAATATTAAAAAATGTCTAATTTGTTTGATTTATGGTGAAATATTGGATATAATAAAATTAAAAAATAGGGGACAATAGGGGAAATGTTTAAAAAATTAAAAATTTTATTACTGGCTGGAATTTTTGTTCTTCCGTTTGCACTTTCGGGGTGTGAAACTATGAACAAAGATGCTCTTTCTGTGCCAAAAAATTTAACTGTGCAAACCAATGGAATTATTCAATTTGAGCGTGTGGACAACGACGAGTATTACATTATAGATATTAATGGGCAGGAAGTTATTGTTTTTGCAAATAAGCCCAACAAATACACCGAAACCTATGTTAACAACGGGGTTAACTATTTGGAATATGATGCTTCTAGAATGTTGAACTTGGGGGAAAGTTATTCGGTTAAAGTTAAAGCTTGTGCAAAAAACAAAAAAGCAAGCCAGTTTTCAACAGTGTTCTCGTATGCGCATAATAAGTCGCTTAGCACCCCAAACCCTCAAAGGACGGGCACTGTTTTAACTTGGGAACACGTTGAGAATGCGGGTTACTATAACATTAAAGTTGTGCGTCCTATCGACCAACTGGAAAAGGACGACCCAGAAAGCATAAAAAATGCAGATATTATGTCGTATCAATACAGCGTTAATCGTTTCGACTTTGCATCCATTCTTGCTTCGCAAGGGGAATATAAATTTTACGTTAATGCTGTGGGCAAGGGGGCACAATATTTAGAAAGTGACTTTTGCCAAAAAATAACCTATAAACACTATGTTAAATTGCAAGCGCCTTGCAGTAGCAAAATTTATAACGTGGGAAACCAAGTTCATTTAACAACAGTTTTAGACGAAAATGCAAATTCACTTAAAATTACAATTAATGGCTATGAGATTTTGGCAGATGTTAACGATGTTAGCATTGTTAAGGATTCCACGGCACACAACGTGTTGGACGTTAACCTTTCCACATTATTTGCCAGCACCGAACTAAACTTGCAACAACCAGAACAATTTACAATTAGTGTGCAATCGGTGCACCAAAGCCCAAGCGAGAACTATTTTATAAATTCCGATGTGTGCAATAACATTATTTATGAAAGCATTAAGCAGTTAGATGTTCCTGAATTAAGCTTAACAAAAAGCGAATTCGACAACAGTTATGTGGCAAGTTGGCAAGTTGCTTCTAGCGAGGGAATTAGTGGCGTTGCGGTTTACGTTACAACTGCAAGCGGTGTTCAAAAAACCGTGTTGCCAATTAAGAACACAAGCATGATTATGCCTAAAAACTTTATTTCGGTTTTTGTTCAAGCAATTGGGCAAGGGAATTATGAAGATTCAGCTTTTAGCCAACATAAAAGCAGGTATTCGGCTGAAATGGACGGTAACATAACTGCGCAAATTGTTGGGCAACAAATTACCTTAACGGCCGATTATTGCAGTTACTATTTAATTGAAGTTGGGAACAGATTATTCACGGTTGCCCAAACTTTGAATTTGCAAGAAGTTGATGGGGTTATTAATTCTATTAAGGTTACGGCAATTAGCGATAATTTTGCAGCAACAACAAACACATTTACGGTTGATGCAAGCAAACTTGCGTTCTATCAGTTAGCAACACCGGCTTATCATGGTTATGGGTTTAACAGCAGCAATCCATATTTATTAACGTTTGGACAAGTGGAAAATGCGTTAGGATATAAAATATATTTAACTCAGCACGATGAGGAAAGTTCTGCAGTTGCAATTCCAAAATTGTTCACCACAAATGTTGTGGATTTATCCCCATACATTATTAAAGGTGGGAAATATTATGTTCAAGTTCAAGCGGTGGCAGACGCATATTGCGGTTTAACGTCAAGCCAATTAACACCGTTTAAGGCGCTATCTTTAACCTATGAGCTTGTTTTGGAAAAACCAGAATTTAAAAAGGATATTTATGGCAAACCAGAACCTGTACAAAAAACCACTTCTGGAAATCAAACAAAATATTTCCTAAATTTCTATGGTGTGCAGGGCGCATATAAATACGAAGTTCTAATTAACTATTCCACATTAACGGTTATGGACACCGGCAAAACAGATGCATATTCTGTGGATATAACTTCTTATTTAACTTCGGCAAACAAATATACTTTAATGGTTAGGGCAATTCCAGACCCAAGCAACGAAAACCGTGCCGCAAGCGCATATAGCACTGCAGATTATGAATTGCTTATGCAATTAAAGGAAGTTACAAATATTAAGGTTACTGAGTTGGACGATTCTAGAACACTTTCCTTTGATTTGCAAGACAATGCAACCGGTGGGTACAGAGTTAGAATTGTTAAACTTAACGACAGTGGATACTCGGATTATTTGTCAACCATTGGGCTTTCTAGCATCTTTGTGGTTACTGGTTCTTGCGATATAACCGAATATGTGGAACAAGCCGGCGAATATTATATTTACATAACCGCTTTGGCAGGAATGGGCAGTTATTACTTAGATGCGGACGAATCCACCACCTATGCAACAGTTAGCAAACTAACTTCGCTTAAAACTCCTTCAAACGTTCAATACAGCAACCAAACCAAAAACACATTCCTAATTAGGTGGGAAGGCGATGACAATGCGGATTATTACACGGTTAGAGTGTTTGCCCCTAACGGACATTTGTTTGAATATCAGGTTAATGGCGCAACACAATATAACATCAACGCTGCAATTGGGCAGGAGGGCGATTATGGAATATCTATTAAAGCACACATTAAGCCAACGGGCGAAAATGCAAAATACTATGTTTCAAGCCCATTTAGCACAGAACATATAATTGCGCACAGGCATGAAGAAATTTACGACTTTGAAAGATATTCAGTGTTCTACAATGGCGAAGATTATAATTTCGCAATTTCTAACATAAAACAACTAACAAACATATTGTGGCGCCACTATTTGTTTGGAGTTGACCCAAATTATAACCTTAAAGTTTATATAACTCACACGGCGGAACAATCGGTTAATGA
Source organism: uncultured Clostridia bacterium (assembly GCA_937896905.1). GTDB lineage: Bacteria > Bacillota > Clostridia > Christensenellales > UBA1242 > Onthoplasma. Next base: position 280,959 of record CALBOE010000006.1, on the reverse strand, counting down.
CGCAATATTAGAATTGGTGGAACAGGCAGAAAATGACGACTTGTTATTATACAATTTCTCTAACGATAGCAATTGGAACGAGTTGCTTAACGAGGGAACAGATGCTCAACGTTTGGGATATATTTGCCAAGTTTTGTTAAATTTATATCCAGAACTTTCAGTTTTGCAAAACTTTAGCATTGCACCTGTTAATGACGAAATTTTTAAAATTAACTATTCCAATGCGTTAGACCAAGAAAAGGTTAACACAGAAGTTGATTACATTAACACACCAACCGACTATGCTAACGATTATGAGTATCTATCCAAATTCTTAAGAAGAAATGCTAACACAACTTTTGCAATAGATTCTTGCCCAGAAATGGAAGTTACCACAACAGAACAACTTTTAATGGCAGTGCAATATAGCAAAAAGCCAGTGTTTGTTGGAAACAGTTTTGTGGCAGAAACGGTTTATAAAAATGCCAAAGCAGTTCTTGTTGCAATTGCAAGCAAAAATATGAGCGATTACGATAAAACAACTGCAATTTTCAACTGGCTTTCTTATGCGTATAACCTTAATAATTCTGCACGCTTGGTTTACAAAGATTCGGCATTGGTGGAAGCAGAAAAATCGGTTTATGCCTTAAGAAAAGAATTCTATTTGGAAGGAATTTTCTTAGATATTGGCAATGCTAATAACAACGGATTTGATGGAGAGTTCTACTTGGGAAATAAAAACGCAACAAGTGAATCTCTTTCTAAAGCGTTTACTCTGCTTTGCGGAATTGAAGGTATTAAAGCACGAAAGGTTAATGGAACTTTAACCTATTCACAAAAAACTGTTGGCCACAACTGGAACAAGGTGTACTTAAAAGTGGAAGAAGATGTTGATGCAGCTTGGTATAATGTGGATATTGTTAATTCGGACACTAAATATATGAGTTCTAACTTTAACAATTCGTATGCATATGCGGGGCATTTGTTCTATTTGGTTAGCGATTCGTTTATGGAAAGCAACCTAAACTTTGGCACAACAGAAAACAAGGTTAAGGTGTTGGTGGACGAATTTAAAAATAAAGTTCTATCCTTAAACGAGCAAATTGAAACAATAGAAACTTCGTTTAACTATTATGCAAACTCGACCTTTGGGTTAACGGTTGAAGAAATTAAGGCAACCATAAATAATTTACAAGTTGGCGCAGCACAAAACTTTACTTATAATATGGAATATGATAGTACGTTAGAATATCAAGCTTATAATGGCACTGCGGGCTACAACTCCATTCAAAGATACTTGCTTAATAGCTTGCTGTTTGCAAAACATAAATTAATAACAAACAACCTTAATGCGGCGTCATTTGAATTTAGAATTGGTCTTTCCGGCGGGGTGTTGCAAGGGCAACAAACACTAGATGCAATTTTGGCAACAGTGAACAACGCCTACAGGCAAACCGCAAATTCTGGCGACACAGGCATTGTTGGTTCAGAAGCAGACCTTAAAATAAAATATCATCACACGTTCGACACAGCTTCTAGCTTAACAACCTACACATTTGTTTTATATTTTGACGAAAAATAATAAAACAGGGTTTGCATAAAAACAAACCAAATAAACAAACTAGCATTAATGAAAGTTAATGCAGAAAAACATCTTTACGAAATAAAAAAGAAACTGCACAACAGTGGCGATTTAAAAAGCCGAAATGTGCAGTTTTTTGGCACGAAAATTACAATTTGTTATATTGCTGAATTGGTGGATAACGCGCTTTTAAACGACACAATTGTTTACCCTATTTGTTCTTTTGTTGGGCAAGAGAGTTCAAATGTTAAAGATTTGCTTAAAAATTCTGTTATTTCCAGCAACGAAGTAACCGAACTTTTTAGCATTGAAGCAGCCATTGAAAAAATGTTGATGGGCAATGCGCTTGTTTTGGTTGATGGCGCAAATGCAATACTGGGGTGCGACGTTGAAAAAATTACAGTTCGAGCGGTAGCCGAGCCGCCAACAAGCATTGTTATTAAAGGGCCCAGAGAAGGTTTTAACGAAAGCATAAAATATAACCTTGCACTAATAAGGCGCAGAGCAAAAACAGACGATTTGGTGGTTTCAACAATGGAGATTGGAAAGGTTACAAAAACGCAAGTTGCGGTTGTTTATTTCAATTCCATAGCCGACAAAAGGGTTGTTCAAAAAGTTGAAGACAGAATTAAAAACATTAAAATTGATGGAATTGTGGATAGCTACTACATAGTTTCGTATTTAATGAAAAATCCAAAGTCGCTTTTTAAGCAGATTGGAGATGCAGAAAAGCCAGATATTCTTGTGGCAAAAATGCTAGAAGGAAGGGTTGGCATTTTGGTGGACGGAACGCCAATTGCATTAACTGTTCCTTTCATTTTAATTGAAGATTTGCAAAACGGCGACGATTATTACAGCCAATCCATAAGCATTTCGTTTGTTAGGGTTTTGCGCTTAATTGGTGTTATTTTTGCAGTTCTATTACCTGGGACGTATGTGGCGCTTGAAAAATTCCATTATAAAATTTTGCCAATTGAGTTTTTGGTTACAATTATGAACACCACGCAGGGCATACCATTTTCGCCATTTATTGAAGTTCTGTTTGTGGTTTTGCTGTTTGAAATTTTATACGAAGCCAATTTAAGAATGCCACAATACTTTGGAATGGCAATGAGCATTGTTGGGGCTTTAATTTTGGGCGAAACTGCGGTTAATGCGGGATTGGTTAGTCCGCCAACGGTTATGATTGTGGCTCTTTCGGGAATAACGTTTTACATTATTCCTAGCCAGGCGGCACAGTTTAGCATTCTAAGGTTAATTGCAATTGTTATTGGTGCCACCTTGGGCATTTATGGAATTATGATTTTTTGCGTGGTTATTTTAAGCTATCTTTCCAGTTTTGATAGTTTTAATTCGGCATATCTTGCGCCAACTGCACCATATATTGCAAGCGACCAAAAGGATTTATTTGTGCGAAAAACACTAAAAGATATGAAAAAGCGGCCAAAATCTATTGCCAACAATCGTAACAATTTAAACAGACGAGGCGATTATGAAAATTAATTATAGGCAACTTTCTATTATGGTGTTTATGAGCTTTGTTGCCGTTAAACTTTTGGCACTGCCAAGCTTGCTTTATACAAAAAGCGAAAATATGAGTTGGCTTGTGGCGCTTGTTTTAATGATAATAGATGGCATTTATGCTCTTTTAATTTTAGATTTAATTAAAAAAAACAGAGATAAAAATCTTTATGAATTTATGTGCAACACAGTTGGAACCGTGCTTGCCAAATTGTTTTTGCTTGTTTTGGTTTGCAAGTTTGCATTAACCATTGCAAATATTGGCAAGGGTTTAGAGTTTTTTGTGGTGGAAAATTTATACACAGAACTAAACTGGCTTGTTTTTACAATTCCCTTGTTGCTATGCGTTGGGTTTTTAACATATAAAGGAATAAGAAACATAGCCCGTGTGTTTGAAATGATTATATATGCGGTTATTATTGGGGTTGTGTATATTGGAATTAAATCGCTAGGCGATGTGGAGGTTTTAACCTTTTTGCCAATGTTTAAAAACGGATTTGCTCCGCTTTTGAATAGTGCCTACACTCATTTGGGGTGGTTTGGATCTTCTGCATTTATGCTTATGTTGTTTGGAAAGGTGGATTTTAAGCAAGAAAAAAAATATCAAATTTTCATTGGCATTTTTGGTTCAACCTTGTTGGTTATGTTTATGTATTTTGTGTTTTACGGCCTTTTTGGAGTTTCTAGCCCCACACACAACTTTTGTTTAAGCGACATTTCACAGTTCACCACCGAAACGTCTGCCATTGCCGAATTAAGTTGGCTTGTTGTTGCACTTTGGATTGTTGCGCAAGTTGTTCAACTGGCAATGTATTGTTATTGTTTACAAGAAGCATTAAGGCATTTGTTTAATATTCGCTCGAACATTATTCCAATTGTAATAATAGAAATTTACATTTTACTATGGGGATATTTTGGCAAAAAGGACGTTAAAAGTGAACTTGTATTGTTTTCCAACTTTGCCTCTATTGCAACAATTGTTGCAGAATATGTTATTCCGCTTGTTTTGTTGGTTGGATATTGGGTGAATAAGGCACACGAAAAAAAGATTGCAAACAACATTCACGCAAAGGAGGGGCAAAATGCAAAAACTTAAATCTATTTTTAGCCCGCGCAAAATTTTTGTTTGGCTAACGTTGTTTTTGTTGGCAGTAACTTCGCCAGAACTTGCCAAGCCGGCTATGAGCAAAACAGAAGCAATTGTAACAGCTTTGTGCGTTGAAAAAGAGGAAGGGGAAATTAAAATTGCGTCCACGGTGCTAACTCCTTTAGAGGGCAAAAAGGCGGACTATAAAGTTTATACGGGAAGTGGAAGAACGCTGGGCGAGGCGGTGGACAATGTTTCACTAAGTTTAGGAAAACTTTTAAGTTTTGCACAGTGTGAAATTATGGCTTTTGGCGACAACTTATGCCAAGACGGCGTTATGCCAGCGCTAGATTTTATGACACGAACAAAAAAGGTTGGCTCTAATGCCATTTTAATTAATTTTAGTGGAGATGTTAACGATTTTGCAAATTCAATTTCCACCTTAAACACAGACAAATCACTTAAACTACAAGAAATTCTAACTTTTAGCAGACGCTACATTTTGTGGAGCGATAGCAACATAGAAGCGTTTTATAAAGGATATTTCAGCGATATTTCTTTGGGAATTATGCCTCACCTTAAACTAGAAAAAACCGAACAAAACACAGCAATTGAAGTTCAAGCACAAAACCAATCAAGTGCGTCAAGTTCAAGCGAAAGTTCGTCAAGTTCCAGCAAAAGCCAGCAAAAGCAATATTTTGTTAACGACGGCAGCATGGCAGTGTTTAAAAATGGAACAAAGGTGTTAAATTTACTGCCAGAACAAGTTAAAAAAGCCACATTTTTTGTGAATGACGAGCAAAAAGGCACGTTGATTGTGAACAATGTTAACGACCATTTATATAACAATGCAAGCGTGGTTTTAAACGTTTTAAATAAAAGCAGTTCGGCAAAAGCAAACTTTAAAAACGGCGCACCAACCATGCAAGTTGATGTTAGTTTTAGCGTTACTGTTGAAGAAGTGGACGAAGAAACTCCAACCGACAAGTTTTTGACCAGAAACCGAGAGTTTTTAACCGACAGGTTAATTGCTTCCACAAAACAGCAGGTAAAACAGGATATGCTTAGCATGGTGGAATTTTGCAAGGAACATCAGTTAGATTTGTTGGGTGTTTATAAGCAGTTTTATCACACACAATATAAACCCTTTAAAGCCTATCTTAACGAAGTTGGCAAAAAAAACTATCTCAACGATATTGAATTTGAAATATCAGTTGAGATAGATAGTGCATATTAATTACCTTAACGCAATTTTAAAGCGAGCCATGTGCTCTATTAAACGTTTTGAGAACTTTTCAATGTCGCTTGCTTCTAGGGTTCTATCCTTAGGGGTTAAGCGAACCGACATTGTGTAACTAATTTTATCTGGCAACACTTGTTGGTTAATGTAAACATCTTTTAAACTTGTTTCTAAAATATAGTTGCACCTAAATTCGCTTAACGATTTTTCCAAATGTCTAAATGGGAGAGATTTATCCATAACAAAGTTAAAATCTAAATCTATTGCTTGATATTTGGAAACTTCTTGTTGGCGAATTTTTGTTTTTTCGCCTTGCAAGAATGAGTCCAAATTTAACTCTAGGCCAACAATTTTAAAGCGTTTGTCCAACGCCTTTGCAACTTGTGGGTGAATTATTCCCATTTCGCCAAGTTCTCCAGCGGAAAGCAACTTGCAAGAATTAATTGGGTGCATTAGGTTGCTTGTGTTTTCGTTAACATAATCAACCTTAATTTGTGCAAGTTCGCTTAAATCTTCAACAATGTGTTTAAGTTTAAAGTAAAGTTCTTTTTCGCTTGCTGTGCAGGACGCCAAAACAATTGCAAGTTTACGTTTTTCGTTCACCATATTGTTTTCATTTAGTCCCTCGAATGTGCGAGCAACTTCAAAAATAGAAATATCATTATAGTTGTTTCTGTTTTCGTAAAACATTTTTAACACAGTTGGAAGAAGTTTGCTTCTTAATCCGCTTTGTCCACTGTTTGAAGTGTCAAGAAGTTCCACAAAGCTTGGTTGTTCAATGTGCATTTCTTGGTTAAAATCTTTATAGTTCCAAATGTATGAATGAAGTTCGTTCAAGCCGTGCTTTTCGGCAAGTAATCTTTTAACTTTATATTCAAAGGTGTGAATTGGAAGTTGTTCAACTGGGTTCAGTGGCATGCTCATGGTTGCTGGCATAATGTTGTCGTAGCCGAACATTCTTAAAACTTCTTCAACCAAATCTTCCTTAATAGAAACGTCTTTAGTTGCCCTCCAACTTGGAACGACAACAACCAAATCGTCACCTTGTTTGCTAACTTCAAAGCCCAAACGTGTTAATATATTAATAATTTCATTTTCCGAAATGTTAACACCGCCACGGCGATTTATGAAGTTTGCCGAAAATTTAATTGTGTTTTTAGGGTAGTGATAGTTATACACGTCGGTTAATGCTGAACTTACTGTAATGCCGGCGTCTATTTTTTGCAACAAATATACTAAACGTGCAATGGCGGTTACGGTCAATTCTGGGTCTAAAGATTTTTCATACCTTAAACTTGCGTCTGTTATTAACCCAATTTTTCGGCTGGTTTTTCTAATGGCCATCGGGTTGAAGGTTGCACTTTCCAAAAGAAGTGAATTAGTTTCGTTGTTAATGCCAGATTTTAACCCACCTTTAATGCCTGCAATTGCAACAGGAGTGTAGTTTTCGTCGCAAATTAGTGTTGAATTTGGTTGAACAATATGCTCGCCACCTTCTAATGTTTGCATTGGAGTTTCTTTTTGGGTGGTTATAACTTTAATTCCTTTAACAATGTTGTTATCGAATGCGTGCATAGGCTGGCCGAGTTCTAGCATTAAATAGTTTGTCATATCTGCTAAAAGGTTAATATCCCTCATTCCGCAATAGTTAAGCCTTATTTTCATGGCTTGCGGAGATTTTTTTACATTAACATTGCTAATAGATATTGCGCTATAACGATAGCAATCAGGCGTTTCAACCTTAATGTTTAATCTGTTTAAATTGTTGTATTCTAACAAATTTGCCTTGTCAATAGGTTTTAATTCACGTTTAAAAATTGTTGCAAACTCTCGTGCAATGCCATAATGCCCCCACAAATCTGGGCGGTTGGTTAACGATTTATTGTCAACTTCAATAATGGTGTCGCAAATTGGGAAAACTTCTTTAATGTCTGTTCCAACTTTTAAATTGTTGTCTAGCTCTATAATGCCAGAAGTGTCGCTTCCAATGCCAAGTTCGTCTTCTCCGCAACACATTCCAAAACTTTCAACACCAGCCAGTTTTGCCTTGCCAATTTTAATATCCTTAACTTGTGCACCAACTCGTGCAAAGGCGGTTTTTAACCCAACTCTAACATTAGGGGCTCCGCAAACAACTTGCGTAAGTGTGTCTAACCCGTCGTCTACTTGCAAAATGTGAAGTTTTTTGCTTTCTGGGTGATTTTGAACGCTTTTAATTTCTGCAACCACAATGTTTGATATGTTGGTGCCTTTTTGTTCAACGCTTTCAACTTCTGCTGTTGCTAGCCCAAAGCGTTTAACGAGTTCGTCCACCTCAATGCCGTCTAGGTTAACAAATTCTTTAATCCAATTTAATGAAATATACATATTCTACCTCTCAACCTTAAATTGTTTGAAAATTTTAAGATTACCACTGCTTAGTTTGCGAATGTCGTTAAATCCCATTTTCATCATAACCATACGGTCTAACCCCAAACCGAAAGCACAGCCGCTATATTTGTCGCTATCAATTCCGGCCTGTTTTAAAACGTTAGGGTGAATCATACCGCAAGGGCAAAGTTCAATCCAGCCGCCTTGTTTGCAAACGTTGCAACCGCTGCCACCGCAATATGGGCATTTAACGTCCATTTCAAAACTTGGTTCGGTGAAAGGGAAGAAGCCGGGGCGCAATCTCACTTCTACTTCCTTTTTAAAGATACGCGAAAGCATTTCTTTCATAAAGTAAATTAAATTTGCAACCGAAACGTTTTCATCAACAATAATGCCTTCAAGTTGAAAGAAGGTGTGTTCGTGTCCGGCATCTACCTCTTCGTTCCTAAAACATCTGCCAGGGAAAATGGCCCTAATTGGCATTGGGTATTTTTTCAAAATGCGGTTTTGAGCTGCTGATGTGTGTGTTTTTAAAAGCTGGCCATTGTTTAGCCAGAATGTGTCTTGCATATCTCTTGCTGGGTGGTTTGCTGGCACGTTAACGGCGTCAAAGTTATTAAATTCGGTTTCCACTTCGTTTCCTTCTTCCACAACAAAGCCCATAGAAACAAACACGTCTTCAATTTCTTTTTGCACAATTGTGCGTGGGTGAAGCGAGCCTAAATTGTTGTTAGATGGAAGTGTTATGTCAATGCGTTCTGCATTGTTAATTTCTTCTTCAATTGCTCTTTGTTTAAACTCTTCAATTTTTTGGTTTATGCAAGTTTCGATGTTGCCTTTAAGTGCATTAACCAGCATTCCCATTTCGCGCTTTTGTTCGTTTGGAACAGTTTTCATCATTGGCATAATGGCTGTAATTAAACCGCTTTTGCCTAAAAACTTAACCCTTAATTCGTCTAGCCCGGCAAGTGTGCAAACGGTTTTAACATCTGCTTCAAACAGATTTTCAATTTCTTTAATTTTGTTTTGCATTTTTTCTCCTTTTAATTTTTGGCAATAAAAAATCGCCCCAACAAACATAGGACGAGCATACTCTCGTGGTACCACCTAAATTTACAACTCGAACTTTTCACAAATTGTTCACAACGTTCTTGTTGCCTCATTACATTTTTACGGTTTTGTCCGGCTTTCCTTAACGGCCAATTAGCTTTTACCAGAAAGCAACTCCAATGCTGAAATTCGTTAATATGCTGAACATAAGTGTTTTCCAGCCAATGAACACTCTCTCTTTATGAAACAAATTAACTACTAAAACATCTTCACAGTTTTTATTTGCAATAAATGCTTGTTGTTATGTTACAACTTTTTTAAAACTTTGTCAAGCGTGTTGTGTTGAAATAAAAAATAAAAATAAAAGGAAAATATATTTAAATATATTTAAAAATAATAAAAAATATTTAAAATAATAATAAAAACACAAAAAATAGTGTATTTTTTTAGTTTTTTTACATTTTTCTTACAAATTAATTTAATTTTTTTGTGTTAAATTTTTAATTAAAGGAAAAATAAATATGAAAAATTATAAGGTTTCAACACAATTTATTTTTAAATACATAACCATTTTTTTTGTTTCGCTGGTGCTTGCAAATGCAACAATTTCTGGGTTAAGCCCATTTTTGTTTGCGTTTTTCTTTGCGGGTTTGTTTGTTGGTTTAGACGAAAAATTTTTGGCGGGGTTTACTCTTGTTTCTGCCTTTGCAATAAATCCAACCTTGGAAAGTTTTTTTGTTGCCGTGGGTTGCGTTGCGGTTGGGCTTGTTTTGTTTTATGCTTTTAGGTTATCAAAAAAAAGGATTAAGCTGTGGGCACTGTTTCTTGGTTTTGTTATTTCGCAGGTTGTTTATGTCTATTACAATTTTTACAATTTAAAGCAATGGGTGTTTTACTTATTGTTGGGTTTGATTTGCGTTTATGTTTTTGTTGTGGTGTTGCAGGTGTTGTTTTTAAGAAAAAACTGTTTTAAATTAACCCTAGACGAAAGCATTTGCTTTATGTTTGCCATTGCGTTAATGGGGGCGGGTCTTTCATCGGTTTTTGTTTTTGATTTTTCGGTTTTTAGTTTTGTTGCGTTAACTGTGGTTTTGTTGTGTGTTTCTGTTGGAAGCCCTAGTTTAACCTTTGCCATAACGCTTGCGCTTTCTTTGGGTGCGAGCATAACGCAGGGCTCGCTTGAGATTATTGCGGAATTTTGTTTAATTGCAATGGCGGGAAGCGTGTTTGCGGGTTCGCACAAAACTAAAATTGTGCTTTACTCATTGCTGGTTGAATTGTTTGTTAGGTTATATTTTGATGTTGGTGCAATTAATTTGTTTACTTTTCTTCCATTTGTGTGTTCCGCCGTGTTATTTATGTTTTTGCCAAACAAACTGCTTAATGCACTTAAAGACGTGGTTTATGTTAAAAAAAGTGACATATCCAGCCGAAACCTAATTAACATTACTCGCAAAACTTTACGAAAAAGAATGGCAGAACTTAGCAATGTGTTTATGGACATGAAACAAATACATTTAAACATGTTAAAAAAACAACTGAACAAAGAAGAGTTGGTTGCAATGCTTACAAAAGAAGTTTGTTGTTCGTGCTGTAAGGACTGCATAGATAAATCTCGCTGCACTCGCTCGCTTGCCTTGAATAACAGGTCGGCGCTAGAGCATTTGGTGGAAACCGCCGTAACAAAAGGTAAAATTTCCTTATTGGATTTACCTGCTGGGTTAACCGATCGGTGTGGAAAAATTAATCCGTTAATTTCCACAATTAACCGCTTGTGTGATGAGTATAAACAATATAAGCACATGATGACAGATATTAACAACGTTAAAATTCTGCTTGCCGACCAAATGGGAGCGGTTGCCAGATTGTTGCTAGATATTGGTGACGAAATTGACGCCAATGTAACATTCGACATTGCACGAGAAAATAAAATAATTTCCAACCTTCTAAAACACAACATAGAGTGTAAGGAAGTGCTGTTATACACAGAAAAACAGGAAGAAACAAGCGCTGTTGTTGTGGTTAAGGCACAGGCGGAATATGCACCAATTGTGGAAAAAGTGTTAAGTAACACACTAAAAATGCCAATGCAAGTTAGCAGTGTTGTGCCTGTGGAAAATGGAACATTTAATTCAATAACCTTGCGAAAACAAAGCAAGTTCGATTGTGTTTTTGGGCTTGCAAGTTGCAACAAGGCAGGTAACGAAATTTGCGGAGATTGCCATAGTATAATTCGTTTGGGGGCAAACAGATTTTTGCTTGCCTTATGCGATGGCATGGGAACTGGAACAAATGCGCACAAAATGAGCGCAATGACGTTGGGGCTTATTGAAAACTTTTACAAAGCAGGGTTTAACAACGAAATTATTTTAGAAAGCGTTAATAAATTGCTTGCAATAAGCAATCAAGAAAACTATTCCACGTTAGATGTTTGTTTGTTAGATTTGAATAATCAATTGGCAGATTTTATTAAAGTGGGTGCACCTTTTGGGTTTATTAAAAGAAATTCTAATTTAGAGCTTGTGCAAGGCGGTGCATTGCCAATTGGGGCGTTGGATAGTGTTAGCCCAAGCACATTTAAAACAACAATATCCACACAGGACGCAATAATTTTAGTTACAGACGGCATAACAGATGCCTTTGAAACTGTGGAAGAAATGGCAGAATTTGTGGAAAAACTTGCAAGCACCAATCCACAAACTTTGGCGGAAACAATTTTAAACGAGGCATTGCACAGAAATGGCATGAATGCAAAGGACGACATGACTGTTTTGGTGGCTAGAACATTCTTAAAAAATTAGCAGAAAATTTATTTTAACCTATTGCAATTATCCTTTTGTTATTGTATAATTAACAATAATATTATAGGAGAAAAAATGGAAGACGTTTTAGAGTATATTAAAAAGCACCAAATGATTAAACAAGGCGAAGTTGTGGGCGTTGCTTGTTCTGGCGGAAGAGATAGCATTTGTTTATTACACTATTTAAATTCCATTAAGGCGGATTTAGATTGTGAAGTTGTTGCCATTAATGTGGACCATGGAATTCGTGCCCACAGTGCGTTAGACACAGAATTTGTTATGCAATTTTGCAAGGACCATAAAATTAGGGCATATAAATTCAAAGGCGAAGCGGTTAAAGTTGCAAAAGAAGAAAAATTAACCCTAGAACAAGCGGCAAGAAAGGTGAGGTATGGCATTTTTGAAACTGCCGTTGAAAAGGGTTTGGCAGATAAAATTGCTTTGGCACATCACCGTAACGACCAAGCCGAAACTGTGCTTTTGAACATTGTTAGGGGCGCCGGATTAACTGGAGCAAAGGGCATGGAACCGGTTAGGGACAATTTGTATATTCGTCCACTTTTGGAAACCCCAAGGGAAGAAATTATGTCGTATTTAGACGAACATGGTTTGGAATATGTTGAAGACGAAACTAATATGGATAATTCCTATTCCAGAAACTACATTCGCAACGTTGTTTTGCCAGATTTAAGAAAGCACTTTAAGGGCGTGGATAAAAACATTGTTAACTTTGCAAAAATATGCGCAAAGGACGATAGTTTTATTAACAGCCAAATTAATGTAAATACAATTATTGAAAATGGCGACATTGTTAAAGTTCCGTTAACCTATTTCTTTCAAAACGAAGCGGTTGTTAACAGAATTTTAAAAAAGGTGCTTGCAAGGTTTTCTAAGCAGGACATTGAAAATAGGCACATTAAAATTGTTAGAGAGTTTGCCTTAGAAGCCAAAAACGGCAGTGTGATTGCTCTTCCATTTAAAATTAAGGTGTTGAAAGAATATGAATATATTGTTATTGGAAACCTTAAAAAGAAAGAACTTAGCGGAACCCATGCCTTTAAAAGCGGAAAATTAAAGATTGATGGCTATGGAACAATTAGAAGCACTTTAAGCAAGGTTTTAACCGAACCAAAAGCTCACCAACACATAATTGATGCCGACCGTTTGCCAACAGATGCCACTTGGCGATTTAGGCAGGAGGGTGACGTGTTCTCGCCACTTGGCTTGGGCGGAACCAAAAAACTTAAAGATTATTTTATAGATAAAAAAATCCCACAAAGAATGAGAAGTGAAATTCCAGTTTTGGCAAGCGGAAATAAAATTCTTATTGTTGCAGACATTGAAATTGCCGACGAATTAAAACTAACCGAAAACACAAGAAGTTACTATAAAGTTAATTACGAAAAAGATATTGTTTAAAAAAGATTGCATAAGCAATCTTTTTGTTTTTAGTGATTTTATTTATATATTTTTAAACCCTTTTCCACAACAGAGATGTTAAGCTCGTCGAACGTGTAAACAGAGCCGTCTAACACTGCTTTTATGCTTTTTGCTTCATTTGTTAGGCGAACTGCTTTTAGCCATTGTTGTTTTGTGTGTTGTGCATATATATGTTTCCCTTTTTTGGCAGAAAGCAAATATTTGGCCCGTTCTGGCCTTTCCAAAAACTTGGCATAGGTTAAGTTTAAAAGTCCGTCATTAGGGTTGGAAAGCGGGCTTACATTTTTTCCAGCACTAATTCCTGTGTTGCAAATGGACATATCGAAAATTAATTCCTTTTTTGGTTTGCCAGTTTTTGTATCCAGCAATAATTCAATGCCATTAAAGTTTTTGCCATGTTTTAAAGTGGCAACTAGGTTTGGCAATGCACCTTTTAGGTTGTAGTTACAATATGCTTCGGCAACTTCGGCACTTGCACCAACCATAATGTTGTTTAGCACTATTGTGTTGTTTGCAGTAAGATAGTCAACCGCTTGGGGTTTAGAATTTAAAATGTTTTTTATTGCTTTAACTGGGTTTGTTTCTAGTTGCATAAATTTAACAAAATCATCGTCCTCTCCGGTGGGAATTATGCCCAATTTAATTTTGCCAACGTCTTTAATTGCATTTAAAACTGTGTGCACTGCAACGTTGCCACCCACCACAACAATGTCGGTTTCGTTCATTTGCACAAGTTCTTCTGCAATTTTGCACAACTCATCGTTATTATGTGAAAAATAAACTGAATATTCGGTGTTTTCAGCTTTTAAGAGTTTTACAACTTTTTTAATAACAGCTTCTGCCTTATGGTTAACTTTGGCAGGCGCAACCAACAAATTTAACATACAATTATTATAACCAATTCTTTAAAAATTGCAATCTTATTTTTGCGCATTTAAAATAAATTATATAATTTTAAAATTTTGTTTGACAATTTTCGTTTAAATCCTTAAAATTAAAATAGGTGGCAGGGGTGAAAAGAAAACATTACGGAAGAAGATCTCAGTGGATTACGTGGGCGTTCACATTCGCCTTAACTTTTTTGCTTTCAATTGGGTCGTCGTATGCATTCTTTACTGCAACAGCAGGGGCTAAGGTTGCAAGCGTAACAACGGCAATTATTCGAGTTGGCTTCACTTCGGCAACCGACACAACAATTTATGCGGAAGAGAATGTAACTATATCTAGGGCGCTGCCTGGCAGCACCATAACATTCCACGGTGCGGTTGAAAACACCGGAAATTCTAAAATATGGGCGCTTGTGGAACTTAAAATTGAAATTGCAGATACAGAAACTCCAGTTTTGCATAAGTATTACACTGCCACAGGTGCAGAAATTCAAGGCACGCCAGGCAACTACACAACAAGTGCAACTGCAATTGACCAAAGTGAAACTTCACCGTTCACAATTTCTTACACTTTTAGCACAGATCTAGATAATACATATAAAGGCAAAGCAATTCAATTAACGGCAGTTGCAAGGGCAATTCAACACAAAAACATTAGCACTGGCGTTGTTGCAACAAACAGTCTTTTGCCAACAACTTAAAAGGAATTAATATGGAATACATTATATTGGGTTCTATTTTTGGCGGTGTGTGGTTATTAACCACCATCGTTTTTATTGTGATGTATAAGAAAAAACAGCCAACCCTTAAAGACGATGGGCAAATAAAACAAGTGGTTGAAACGCAAAAAGAACAAAACATTCTTTTAAACAATATGCTTATGCAGGCACTAAAAAACAGCGAAATTGCAACACAAAACACAATTAATAACCTAACAATTATAGAAAAGCAAGAATTTGAAAGCATTTCAAAAAGAGTTGACGATTTAACCACAAGAAACGAACAGCGCATTGAAAAATTGGCGTTTGATGTTAACTTAGCACTGAACAATATGCGTGTTGAAAATGAAAAGTCGCTTGAAAAAATGAGGGAAACGGTAGACGAAAAGTTAAACAATTCTCTTTCGCAAAGGTTAAACGAAAGTTTTTCTAAAATTCAACAAAGTTTAGAAAGTGTTAATTTGGGTTTGGGAGAAATGAGAACGCTCGCCACCGGTGTTGGCGACCTTAAAAAGGTGCTAACCAACGTTAAAGTTCGTGGTGGTTGGGGCGAAGTTATGCTTTCGGGCTTGTTGGAGCAAATGCTTGCACCAAATCAGTTTAAGGCACAATTTCAGGTTAAGAAAAACAGCAAGGAACGTGTGGATTTTGTTGTTGTTATGCCAGGTAAAGATGCAGGAGAGGTTTATTTGCCAATAGATAGCAAATTCCCGCTGGAAGATTATAACAAACTTGTGGAAGCAAGCGAAACAATTAATAAAGAACTTATTGAAAAAGCGCAAAAGCAATTAATTAAGCGAATTAAGGAAGAGGCAAAAAGCATTAAGGAAAAATATATTAATGTGCCAGAAACCACCGACTTTGCAATTATGTTCCTTCCAATAGAAGGCCTTTATGCAGAAGTGGTTAGAGATGTTGAGCTTATGGAAACACTTCAAAATCAATTTAAAGTTATTGTGTGCGGGCCAACCACTTTAACGGCACTTTTAAATAGTTTGCAGTTAGGGTTTAAAACATTATCTATTGAAAAACGAAGTAGCGAACTTTGGCAAGTGCTTTCCACATTTAAGCAAGAGTTTGAAAAGTTTGTTAACTTACTTCTTAAAACGCAAAACAAATTGGGAGAAGCAACAACCACCATCGAGCAGGCAACAAAATCTTCCCGAAAAATTGCCAAAAAGTTGGGAGATGTTTCGCAAGTTGTTGGAATTGACTATGACGACAATGAAGACGATGACGATAATTTTGCCGGCTATATAGAGAGCAATTAACCCTTAAAACGGTCAAATTTGAATGATTACAAAGCAATTACACATAATAAGGTTATGAAACAAACAGTTGTTTTAAGCTTGTTGTGTGTAATTTTTATTTCCTTATTTAATGTTAAGCCCGCATATTGCATGCAGGAGCAAATAAACTTTGTTTTTAAGGACAGAATTTTTACATATAATTTGGCAACAAACATAAAAACAAGCAATTTGTTTGATGAAAATTATGAAATTAATAAATATAATCGATTTTCAACCAAACAACAAAGGAAAGAACTTTTAGTGAAAATGTTAAATGCGGGGCTTGATGAAAAAGTTGCAATCAACTATCTTTTCCCCAACTTAAGCAAAACGGTGGAAAGAATTAAAAAAAATGTGGAAATTAAAGCAAAAGACGCCACACTAAGCATAAACAGCAATGCAAGTAGAGTGTTTAACATAATGCCAGAAGTTGTGGGGAGAAGAGTTAACGAGGCAGAAATTTACAAACAAATTTGCCATAATTGCATAAACGAAAAGCCTCTAACTATAAACATAAAAACCATTAGCATTAATCCAGAAACAATTAGTGAACATTACCAAAAGTTTACCAATTTAAGGGCAGATTTTTCAACAGACATTTCAAATTCTTCTGCCGATAGAAAGCACAACATTAAAAACGCACTTCAAAGTTTGAACAAGGTTGAAATTATGCCAAACCAAGTGTTTTCTTTTAATAAGGTGGTGGGCAAAAGAACCGAACAAAACGGGTATAGGCAGGCAAAAATTATTGTTAACAACGAGTATGTTGACGGCGTTGGCGGAGGCGTTTGCCAAGTTTCCACCACGCTTTATAATGCTGCTTTAATGGCCGGGCTAAGCATTGTGGAGGCAAATAAACATAGCCGTCAGGTGGGTTATGTTAAATATGGGTTCGATGCAATGGTTAACTTTGGCAGCAGCGATTTAAAATTTAAAAACAACACGGCCGAAAAAATAACCTTAATAACCAACTATAATGGAAAAACTGCAAGGGTTAGAATTTTTGGCGAAGGGCTAAACGGAACAACATATCGCCTTAAAAACGAAATTTTAAGCACTACCGAGCCAACGGAAGAAATTAAATTCGACTTGCTTGGCGAGCATTTAAACCAAGTGGAATTTGAAGATGAATATTTTTACCTTAAAAAACCTTATAGGGGCATGGAAGTTAGGTCGGTTAGAGAGACTTATGTTAACGGGAAATTAACAAATGTTGAACAATTGCGGGTGGATAAATATAAAGTTCAAAACGCAATTAAGGTTTTTGGAATAAAAAAACGCACAGAAAACTGTGCGCTCAATGTTGCTTGAAGTTTAAATTTATTCTTTTTGGCTAACTGGGTATAGCATACTACGATAAGTAGTCATAAAGTTTGCGTTATAATAACTATCAAATGCTTCGTCTGGCACATAAACTTTAACTGACGACCTTTTTGTTACGTCGCCCAAAAATTGCGAACCGAATTTCGGCGGGGTTAAACCCTCGAAGGTAAAGTCGATTATGTTATACACATCTTCTGTGTCTTCGGTTGGAACAAAGAATGCGTTGGTTTCAATTGATGTAACGCTAGATGGAAACACAATGTGTTTTGCGCTAAACCCATTAAAAGATTTTGCTTTTATTGTGGTTACTGTTGAAGGTATCACCAAATCGCAATCACAAATTAGGTTTGCAAACACGTGAGATGCCATAGTTGGATATTGAATTCGGCTTATGTCTAAATTATTTAAATATGCCTTTGTTGGGGAATAGAATGCATAGTTTTGTAATATGGTTACAGGTGGCACAATAAGTTCTGTAGAATTGTGAAAGGTATTATCAAAAGCATAGGCATCTATTTCGTTAATGCTCATAGGAAGGGCTCCCAAATTTATGCCACGGCAACCTTGAAATGCCATTCTGCCAACTATTTCCAACCTAGTGCAGTTGTGTAAATTGGTTATTGTTGTGTTAAAGTTGTCGGAAAAAGCATAGTCCTGAACATTAACAAGATTTTCACTTAATGTTACGGTCATTGAATGTGGTGTGCCATAGAATATATAACTTCTTAGTGTTGTTGTGCTGTTGGGAATGGTTACACTAAAATTGCCCGAAGTTTGACCTTCTTCAAACAAAAACATTTGATTAACCGTGTTTATGTCCATTGCAACAAGGGTTCCTGTTTTAATGTCATTATCCATAGCATAAAAGGTTTTTCCTTGCAAAACATCGCTTTCTGTTGCGGTTGCATTTTTGGTGTTTACAATAGAAAGTGAGTTTATGCCAGCTGTAATTTCTGCTGGGCTTGGGTTTAAATTTGCAACGGTTACAGTTGCTCCTTTTGCTTCTAGTGCTGTTTTTTGCGCTATAAGTTCTTGTTTTAATTGCTCTAAATTGCTCATTTATTTGCCTCCAAAGTGTAGTTTCCGTTTAGAATGTTATTAATGTCTTCATTAAAAACATATCCGCCTTTTAAAATAAAATCTAGTTCGTTATCTATTTTTAAAATGTCGAAATATTTTTCAACCTTTTTTTCTAAATTGCTTAGTCGTTTTAACGCAAGGTCTAGTAGTTCTAATGGCATAGTTCCCCCTTTATGTTGAATTTTAGCAACTTAAATAAAAATTCGTCTTAAAACTGCCAATATTTGTGAAAATTATGTGGCAAAGCATTATTTATTTGCCCAATTGTGGTTTAGAAGAACAAAATTGTTTGCAAAAATTTTAATTATGGATATAATAATTGTAGGAGTTATTATGACAAAAAATTTAAAACTATCATACATTCTAACACTAATTTTTGCCGCCGTTGTTGTGGCTTGGAGCACATTGTCTTCGTTCTTTACGGGTGTTGGAATTAATTTTCTTGTGCTTTTGGGCATTTTTTGTGTTTTGTTATTTACAATTTTAACAGATAAACACGTTTTGGCTAGAATTAAAGATGTTTTCATTATGCTTAGCGTTTTGTTGGCTTTGGAATTTATTGTTTTTCTAGTGTTTGAATTTGGAATGGTTAGCGTTCCTGCAAATGTTGAACTTTATGAAGTTATGGGGGTTAGTTCTAAAACATTAGCCACTTTCAAAGGTTTTTGTATTTTCCAAAATGTTATTTCTGTATTTGGAATTTTAGTCTTTGCTTGGACATTGTTCCGCTTTTTAACTGATAATCAAAACATTAAAATTAGCTTTGTGGAAGCTATGCTTGGCAACAACAAAGCGGAAAAAAAGGAAAGAAAATCCAAGGAACTATCTAATGGCAGTTTGGAAGAAAAGCCAAACAAAGTGCAAACAGAAGACGTTGTTGAAGAGCATTCAGAAGAATAAAAGACAATTTAACAATGTGAATTTTTGCTTTATTTCTACTTGACAAACTTGCAGTTTGTGATATTATACAAACATTCAAGGAGAGCGTTATGACTTATAATAAAACTAAAAGAAATTTAGAAAAAGCAGCTGCAATTGTTGGAATTATTATTTCTGCATTAGCAATTATCTCGTCTCTTACCGCCATTGTAAATGCAATAGAGGTTGTTGCCCTTTATGTGTCTAATTTTGGCGTGATGGATTTTATGGGGACAGTAACACTAATGGAAGGCCTTGTTAACTTTGGAATTGCCATTGCGCTTATAATTTTATGCGGCAAAGTGGTTGCCTCACCCGTTAAGGAAGACGGCACACTTGCAAAAAGAAAAGGTATGAGAATTGCAATTTTGGTTTTATCCTTGCTTAGTGGCAATTTCATTACGTTTGGGCTTATTATTGCGGTGTTATGTTTAAAAGATTATCCAACCGCACACGATGAAAATCAGCCAGCAGAACAAACTAACACCAACGCAGCAAGCGAAAATGTTAAAACAAAATCGTCTATAGACGAACTTATTGCACAAGTAAAATATTTAAGAGGGCAGGGCTTATTAGACGACGAGGCATACAAGCAAGCAATTAAAAGAATTGTTGCGAAGGCATTTAAATAAATAATAACAACCGCCCATACGGCGGTTTTTTGTTGTAAATTAGAAAAGAAAAACATAATTTAACATAAATAAAAGGGGTGGGATATGGTTAATGAAAATGTGTTGCAAGTTCAACAAAAATTTGTTAGAACACGCAAAATGTTAGATGTAAAAAAAAGAATAGAAGTTTTAAAGCTTTTAAGGCAAAACATTAAATTAAGGGAAAACGAAATTTACGAAGCACTCAAAACTGACCTTAACAAAAGCCGCCAAGAAGCGTATATGACAGAAATTGGAATTGTTTTTGAAGAAATTTCCTATATGCTTAAACATGTTAGGAAACTGGCAAAACCTAAAAGAGTTCACACTCCTTTAAACAATTTCCCTGCAAAAAGTTACATAAGACCAATGCCTTATGGGTGTGTGCTTGTTATTAGCCCATGGAACTATCCGTTTATGCTTTCGTTGGGCCCAATTGTAGATGCGGTGGCAGCAGGCAATTCGGTTGTTTTAAAACCAAGTGAAAACTCGGCACACACCAGCGCTGTTCTTAAAAAGATTATAGAAGAAACCTTTGAAAGAGGGCACGTGGACGTTGTTGTTGGCGGAAGAGATGAATGTTCAAATTTATTAGATATGAATTTCGACTATATTTTCTTTACAGGAAGCACTAGAGTTGGCCAACTCGTTATGCAAAAAGCGGCAGAGAACTTTACACCAGTTACATTAGAAATGGGTGGCAAAAGCCCATGTGTGGTGGACGAAACAGCAAACATTAAACTTGCAGCAAGAAGAATGGTGTTTGGCAAATTCCTAAATGCTGGGCAAACTTGTGTTGCGCCGGACTTTGTTTATTGCCACAAACAAATTAAAAACGAACTTGTTGAAGCGTTAAAAGAGGAAATTATTAAGCAATACACAGACAATCCAATTGCTTGCGCATATTTCCCAAAAATGATTAGCAAAAAGCAGTTTGATAACATTTCTAAATACATTGAGCAAGATAAAATTATTTATGGTGGCAAAACAAACCCAGAAGCGCTAAAAATTGAGCCAACTTTGATGGATGCAACCTTTGAAGATGGAATTATGCAAGAAGAAATTTTTGGGCCAATTTTCCCAATTTTGGAATTTGAAAACCTTGAAGAGGCGGTTGAAAACCTAAATAAAATGAATAAGCCACTGGCATTTTATCATTTTTCAACATCAAAGAAAAATCAAAAATATATGGAAGATTTCTGCGACTTTGGCGGTGGTTGCATTAACGACACAATTATGCACATTGCTAACCCTAACTTACCTTTTGGCGGAGTTAAGCATAGCGGCATTGGTTCGTATCATGGCAAAAAGGGCTTTGAAACCTTTACCCACCACAAAAGCATTGTTAAAAAGGCAAATTGGCTAGACCTTCCGCTTAGATATCAGCCAATTGGCAAATTTAAGGAGTGGTTAATTAGGCTCTTCCTAAAATAAAACGGCAAACAAATGCACAAAGAGACGAATTAATTTCGTTTCTTTTTTTAAAAAAAGAAGAAAAAGTTTTAAATTTGGGTTGACATTGCTTTTGGGGTGTGCTAATATAATGTCAACACCAAAGCGGGGTGTTTTTTTAAAGCACTTCCGTTTGAAAAGAAATAAAGGAGTTTATTATGGCAGGAAAGAAAGCAAAATCTAAAAGAGAAAAAATAATTTTAGAATGCAAGGAATGCAAAAATAGAAATTACAACACAAGCAAAAACAAGGCTAACGATCCAGACAGATTGGAAATTCAAAAATATTGCCCAACTTGCAGAAAAACAACCGCTCACAAAGAAACTAAATAGAGGTGGATATGTCTAATAATAATCAAAATTCAACCGAAGTTAAAGAAGTTAAAGCAGAAGCTCAAACTTCTAAAAAACAAAAAGTGGTTGAAGTTAAGGCAAAAGATGTTAAAAAGAAAAAAGAAAAAGCTAACAAGCCAAACAAAGTTGGCAAAGCTTTAAAGGACACAAAAAACGAACTTAAAAAAATTTCGTGGCCTAAATTCAAAGATGTGGTTAAACAAACAAGCGTTGTTTTAGTGGTTGTTCTAGTTTTCACCCTTGTTTTGTTCGGTTTGGATAGGCTTTGTTCTTGGTTAACAGGTTTTTTATATTAATTCGGTAAGGAGAGAATATGGCTATTGTTGATAAAAACATAGATAAAGAACCAAAATGGTACGTTTTGCACGTGTTTTCTGGCTATGAAAATGTTGCAAAACAAAATTTGGAAATAACTGTTGATAAATACGACCTGCACGACCGTATTTTCCAAATTATTATCCCAATGGAAGACGTTTTGGAAGAAAAACGTGGCAAAAAAGTGCTTGTTCCAAGAAAAACAATGCCGGGATATATGCTTGTTAATATGAAATATGGCGACGACATTTGGCACGCAGTAACAAGAACTCAGTACGTTACAGGTTTTGTTGGGCCAAAAGGTAGGCCAATTTGCATAACCGACGAAGAAGCATTTAGAATGGGTGTTGGCAGGCCAGATAAAGAAGCTAAATTTGACCTTGAAGTTAAAGTTGGCGACACGGTTGAAATTATAGACGGCTCTTTAAGCAGTTTTGTTGGCGTTGTTAAAAGTGTTGATAACGACGCTCAAAAACTTGTTGCAGCTGTTGAAATGTTCGGGCGTGAAAGTGAAGTTGAACTTGGCTTTAATCAGGTTCGTGTTAGCAACGGCTAAAAAAATAGGGAAACTCATCAGCCCTTTTAAAAGAGAGGGAACTTCGTGGGAGAGGTCGAACTCATTAAACCACGCCATATATAGGAGGAATGAATTATGGCAAAAAAAGTTAAATCTATTGTTAAAATTCAACTTCCTGCAGCAAAAGCTACTCCAGGACCACCAGTAGGTTCTAGTCTTGGACCACACGGCATTAACATTGCAGGATTTGTTAAAGAATTTAACGACAGAACCGCTAACCAAGTTGGATTCGTAGTCCCTTGCGTTATCACAATTTTTGACGACAGAAGTTTTACTTTTGTGTTAAAAGCACCACCTGCAGCAGATTTAATTAAAAAAGCAGCAGGAATTGACAAAGGTAGCGATAAAGCACCTAAAAACAAAGTTGGGAAAATTACAGTTGACCAACTTAAAGACATTGCAGAAAAGAAAATGTCTGACTTAAACGCAGGAAGCGTTGAAGCAGCAATGAGCATGATTGCTGGTTCTTGCCGCAGCATGGGCGTAACAGTGGAGGGCTACAATGAAAAGAAGTAAGAATTATGTAGAAGCTTCTAAATTGGTTGAAAGATCTAAACTTTACAACACACAAGAAGCAATGGAAACTGTTATTTCAACAAGCAAAGCAAAATTTGACGAAACTGTTGAACTTCACGTTCGTTTGGGCGTTGATGGAAGAAATGCAGATCAACAAGTTCGTGGTGTTGTTGTGCTTCCAGAAGGAACAGGTAAAACTGTTAAAGTTTGCGTTATTGCAAAAGGCGATAAGGCAGAAGAAGCAAGAAAAGCCGGCGCAGACATTGTTGGCGACGACGAAATTATTGCAAAAATTATGTCTGGCACTTGGCTAGACTTTGACGTGTGCATCACAACCCCAGATATGATGGGCGCATTAGGACGTTGTGCACGTATTTTAGGGCCAAAAGGTTTAATGCCAAACCCTAAAAGTGGAACTGTTACAATGGACGTTACAAAAGCTATTAACGACGTTAAAGCTGGTAAAGTTGAATATCGTTTAGATAAACAAAACATTGTTCACGTTCGCATTGGTAAAGTAAGCTTTGGTGCTGAAAAACTTCTTAACAACCTAAACACTGTTATGAGTGCTATTGTTAAAGCAAAACCAGCTGCTGCAAAAGGACAATATTTAAAATCAATCCACGTTGCAACAACTATGGGACCAAGCATTAAAGTTGCTTACGACGCAAAATAATAAAAAAATCTCACCCATTCGGTGAGATTTTTTGTTATTGTTTGCCGGTTGAACCAATACCACCACGGTTTTGGTTGGATAGGTGTTCAACAGTTGTTATGGTGTGAGCAGGTTGGTGGGCAAAAATTCTAAATTGGCAAATGCGGTCGTTTTTCTTAATAACCGTATCTCGCATTGCAAGGGCTGGAAACAACCATTGGTCGTTGTCGCCACAATAACTTTCGTCCACAACACCAATGCTGTTGGCTTGAAGTATGCCAAAGTTTTTAAAAGTGCTGCTTCGTGGTGCAATAATTGCTTCGTAACCTTTTGGAAGTTGAATGGCAACGCCCAATTTAATAAGTTTAAATTCGCCCGCTTTAAGTTCTACGTCTTCTGCGGCTCGCAAGTCGTACCAATCGCTTTTGTTTTCTATAAATTTTAGTGGTTCAATATTGGTAAAATATTTTACTTTAATTTCTAACATATAAATTCCCCTTTAAGTTTTCCTTTGTTTTATAGTGTGATAAATTTATTTTACATTGTTTTTAGTTCATGCGTTTGTCGGTTGAAGTTAGGTGTATCATAGCACACAAACTTTTGTTGGCGAGGCGGCTGTATATTCTTTCGTCGTATCTTTCCAAAATTTGTTCTGGACTTAGGTTGGTTGAAATGAAGGTTGGCAAATTGTTGATTTGACGAGAGTTGATTAGGTTATATAAATATTCCTTTGTAACGTTTTTTAAAATTGGCTCTGTGCCAAGGTCGTCTATTATTAAAATATCTGCCTTTAAGCAATCGCTAAACTCAAAACTTTTTCCAATGTGGTAAAGGCGTGCAAGTTCGTTTAACTCGAAGGCGGTTTTAAAGCAAACAACCTTTTGCCGTGCTAGCATTTCGTTGGCAACGCATTCTAACATAAATGTTTTTCCGCGTCCTGGTCCGCCAAAAAGGCAAAAGTTAAGTTTTGTTATGTTTGGATATTTTGCACACCAATCTTGAAGTTTTTCGCTTGTTTTTTTGTCTTGCTCGTTCATAATTTCTGGTTTGCAATTTGCAAAAGAGTTAAAATTGGTTGTTGAACTGCACAACGCAGAAATTTTTTTGTTAAGTTCATTAAGCAGGCACGAACAAATTTTTCCACCTGCAACACCTGTGTCGTTACAAAGTTTACATTCGTATTGTGGACTTAATTTGCGTGCGTCTATGTTGTTAGACGCTAAATATAGTTGTAGTTTGCTTCTTAAACTTTCCACTTCATATTTTAGCGCCAAATTTTCTTGCTCGTATTTAGATTTTATGTATTGCAATTTTTTGCGGTTATATTCTGTGTACATGCTGTTAAATTCTGGCACTTTGCAAAGCTCGTTAATAAAACTTTCTGCTTGTTCTTTGGCTTTAATGCGTTTAAGCATAAAGTTTTGTTTAATGGTAGATAGTATTTTTGCTCTGTTCACTTTACACCTCCAATTCGTCTAGGTTAGTAATGCAACTTGCAATTTGTTCTTTTGTGTAGTTGTTATGTATAAATGAATGCGAAGAATTATCATTTTCCACTTTAATGTTTTGCACTTGTTGCAAGGTTTTTAGATCTTCACTGTTCCAATTTGTTAGAATTTTGTTAACATATTGCAAGGCATTGTTTTTGTTTGCACTTAAACTGCAAGCGTGCAGAATAATTTCGTGGGCAAAGCCCCAATCTGCCGTCCAAACCGAATAGAATTGGCGGTCCAAATTCGTTACATTTCTGGTTAAATTTAATTTTGCAAGCACCTCTTTAATTTTATTGTCTTCTGCAAGATTGTCGTTAAGGTACTGCATATAAGCTTGCATATTAACAATGCCAAGTTTGAATAGTTTGTTAATAATTTCATTAAACTTTTCTAATGTTCGTATGGAAGATTTAAAGCAGTTATCTGCCACCGTTTTTAATGTTTCTAAATCGAACCCCATATTGAGCCATGGCACAACGTAAGAATCTATTTCTTTGGTTAAATCTTCATAAAAAATTCCCAATTCCTTATTAACTGCCATTGCAACAAAGTATAGGTTTTCTTTTTCGTTTTCGTAATTCTCAATTTCAGGGATAGACATTAATTTCATTTCAAAATATTTTGTTAGATATTCGTCTAACACATTAACGTCTAACCTTCTTTTTCTTTCTTTTAAACCTTTAACCACAAAAACAATAACGTTAAGTTCAAAGCCAAAACTATTTAACCATTTATTTAACAGTTCCTTATCTTCCAACTGAATTTTGCGTTTGCTTCCCATGGCGGTTAGAATTAAATTCATTTTGTCGTCCACAACACCAAGTTCTTCAATTTTGTTTAAAACGGCATCTTTAGTTATTATGTTTTGACGTTGCCAATCCTTTGCCACAGTTAAACAATAGTTGGGGCTAAGGTTAAAACCTTTATTAGAAATGCAGTATTTAACAATTTCAATCAACGCACCTTGTTCCACGTGCTTGCGCTCCATTAAATCGTAAAACTCAGCAAACTCGTTTGGCATAACCATTCGGCCAGAAAATAATTCTTGAATTTGAATGTTAAAGTCGGCGTATTTATCCACCTTATACTTTTTGGTTGCAACAGTGGTTGAGCGAACTGGCAAAAACCTAACTTCAACTGGGTTGGTGGAAAGCACTTGCACAAGTCCTAAATCTTCCCAATATTTAAACAACGAAACAACATCTTCTTCGCAAACTTTTAAGGTTTGGGCAAAATAGTTAAGCGAATTGTCGCCTTCGTCGCTGCTGGAACACTTGCTTAAACCTAATAAATACGCCTTAACGCACAAATCTGGTGCTTTTGGCAAATATTCGTTGATAAAAACATTATCAACAATGGTTTTATTGCTAGTTTGATAACTAGGGCTAAACTTACAAAAACTCATACCAATATTTTAGCACAATTATTTACCTTTGTAAAACATAAAACTACGTTTTAAAACCAAGTTATCCACAACTTTTTTGCAAAACACGTTAATTGTGTGGACAACCCAAATTGGGTTGTGGAAAGCGTGTGGAAATCTGTTCTAATAAAAATTTTATTAACATAAAATGAGTTATGAAAAAGAAAAGCATTAAAAGTAATTTAAAAATTGTGGTTAAAATTTTGTTGGCAAGTTTGTTCGCTTTAACTGCCATGTTTACATTTTTTGGTTGTAAAAAGGCGGACAACCTTAATGAAATTTCTAAAAATTTAACCAACTATCATTTAGTTGTGGATTTTAACCAGGAAACTAAATCTGCCACAGCCAGTTGTGAAGTTGTTTATTTTAACAACACTAATGCAATTTTAAGGGAAATTAAATTTCATTTATATCCACAATATTTTAAAAAAGGTGCAACGCATCTAGTGGTTGCAACAACAAAAACTAACAATGCCTATCCTAACGGAATGAGTTATACAGAATTTGAAATTGCTAGAATTAAAGTGAACGACGATGATGTTGCCATCGAATATTCTGGCGAGTATAACGGAATTTTGAATGTTAAACTAGCCAATAGTTTATTACCCGGGGAAAGAATTGATGTTTTAATAGAATATTCTTTTATATTGCCAAACTGTGAACATAGGTTTGGCTATGGCGAAAACACAATAAACCTTGCAAACTTTTACCCCGTTGCGTGCGTTTTTGAACAAGGAGGTTTTGTAACTAACCCATATAATGCTAATGGCGACCCGTTTTTTAGCGATATTGCAAACTATGATGTTACAATAAACTGCAATAAGAATTTAGTTGTTGCGGGAACGGGAGTAAAAACAGAAAAGGAAGAGCATGCCATAACAAAAACAGTTAACTTTTTTGCCAAAGCGGTTAGAGATTTTGCTTGTGTTTTAAGCGAAAAGTTTGAAATTAAAACCGCAAAGGCGGGCAAGGTTAGTGTTGATTATTACTTTTTTAATGATAAAACTCCCGAACAAAGTTTGCAAGCTGGAGTTGATGCCATTAACACTTTTTCCAAAAAGTTTGGGCAATATCCATACCAAAATTTTAATATTGTTGAAACAGACTTTGTTTATGGCGGAATGGAATATCCTAACCTTGTTATGATTTCCAGCGATATTGAAAATGTGGACGATTACATAAACGTTATTGTGCATGAAACTGCACACCAATGGTGGTATGGAATGGTTGGCAACGACGAATACACATTTCCTTGGCTGGACGAAAGTTTAACTGAATTTTCAACCGTTTTGTTTTACGACTATAACAAAGGTTATAATTTTTCACATAAAAAAATGGTAAAATCTTGCCACGACAACTATGCGCTTTTTGTTTCGGTTTACACAGACGTTTTAGGCAACTTGAACACAAGTATGCGTGCGGTGAACGAATATAACACCGAGCCAGAATATATATATTGCATTTATGTTAAGGGCGTTTTGATGTTTGAAAGTTTGTATAATTTAATGGGTGAAAAAAATTTTATTAAAGCTTTGCAAGAATATTTTAATGCCAACAAGTTCAAAAATGCAAAGCCAGAAGATTTAATTTCTGCGTTTGAAAGGGTTAACAAAGCAGATTTGCAAGGATTTTTTTCTAGTTGGATAGACGGAAAAGTTATTATTAAATAATTATGTAAGGTTTTGGCAAATTAAAAAAATAAAATTAATTTAGTTGTAAAAATAATTTTATAGGATTATAATTAAAATAATGAAAATTTTATGGGGGCATTTAAAAAAATATAAGTGGTACACTATTTTTGCACCTATTTTTAAACTGATTGAATCGGTCTTGGAGTTATTTAACCCAATTTTGGTGGCTAAAATAATAGATGTGGGCATAAACAGTCAGGACATAGCTCAAATTGTTAAGTGTGGTTTAATTATTTTGGCAATAAATGTAATTAGCCTTGGGTTCAGCCTTTTGGGGCAAAAGTTTTCTAGCCATGTTAGCGTGGGCGTTTCAACAAATATGCGTGCCGAACTTTATGAAAAAATTTCCACCTATTCGCATGCAGAGTTAGATAAATTTGGCTCGGCGTCGCTAATAAACAGAATGACTAACGATATAACCCAAGTGGAAAATGCCGTTTCTGTTTGTATGAGGTTGTTGTTAAGAGTTCCATGCTTGCTTATTGGCGCATTTGTGCTAAGTTTAATAATAAACCCTAAAATGTCTATAATATTCTTGGTTTTAATTCCTGTTGTTGCAGTTGTTTTAATTGTGTACATGAAAAAAACTTCTCCGCACTTTAAAATTGTTAGAACAAAATTAGACGCAATAACAAGAGTTACGAAAGAGAATTTGTCTGGCACAAGAGTTGTTAGGGCGTTCAACAAACAACATGATGAACAAAAGCGCTTTGAAGAAACCACGGCAGATTTTACAAAAACAAGCATACACATTTCTAAAATATCTTCACTGTTACAACCAGTTGTGTTTTTGATTGTTGATGCAGCTATTATAGCCATTTTATATGTTGGTGGTTGGCAGGTTAATGTTGGACATATGACGCAGGGCAACGTTATTGCACTTATAGACTATGTTGCAATGATAACCATATCATTAGTTTTAATGAGCCACATAATTATTTTGTTTGTTAGAACAAGTGCAAGTTTGCATAGAATTAACGAGGTTATGAACGCTGTGCCAAGTGTTAAAAATTTGCCAAACGCAAAGAAACAAAACAACTTAGAATATGGCGCAATAATGGAATTTAAAGACGTTTGCTTTAATTACACGGGTGACATTAACACCAAATCTTTTATAAAAGACCTTAATTTTAGCATATATCCACAACAAGCCATTGGAATTATAGGCGGAACAGGAAGCGGAAAAACCACAATAGCAAATCTTATGACAAGGTTTTACGATGCAACACAAGGAGAAATTTTATATAAAGGCAAAAACATAAAAGAATTTTCTTTGCAGCAGTTGAGAAACGAAGTTAGTGTTGTGCAACAAAGAAGCACGCTTTTTAGTGGCTCGCTAAGAGAAAATATGCAGTTAAGAAATAAAAATGCAACAGACGAAGAAATTGTAGAGGCATTAAAAATAAGCCAAGCATGGCCGTTTGTTAGCGAGTGGAACAATGGTTTAGATCATCAAATTATGGCGGGTGGCAAGAATGTTAGTGGCGGGCAAATGCAAAGATTAACCATTGCCAGAGCACTAATTAACAGCCCAGAAATGTTAATTTTGGACGATAGCAGCAGTGCGCTAGATTTCTTAACCGATTCTAAACTTAGAAAGGCATTAAAAACACTAAATTCAACATTAGTTATAATTTCACAAAGGGCAACGTCCATAAAATCGTGCGACCTTATTATTGTTTTAGATAATGGCGATGTGGTGGGAATGGGCACGCACGCAAGCTTAATGAAAAATTGTGAAATTTATAATGAAATATACACTTCTCAAGCAAAATAAATATGAAAAATAAAAAATACGGCAAATTTCTATCGCAACTTATGCCTTATGTTAAACCTCATAAGGTAACATTTTTGCTTTCAATTGTTTTTGAACTTTTAGCCATTGCACTTAATATGATTATTCCAATAATATCCGGAAAGGCAATAGATTGCCTGATTGGCGTGGGGCAGGTAGACTTTTCCACATTAATTAAATGTTTAATTGCAATTTTTGTTGTTGCAGCACTAGACGCATTGTTTAGTTGGTTGGGCAGTTTAAATATGAATATATTAACCTATAAAACTGCGCAGTCCATAAGAAACTCCACCTATTTAAAATTAAATTCGGTGCCAATTAAGTATATAGACAACACCGCTCATGGCGACATTATGAACACAATGATTGCCGATGTTGAAAATTTAACAGACGGCTTTTTAGAAGGTTTTAAAACCATTGTTTGTGGAATTTTTCAGGTGATAACTGTTATGGTTTTAATGTTGGTGCTAAACTGGCAATTGGCGCATATTGTTATTGTGTTTGCTCCACTATCTTTATTCGTTGCAATAAAAATAACGGCTAAAAGCAAGAAGCTTTATAAAGTTAGGGTGGAAACGCAGGGCAAGATGAGCGGTTATGCAGAAGAAATGATAACCAATATGAAAATTATTAAAGCGTTTAACAGCGAAGAGGATACGATTAAAAACTTTAGAGAAATAAATGCAGAATTGGGAGTTTCTAGCGAACAATCTATGTTTTACGCCTCCCTTGCGCACCCAACTAGCAAGTTTGTTAATGGCATATTATATGGGGTTGTGGGTGTTGTTGGTGCAATTTTGGCAATAAACTCTGGGCTTAGCATAGGCAAAATATCTTCCTTTTTGAACTACACCGATAATTTCACTGGGCCATTTAACGACCTGGCAAGTATTTTTGCAGATTTAAATGTGGCGGTTGCCAGTGCAGATAGAGTTTTTGGTTTGCTAAACGAGGAAAATGAAATAGATGATTCTAATTTAAGAAGTTTAAGAAAGTGCAATGGTGAAGTGAGTTTAAAAAATGTTAAGTTTAGTTATTCTCCAGCTTTTAAACTAATTGAAAATTTAAACTTAGAAGTTAAATCCGGGCAGAGGGTTGCAATTGTTGGTCCAACCGGATGTGGCAAAAGCACAATTATAAACCTTTTAATGAGGTTCTACGATGTTAATGATGGCAGCATTAAGGTAAGCGGAACAGATGTAAGGAAAGTGAAAAGAAATTCGTTTAGGCAGTTTTACGGAATGGTGTTGCAAGAAAGTTGGCTGTATAATGCCAGCATTAGGGATAATGTTGCCTACGGCAAGCCAGATGCATCTATGGACGAAATTATAGAAGCGTGCAAACTTGCAAATGCTCATGCGTTCATAGAAAAATTGCCAGAAGGCTATAACACAATTATAACAGAACGAGCAGATAACATTAGCGCTGGGCAAAAACAATTGCTTTGCATTGCAAGAATTATGCTTTTAAAACCGCCAATGATGATTTTGGACGAAGCAACCAGCAATATAGACACAAGAACAGAAATGAAAATTCAACAAGCGTTAGATGTTATGATGGAAAATAGAACTTGTTTTATTGTGGCGCACAGGTTAAGCACCATAGAAAACGCCGATACAATTTTGGTTATGAATAAAGGGAATATTGTTGAACAGGGAACCCATAAAGAATTGTTAGCAAAACAAGGGTTTTATTATGAACTATTTAATTCTCAATTTGGAACATAAGGCAAGTTAGTTCTTGCCTTTTTTGTTGAATAGTTGCACAAACAAGTTTTTGTTTTGCAAAATTCTTTCGCAAGGGTGAATGGCAAGCGCTTTTTCAGCGTAGAAAATTGCTTTATCATACTTTTTTAAATGATAAAAACATATAGATAAACAGTCGTAAGGCAAGCTCCCCCAAGATTCAGGTAGCGACATGTAATTTAATTCTCTTTTTTCAATTTTTAACATTTGCAAAAAGTAGAAAGCACTTTCTTCAAATTTATTTTTGTTATAATATTCTACGGCAAGTGCAAAATATGGCTCTCGCACGTTTGGGGCTTCAATAATAGCCAAAAGAAGATATTTAACAAAACTTTTAAAATTATTTTTTTGCTTGTAGCATTCGGCAATGTAACGGTAACTTGCGCTACGTTCTTCGGTCCATTTTGCGGTTGGAAGTTGCAGGTGTTTTTTTAGCATTTTTATGGCTTGGTCAAACTTGCCGTAATACATATATTCACGCCCTAAGTAGTGCATATTTCTATCGTCTAGCGGTTGTTCTTTAATCGACAATTCCAAAAGCGGAAGATAGTTGGAACGAGATTTAGTTGTGTCTGCTCTGTGGTTTAATTGAATGTTTGGCAAGTTTAGAACGTCACCTTGCAAATTTGAATTTTTGGGCAATAAAACTTCGTGCACAGGGTGCGTCCAAACGTATGCTCCATATTTGTGAATTTTATCTGCCATAAAAACAATACCTTCGCTTCCGTCTTTGTTAAAATTCCAAGTGTAGCGGTATTTTGCCCTTATGGTTGTTTCTTTCCAGTTGTCCTTTAAAATTTTGCTCCAGCCCGGCTCGAATATTTCGTCTATATCAACACAAACGCAAATGGTGGCGTTTGGCGGAATTAGTTTCATACTATCGTTCCTAGCAACGTCGAAGCGGAAAGATGAATAAACTTTCTGTTTAGTTATAATTCCAAGTTCTTTAAATTTTTCAAAGCTTCCATCTGTGCTGCCAGTGTCTAGCACGCAAATATAGTCGGCTTCTTTAACTGAATTATGCCAACGCTCAATAAATTTAATTTCGTTCTTTGCAATTGCATATACGCAAATTTTTGGTTCCATAAAATAATTTTATGAAATTATGCGGTTTTTGTTGAAAATTTTTAAAAATATGTACTTTATTTGACTATTTTAATAAAAATAATATAATAAAGATATGAATGAATTAATTTTAAGTCCAGAAAAAGAATGTGAACTTGTTGAAAATATGTTAAACATTTTAAGCAAAGAATGTGAATTTAAGTTGTCGCCCAATTTGTCGGCAGCAGAGAAGCGATGGTTTTTAAATTCTCTTATGTGTGTGCGTTCGGTTGGAGAAATAGACGACAATTTTTTGTTAATGCAAAACAAATTGCTTACAAGCGAGATGGAAAGGCGACATATTGTTGATGCTGGCGATTTAAAAGCTAAAAGAGGGGTTGTTGCAACAGATGTTCCGCCAACACAAATAAGGGCAGATGCTTTGGTAACCTTAAGCAATTCTTTGCTTTTTGGAAGCAGTGGAACTGTTAAAGATTTAGATTCACAAATTTTACTAAGCGGTGGGTTGCAGATTAATGAAGAGATTTCCAACATCTACAAAGAAGAAAGTTGCGTAAATAATTATAGTAGTCCGTATATAGTTGGTGGATTTAACTTGCCGGTTAGGTTTGTTGCAAAACTTCTTGTTCCGTATATTGCTGGCGAGTTAAACAAAGGAATTATTACAAAATTAAAAAACAATATTTCAAACCTTGTTGACGCAATAAAGCAAAAGGGTTTCAAAACTGTTGTTGTTAACCTTGTTTCTGCGCCTAACAATTGCAATCATCTTTTAACTGTTTTAGAAAACGAATTAATTAATTTAATAAAAAATAAAAAGGTTAAAACAAAGCTTATATTTTATAAAAAATAATTAAAATGCCAAAATGTTGCAAAAATACGGCATTTTTTGTTTTTTTAATGCTTATTTGTTGTTTTATTTAAATTTTTTACATATATTTAAAAATTTTAATTGTGCTATTTTCTAATGAATTTAAAATATTTTTAATGCACAACATTATCTTTTTGTGGCATTTTAATGCAAGGTTTTTGTAATATTCTTTTTGCTCTTGCTGCTCCCATTCCAAAAACATTGATGCGCCGGTTAATAATTTGTTTATGAACTTAAACAAACTAAACTGAATTGTGGAGTTGCTTTCTGTGGTTACGTTAAGGCAAGCTTGCAAATTGCCAATTATTAAGTTTATTTCAGCAATGGTTGAGCTTAGTGCACTAGAAATTTGGGCGTTAACATTGTGTATGTTTAGGCACATTTTTTTGCAATCTTGAAGCTGTATGTTTATTTTGTTTGCGTGGGTTAACCTGTCCTGCGGGAGGTTTTTTGCGTAATGGCTATTAATAATTTGATATTCTGTTTCGCTTAAAATGGGGTTGTCGAAATAATCCATGCTTAATTTTATGCGCAATTTTGATTAGTTATGTTCAATTAAAAATTTTAAAAATATAAAAAATAATTAAAAAACGATGCAAAAATACAAAAAAGTGAATAAAAATTAACAAAAATGCAAAATTAATTATTTTTTCACATTTATTTTGCGATTTAAATGATAAATAAATTAATAAAGTTGCAAAAGATAAAATTTGTGACATTTTGGCATTTTTTGTTTAAATAATTTGATAAAATTTAAATGTTATGATAAACTATTATATATATAATTTAATGCGGATACGTTGTTCTACAATTTCGCACGGTTGACATAAAAAGGGGTGTATATGTCGCTAACAAAACAAAAGAAAACTTTTATTGTGTTAATTATGGTGTTACTTTCAACACTTCTTTTTGGTTGCAAAAACAATGTTGCGGTTGAAAGCATTTACTTTAACCTGGAGGCGGGTGATAGTGTCTCTCTTTTGGTTGGAGAAACGTTTGCACCACAAATTTCTTTTAACCCAACCTATCCAACCAACAGCAAGTACGAGTTAATTAGTGATGATGAAACCGTTCTTACCGTTAGCGGAAATAAGGTTACCGCAAAAAATGAAGGTTCTGCAATATTAACAGTTGTTTCTAGCGACAACAATTTGATTAGGGACTATGTTGTTGTTAATGTTATGGAAGAACAACTTGTGCTTAACACTCCTAGCGTACAATACAATCCCACCCAACAATTGTTTGTTATATCCACGGTTGAAAATGCAGTTGGATACACACTAAAAATTAACAGCGAAGAAATTAACCTTGGAAACATTAACACGTATTCGCTAAACGATTATGCCAATCACATTGCTGGCCAAACGTTGCCGGCAACCGACAAAGTGTTATCTGTTAGCGTTAAAGCAAACGCTCCTAAATACACACAGGCATATGCTAGCTCTGGCTATTCAAACGAAGCTGATTGTAAAATTTATCAGGCTGGAGAAGTGCAAAATGTTGTCATAAAAGGTGGACGCTTAACCTTTGACACTTTGCCAAACCTTACATATTCGGTTTATTTGCAAGGCGAATGCATAAACGACAACGCTTTGGGAACTGTTGATTTAAGCAATTTAAGTGCTGAATATTCTAACTTTTCTAATGTGCAAATTGGAATTAAAGCCTTTGTTAATGCCGATGTTAAAACTCCTGGAGTTATTTACCACAATTCTAAAATGGCAACCCTAACTCCTGATGTTATGGCGGTTGCAAATGTTAACATTGTTGGAACCACCCTTTCTTGGAACAACATTTTGGGTGCAGAAAAGTATGAAATATATTTTGACGGCACTCTATTAACTAACACCACTTTAAACAGTTTAAATTTGGCAGATGTTGCAAATTTTGATGCCTTAACAAACAATTTGGCTAGCCACAACATTGTTGTTAAGGCGGTTATGTTAGGCTCGGTTGAAAATCTTGTTAAAACTGTGAAAAATAGCAATGATATTACATTATCTCGTTTGCAAAAGCCAACGCTTCAGGCGGCAAACAATCAAATAAGTTGGAACCCTGTTAGCAACGCGGATTGCTATGAAATTAGCATAAATTACGAAGAAAATTCAACACCGGTTAAAATTTCAACCACAACAATAGGCGTTAATTTAGATTTAAGTGCAGAGAATTTCCCTTGTGGCACAAATTACAACGTTGAAGTTGTTGCTATGTTTACGGGTGAAAGTGACGGTGGGGTTAGTTATTTGTCTTCGCAAGCCGGAACTGTTGAGGTGTATAAACAAAGTGAGGTGCAAGCAGAAATTTCTAACTACATTTTGCACATTAAAAATGCACAAGCTGGCGAAAAGTATTTGGTGAAATACCTTGAATACGGCGAAATAGATCCACTTGCAACAGAATTGCCAGAATTAAAGGAAACAACGATTACATTAACGGCAGAAAGTGCGGATTTGCAACATTCAATTGCTACCTGCAACTTTGCAATTGGGCAAAACGCCATTGAAATTCGTCATTTGGGCAACAATTTAGAAAAGTTTGATAGTTGCACAACAAGCTTGCAATTCACACAACTTGCTTTGCCTTCTAGCGTTATTATTCAAGGCGGCACTGCAAGAATAGCCCAAGACGAAGGTAACGAACTTGCCGAATTCCATATTAAAGTTATTAATAATGACAAAATGTATGAAGCAATTGGCACAAGTTACACATTTAATTCTACCGATGCAAATGCCGAACACTTTTTAACTGCTGGAACGGTTGAATTTTTGGTGTTTGCAGTGGGTGACCAAAGCTCCACTTTCACATTTAGAATTAATGGAGATATTATTCCGTTCCATATAAACGACCTTAAGGTTTTGGACATTCCAACTTTAACAGTTAAAAGTGCAGACGAACCAACGCTTTTGTTTACTGAAAGTCAGGGTGCAACAAACTATAAAATTAGTGGGCTTGCAGAACAGGACATAACAACCGCAGAAACCAGTGTTAACTTTGAAATTTTGGAAGGACAAACAAAATCTGTTCAAATTCAAGCTTTGGGTAACGAAAGCAACGTGTTTAGCTCGGCGGTTTCTGCACCAATAAGCATAACAAAACTAAGCACTCCAGTTATGGAATATAACAACGTTACAGATGTTATTTCTAAAACAGATAGCAACACAACTCAAATTGTTAGGGCGTATGAGTTGAAATTGAATGACGAACTTATAGATTATGATTTCACTTCTAAATTCACGCAGTTTGTGGTTGGAGAAAATTCATTTGATTTGCGCGCGTTGGCAATAAATTCAACCGCTGAAACATTCTATCTAAATTCTAATAAATTTAATTTAGCGGTTAATAAAATAGACGAACAAACAACTTTCACTATCAATTCTAACAATGAGTTGATTGTAACTCCAAAAAATCAAGAACAAAAATATGCTTTGCAATTAACCTTAAAAATTGGAGAAACTGAAATTGAATTTGAAAGCGAAGATGGTGCACTAAAATCGGCACAATATGAATTGGATTATACTTTTGAAGATGGTGCTTACATCATTCCACTTTTGAATGCGGAATTTGAACCGCTTATTGCAGAACTAACTGAAAAATTCTCTGTTGAGGTGATGTATAAGGCAACTTTGTCAGGCCAAGACGAGTTTGCAAACAGTTCTGTAAGCAATGTGGCGGAAGTTCAGCTTGCGCCAAAATCCACCTTTAACATGCAAACCAGAGATGGTCAGTTTGTGATTTTTAACAAATTGCAAGCAACCAATAGTTATGTAGATTTTGGTTTGTTGGTGAATAATTCTTATGTTTTAAATTTAAGCAGTGACGTTGTGGTTGACGAAACCGAATTAACTTTTAAAGTTGACATTGACTATATTTACAGCAATGTTCCGCCAGAAGAGCTATTAGATGTTAATAAATTAGAAATCATTAGTTTTAACACTAAATCGGCGGAAAACAACCCTGTGTTAAGTGTTAAAAACGACGTTATTTATGTTGCGTTGGCGCCAACTTTTGAGTTGACAAGCAGCAAGAACAACATTCATGACAACAAATCGCAAGTAATATCTCTTGCAGTGGAACCTTTAACTTATGAAGTTAAATATGTGGTTGAAGTGGCAGACGAAACAAATGTTGAAACACTCATTTTAACAAGTGCCAACATTGCTAATGGAACAATAACATTCAATCTTGACGATTATACCAATGAATTAGTGCAGAACATAACTGTTCAAGGAAAAGTTCACACAACTGGCACTTTTGCTGGCGAACACGACGTGTTTATGTTTAATTCGGTATCTTCTAACGCCTTGAATTTTGTTAAACTGAACGAAGTTGCTAACATAGATGTTAATAACGGTGTGTTGTGCTTTGATGCTGTTGAAAATGCGGTGGGTTATGATATCTTTAAAAATGTGGCTGGAAGTTTGGAAAGAGTTGCATTTATAACAGGCACAACCTATAACTTGGCTGCAGAAACTGGCGATATAAATGTTCAAATTCGTGCAATTTCTGCAGAAGAACAGCAAACTAACTCCAATTTGTGCCAAGAGGTTTTAATTTCTAAACTTGCAACTCCGCTTTTAAGCATTGAAGCGGGACAAATTGTTTTAGAATTAAGCAGTGAAGCAATGGCACTTCTTGAAGCAACAACTTTTGAAGGCGAAGAAACTTTTGAAACTTCAGATGGGGCAATGATATATTATGCTAACGACATTAATAGTGGATATTTAGCACTAACAAGTGAGGGTGTTTGCACTTCTGCAAACAAAGTTATAATAGACACAGTTGTGGTTTTAAACTATGGCGTTGGTGAGCTGTTGAAAGAAAATTTAACCTTTGCAATTAAGGTTAACAAAAGTTCTGCTGGCAAGTTTATTAATTCTAACGATGCAATGTTTGGAGTTTATGGGCTGTTTGCTCCAACCGCAATAAGCAAAACATCTAACTTTGAGGGTGAAAGCGAAGTTGTTGAAAACATAACATGGGTTTCCAGCACTAAAAACATTTTAGACAAAACCGATTTAACAAGTGGATATATTGTTAAGGTTCAAACCGAAACAAAAACATATTTATCTAGCGATGCAAAATTGAAATATTTAGATAAATTAACAGACGGTGTTTTGGCATATTCTTCTGTTATAACTGCAAACAGCATTCCTTTCCCATATGGATATGATGACAACAACAACGGAACAATTGAAGAAAATGAAAAATTTGGAGTTGGAACATACCTAATTTCTGTTCAAACCTTACCAAAAGTTATTTCTGGTTGGAATTTGGCTAGTTCAAAGTTTTCGGACGTCTACACCTTAACACTGCTAGCAACCCCAGAGTTAAGTTCTAATGATGGAACAATTATTTGGGGCGAAAATAAAGATGCAACCTCGTACTTAGTTAAGGTTTATGACCAACAAGGCGAGTATGTAGACACGGAAAACACAACCTCCAACAAATTCGACTTTTCTAGTGCGGCGTTTGATAGCTACAAAGGAATTTATCAAATTGAAGTTCAAGCAATTAGCAACAAAACAAACGTTGTTAAAAGCGCTGTAAGCAAACGCATGTTTGTTTATCGTATGCCGGAAGCAGAAAGTTTGATTGTGGACGATGGAAATCTTGTGCTTTTTGCAAACAAATATTTTACTTCGGCAGTTTTAGATTTTGTGGATACAGAATCCACTAAAGTGCAAACATTGATTTATTCAAGGGCAGAAGAAGCTGCGCAAGTGGTTAATAACCTTGATATTGACAGTTTTGGAAACTTTGCTGGAAATGTTAACAATCTCTTTGAAAGCGAACGTTTTGTTATTAGCATTTCAAACAGCGAAATTTTAGAGTTGATGCTTGGCAGAAGCTACACAATTAATGTGCGTTTAATTGGAAATGGTGGTGTTAACCAGGTTGTTGTGAACTCTAAAACAACACCTGCAATTAGAACCACAACCACCACAAAACTTAATGCCACATTAATGGAAGTTGAAGCGGGAATTTTAACTTTTAGCACTCAAACTGAATACAAAAGCCTAAACTTGAACTACAACTTTAATAATCAAGAAATTGCTGGAGGGCACAAGTTCTTTACAAAAACTGCAATTTATGCAATTTCGTTTACTGCAAATGGCTCTAAGCACAACTTCTATGCGGTGGATTACAACGACTTTACTGCTGCTGTTCAAGACGGAACACTTACAGCTGGTGTGGATTATGAAATGCTAACCAGCACAGGCGATTTGGTTGCCTTTGTTAAATATGCCTATCCAGGAAGTGAAGCAACGGAATATTTATATTTAAGTGTTTATAATAACAATAGTTTTAATTT
Source organism: uncultured Clostridia bacterium (assembly GCA_937896905.1). Lineage (GTDB taxonomy): Bacteria > Bacillota > Clostridia > Christensenellales > UBA1242 > Onthoplasma. The sequence goes on along the minus strand of CALBOE010000006.1, from coordinate 240,759 downwards.
AAGAGATAGTGAATTCTTATATTATTATCCAATTAATAAAACCTATATATATAATGAACTGGTTGGAGTTACAACAGGCGAAACAATAAAAGACATCACATTAAGTAGTTTGGCAGAATATCAACCAATAAACATTGGCGATGGTGGCTCGTTTGTTGTGGAAGTGTGCATGTTGGGTGGCGACGAAATTGTGGAAGCAACCACGAGCGCATACTTAAGTTCTAACTTCAAAACCTCTAACACCTTCATTCGTTATGGTGCCAACGTTTTAAGTTCAAGCGAAGGAAAATTGCTTTTACAAAACTTCCTTGCTAAAAACGAACAAGGACAAGTGGTGGATACACCGGTTTACGAACTAACAGTTAAATCTGCAACAACTGGGGAAATTTCAAAAGTTTATTTGTATCATTCCACCGAAGAAGAGGCAAGAATAATTATTAACGATGCTAATGCCGAGTATGTTAAGGTTGAAATTCAATATAGGGAAGTTCAAGAAGAGCCTGAAATTGAGCCTTTAAACGAAACTGAAAATCCACCAATTATGGAAGAAACAGGATATTTGTTGTTCGACTTCAGCGAATATTTCCCAGAAGGAACCTATATTGTTAACATAAGAACGCTTGCAGGCATGGGGGTTGGAATAGATGCAGAAAACTATCTGTTAGATGCCAAAGTTCCAACGCACGACTATGTTTATAAGAAAATTTCGTCAACCAACATTGTTGCCAATGATGGTGTGCTGGAATTCGGTTTGGGTTATATTGTTAACGACACTTCGAACTCTTATATTTACAACTATGAAGTTACCATTATAGACCAAGAAGGAACAGAATATGTTCATATAATTAATGGCGCAAGCAGAGGTGTTACAATAGACGAAGAAAACCACAAAATTAAATATATTTTGCCAAACGAAATTAACTGTGGCAAACAAACCTTAACGGTTGAAAATTCGAAAGAATATAGCATCAAAGTTAAAGGAATGGCGGTTGATAACTACATTATTAACGCAAGTTATCCAGAAGAAAGTGGGCAAGATAAATGTTTAACATTTGCAATTTCTGGTGGAGTTGAAACAATTGGACAAAACGCCGTTGCAATTAAAAACGGCAGGTTGGAATGGAAGGTTAAAGACCTTAATTATTATCAAGGGGTTGTTATACTTTTAACTTACCTTGATGCTAACGGAGAGGTTAGAACAATTAGAATAGAAACCTCTGGAGAAAAACTAGATGTTGACGGTAACTATGTGTGCCACTACTACAATTTTGGAGATGCGGCTTATAAAATACAAGGAACCGATTCGTATGCTGACATAGATGCTGGAACAGATTATGAACTATCAATGTTTGTTAAAGGAACCTCAAGCGCAGAAACAGCAATTTTAAATAGCACTGTTACAGCATCGATTGATGCTAACAGGGTTGGCAAAGTTGATGTTGAGGGCATTATGTCTAGGAACGGCAATCTGGTTTGGAGGGCTGTTGATGGAGCGGCTAAATATAGTGTTATTCTGTTTGGCGCTACGCAACATGAATTTATTGTTGAATCAACAGAATTAGATTTCTTTGAAACTTTAGATGTTAACGAAACACGTTTGCCAGCAGGAGAGTATTCAATTAAAATTAGAGCAATTGGAAACACTGCAATTTCTTCAACTATATCCTCCACGGCTGAGGGCTTTAAAAGATTGCCATTAGTTACAGGACTTGGTGTGAACAAAACGGACAGCAACTATATTTCTTGGCAACCTGTTGCTGGAGCGCAAGCCTACAAAGTGGTATTTGAGTTTGGCTACAATGCTCAGGAAGAAACTTACTCCAGCAAGGAAACCCTTACAATTAATGATGGCATAACTAGGTGTTCGTCTCCATTAGGACTGTTTGGGAAATATATGGTGTCGGTTTCTGCAATTGGCTTAGGGGAAGGCAAGGTGTTCAATGGAGATGCAACAACTTTTACAAGTTCAAAGGCGGTTCCTCAACCAGTTGGAAATGTTACTTACGATGAGAAGACATTTAGATATTCTTTCCCTGTTGCGGCAGACGACTTCACAGAAGGCGATAAAATTAGAATTACCTATAACTTCTATCCATATGTAATTAAGAACGGAGAAGCAATTTTATCAGAAGAGTCTACAATCAAAACAGTTCATATCACATATTTGCAACAAGGTTCATACTTTATTGGCGAATCTGGTGAAGTAAACTACGTCTTTGCGCCTATCGAAATGGGTAAATATGAAAACTTTACAGTTCAAGTTGAACGAGAAGGAACTCTTCTTTCGGCTGGTAGCGAAGCGGAAGATAGGCACTTTAACTTATTTGCATCTGGTATGGGCACAGCGGAAAATCCATATGGAATTATAAATTCAACCAACTTATTGAATATTAAGCATAAATCCAATGCGTTCTTTAAGCTATATTCCGCGGTTAACTTGGCGGATATTAACATTGAAAAATCTTTAACAAACAACGGATATTTAATTGCTGACGAATTTACTGGGCAATTGGACGGCTCCGGATATAAGTTGTTGGGTCTTGAAGGCAACAGAATTAACCTGTTGGCAGCAAGAAACTTTGCATTATTTGGCAACTTGAATGGTGCGGTTATTAAAAATTTAGTGATTGGAAATGAAGAAAATTCAATAAATGTTACAAATACGTTTGCATCAAACAACAAAAATGTGGTAAAATTATCATTGATAGCAACAAACGCAACAAATTCAACGTTTGAAGACGTTTCAATAAGCGGAATTAGATTTGTGGTTGATGGTGCGGGTGTGCTAAGTGGGGCTGTTTATATTGCAGGTTTTGCCGTAACAGCAACAAATTCAACCTTTGCGGGTTGTGTGGCTAATGTTGATATTCAATTTAATGCGGACTTCTCTTCTAGCTCTACATGTGTTGCGGGTATGGTTGCAGAAGGGCACCAGATTGGTATACAATCTAATATTAGCGGGCGTGCAAGCGAGGCTAAATTCAGCTTAACTCAACAAAAAACCAACAGAATGTTTGGATACGTTGGTGGTATGGTTGGATATTTAACCGGCGTGTTTGGCAACGAAAATCACGGCATAGATGGAGCAAAAGTTGAAACCAACATAACATCAAATGTGTATGCTACGAATTTGGGCGGAATTGTAGGCTTTGCAAGCAATTCACAAATAAAAAATTGCACAATTAAAGGCAAGTATATTCACACCGCTTTAACGGGAGAACAAAACATTGGTGGAGTTGTTGGAACTGCTCAAAGTGTAAGCATTAATGGCTGCAAAGTTGAACTAACTTTCCAAGTTGATGTAGACAACAGCACAGACATTAAGATAGGTGCAGTTGCAGGTTATTTAACATCTGTTAATAATGGGCTTTGCAGTGTTACAAATTGTAAAATTGCATACGAATTTGAAACAGAAACAAGATTCGGTTTAAACGGCATAGACGCAATTGGCATTTATGGTGGCTCAGCCACCACAAATGTCACAGTGTCTGGCTGTGAAAAATTATAAAAAGGGGAAAAAATGAATTATAGCGACCAAATACATGAAAACAAAGCATTTAATTTCTTTAAAAAACTAATGTACAACATTGTGCTTTCTGTTTGCATAATTTTGGCAGTTGGTTTGGTTTGTGTGTATGGTTTTGGTTTCAAACCCTATGAAGTTCTAACACCAAGTGAACAACCTTATTTGATGGTTGGCGACATGGTTATTGTTAAAGAACAAAAAGAATACAAGCCTGGCGATATTATTCAATTTAAGGCAGGAACAACAGCAACCGTTGTGCATAGATTGTTAAGAGTTATTGAATACAATGGTCAAACTTACTACGTTTGCCACGGTGATAATGTTGACAATTTAGATGGAACTGATTATACGCCTAATTCGGGTGGATATCAAGACGACATTGAATTTTTACGTCCATTCACAGACGAAGAAGTGTATAACGGTGGATTCAATGTTCAAATGCCAACAGAAAATGCGGTTTTGGGCAAGGTTGTTGCCGTTGCAAAAAACTATGGAACATATTTTAACTTTATATCTTCTCATAAATTACTATTCATTGCCATTGTGGTTGGCATTTGGTGTATAAGTGGCGCAGTTCAAAATGAACTAGAAATGAGGCGCGCAGGGAGATTGTGGTAAAATTGATGAAAGCAAAAACTAGGGGTAAATTTAGAATAATGCTAATAGGGCTTATGGTCCTAGTTTTTGCATTTTCTATTGGTTCTGTGTTTGCGGCGGCATCACTTAACTTTTTTGCGAAAAGTAACGAGTATTCAACGGCCAGTTATGTTGCTCCGCAGGATCACGTAATAATTAACGATACAACTTCAAATCCAATTCCATTTGGGCCGGGTGCTCACCCATTTGAAGTTGCAATGCAATATTCATATCCATATAATTTTGATGTTCGATTTAAATATTCCTTATCTTGGAGCAATGGCAACAGCACTGACAATGTTGTGTTGCTTTATGCTAACAGAGATGGCTTTATTGTTGACGAAGAATATATTTACTATGTAGGAACGAAACATGATGCAAGTTTTGCATTAGAAGGAACAAACAAACTTCCAATTTTCACCGGGGTTGAATTTGTTACGGTTAATGAACAAGATTACACAAACGCAACGTTAACCATTAACATACAAGAAGCAAAAATTTATAAAGCTGGCGCGGCAACCTATAACCAAAATCATCCATTGGTGTCAGGAATGTCGGCACAGCCGGCAGCTATTGCATGGTTAAAATATAAAGGGTATAATGCAGACGCACAAAATGTAAACAAGGCCTATGCAATGGTTACCAACCATAGATACAAAATTGCAAACGGCATTAAATACCCAAATCCAAAGGGTGCATATTTTAAAAGTGTTTCAAATAATCAAGTGGATTCGGCAACATGGCTTGGTGGCAACAAATATTTTGCTGGAATTTCGGCTTACATTGTGGCGGGAAATTCAGGCGTTGAATTAAGGGCAAGAATAACAAACAGCTGGACAGGTTCAGGCGGATTTGCTCCAGATAATAACCACTTAGTTAATTATTCTAAAAACGCAACCGATTTTGCGAATGGTTCCAGCAATAATGGAACAACCAGCAATTGGGCATACGACAGTGCAACAGACAGTTACTACTACACAAAAATAATTCCAGCAAACACTGTGGCTTATGTAGATGTTGTGGACAGCATAGAAATTACAACTCTAGGCCCAAGCGCTAGTGAAAATACGGAAAATCAAACAATTAATTACAATGGATACGCAATTCAAACGGCACTAGAGCTAAATGGAGTTGGTTTCAGCGTCTCCAATTCAAAATTAAGCTGCGGATACATATCTTCTGTGGACACGCCTGCAAGTGCGGGACATGCTCAGCCAGAGGTTAGTGTTTATAATTCAACAGTTGCCTCTCCTGCGCTTTACGATGCGTTTGAAGCAAGCCACAACTCTACCTATACTTCAAACATAACCTTAATTAACAACACCGCAAAAAAGATGGCAGTATCTAACATTTCCTACACACTTAAATTATATGCTTCAAATGGTTCGCCAAATGCGGACACATGGTTAATTAGAACTGTTGAATGTGCTTCCGGAACTTATTTGGGCAACATTGTGGGTATGTCTGCGGGCGCGTATTTGGCACCATATTCAAGTGTTACAATTTTAGAAAGCTTTTCGCTTGCTGCCACATTAACAAACGTAATAACAAAAACCATTCAAAATGGTGGATTTGGAGGTTGTTATGATGTTTGGGTGGAAGTTGTGCCTAGCTACACCGCAAGCGAAGCAAATGAAACCACAAAATCTTCAACGCTAACTGTTGAGGCAACGAAAACAGTTTCTGCTAGTTCAACAACAGTTGAACTTTGGGTAAAAAATAAAACTAAAGAAATGATTACTGGAGTATCGGTAACACCAAAAATACAACAACTAAATAAGTCATTCGTACCGCTTGCATCAAGGCCTTACGACTGGAATTCTTCATATTGGAAATATTACACTTCAAGTGGGCAGCCAAACACAAGTAACGACTGGGGATTGGCAACCGAGAACCCTAAAGGCTTTAGGTCTATTACGGCTCTTTGGGAGGATAGCTCACTAGCAAATGTTTCATTTGCATCTAATTTCTCGGCAAATGATAATGCATACTCTAATGCACAATGTAGCCTTGCGCCAAATGAAAGGGTTAAGGTTGCAACAATAACAATCAACACAACAAACGAAATTAGGATTTCAGGATCAACTGCAACGGGCACGGCGAACGCAGATAATTCAATAAGTTTGGTTAATGAAGGAACAAGCCAAGCGTATATTGTTAATGCATCTGCAAATTCCTATTATGTTCGCTTTGGTGGAACTTTGAAAACACCGGGTTCCAGTTTTGTTGTTAGCGGGCAAAATTATTACATTGGCATTGTTCGCCCTGGTCAGGTGCTTGCTGTTCCAATGACCGCAACAGGAACAATGGACACCATTGTGGCAACGGGGGCATATACCTCTTCAACCTTGTCAGCTTGGAGTGTTCCAAATGCTGTAAAAACAGCATTTGAGGCGTATTTTAATTAATTTAAAATGCTTAAAAGGAGATTATGAGAACGAAACAAAAACAAAGTTCAATACTATCTATTCTTGTTAGTTTAACACTAATCTTTTTGTGCGTGTTTGGTGTAACTTATTCCTATTTCACAGCATCAAAAACTGTAAGCGGAACTGCTCAGTTTAGCACCTTAGAGGTAAAGATTGGATATAAAACATCTCAGTCTTCAAGCTTAACAACAATTAACACTCCTACCTTTACGGTTTATCCAAGTGAGTCTACAATAGTAAGGGGAGGTACATTTGGATTTAAAGTTAACAGCACCGATGCTCAAACATTATTCTCGCTTAATTTCACATCGTCTAGCACTTCTTGCTCTGCATATATTCGCTATTGGGTAGATGCCTATGTTGTTAACGGGTCAACGCCAGATAAAAGCGTTAACTATGGCAGATATTTTCAACTTAATTCATCAATGGACGTGGCTGAAGTGAAAACTGTAACTAATCCTACAACGGGGGTTGTTAACGTTATGTATTATTACGCAGAGGCTCTTCCAGGAGGGGAGACTTCTCTGTTTGCAAACGGTATGACATTGCTTTCATCTGCGCCGGACGATATTATGCAAAAAAAGCTGCAAATAACTATTTCGTTTGATGCGGTTCAGTCCACAAATCAAGCATTTGCATCTTATTATACCGACGGTTGGGGTTATTGTTCCTGGTGGAAATAAAAGGAATAAAAATGAAAAGAGTTCAAAGTTCAAATTCAATATTTGCTTTAACAGCACTCGTGCTGCTAATCTCTTTCATTTCTCCACTTATAACGTCTAATTCGTGGTTTACCAGCAAAGGTTATAACATTCAATGTGAAATAAATATAGGGGCAAATATTGCAATTTATCAAAATATTGGAGGAAGTGAAAACGATGTAACAACTTCCATAAATGCAAACAATGTTGTTAATTTAACTTTCACAAACTCAAACGGAGAAAGCGTTACAATGGTTGAGCCAGATGAACAATATGGGCTTAATTTGTTAATTAAGAACAATGAGTCTGCAGCAACAACATCTGGATTAAGGTTTAAAATTCAGTTTTACGCTTGCGGTGCAACAAACGAACTTTTAAATGCAAGCATACTTGGCTTCACGTCGCCAACGTCAACCGCTGGTGGCTTTGCGCAGAGTGCAGACGGTTGGGTTTATTATCAAAACAATTCTGGCACAACCATTGCGTTTGCGTCTAACACAACTGCAACAATCTTAACGCATTTTTCAATTCCGTATGCGGACTTCTATGCTAAAAACCTTAATGGAAACAATCTAAAAATGATTTTAACAATTGAAAATGCAACTACAGGCATTAAACCAGCCTCAATGGCTTAAATTGTATAAAAGGAGGGATTTATGGAAGAGGATAAAAATTTGCCTGCAAAAAAACCGGCGGCAAGGAAAACTTCTGTTGGCACTGCGGCAACCAAGCCAACTGCCCAAGCAAAATCGCGGGCTAAGCAAACGGCTGTCAAAACAAATTCAGTTAATGATGAAATCCAAAAAGCAGATACGGCCAAATTTGTTTCTAATTCCGGCGGAGTTTATAACGATAAATCCCTTGAGGAATTAAGCAAATTAAACAAAGAAAACCCACAAAGCAATAAATCTAAAAGTAAAGTGGAAAAAATTGCAGCCATTATAGCAATTGTTATTGCCGCTTTTAGCGTTTTATATTCAATTGTCAGCGTTGTATCAACACTTATTATGATGGGCGGCGTAGATTCATCAGGGATTGGAGGACAGGCAGTCCTGAAACTTGTGTTGCCAATGTTGGCGTTGCAACTTGTTGAAATTGCTTTTGTGCTGGCGGTGCTTATTGTTAGTGCGAATTTTCTTAAAAGCATTAAAACTGGCGATGCTGAAAAGCGAAACGGCTTAAGAAAAGCGATGTTGGTTTTGTCTATTTTAACTGGCAATTTAATAACATTTATTATGCTGTTGGTTGCAAGAAAGTTGCGTGATGATTACCGTACCGAATCTACAGAAAAACTGGAATTAGAAGATTTAGAAGCGATCCACGAGCAAAACCTAAGAAATATGCGTGCACGATCCACGCGTAATAAAGTTGCAATAATAATTTTATCTATTTTATTGGCAATTGCAATTGCAGTAATTTGTTCATTTTTGGGCGTTATTTACTTGGAAAATAACGTGTTCTTATATGTGAAAGGTGCAGACGCGGAATTTATTGTAGATGGCGTGCAAATGGATAAATTTAGAGCGCCTAATAATATCGCGGGCAATTCAACTTTAGTTATTGATACCAAGCTTAAAATTGAATCGGCGGGGACATTTAATGTTGAATTTGAGGTGTTTGTTTATCAAAATAACAATAGAATTGAGAATACCTTTATTGTAGAAACCTTCTCTGATGAAGATCATAAATTTATGCAGGTAGGATATTGTAAATATAAAAGCTTGGCAACGGTTTCTGGTGGAAGAACAATAGATTTATTTGAAGGAATTGTTTTAGACGAAAGCTATAAAGATACTTTAAATGCGAATAACATTAAAATAGAAATTCGTGCGAACTTAACAAGAGTATAAAGCGTTGGCTTTATACTTTTTTATTGATTTTTTTGATGACGTGTGTTAGAATGTTGTATATGATAAAACTAGAAAATATAACCTATAAAGTTATGGTGGACGGGCAAGAAAAATTAATTCTTGATAATATTTCATGTCAATTTGAAGATGGTGTTGTTACGGCTATAACTGGCCAAAATGGTAGTGGCAAAAGTACTTTAACCAAAATAATTGCGGGAATTATTAAACCAACTTCGGGTAAGGTTTATTTTAATGGCGTAGATATTACAGAAAAAACAATAGACCAGCGTGCAAATATGGGAATAAACTATGCGTTTCAGCAGCCGGTTGCATTTAGGGGTATTACGGTTAAAGAATTAATAGACCTTGCGCTTAAAGAAAAAACGTCTGTAAGCAAAGCGTGTGAATATCTTTCCAAGGTGGGCATTTGCGCAAAGGAGTACATTAACCGAGAATTTGATAAAACTCTTTCTGGTGGCGAACAAAAGCGAATAGAACTTGCTTTGGCTGTGGCAAAAAGTGGATCTGCATTAATTTTTGACGAACCAGAAGCGGGTATTGACTTGTGGAGTTTTGAGCGGCTAAACAACCTTATTGAAAAGGGTAAAACTTACCTTATTGTTAGTCATCAAGAGCGATTATTGGAGCGTGCGGATAGAATTTTGGTGCTTTCTTCTGGCAAAGTTCAAATGTATGGAACTTCAAAAATGGTTCTTAAAAAGTTGGGGAGCTTGTCCTGTGCCAGGATTGGGGGAGGCAAACAATGAAAATGGATCAAATAACAAAAAATCTTTTAAAAGAAATTGCGGGCTTGCATGATGTTCCAAGTGGTGCGGTGTCGTTTAGAAAAAACGGAAAAGGGCAGGTTGTGCGCTCAACCGAAAACATAAAGATTACTCCTAAAGATGATGGAAGCGGAATAGACATTTTTATTAGCTCTAATTGCAAGGGTGAGGCGTGCCATTTACCAGTTATTGTTACCGAAAATGGGCTGTTTGATTTGGTTTATAACGATTTTTATGTTGAGGCTGGTGCAGAGGTTACAATTGTTGCCGGTTGTGGACTTCATTCGGGGCAAGATGGTGGGCACGATGGCATTCACACATTCCACATTGGTAAAGGTGCAAGGGTAACGTATGTTGAAAATCACTTTGCAACGGGAACTGGCAAAAACAAACAGCTTAATCCAACAACCATCATTAAAATGGAAGAAAATAGCAGTTTGGCTATGAATACCACGCAAATAGGAGGGGTGGACTATTCCAATCGTTCAACTAAAGCAACCTTAAAAGACGGAGCGGTTTTAACGGTTAATGAAAAAATTGTTACTAATAGATTTGATGTTGCAAAAAGCGATTTCTTTGTTAAATTGAAGGGGGCAAATAGTAGGTGCACCATTGCTTCAAGAAGCGTTGCTAAAGGTGAAAGCGAGCAGCAGTTTAAATCTAACCTTGTTGGCGAAAACGCATGCTTTGGGCGGGTTGAATGTGATGGAATTTTGCTAGACGATGCAAGGATATTTTCCATTCCTAAAATTAGTGCAAAACATAAGTTGGCAGAACTTAGCCACGAAGCTGCGGTTGGGAAAATTGCGGGCGAACAAATTGTAAAGCTTATGACTTTAGGATTAACGCAGGCTGAAGCAGAGAACAAAATTATTGAAGGTTTTTTAAAATAAAACATTTAAAAAAACTAAAACAAAATTGTTTTAGTTTTTTATTTGCAATTAAATATTTTAAAAAAATTAATTAAATAATTATTTTTTATTAATTTAATAATAAAAATAAAGCATTTTAATTTAAAATAACCGTTTTTTATTTTATTTTTTAAATTTATATACTATTTAAATATTCTTGTTGATCGTTAATATTTATTTCATTTTTTAATGCTAGATATTTTTTTCTTGTCGCTTCGCCTCCATGAAAATGCTTAATGCTAAAGTTTTGCTGCATAAGTTTTTGAACTTGCAGGTACAGCGCTGGGTTTAACTGTTTTAATTTAATGCTTAAATCGTGATGGACAGTGCTTTTGGGGACACCAAAAACTTGAGCGGTTTGGCGTATTGTGCTGCGGCTTGCCAAAATATATTTTGCAAGCTCTATGGGGCGGTTGGTTGGTGTTTTAAAGTTCATAAATTTCTCCTTAATCCAACCTATTATTTTGTGTGACGAATTATGATAAAAAAAAGAAAAAAGCAACGAAAAGTGTCGCTTTTATGAGTTGCTATATCTTTTATTTATTGTCATACGGGAAAATTGAATTAAGCAAATTGTAATTTTCTGGAGTGAGAATGGCTCGCTCAATTCTTTTTCGGCAGCATGGAAACTTTAATTCCAATTCTTGCACAAATTCTTTAATGTCCTTACGTTTACTGTTCTTATCTGCAGGGCAAATGCTTTTAAGGACGGGCGTGTTTTTGCTGGCGTGAGTTATTGTTTTTTCCTCGGTTAAATATAGTGGACGAATTAGTGTTATTTTAGAGTTTGACATATATGAGGTTGGCAACATTGTGCTAAGACGACCTTCGTATAGTAACGATATAAAAAATGTTGTTACCACGTCTTGTTTGTGGTGGGCCAGTGCTAACTTATTGCAACCTAATCTGTTGCAAACTGAATTTAGTGCGCCTCTGCGCATTTTGGCGCATAGTGAGCATGGATTTTTTTCTTTGCGAATGTTAAAAATTATGTTGTGAATGTCTGTTTGCTCAATAACAAGTTCAACTTTAAGTTCGTTGCAAAACTGTTGCAAGGCAGAATAGTCTACTGTTCCATTGTAATTATCTATGGTAACCGCCACTATGTCGTAGTTTACTAAGCCAAATTTTTTAAAGTTTGCAAGCGCTTTTAACATTACTAAACTGTCTTTTCCTCCAGAAACTCCCACTGCAATTCTGTCGCCATCTTCAATTAGGTTATATAGTTGAATGGCTTTTCGCATGGAACTTAGAACGTGTTGCATACAACCTCCTTTAGTTTTAATTTCAAGAAATTTTTTTATTTTTTAAAATTATATCAAAAAAATTAAAAAATTCAATAGAAACAACTAAAATTTTTAAATATTTATAAAAAAATAATCAATTTTTAAATTTTTTATTAAAAAAATGAATTAAAAAATAAAAATAATTTAGCAATTAATTCGGTTTTTTCTTTTTAATTTAGTTGACTATATTTTAGTGTTTATTCGACATTTATTTGACTTTTATAATTTAATTTTCTATAATAATTTTATTAATAAAATTGCGCGCAATTGTGCAAAGTATAAGTGAGGGGTTATGAAGAAAAGGCTTATAAATATCTTAGCAATTGTTATGTTGATTTTTGCTTGCTGTGTTACCACGGCCTGCAACGACAAGTATGACAAATTTGAATACAACATTCAGTATGCCTTTAGTGAAGATAGTGAACATTGGTTTGATGCCAATGATGGTATTTCTTTGAACTATGGCGGAGAGTTTGACGCGCTGAAGCTATTTAACGGTTGTGGCACAATTTACATTAAGGTGCAAATTAACAACGTTAAGGAAAAGTATTTGGACGAAATTATTGTTACCAGCAATGCAAACACAACCATAACAACTAAAGTTAACACCCCATTTGCATTCAATGTTGACAGCGCAATAAGTCAAACAACTTTAAGGTTTTACGAAACCAATTCTGGGAAACAACAAATAATTCGACTTTCTATATTTTCTAGTTTGAAAGAAATTGTGGCAGATGACAGTTTTAAACCTGCAGTTATGGCGGGCTGTTCGGTGGACTTAACCGAGTTTAACAACTTGAACTTTATTTCTAACTCTAACATTAGTTACACAAACCAAACGGCTGTTACATATTCCCTTCTATCGTTGGGTTGCTACGACAGTTTGGGAGATTATCAGGCAACACACTTGGCGGCAAATGTTTCGGAAAACGACATTTCGCTTAAAGATGGAGTTTTAACTGTTGCAGATGACTTTGAAGTGAAAAACAATGCATATATTGCAAAAATTAGAGCAACATCAGTCTATCATGATGGAACTGTTGAAGGGAAAGAACTGGATTACATTTATGATGATTTCGATGTGTATGTTGTGGAAAAACTTGTTTTGTCTAACGGGCAAACTGCGTATTCACCAATTATAGAAAAAATTAAAGAAAACGGCGATGTTGAAACAATCTCCGAATTGAAGTTATATAAAAATGACGAGATTTACAATTCAAACAATGCCGACGTTAATGTGAATTTAGATGGTTTAAGTGAGGGTGAACAATCCAGCGTTTACACTAATGGAGTTTACACGGCAGACGGGCTTGCTAAATATATGGTTCAGGTTCTTCTTAATGGCGAATTGGTGGACGTTACAACCGAACCAAGCGAACGCACTCCGCTTAGAATTACAGAAGGAACTTTAAGCAATCAGTTTAATGTTCTTGCACAAGAATACGATGGAAAAGAAAACGCACTTACTTTTAGGGTGGTTGTTGAAGGGTTAAATTATAGCCAAATAGATTTAACCTACGAAACCTCCATTAACGTTATAACAGGGCTGCTTCCAACAGGAATTATGGTTAATGGACAAACAATTAACGGGGCTGGCTCTGGAATAATTTATAGCACAACAAGTGCAGATTATAATGGCGTTTCGCTAACCCTAGAAGCAACGCCGGTTGACAAATATTCCACACCAATAATTGTTATAGATGGCGAAACCGACAATGTTGAAATTTCGGGAGCAACCGAAACTGATGGAACATTGTCCGTTGTTAGTGGAGGAACAATTTTTGTTAAGTTTGCAAACGGTGCAACCAGCGCAAACTTAAGGTTTAAAGTTAGAAAAAGCCCAGAAACTTTTGCGCAAGAAGAGTTTGCAGAGGTTAGTTATGGCCTAACAAAAGTTGTTACGGCAGATGAAATTGAAATTTATCCATCTGTGCAAACTGCACAAGCTGGTGGAGATGACGCCAATATTGCTAACGGTAAGATGTTTATTAATGCTTTGGATACAACCAATATGTATTTAAGGGTTTATTATTCTGGAAGTTTAATGGCGTCGTCGGTTAAAGTTGTTAGCGGCAACGGAAAGGTGGTGTTTGCTAATGGAAGCACAACCATAGCTTTAGATAACATAAATGTTGCTAAAGTTGGCGGACCTGAAGTTGACAACGCTGGAAAAACTTATCAAATTTTTGCCATTCCATTCCGTGCTACAAATGAATTAATTTCAAATGTTAATGTTTCTGTGATTGCCGGTGAAGGCAATGTGGGAGTGCAAGAAAGCGTAACGGTTGAATCTGTTTACGTTGCAGAGCACGATGGATTTGTTGTGGAAACAAACTCAAGCCACGTAACTAAATTTGATGATTTTAAAAATGCTTTTGCGGTTGTTTATAATCAATTGGTGGATTTTGAAGTTAAAGGCAAACTTGTAGGCAGTGCGGCGTTAACTTCTAAAGCTGTAAACAATATTATACCACAACGCAAACAAGAAATTGAATTTAATTCTAATGGGTTTAATGCTTGGGCGGCAGATGTAACTCAAACTTCTAATTGTGAATTTAGTTTAAAAGGCACAATGGGAAACAAAACCCAGGTTACAAGTTTAACTATTTACTATTACAGCAACAAAACAGAGCAAGAAGATGACATTATTAATCTTCGTTATATAACAATTGATGTTCAGTTTGCTGTGTATAATCCAATTTCTAATGTGGAAGCACGAACAGACAACACAAACGTGGTTTATATTAATGAATTTTACAAAGATGCTTCGGAAACAACCATTAACTTTACGGCTTACGCTGGAAATGTTGCACCTGCATCTTCAATAAAATTTATGGACGAGTTTGGCATTGAACAAACGATTGAAAACGTTACACAACTTGAACTTTCATACGCATGGCATGGCGGCGTAAGTGATCAACCTTTTGCAATAACATTAAACAACGGTAACACTCCATTAACAAACAACAGCGTTTTGCAAGAAACTGTTGGCGAAGGCGTTGCCACAAATGTTTTAAATGGCAGATTGCAGTTTAAATTAAACGAAAACCCAGTTGGACAAGATTCTGTTACTTTGGTTTTAACGGCATTAAGATTTGGAGAAGAATCTAGTTACGCAACTCAAATAACAATCAATTTTGTAACCTATGATGCAGTTAAGGGTATAACCATTTCTGGAAATGAAATTGTTAAAGCGGGGAAAGATGGCAACAATCTTTATATGTCGTTTATGGACGTTGAAGTTGGCGGGTTCGACCAAGCAGGTTTCTATGCAACACCGTACTACGAAGACGTTTCTAACAAACTTCGTTTTGACAAGTTGGGCTATGAGCTATACAGAATTGAACAAAACGATGATGGCAGTGAAAAGTTGGTTGATGGCAAGCGTGTTCTTGTTAGAAACGACAGCTTAATGGATATTACCATTGACCATGAAACAAGAATGGTTACCGTGAAAGCAAATCGTGCAATTAATGGCGGTTTGTTTATGCTTAACATTGTTGCGCTTGATTCGTATATCAAACCAGCGGGTGCAACACAAGGTAAATATTTAACTTCAACCCCTGTGTTCTTGCACGTGGGAGATGGCTCTGTTAAAAATCCATATTCTGTTGCAACAAGGGAAGATTTTAATAACATTAAAAACGACCTTTCTGCAAACTACATTTTAATTAACAACATCAACTTAGGCACAATTGAAATGTTTAACACACTTCAATTTACTGGTTCGTTTAAAGGGCAAACTTCGTTTGTTACAGAAAGCGGAACGGCAAATGCACCTAAACTCACCTTAACCTACACTCTTAATGCAATGAAGGCAACCGGCGATAATGGCTACATGGGATTGTTCGGCATTGTTGGTGAAGATGCTTACATTGGCGGATTTATTGTTGATGTAACCCTTAACCTAAATGCGGTTAGTTTGCAAGTTGTTAACGGCAATTTGTTTGCTGGTGCTTTGGCAGGAGTTAACAATGGAACCATTGAAAACATAGATGCAAGCATAAGTTTGTCTAGCAGCATTACAGATAACGTAAAAAGTATTAACGCAATTAATTTGGGTGGATTGGTTGGTGAAAATAACGGATTAATTAATCTTGTTAAGTCAACAATTAGAACTACGGGCAACATTATCACCAGTTCTAATGTAACTCATAACATTGGCTCTGTTGCTGGAAGAAACGGCGTTTTGGGCGTTATTAGTGGCGACTTTAACGATAAGGAAAGTTTAAATTCAATTAACTTTACAGTGTTAACAACCATTCGCGTTGAATACCAAACAGCGCTTGAAAATGGCAGCAACATACTTTTGGGTGGAGTTGTTGGTGAAAACCGTGGCGAAATTAAACGTATGATTATTGGCGGCGAACTTGAAATTGCCAAAACAGGAACGGCAAAAACAAGATATGGCTTAATTGGTGGTGTTGCCGCAAGTTCTGTTAAAGCAAACATAGAAACCAATCCAACAATTAACACTTGCTCTGTTTTAAGTTTGAACATTTTGGGCTGTGAAAACGTGGATGTTGCCGGCATTGTTGCAAGTTCTAACGAAACTGAAATTACTTTAGTTAGAGTGCTTTCAACTGTTACCGAGTTTGGCGGAAACACATGTTATGGGGCAATTTATGGTCTACAAAATGTGGGCGGCATTGCAGCAGTTGCAAGTGGCGGAACAATAACTAATGCAACAGTGGAAACATTCTTACAAGTTGTTGACGGTGAACAATTCTCAACCTTAAATGGTGTTAAAAACGATGCAAACACCACGGTTGTGGCAGGTTTGGTGGCTAAAATTGAAGGAACCAGTCCAGAAATTTCTAACAGTTTTGTAAATGCAAACATTAAAAATTGGGTTTATGATGGTAATGACAATGCCACAACATACCTAACATCTCCTTTAATCAGTGAAGTTAACACATATTTTGTTGGTAAGGTTTTGGTTCACAGTTTAACCAGCGGAACACATGCTAACTTTGGCGGAGAAACAAACGTTAATGCAAGTGCAAGCGCAACAAGTTATGCAGTTATTTACGCAGAAAACGAAGTTTATTCAAGCCAACAAGGTGTAATTTCGCAATTTGATGTTACAAGTTATGTTGAAGAATGGCAAATTGTAAACTTTTTAACCGTTAATAGTACGGTTACAGATAGCACAAACTTTGAAAATGTAACAAATTTATATTACATAGCTTTAGGGGCTTCAAGTTACGCTAAGGTTGAGGCAGACCACGTTTATGCTGCAACCAACACATATTACGACTTTAATGAGGCGCTTTGGGAAAGCAGTTTCGACGAGGTTTACACAACCGACTTAATTAACTACACTTTAAACTCTAACCCTGAATTTAGTGCAAACAAAGCGTACTATAAACCAAGCGGGCTAGATGTTAATGCTTGGAATGAGGCAGTTAAAAACTGGTTGCAGGGTGCAACTTGGGCAGAAGATGGCATTAACGATGGTGGTTTTGGTTGGGAATTAAGTTCTAGTAACAACGCAGTGTTGTTTAAAGGGTTTAATTTATACTTCCCATACATTGTGGAACGTGTGGACGAAGAAAATGTTCCACTTATGATTTCTCGCCCGACCAACATTAAGGCAGAAATTAATAAACCATTTACAATTATTATGGATTCTATTTATGTAAGTGGATATGTTGGCGAATTTGACGAAACACAAATAACGGGCACAGTTTTGGTTAATTTTAAAAACGGGAAGTTGGCAAACAACAGGCACAAATTGATTAACACAGCAGTTGAAGGACAACCTGCAAATGGGCTTATTGATTTAACAGTTATTCCAACAGGCGCAGTTGGTGGGGTGGACTTTAAAATTGTGCAAGGTTCGGCTTATGCTTATTTAACTGACGTTAATAACGAAAAATATATTGTTTTCACAGGCTTAACTGGCGAAAGCACACCAATTATTATTTATTGCTATTCAAAGTTTAATGTTGAACTTAAAGAATATATTGAAATTTACACCACATATGGTTCAACCAACTTAACATTACAATCCAACAGTGTTTATGCAACTGGTGAAGAAGGTGAAGGCGCAGCAGAATATGAAATGAGAACTCACTTAAGCGCTGGCAAAACCTTAATTTATGCCGACGCTGTTAATGCGGACAATTTTGGCGAACACTCTTCTATTATGGATTTAAAACTTAAAACAGGATTGTTGAAAGTTAAGGTTGAAGCGTTAATCAATTCTATTTTAGATATTAATGATAATAACAATATATTTAATCAAATAGATTTAAAAGTGAAAGATGGTGCTACATTTGATGGCGACAAAACAGAAGAACTTTTAAACATTAAATTGTTATTCAATTTAGGCGGATATTTAGGAAAGGCGGAACAATGGATTGAACTTGAAAGCACAACTTTGAGAGTGATAATAACTAAATCTGCAACCAGCATTGAAATAGACGGTGCCGATTATGAAATTACAACAAATTCAAATGTAAACTTTACGGCAAATCTTTACACAGGCTTTGTTAATTCAAGCATTGAACAGGAAGTTATAACAATAACTGATGCAAACTACATAGGCAACCGATTGGTGCTTAACGAAAAAAATAAGGACAGCATTGAGTTAAGGGCAGACGTTATAAGGGGCGAAAGTGAACTTGTAACCCTAATGAGAAATGCAGATGTGGATTTTGCAATAGATTTATTTAACTTTGCAGTTAACTACAAGGCAATTAAAGTTTCGGGGCAAATTGTTGGTTATGCCTATGGAATTTCAATGGGCTTAAAGAATGAACATAATTATAGGTTTATTGAAAACGAAATAGAGTTTAATATTACGGTTTATGCTGTTAGCGATAATACAATTGCAGATAGCATTTCATTAACTCTAAAACCAACCGAAGTTTCTACAATTAGAATAGAGAACTACACGGCAATTAGTTCCAGCGCACAAAACAACTTAACAACTTTAATTTCTAGCAACGCAACAGAAACATCTATAATTTCACCTGGCGGATTGGGTGGCGTTATGGTTATTTACCTAGAACCAAGCTATTCCAACATAATTAACGCAGAATTAACTAGCACAAGTTTGTTTGTGCCAGATTTGGGCAGAAATGTTCAAATTAAGTTTGAACAATTGCTATTTAATGCTCAAACTGGAAAATATCACACAATCTATCCAAGAAATGAAGAAGTTGAAAACGGAATTAGGTTGGAAAAAGTTTCGGCAATAGACGAGTTTGGCAATAAATCTTATAACGGTGTGATTTATGTTCACACAATGGTGGATAAATTTGTTGGGCTTTCTGGCACGTTAAAAGCAAATTTAGAAGTTACAACCGCTTCTGGCGCTGTTAAAACTTCAACAAAAACACTTATAACCAAATATTTGCCAGGTGCGGACATTTCTTATAATGGGCACTACATTGGTCAAACCACAAACAGCGAAACGGGCGAAACGGTTAAAGAATATCTTGTTCAAACAAACACCTATAACAACGAACTTCAAATTAAAATTTACGGCTATGAATTTAATGCAAACCCAGCCATTAGCTTTAATTGGGTTGTGTGGGATAATTCCTTAAACAATGGCCAAGGTGGCTATCGCCTAGATGGTGTTGCTGCAAACGGCGGAGCTGCAACTAAATTAATTAATGAAGATATAAGCCAGTTTGTTAGTTACAGGTTGTTAAACAACATTTCAAACCTTAAACCAAATGGCGATGGTTCGTTTACCATTTCGTTAAAAATAACAGTGGGAACAGATTTGCCTGCAGCATTTGCGGTTGGCGTTTCAATGGCACTTATTACTGAAGACGACATAACTGTGAGTGAATCAAGCAGATTAATTTTGCACCCAACCAACTATTTGTTGAATGCAACAACGGTTAAACTTGCAAATGTTTCTAACAACGAAGTTAACATTCACATTAACAAGCAAAAATCTTTAACTTTTGCTTTCGAAACAGATAACAACCTTAAAGATTACAGCAGTGAAATATTTAACATTCTTGTTGAAAAGGTTGCAGGAAAAGAAGCGTTGTTTGACGAAACAAAACTATTTGAACTTTTCATCTGTGCAGACGGCAAGCCTTTAAGCGAGCACGCAGAATTTACCTTTGACACTATTAATAATAACATTATTACTATAAGTGGTAATTCTAAATATAATGGCTACATTGGGTTTACGGTGCATTTTGGTTATGAAGATGCCAACAAAGATGGCGTTTATGAACTAACATTTGGCGCGTCCAGCGCAAGCACATTGCAGTACGTTATTAACTTTGCGTTTAAGCTTAACGTTTTTGCAAGTGAAACTCGTGAAGATGGAATTCCTTTATACACAGTTAACGACATTTTTGACGAAAACGGAAATTGCTTGCTAAGCGAAGGTGCACATTATGTTTTGATGAACGACATAACACTAGAAAACCTAACACCAATTAATGTTAAAATTGGAAGTTTAGATGGTAACAATAAAATAATTAAAATTAACAGTTTTGCTATAGATACTAACATTACAGAATATGGCCTATTCTCCAGCATTTCTACGTATGTGCCAATAACCGACCAAGGCACACAAGTTAGCGATGGGGTTGAACAGCCAACATTGTTATATAACGTTGTTGTGGATTACAGCGGGTTCTCAAACCCAATTCAGTTTACAAACAACGAATTTACAAATATCACATTTGGTGGTTTGGTTGGGCGAAACAACGGTGGATTAATTTATAACTGTGACGTTTTAAATTTAAGCAACAGAAATGCTGAAGTTAAAATTTTGGTGGATAACAACACTAACACCAATGTTGTGTTTGGTGGACTTGTTGGTGTTAACCAAGGCGAAAGCAGCATAATAACAAATTCTCGTGTTGGCAGAAAAGAATTTACCAAGCTAAATGTAACCGACACAAAACAATACACAACAACCAAATATGGCTCTAACTTAACCTTTACGTTAGGCGATGCTTCTAACCAAGGATTTGTTGGAATTGCGGGTGGCTTTGTTGGTGAAAACACTGGTAAAATTTCTGGCTGCTATGTTGCAAACACCACGCTTGCAAACCATTCAGCAGTTTCAGGTTCAAGCAAAACTGCTGGCTTTGCAGCAGAAAACTCTGGAAAGGGTAGGATTTCATATTCTTATGTTAAAGGTGATGAAAATACAATTTCTTCTTTAACACCAAGGGCAAGCGGAAGCGTTCAAATTGAAGCAAAAAGCAATGGTAATGTTGCAGGGTTTGTGTATTTAAACAGTGCAAATGTGGATAACTGCTTCACAAACGTACCACTAACTTCTAATTCTGCTTATGTTGCAGGATTTGTGTATAACAATGCACAAAGCGGAATTATTGCTCAGTCCTATGCTGCAAATATTCTTAACGCAAAACACGCAGAAAATGACGCCAGCGAACAACCTTTTGTGGGCGTAAGCGAAGCTGATGAATTGCTATCGTTTGGAACGCTAGAAAATTGCTACTATTATTCTGTGGATAACCTTATTGTTAAGCAAGAAGCTGATAAGCACCAAGCAAAAGGGCTTAACACAGAAAACATAACAAATTCCGAAAACTTGCTTAACTTTGTGTTTGTTTTAAGTAACTCTTCGGAAGAACGCGAACAAGGCATTTGGAGTTACTATAACAACAAAAAGCAATACGTAATTCTTCCAGAATTAAGCAATGCAAACAATGTTGCACACTCTTATCGTTACATTGCAAAACAAGATGCCGATGGCAAAGATGTCTATCATTATGCTGTAGTAGATAATTATGCTGGCTATAATTTAGGAAGCAAATTTAACCCACAAATTATCACTTCGGTTGACGATTTCAACAACATTTTAACAAGCAAAGGCAATTCTAATTCTGTTTCTGGATATTACAGAATTGTTAACGACATCGACTTTGAAAGTGATAAAACTGCAATTAAAACAAGAAGAGAATTTACCTTTGGATCTTCAACCGCTATAACAAGTTTAGAAGGTAATGGCTTAGACATTAAAGGCATTTTGCTAGACGTTGGCGAATCGGTTGAAAAATCTTTAGGTTTATTTGCTAATGTTGAAACTGCATATATTAAAAATGTTAACTTGCATTTTACAAATGGGTCGTTCAGTTCGGCAAACGTTCAGTACTCTGGCGGTTTGGCTGGAAGAATGAATAACAGTGTTGTTATTAATGTTAATTTAAATGGTGGCAGCACAACAATTAATGGCAAAAACTTTGTTGGTGCGCTTGCTGGCTTGGTAACCGGGAAATCGGTTATTTCTGGCATAACATCTAACGTTAGTGCAAATGCCAACGCAACAAGCGAATATTACTATTTATATCATTCTAAACAGAACTATTCTTCCGTGGCAGGAATGGATTACGACACATATTTAACAAAACTTTCCTATGCGGGCGGTATTGTTGGTGTTATGGACATAACTCCACGTGAAAGAAACAACTTCAATTTAAGTTACATAACAATTAATGGCCACGAAATGACTGCTTCACCAGCGGGAATGGGTAACGTTATGGCAGATTATGCAGGCGGAATTGCCGGATATGCTAGCGAACACGTTTCGGCTGTTAGATTAAAATATAATGTTGGCGAAACTAATAGAATTGCAGGCCAAATGGCGGTTGGCGGATTGTTTGGCGTTTATTTGGGCAAAATGGAAGCCAGCCAAGTTACCGCTTTGGAAGACGACCAATATACTTACGACACAACAATTGGTAAATATGTTATTGATGTTTCTGGTAACGATGCATTAACTGCGGCTTTAAACACAGAAGAAGCGGGCAATATTGCCTTAATTGAAGGTTATAATTACGCTGGCGGTTTAATTGGTATTGGCATTAACACTAAAATTGATTCTTGCTACAGCAAAGCTGGGTTCTATTCTGGAAAATATGTTGGTGGCTTAATTGGTAACAGTGTGGCATCTCAAGTTGCATATTCTTATGCTGTGCCATATTTATCTCCAAAAACAGTAACTGGCAAAACTTTCTATGAAAACGTTGGCGGCTTGATTGGTGTGGCATATGCAAGCAACGAACAAGACACAATTATAAGCAACTACATTGATGTGTTAACCTCAATGGATAGGTACAAAGACGAACTTAACTTTAACAGCGTTATAACAACAGATATTCAACGTGCGTTCGCTACTGTTATAACCGACATTAAAGTTATGAACGAAATTGAAGAACACAACACAAACTTTGGGCGTTATGAATATGTTGTTGGCCAAAGCAAAGAAAATGCGCTTACAAGTAAATCTGGTTGGAACACGGTTTACTATGGAACAATTGGCGGTAATGCTTTATCTGCTAACTTCATAACCAATAACAACATAGAAGAAGCGCAGAGCATAAGGTTAAAGAGTTTATATGACCTAACCGCAAAAGAAGAACAACAAGCAGAATTTAACAAAGTGTTTAACATGTGGGAAATGAACAAGTATTGGGATTGCAACAGTGAAAAATACTTCCCACTTTTAAAGAAAGATGCTGAAGAAGATTTTTATATTATTGACGATGCGTTCGATTGGGATATGCTAATAAAATATCCAAACCGCAAATACAAAGTTGTTAAAGATATGAATCTTTCTAGTTGGATTAAACGCAACTCTAACTATGTGTTTGACGTTAACTTCTCTGGAATGTTAATTGGGGAACCTCTAGTTGGGCAAGGCACACCAAAAATTTCTGGGTTGAGCGTTGTTGCAAATAATCCTGGCAGTGCGGGCTTGTTTAAAAGCACAGAGGGCGCAATAATGGCTAACCTTGAATGGTGTTGGACAGATGTTGACAACCAAAGAGGAGCAATTCTGGTTGGCAACAGTGCAATCACCGATATTGGTGGCGTAACCTGTTTCGACAGTGCTTCAACTTTCACTTCAATAACAGTAAGCATAGAGCAATTAAATGGAAATCTTGTAAACTGCACAAACCACCCAATATCTGGTTTTGGCGGAATTGTTGCAAGGGGTTATAATTCATATATCACAAATTGTAACTATAATATAAACGCAAACATTCTGCTTAAAAAGCAAGGGACAGATAACAGTGTGGCCGTTGGAGCAATGGCTGGAGATTTGGCTTATCAAAACTTTAATGCTGAACAATCTGGAATTTCTGGAATTAACCAAGAAAATGTTAACAGAGTGCCAGAAATTTATGATTCGAACATTGGTATAAGCAATGGCGAGCCAAAAGACTTAATGTTAAATGTAACATTGGCAGAACAGGAAGGAACTTATAACTACGTTGGTGCAGTTGTTGGTAGGGCAGAAAACTTAGCTGTGTCTAATGTGCGAAATGGCGCAAAAAGCACAAAAACAAATTTAAAAATTAATCTTAATGGAGCAGCTACAGAGCATTATTTGGGTGGCTTTGTTGGATATGCAGTGAATAGCAGAATTGCAGATGCTAGTATGTATACAAAACTGCAGTTATCTGGAAACACGGAAAGCGTAACCAATGTTGGGGGGTTGGTTGGTTTGTTAGATACAACCTACGCACTTGAAAAGAATGTGGTTTATGCTGAAATTAACCTTGCTCTAGAAAACGAGCAACTTAACATTGCTAATTTAAACGTGGCAATTGGTGCTGCTCAAACTTATGGAGAGGCAACCTTTGTTCAAACAATTTTAGATGGATTTATAACCAGCGAATCAGAGTTGGGCAGTGGCGAAGAAAGTAGGGCACAAATTTCAACAATTTACGCAGGTGGCGCAGTGGGTTTGGCGTTAGGCAAAGATGGCATTAGTGCACAAGTTTCTGTGCTAGACGTAACAACTTTGGCAGATATAACAATTGGAACTCCAAGTGTTGGCGAAAGCTCAACTGGCACATCAAAACTATACGTTGGTGGCTTTGTGGGTTCTGGAAAAGAAGGAGCTGTTAACCTTGTTGCAAACAATGCAGTTTCTGCGGGCAAAATTGTGCCAATAACTGCAGATGCGCCAGTTACACTTGATGGCGAAAATCCAGAAGTGGAATTGTCTGGCACAAAAATATACGTTGGTGGCTTTGGCGGTTTAATTAAAACATTAAGCAGCAACAGAGCCTTCTCCACAGTTTCTATTATTGCAGATGGATTGGGGTATAACGTTATTCCGGTTGCGAAATTAGGCGCATTGTGCGGTGAAATAATAGATAATAGGCCTCAAGAAGGGGCAACCGACAGTGAATTTTCGGCGGTTAATGAAACCTATTATTCAACCGATTTGGCATTAAACGAAGAAGCCAGCAACCTTGGAACGAATCTATCTACATACACATTTGCAAAAACAAATGTTTGGCAAACAGAATTCACAGAAGAAAATGGTTGGCTAAGTTTTGGTGCATCATCGCTTCCTTGTGTTGCAAGTTTAAAATACAAACTTTCTAATATGGGGCGTATAACCACATTTAACGGGTTAGAAGATTTTGAAATGGGCTCGTCTTTAAACCCTAAAGTTTTAACCGAAACAGACAACACAATGTTTGATAATAAGTTTGCGTATTACATTCTTTCAAACAACCTTTCTAAGTTAAAATTTGGAGCAAAGAATTTAAATGGAATTATTATTGGAAGCGAAAAAGTGTATGAACTTGACGTGAGTTCGCTTGAGAGCGATGGTGGCAACAAGGGAATGTTTGCAACCATTGGAAAACATTCAGCTGTATCTAACTTTAACATAAACTTAAATGTGGCAGAAGATAAAGATATATCCGTAGATTTAAGTGTTCAAGCATCTGTGCAAGCATTTGGGTTTGTTGCAGGGTTTAATGAGGGAGTTATTTTCAACTCTTCAGTTTCTGGCAACAGATTAAGAATGATTACAGTGGATAGATCTGGTGTTTTGGTTGGACTAAATGCAGGATTGATTAGCAACTCTTATGCAAACACCGAAATTCTAGAAACTGGAACAATTGGCGGATTGGTGGGATTTATGCAAGATGGTGCAAAACTTAATTCTTGCTATTTCACAGGATATCTTGGCAACACAACTGGTTCTGCAGTTGGCGGAATATTTGTTCAGGCAGAAAGCCAAGAAACTAAATATTATGTTTACAACACCTATATGGCTGGTACACTTGCTAGTGTGGGAGAATTTGGAAGTTTTGCAACAGTTCAACTTCAAGCGTTTAATGGATTAAATAACTTTGTTGATGAGTTGGCAGATTTACAAATAACAGAAGATGTTGTGGCCTATTACAAAGTTGACGGATCAGAAACTTCTGAACGACAATATGTTCTTTCCAAAACCTCAACCGTGAACTTAATGAGGCACAGCAAACTTATAGGATCTGGTTGGACAACTGTTGTTAGCGAAGACGAAACAACGGGTATGTTTGTTATAGACAATTCAACAGAACTTGCACAAGATGGAACGCTTTCTTATGTAAATCCATCGTTTGGATACAACTATGGATATCCTATGTATTCGTTTAATAAGATTTGTGCGGCAAACGGCGAACTTAAGCCAGTTAATGAAATGGAATATGAGTTGTTTACAGGAACAGGATTTGCTGATTCAACCAACTTGCAGCCTTCAATGACGTTAGACGAATTAAGAGTGGTTTATAAAATTCCTAATTTGGGAGTTTTAAGCGCAGTTCAAGGTTTGTTAAGCTCAGAAGATGGAGCAAGGGGACTAAATTACCTATTAATTTACGATATCAATGGTTCGCAATCAAATGCACAGGAACAAAACAAGTTTATTAATTGGGGCAATTATGTTCCAGGAGCTGAAGAAAACAAAACAGAATTTTTGGCAGGCCCAACTGTTGGATTTAATGGAAGATTCATGTCTAACAAAGGGTTTACAACCAAAACATTAACAGAGGTTCCGGCAAACACAGAAAACGCTTGCACAATTCAAAATTTGGAAGGGTTTGGTTTGCTAGACAATATGGGAAAAGTTCATATCCTTAACCTAAAATTTGGCAATTTTTACAATTTGTTAAATTCGGGCGCTATTGGGGGAACTTTAGAAGGTGACAATTCAACAATTCAAAACATTGAATTTATTGAATCGGAAACCGACAACAGCACAACTGAAGTTACAGGAGCTCTAGAAGAGAACAACGCATTTGGCGGTTTGTTAGGAAACCTTTCGGGCTCTGTTGAAATTAAGCAAATTAAAACAGCAAAAGTTGATGGTGAAAATATCACCAACTTGGTAAAACTGATTCAAACAGGAAGTGAAGGCGGTGGAGGCAACACCTCTTATGTTGGTTTGATTGCAGGAAAAATGTCAGGTGATGACGAAACTGTGGTAAAATTAGATTCCAGCCATATGGCAATATCCATAACTGCAAGCGAGAAATCGTATGTGGGAGGATTAATTGGCAACATGGAAGGTGGCACATTATTAGGAACCAAAGATGGCGAAGAAAAAATGACCACCATAACCTGCATGGATGCGAACATAAACAGTGCTCACCTTGGCGGCATCATTGGCAGAATGAGCGCTTCATGTGCAATTGATGGAATCAATGTTAGAACGGTTGTTGCAGAGTCAACAGAGGACGACGACATTGATGTTAGAGCAAATACCTATGGCGGTGTTGCTGCCTTGTGTAATGGTGGCAATATTGGTTTGGAAACAGGAATATCTGTTAAACTTGCAGGTGCAATTGAGGCAAACAAAGTTGGGTTTGTTGTTGCGCAAGTTACAGGCAATTTAACAATTAACAATCTGGTGGTAGAAATGCCAAGCCAAGATGGCGCGGAAGAAGATAAAACAATTCGCTTAAAAACCAAGCAGTTTGGCATGTTGGCTGCTAGCTTAACAGGTGGAAATCTTCAAGTTAATAATGTTTTAATGCAAGGAGAAGAAGAGAACTTGTTAAGAGTTCTTATAACAGTTCCTAAAGAGACAGAAGAACAATGGGGATCTGAAGGCAAGGATCAAGTTCAAGGATATGGCGTTTTGGCTGGATATATGGCCGAACGACAAACTTCTATTGCAACAACAGCAAGTGAATTTAAGCACATTAGTGTTGCAATTAAAACCGAAGATGCCGAAACAAAGGCGTATAACTTAGGTGGACTGGTTGGATATTTCTCTGGCGGATTGTTCAACTTGCAAACAGAAACCATGGAAGGAATTAAACTCCATGGAATAAACAACGTTGGTGGCGCATTTGGTTATTGTGAAGCCATGCCAAAAATTGCAAAACAAGAAGAAACTGTTCCAGCAAGCGAAGACGAAGAAAGAACAATTTGGAACTTCCTATGCGATAAGGCAGAAAATGGCTGGGCAGAGTTGGCAACCAGATATGACATTACAGCACCAGAAGGAGGCTTCAACAATTGGGGCGGTTTGGTTGGTAAACTTGGTTGCAGTTTCGAATATATTGATGAAAATGACGAACCAGTGACGATTGTTAACAGAAATAAAATTAGTTTAGGCCTTGTTAATAACCAAGGCGGTGCAACAATTAATAATGTTGGTGGAGTTATTGGATTTACAGATGCTAAAAACATAACAATAGCAAATGTTAGAAATGATGCGGATATTAGCTACCATGCAGAAGGTAGAGATGAAACCTCTTTAATAGAACACGATTTTATAACAGACTTAAAATCCAAAATTCAAGCATGGAGCGAAATTCAAGATGACGCATATGCATATTTAAACGAAGGTTATCATTATACATTCATAAAAGCTGTTAATGTTGGCGGAATTATTGGAT
Organism: uncultured Clostridia bacterium; assembly: GCA_937896905.1. Lineage (GTDB taxonomy): Bacteria > Bacillota > Clostridia > Christensenellales > UBA1242 > Onthoplasma. The sequence goes on along the minus strand of CALBOE010000006.1, from coordinate 211,980 downwards.
GCACTGGTAAAAATATTGCAACAGACGAAATTATCACTTTAACCAATGCCATTAACACAGCAGATGTTGAAGGGTATCAAAACGTTGGTGGAGTTATTGGGCTTGCAATTAAGGTGAATTTCGAAAATGATTTGCCATTTACCGAAGCGGCTTCTAGAATAACAGAAGCACAATTCGAAATAGGAAAATTCTTTACTAAATCTGGAGTTGATTATGTTCCAGCGGCAGAGTGGGAAGCAACCACCACATACTATTCACTCAATTTAGAAAACGAAGACGATAAGTGCGCAACAGCAGGAAATGTTTACGGCTTGTTCAATGTTGGTGGAGTTGTGGGCAGCATTCTATCTGGAAGTTTTAAAAATGTTTTATGTGAAGTTGAAAATTTGTATGGAAACAGCAACGTTGGTGGATTTACAGGATACTTTAGTGGTAGCAGCATAGTGGAAAACTGTGTTGTTAACGTGAAGAAAACTGAAGACATTAATGGTAATGTTATTACAAACGGAATTGTTGCAACAACAATTCAAAGTTCAACAATCACTTACCATGAAACTCCAATTGAATATAACAGCAAAAAATTCAACATGAAAGAAACAATAAACTTCATTTTCCCAACTTCCGTTGGCGGATTTGCTGGGTCAACTTCCAAAACAAACTCGGCAAACAACAACGTAATCAATGTAAGTATAGGAACTGCAAATGAAGGAGATGTAAGCAATAATGGCAGAGATGTTGTAAGCATACAGGGTGCGGGAACTATGGATGCGGGCAGAGCGTTTATTCTGGAAGTTACTTCTCCGGTTATTTCAACAATATCCAACCTAATGACAGAATATAAAAACATCTCCGAGCAGCCTACAACGGTTATTTCGATATCTGGTATTGAAAAGGTTGATTTCAATAAGCTTAACACAGGTATTGGCGGATTTGTTGGAACTATGAAATTTATTCCAAACGAAACTAACAAGATGTTGGCAGAAGTGGAAGCCTCTGTTGGTGTAAATGTTGGTACGTTCTATGGTTTCTACGATTGTGGAACAGATAACTTATTCAAAACTCCAAAACTTGTTTCTAACAAGGATAAAAATGGGCAAGCCGTTGTAACAAGCGTTACTGGAGCATACAATGTTGGAGGTGTGGCAGGCGGAATTGAATGCCTAACACAAGACAAAGAATTGGGAATAAGATACCAGGGTGGCGATTTAGAAGTTCAAAAGAATGTTGACATCACTGGTATGTACGTGGGCGGATTGTTCGGTAAAATTGTTGGAAACGTAAGCGCAATGTCAACGGGCAGCAAAATAACAATCCACACAAAGAATTCTTACTACATTGGCGGATTAATTGGTAAATTAGAAGGCAATATGGGTGCAACATACGGAAATTCAGATGCTGCAAAAAGCTATATTGATGCAACCAATGTTAAGGTGGCAGAAGATGAAGATAAGGCAACAAACGTTGGCGGACTGGTTGGTTTGTTAAAAGTTAAGGACACTGGAGGGAATGGTTCAATTTACACCGTAGGTGAAGATGTTACAGTTTTAGGGTATCATGAATTCCCATTTACAGTTAATACAATTATGAATAGCAACTATGTTGACGGCGACACATCATATTCTATTGAAGAAGAGGCAATGAAAGATGAAAATGCCATTAGTTTGCAAGCCCAAGCTTATTATGTAAATAAAGACAATTTCTTAATTTCGGCAACTGGAGATGCAGAGATTTATGGCAATGACGCCACAAATCCATTAAATCCAGAGGCAAAAGGTTGGGCTAAGGATTATACGGCATTTAAATCTCTTATGAGAGTTGTGCCACAAGAGAATAACAATGGGGCACAGTGGGAGGCTATATCGGAAATTTACGATGCTTCTAAAATTACTCATGTTGGCACAATTGGCAATTTGGGGTTAACTCGAACATTGTTGGCACATCCTACTAGCTCTACCGGTTATCTAATTGGCGGGGCATTTGAAGGAGGCAAAGACCATATTTGCTTTACTGTATATGAAGAGCAACCTGGTGCGGCAACATTATATTCCGCAATGGGATTTGCTTCAATTGTAACCGACGAAGATGGAAATTATGCCACCGAGGCTCCAAAAGAACAGGTTGGCAAATGGTGGCAGTGGTGTGGAGCAATTTTGGGTATTACCGATCCTCCAACTAGCGTGCAATACATTAATGCAAATGACAACAGGGCGATAGATATATTATCTCCAGAGAAGCAACATGGAAACGGTATGCAAGGTTTAACCTATTTCAGATGGGGAGTAGATGGAAAGTGGGATGATACCCACTGGACATTAGGCGGAGACCAAGTTAGTTATTATCAAACTGCAGACAAGGTCAAAGGAGTTGTGTATAGAATTGGCAATTATTTAGGGCAAAGCGCATATTTCATATTTGATGTTATATATGAAAATTCATCCATGTCTAATTTAGAAGGATTAGGAACAATTACTTCAACCCTTCCAGCAAGTGGTTCCATTTTCGAGGTTAATGGAGTTATAACCAACAGTGCAAGAGCTGCTCAGGCAAAAGAAGGAAAAAGTTTCCTTTACTGGTTAGTATTGGGTATAGGTGTTGTTGTAACCATTGCCTCAATATTTGTTAGTGGAGGCTATGCCGGCGTTGCAAAACTTGTATTTAAAGGTGCAAAGTTTGCTGCCAAAGGTATATTTAAAGTGTTAAGGGTTGCGTGTAGATTTATAGTGAAATTTACATCTAACCATAGAAAACTTACAGCTGTGTTGGCCCTTGTATCTTTGATTACCATTCACACAATTAACTATGTTTCATCTAGAAACGTTTGGGTGCAAAAAAGCAACCAAAGTTTTGGATTTATTAGTTCAACATATAGTAGGGAAGTTCGGTATGTAGATGGAATAATGGATTATCAAATAGAGCAAACATTGGAGTATGATGAAACCATTTATATGCTTTATTCTTCTGAAAGACCATCGGATTATTATGAACATTTCTTTATAACAGAAGACAGTAACGAAAGCGAACCTGACGTATTTAACAAAAAAGAAAGTTCAGAAAAGGTTAAAACCGTCTTTAAGGAAAATGGAACACTTTCTCACTATGAGTTGGCAGATGGAAGTGGCATTAGATGCCATAGATACTACATTTATAAAGGTGGAGTGTATTATATCATCTATAACGCATTTGATTCTAGTTATTATCCAACTCAAAAATTCGTAAAAGAAGAGTTTGAAGAAAACGAATACTCATTAAATTCCTACAACGGATTATATTACATTCGAGGGAAATATGAAAATGGTGAATATACTTATGATGATTTGAACGGCATTAATAACATCAAATATGCTGGTGGCTCATATTCAGTAAATGGTGCAAGTTGGTATTCTTCATTCTATTCGCAAATAGGAATTCCTGTTGAATATGAAGAAGACAGAACCTTTGTAAGAACCGACTCTGGCACTGAAAGCAATGGTGTTTATACTATAGATAATGGAATTACATCTATTAACTACTATTATGGCTATGGATATATGAAGAATCCATACTACACAACTTATGGAAATCCAAACGCCCCAGCAATTCAAGTTAAAGCAACTTATACATCGGGTGCGGGCAGAGGGGCTCCTGGAGTAGATTATTTTACAAGAACTTATTACACCACTCAAGAGGTGCCAGGTGTAGATGAGGAGGGTAATCCAACCATCAACACAATAAATGTTCCTCATCAAGCCAACTTCCAACTTGCTGAGCGAGCAAGTGGAACCCAAGAAGAGAGTGAAGGCGAGTGGAAAGGCGGAAATGGTGCTCCAGTGCCTGGGGATTATATTATTGTAACGCTATATCCATATTCATTCACTCACAATCCGTATAAACTAACTCCAATTCAAGGTATAAATGAGTATTATGTTTACAGACCTGAACCAAGCGAAACGGATGTGGTTATAGAGCATACTGCTAAATTCTATTATTATGATGGAGGTTATGTTGCGGGGCCTTTAACTGATGGTGAAGGAAATGTTTACGAAAAACATTATCTTCACGATGATGAGTTAGAGGAAACGTTTACCATCTATAATTTCCATGGAACAGCAATAGATGTTAAGATTAATAATTTTATAACAAACTTTAACAGTTACAAAAACTATTACATAGTCAATTTAAAGGATGTCTTTGATGGTGAATCATATAGTGCAACTGATGCAAATGTACAATATTTCCTTGTTAGCAATCATTATATAATAAAAAATAGTGAATTGTATTCTAAGTCTGAAACTATGGCAATTTATAAATACGCGCTAACAAAAATTAATCTACAGTTGCTAAATACTAATACAGACACAAACTTAAATGCAAATAAATATCTTGCAAATGCAAAATATCAAATATACACAAGATATAAAATCGATTTAAGCGTAGAGCCGTCAAAATGGGCAAATTCAGCATATTCATTATTCCCGCCAAAGAAAGATTATTCGGGCTCACCAAATGCTAAAACAACCTATTTAACTGAATCTGTAAATGTAACCTTAGCAGGAAATAATGTAAGACTGCATTTAGCTGAAAGCAATAGTGAAACTGTTAATGCTGGCTCAATAACAATAAGTTAGAAAAAAACGAACCACTTGGTTCGTTTTTTCATGCATTGAATGAATTTGATTTAATTTGTTAATTCGTTATCATATCCAACATTTAAATAATCTTGTGTTTGATAATAAGTTATATCTTCAACATTGTTTTTTAAATTTGCATAGTCTTCTTTGTCGCATCCTATGAAATTAGCTCCACCAGATAAAACATTGGGTTTATCTTTTAAAGTGTCTATAGAATTCTGCATACTAAACATTTCAATTTGACCTATTTTACCTGAGGCTTGAAGTTCGTTAGAGGCTGAGTTAGGGAGGCCTCCTAACTTGAATTTGCAATGTTTTATCTTCCTGATTAAATCCTAAAAGGTCTATTGCTATTTTATTTGTTCCAAAGATGGTTTTAGCTACTTCATATTTTTCGAATTCTTCTTTAATGTCCTCAAATTCTTCAACGGTGACTGCGGTGTTGCCTAAAACTGTTGGAGTTTTTTGATAGGAGGCTTCTTGCAAAAACAAAATTGCTTCAAAATAGTTTGCATAGGCAATGTCTAAAAATTCTGCCATTTCTTTATCTGATAATTTATATTCAAGAGTGTAGCAAGCGTAGTATGGTTGGCTTGCATCGTTGCATTCAACCCTTGTTGCAACGAAAAGAGAGTTTTTTGCACTTTCTTTTGTGTATAGTTGCGAAAAGCATTTAATCTCATTGTTTTTTATGGCATTAATGTCATGCCCCATTTGTTCTAAATAACCATAAGGAACGGGATTAAATTTTTGGTTTGCAAAGTGACCGTTAACAGCATAATCACTTGCAACGTTTCTGTAATAATCGTTTTCTAACACGGCTCTTAAAATTTCTGATGTACTGCCTTGCTCAACTGGTTGAGTTGTGCTTGTGTTTGGGCCGGTGGTGTGAGATGGGTTTACATCAATTGGTGTGCAGGAGGTAAGGCTTGCGGCAATAAGCCCGCTTGCTATGTACGCCTTGGCGCGATGTTTGTTCTCCTTCCACATTGCTGCCAATTTAGAAATAAGGCCTGTGGTGTTTGTTTGTTCAATATTTTTTGCCATAATATTGCTCCCTTTTGAAAAATGCGTTGTTACCCGCAGTATACCCACACAAAATAGATTTGTCAAGGGAATGGGGTGAAAAATTTGGTGCAAATTTCAATATTTTTTTGCGAAATGTCGAAATGAAAAATTTTTAAAAAACTTTCAAAAAAAGTGTTGACAAAACCCTTGCATTAGTGTAGTATAGCAAGAGTTAAATAAGAATTTCTGCCAAAGACCACAAGTGCAGTGCGTAAAACTTAGTTTAAGTTGCTTGTGTAGGAGAAAAAGTGAATTGTCGATTATTACGTTCCCTTTTGTCTTGGCAAAAGGGATTTTTGTTTATTAGCACTTTAGCGGGCTTCCACTTGGCTAATGTGCGCTAGTTGTTTTAAACAACATTTTAAAAGCATAAAGGAGGATTAAAAGTGTCAGCAAATCTAGAAGCAAAAAAGAATGCGGTTGAGGAAATTAAAAACCTTATCACTTCTGCTAAATCTGTTGTTTTAATTGACTACCGCGGTATCACCGTGGCTCAAGACACAGAATTCCGTAAAGAACTAAGACAAAACAACGTTGTTTACAAAGTTTTGAAAAACACCTTGTTTGCAAAAGCTTGCGAACAACTTGGCATTTCTGGTTTAAGCGAAGCTCTTAACGGAACAACAGCTTTTGCGTTTGGAATTGAAGATGAAACTGTTGCTCCTCGTTTGGTTAAAGCTGCAACTAAAAAATACACAACTCTTGAAGTTAAAGCTGGCCTATACAACGGCAACGCTTTAAACAAAGACGAAGTTTTAACTATGGCAGCTATTCCAGGCAAAGAACAACTTGTTGCTCAATTACTATATGTCCTCAATGCACCAGTTGCTGGTCTTGCTCGTGCATTCAAAGCAATCGCAGAAAAACAAGCATAATTGTTTTTAAAGACGTGTTCCGTTTGAAGTTGGTCGTTTAAGCGGAAATTATTAGACCGTTAAAATAAAAAGGAGAAATAATCACATGACAACACAAGAAATCATTGAAGAAATCAAAACCAAAACAGTGGTTGAACTTAACGAACTTGTTAAGGCATTAGAAGAAGAATTTGGTGTTAGCGCAGCAGCTGCAGTAGTTGCTGGTCCAGCAGCAGCAGAAGATGCTCCAAAAGCTGAAGAAAAAACTGAATTTACAGTTGTTCTTAAAGAAATTGGCGCAAACAAAATGGCAGTTATTAAAGCTGTTAAAGAAGCAACTGGCCTTGGCTTAATGGAAGCAAAAGCTATGGTTGATGGTGCTCCATCTACAGTTAAAGAAAACGTTCCAACTGAAGAAGCTAAAGCTTTAGAAAAAGCTTTAACCGAAGCTGGTGCAACTGTTGAACTTAAATAATTCTTTATGCTAAAAGAAAAGGCACTCGGTTGAGTGCTTTTTTTGTTGCTTTTTGCTGTTTTTTAGTTTAAAATTTTTTAAAATGAAAGTTTCGGCAATTGAAAAACTTAATAAAATTAAATCTGCTTTAATTGATGCAGTTTACCCTAGCACCTTGAAGTGTGTTTTTTGTGAAGATGAATTGGGAAAAAATCCACACAATTTCACTTGCAAACCTTGTTTTAAAAATTTGCCTTTTATTGCAGAGTGTTGTTCTAAATGCGGAATGGTTATGTTGGAAGAGTTTAATGGCATTTGCCCAGATTGCAGAAATAATAACTATTGTTTTGATAGGGCAATTAGTGTTTTTATTTATAAAGACGAAATTGTTAGAACAATTCACAATTTAAAATATAACGGAGATAAACCCTTGGCAGAAAAATTGGCAACCTATTTAATTGAGGCTTATGCAACAACTGAATTTAATGCAGACATAATAACTGCAGTTCCCATGCACCCAAACAAGTTGAAAGTTAGAGGATATAACCAAGCCGAATTGCTTGCCCAAGCGGTTGCAGAAAAGTTTAACATTCCTTATCTTCCGTTATGCAGAAAGGTGGTAGATAACCCAACTCAAACCGCATTAAGTTATATGGAAAGAAAGACAAACATTAAAGGAGTTTTTGCCTTTAATGCAGAATATAAACAAGACGTTAAAAACAAAATAGTTTTAATTATAGACGATATTTTCACAACAGGAGCCACAAGCAACGAACTAACTTCCATAATTAAAAAAGCAGGGGCCAACAAGGTTTATGTTTTAACATTAGGAAGAAGCGTTGGCGAGTTATTAAACAAACCGCTTTTCCCACTATTTAATGCGATATAACAAAAACAAGCAACTGGTGCTTGTTTTTTATAATTCAATTAGGTTTATATGCTTAAGAAAAATTATATATTGAAAGCAATATATAATAAAATGTGAAATTTATTAAACCAAAATATTTAGCAGTTATTTACGGTTGGTTAAACCTTGAATATAGCCCAAAACTTGTTTTTCGGTTTCTGGAGAAAGATGTATAACCGCTTGAACTAACTCTGCTTGAGTGTCGGTTAGTTTGCGTAAATCTAGCATTGGGCTATCAAAACCAATAACTGTGTCCACATTTGTGCTTAATGCAGTGGCAATTTTCTTTAAGGTGTTAATGTTTGGTTCTAAAATATTATTTTCATAACGATAAAGAGTGACGGGAGCAACTCCAATCATTTTTGCAAACTCTTGTTGCTTCAAACCCATTTTTAATCTTAAATTTTTTATTTCCATATACAAGAATTGTAACCAACACAAAAAAAATCTTTCACTAAATGAAAAATTTTAATTGACACATATCAATTTAAGAATTATAATTTAATAAATTATTTCAAAAAGAGAAAGGATAAAAGGTGGCGAAAATGGCAAGAAAAATAAAGGAAGAAGAAAGGGTTGTTAGAGATTGTTCAACTTGCAAATGTAACTTACAACATTTTGTGATGTTTGAGGGCAAATGGTATAAAACCAATACAAGCGATTGTGCCAAAAAAGTTGAAAATTGTTTTGAACCGGATAATTATTGTTATGTTTATGAAAAAGCAGACATCGCATTTTTAAATTGGTTAAATTCAGTTAAACAATTTGACGCCACTGCACTAACGGCATATTTAAGCGAGAACATTAACAACCTTGCCAACGAACTTAAACATTGCATAAAGCATTTTTCTGCACTTTTAGCGCAAAATCAGCAAATGATAAACCAACTTAAAGAAAAAACAGACAATTAGTCTGTTCTTTTATTTTTGTAATCAAATATGTTTTAGCAAGAAAGATGTGTTACTCTTGGGTGTATTCTTCTTGCAAAAATCCTTTTAGCAGGGTGAAGCGTTTGGCTGTGTAGTTATTGTGTATCATTCGGGCAAGCATTTGTTTGCTTCCAATTAGCACAACTGTTTTTTTGGCTCGAGTTATGGCTGTGTAAAGCAAATTTCTGGTTATAATAATTGGCGCGCCCGGAACAAGCGGAATAACAACGCAATCGAACTCGCTCCCTTGGCTTTTGTGAATTGTTATGGCATACGCAAGTGTTATTTGATAAAGGTCGGTTTTTGCGTATTTGCAAATTTTTCCATCGTCAAAAGTGATTGTAACTTCGTGGGTTTCGGGCTCTATTCGTGTTATGTAACCAATGTCGCCATTAAACACGCCTGTTCCTTGCTGAGTTGTTCCGTTTGCTTCGTATTTAATAAATTCCATCTCGTAGTTATTTATTGTTTGCATAACTTTATCGCCCAAATAGAATTTTGTGAAATCGCTGGTTAATTCCACTCCAGAGAAGTGTGGGTTTAGCGTCATTTGAAGGCGTTTGTTTAAGTTATCAATTCCACATGGCCCAGCTTTCATTGGTGCAAGCACTTGGATATCTTGTGCTTTATATCCAAAATATTTTGGAAGCCTTGTGGAAACAAGGTCTATTATTGTTTCGCTGTTGGCGGTTAAATCGTCACCCGCTTCATAGAAAAAGTCCTTGCTTGAGTTGTTTATAACTGGCATTTTTCCGCTGTTAATTAGGTGTGCGTTTGTGATTATTAAACTATCGTTTCCTTGCCTATATATATTAATAAGGTGAGTTGTGTGAATTTTTCCACTTTCAATAAGGTCTTTTAGAACATTACCTGCGCCAACACTTGGTAGCTGGTCCTTATCCCCAACCAGCACCAAACTGCAAGTGGAGCGAAGGGCTTTTAAAAGATGATAGAATAAATTTACGTCCACCATACTCATTTCGTCCACAATAACAACGTCGGCATCTAGTGGATTATTTTCGTTTCGGTGGAAAATGCCCATTCCGTCCGCTGGGTTCATTTCTAACGCACGATGAATTGTTTTTGCCTCGCTTCCGCAACTTTCGCTCATACGTTTAGACGCCCTTCCAGTTGGAGCACACAACACAACCTTTTTGTTTTGATTTTTTAACATATCTAACACGCATCTAACAATTGTTGTTTTACCTGTACCTGGCCCACCTGTGATTATTGAAACTCCATTTGTTAGGGCAGAAAGCACAGCATCTGTTTGTTCGCCATTAAGTTGAATTTTGTGCAGGCGTTGGTAGAAGTTTATGTTATCTATAAAATTAAACTTGGTTTCAAATTGATTGTGGCTTAGTTTATATAATTTCCTTGCAATATATTTTTCTTGGAAATAGAATTTAGTTAAAACGCAAATATCTTCCCCGTGATAGTTAAAACTTTTAACCATTCCTTCAATTTGCAAATAGTCGATGGACTTATCCACCAAACTCTGTTCGTTTGTGGAAAAGTTTAAAATTTCCAAACAATTTGAAATTAAATTTGCTCGGGGCATAAAAGTGTGGCCTTCTCGTTCGCTGGCAACTTTTAGCGTGTAAACCAACCCGGCTTTTATGCGGTTTTCGCCAAACATATCTATGCCAAGTTTAATGGCAATTTTATCTGCAGTTGCAAACCCAATGCCGTCTATATCTTCAATTAACTGATAAGGGTTATTTTTAACAAGTTCAATAGTTTTTTCCTTATATATGTTAAAAATTTTTATTGCCATATTGGTGCTTATTTGATGGCTTTGCAAAAACATTATAACAGTTTGCATTTCTCGCATTTCGTTGTAGGAATTTCCAATTTCAACCGCTTTTTGTTTGCTTATTCCACGAATTTTGCTTAAACGAAGTGGGTTGAATTCCAGAACTTCTAACGTGCTTAAGCCAAATTCGTCCACAATTTTTTTGGCAGTAACTGGCCCAATGCCATAAATTAATCCACTTGCCAAATATTTTTCTATGGCAGGAAGAGTGCTTGGCTGAATAACTTTGCTTTCGCTAACGCTAAATTGTTCGCCAAATTTTTTGTTAACCACAAATTCGCCGTCTAGTTCCAAAGTTTGCCCTTCGAACACTTCAGGAAGGTTGCCCACCACGGTTAATTTTTTATTGTTGTATGACAAATTAATAACGGAATATCCGTTTTCTGCATTTCTAAACACTGTGTTAATAACATTGCCAACAATTTTCATACATTTTATATTATACCATATTTAAAAATTTTTCAAGCAAAGGTTAATATTTTAATAACTTTAAATTAAACTATTTACAATTTTAAAAATGTGTGATAGTATCTGCCTATGAAAAATTTAAGAAATTTTAACCCTATTGTGTTGGCAAATTTATCTAAGATTTTATTTCAATATGCCGAAAGGGGAAATGTGTCGTTTCTTGACGCATATAAATTAGCCGCTAAACACATAATGATTTCTGCAGAGAAAGGATGTTATCACCACATCTCAATAGGCATTAATGAGATGGCTTTACAAATATTAACATATCTTTGTGAGAGTTTTAAAAAAGATGGAATTGATTATTCTAATAGGGAAATAAACAAACTTCTTAGAGACATTAAAGCAAAATTGCCAGAAGAATATAGAACTTTAAATGCAGAGAGTTTTTTAAAAATATTAAGAGATGCGGTGGCACATAATTCTCAAAACACAAAAAATATTAGCGCAGAAAACTTAATGAGTTATAAATTAAATTTGCCACGAACAGCATCTTCTGAAAAAACGCAACTTACAATTGCTTGTGCAGATATGTTGGACATAATGTTTAAATTTGACAATGCAAGAAAATTGAATAATCCGCTTGGAGGAATTGAAATTTTAGATGATTATAATTTGATTGAAGCGTTATTAAAACTAAAAAAACGAGGGGGCAAGTTTTCCAGCGTACTTTTAGCAACTAATAAAAAGGAAGGGTTGGTTGAAATTGATGAATATCAAGAAAGGGCATTTGCCAGATTTTTAATTCAAAACAAATCTTTAATAAATGGTAAAAACTTTAATTATGTGTTAACTAGATTTTTCCCATTTAAGGAAAACGGACTTAATAATTATGAGTTTAGATGTAGGCTTCTTAAAGGATTTTTAAACATTGCTCATAACAAATTTAAAACAACGAACAATGAATTGTTAAAAACTTTTAAAATGAATAACGATTTTTGTGGAGAGGTGTGCTTTGCAAATTCCAACTTTTTAAAATCAATACTATATTCCGCAATGTGCTTTAATATGTTTGCATCTAGAACAAAAGATGATTTATTGCCAATTTTTGAAAGTGCTGGGTTAGGTTTAAGCAATGATGAAATTAGGCATTTACGCAATTCGTTTATTCATGGAAGATATTTCTTTAATTTTAAAGACGGATTTGAAGTTTATGACGGAACTAAAAATTTAGAGCATTTTTTAACATTCAACTTTGAAGAAATAGAAAAATTATATGAGGCATACACCGAAGAACAGCGTCAAGAAATTATCGATGCAAGGATAGAAAAAGTTCACAAAAATTTGGGTTTAATGTAAATAAAACGCTTTAATTTTAAAACGAAATCTGTTATAATAAAATTAACAAATTCAAAAGGATAAAATATGAAAAAGTTTTTTAATGAGTTTAAAAAGTTTATAACAAGAGGGAACGTTTTTGATATGGCTGTTGGTTTAATTATTGCAACCGCCTTTAACAAAATTGTTTCCAGTTTGGTTAATGATATGATTATGCCACTTGTCACTTGGGCAACAGGTGCTGCAAGTTTGGCAGATCTTAGTATTCCGCTTAAATATGGCGTTAATGCTGCCGGCGAAACGATTGTTACATTAAGGTGGGCTTATGGCAATTTCATGCAAACGGTTATTGACTTTTTAATTATAGCTTTCTCGGTGTTTATTATGGTTAAAGTTGTTAACGTTTCACGAGATAAACTAAAAGAACTGGGCGAAATGGTTATTAAACAATCTAAAAAAGAAGTTAGGGCAGAAAAGAAAGCCATTAAACAACAGGCAAAACTAGAAAACAGAAAGTTTAAAGAAATGTGGAAAGAGCACACACAGGCAAAAATACAAGCACAAGCAGAAGCGGAAGCAAAAGCGAAGGCAGAACAGGAACGGAAAGCCGCAGAAGAAAAATTAAACAACCCAACACAAGAAGAACTGCTTAAAGAAATTAGGGATTTGCTAAAACAAAACAACAATTCTAAACTAGAGCAACAAACAAAAGAATAAAAATTGCCCTTAATTGGGCAGTTTTTTGTTGAATTTAATTAAAAGCGCAAAATAGTTGTAAAAAATGCAAAAGATAATAAAAAAAATTAAAAAAAGTTCCCATTTTTCTAACGAAAAACAAATAAATTTTAAAATCACATATTGACAAATTGAACTTTTACGATATAATGAAATCAAATATCTGTTAAAAAAGGAAGGGATTATGAAGAAATTTTTAGTGTTTTTAACAACGATTGTGGTTGCCGTAACTCTTGGTTTAACTACATACTATTTCCTAAGAAATGACGAAGTTATTAACTTTAAAACCAAGGAAATATACTGCAACGCAGGTGACGTTATTGAACTTGATAAACTTGGTAAAGTTGTAAAAAAGGAATATAGCAAAACAACATATAACTACAATGCAGGTGGAGCCACGGTTACTGCTTTAATTAATTTTGACGAACAAAAAGGTTACTACACAGCACTTGCAGGGGGCGACACAGAAATTGTTATTTCCACTTCTAACAAAAAATTTCCACAATTTAAAATTGCGGTTCACATTGGCGATGGAAGTGCTCAGTTCCCATATTTTGTTGAAAATGAAGAAGATTTAACTAGAATGGGTGATGTTTATAGCTTATCGGCGCACTACACACTTAGAAACAACATTGTTCTATCCGAAAACTTTAAACCAATTGGCTACAATGCATCAACATCTTCATGGGTTGGCTTTAATGGCAAATTCTTTGGAAACGGAAATACAATTTCCGACCTAAAACTTTCTTCACCAGATTATGTTAATGCGGGTTTATTCTATTCATTATCTAATGCCAAAGTTGAAAACTTAATTTTAAGCAATGTTAACATAGAAGGTAATTATGCTCACGTTGGTGCTTTGGCAGGAATGGCAACAGCATCTCAAATTTCTAACGTTAAAGTTGTAAATTCAAACTTAACAACCCTTGCTAACAATGCAAAAATGGGTGGACTTGTTGGCGCAGTTAATGGCAACACTTCAACAGTTTTAATGAGTGCTGTTGAAGATGTTAACCTTGTTTTAGGTTCAACTTCTGCCACTGCTTCAAATGGAGTGATTGGTGGACTTGTTGGCGAATTGAATTTGGCAAAGGCGCAAGCAACCTATGTAAGAGATGTTAATGTTACAATTAATGGTTCTGCTGTGGTTGGTGGGCACACTGGTAAATTTACCATTTCTAAAGATTATGGAACAATTCAACAATCTTATGCGTTGGCAACATGCGGAAGTTCAACATTTGGTGCATTCATTGGAGAAATTGCTCAATCAGGAAATTTCGATAACACAACAAACTTAAAATACCTTATTGGTAACTATGTTGTTACAAATGGCAAGAAGGTTGTTAACACATATAACTCCACGTTCTTTGCAAGTTTGGAAGATGCAAGCAAATCTATTTACTTTATATGTTCTTTCCAAACCGAAGCATTACTACTTGCAAACACAGATTATGTGTTCTATGCAGTAAATTCAAACAACAAAACAATGTGGGATAGCAGTGCATGGATATTTGCTTTTGGTCAACTTCCAGAATTAAGAATGACTAACACAACACTTTCTAGCGTAAGCAGTGAGTATTTGCTTAGAGATTTAACAGTGCAAGATGTTGGCAACAAGCAAGATTTCATAAACTTTATTAACGATTGCAGAAACACAGATGGAAAAGTTTTAAAGAAAAAATTCACTTTAAGTTCAGATATTGACCTTTCTAATACAAATTGGTTACCTATTGAACTTGAAGACAGCGTTATTGACGGTGGAAACTTTAAAATTAAAGGGCTAAAATTAACAACTACCACCGGTGGAAATGTGGGACTATTTAGCACTATAAAAAACAGTACAATTAAAAACTTAACATTGGAAGATGTTCAAATTGACGGAACAAGCAATGCTGCAAGCGTTGGGGCATTGGCTGGCGAGGTTATTTCTGCTAACGAAACAACGGCAAGCACAATTTCTAATGTTAAAGTTAGTTATGCTGGTGGAGTTAACATTTCTGCAACCAATTTTGGTGGCTTAACAGCAAAAGTAAACAAAGGCACAATAATCACAAACAACACAGTTTCTAATTTGGCGGTGGCAAGTTCAGCAAACATACTTAATGTTGGTGGCTTGGTTGCCATTGCAGAACAAGCAAATATTTCTGCTAACGAAATAAAAGCTTCTACCTTGTTTGGTAAAAACACAGTTGGTGGACTTGTTGCAAAAAGCAGTTCAGTTTTGACCAACAACTTTGGTGCAGTTAACGTTAAATACAGCAACAATGGATATAGCGCATTAGTTGGTGGTGTTGTTGCAGAAAACAACGGAATAATTAAAGGTGGAAAAGTTGAAATTTCTGTTGAAATTTTGCAAACAAACACAAACGTTAAAGTTGGTGGTGTTGCAGCAATAAACAATGGCACAATTTCTGCAGTTGAATTAACAGGTGCAGGCATTGCAAACGGCAATGTTCAAGCATTGGCTCTTGAAATTGGTGGAGTTGCAGCAACAAACAATGGCACAATAGAAAACGCAAAATGCTACATTGTTTCTGTTGGAACATTCCAAGCAGGAAAAGACCACAAAGTTGCAGGTATTGCAGTGTCTAACTCTGGCAGAGCATCTAAAATTATTAAAACGGTTGTTTCGGCAGATGTTAGTGGTAACATTGTTGCTGGTGCTGTTGTTGAAATGAGCAATGCAAGCGCCGTTATGGACCAAGTTTTGGTTGCAAAAATAAACACAACAACAAAAGCTTTAAGTGAAAACTTAATTAAAGGTGATAAATACGTTGCAGGTGTAGTTTACAATTTGGCTTCTGGAAAAGTTTCTAACGTGCAAGCAAAAAGCCAGGTTTATGGCGTGGCAAACAACACTGTTAGTTCGCTAATTGTTCTATTGTTCCCTAACGAAGCAAGCTTTATTAGCGCAACAATAGACAGTTCCCTAAACGGCTTTGGAAAGTTCTACAAAGAAACATGGACCGACTACACTGGCGAATCTGTTGAAAACAACTTTAATTTATATGGTGTGGACGCTGCTGCAGGTTCTATGCAAGGCGTTGTTATTAACACAACCGCAGCAAACAGATACAACAAAGATTATAAAACAGCATTCTTCTTAAGAAACGACTACTTCTGGGTTTACTATGTTCCAACCTATGAAAACACAGATGAAAGCAGTTACTTTAGAGATGTTACCGAAACAGAATTTAGAAATGCAGCAATCTTTAAAGAAAGCATTAAAGTTGTTGCAGAAAACACTGGTGTGTTCACATCGGGTTCAACCACTTTCACCAAAGATTCAACTTTCGATTTCAGCAACAACATTTGGGTTGAAAATAATGGCATTATGTTAAGTTTTGTGGCATCTTTATAAAATAAAAAAGCGGAAACTTCCGCTTTTTTTATTTCTATTTTAAAAGAGCATAAAAAAATCTGCATTGTGCAGATTTTTTGTTAATAATAAACTATAAACCGTTGTGAATGTTGATTGTTTAACCACAAAACACATTTAATTAGCAAATAGTTTTCTTATTGATTGGCTCTTTCTTTATCGTAAGCTGCCAAAATTGCTGAACTGATTCGTTCTCTTGTTTCGGTGTTAAGTGCATGAGCAATGTCACGGTACTCGCCACTTGGTGCCTGCTTAGATGGCATAGCGATGAAATTACCATTAGAGCCTTCAATAATCTTCACATCGTGCACAACAAATGCATCGTCAATTGTGAATGAGGCAACTGCTTTCAACTTGCTATCATCTTTGTTAACCAATCTAATTCTTACGTCTGTGATGTTCAAGTTCTTTACCTTCCCCTTTTTTTATATTTGCCATTCTTAATAGCTGTTAACATTTTATCATAACAAAAATGCTTTTGCAAATAAATTACAAACAAATATGCTAAAATTTTTGTTTAAATTTGCAAAATTCGTTTTTTTTTCATATAAACAACTATGTTGAATATAAACAATATTGCCGGGAAAACGGTTTTATTTTTGGGGGTTGGTGGGGTTAGCATGCATCAACTGGCGCTTGCTTTTAAGCAGTTGGGTGCAAATGTTGTTGGGTACGACCACAAACCTAACACCTACACGAACCTTTTGTTAAAACATGGAATAAAGGTTGAACATAGTTTTAACAAAGGGTTTTTAAATGCAGGTTTGTGCATTAAAACTGGGGCAATAAAGGCTAACAACAAAATTGTTCAAGCATTAAACAAAGTGCAGTGTAAAATCTACGATAGGGCAGAGGCGCTTGCCGAAATGTGCAAGATGTTTAAAACGGTTGTTGCCGTTGCGGGAACTCATGGCAAAAGCACAACTGCAAGTTTAATTTACGAAATTTTAAGGTTGGGCGGAAATAAGGTTTCGTGCCACATTGGGGCAGACGTGTTTTTGCCCCGCTTTAACCCTGGGGACGAATGTTTGGTGGTTGAGGCGTGCGAATATAACAAAAGTTTTTTAAAATTAAATCCAACCATTTCTGTTATAACAAATGTTGAGGCCGAACATATGGATAGTTACGGCAGTTTGTTTAACCTAAAAAATGCGTTTTCCACTTTTTTAAAGCGGGGCAAACAAAGGTTTGTGTTTTTAGAAAAAAGCACAAAGTTTTTACAAAGGGTTAAAGGAGTTAACTTTGTTGAAACTTGCAATTTAAAACTTAATCCTAAAATAAAAGGCGAATACAATCTAAAAAATATTGCGTTAGCTGTTAAAGTTTGTCAAAATTTAGGGATTGATAATCAAACAATAACACAAGCCGTTAATTCGTTTTCTGGTATTCCAAGGCGCTTTGAACTGGTGGGAAGTGCTAACCAAACAAAAATTTACATAGATTATGCCCACCACCCAACAGAGGTTAAGGCATTTGTTTCCAATTTTGAAAACATGTTTGAAAACTGTTTAATAGTTTTTCAGCCCCACACATATTCGCGCACAAAAACATTTTTAAAAGAATTTGTGGAAGTGTTTTTGAGGGTTAAAAATCTTTGCATATTTAAGGAATATGCAGCACGGGAAAAGAAAAGTTGTGGCCTAACCGCAAAAGAATTATATGCTGAAATTAAAAAAGTTAACCCAACAGTTAAGTATGCGGCAACAGCTAGTGCGGTTATGAAAAACATTAAAAGCACGCAGTCTGTTGCCTTTGTGGGCGCTGGAGATATTAACTTGGTGGCAGAAAATATTTGCAAAAGTTCTTTTAAAAAGTGTTGACAAAACAATATTTTCACGTTATAATCATACCGCTAGAATTATTAAAAGATAAGGAGAAAGTATGAAGAGCGAAATCCAACCTAGTTATGTAGAAGTTAAATTTGTTTGCGCTTGCGGTTCTGAATTCGATGGAAAAACCTCTAAGCGTGGTGTTAAAGCTGGCGACACTGTTAAACTTGAAGTTTGCGATAAGTGCCACCCATTCTTTACAGGACAACAAAAACTTGTTGACACTGAAGGTAGAGTAGACAAATTCAAAAAGAAATTTAATTTGAAATAGCGAAATGCGCATTCTTTTTTGCACGGGCAAATTAGGGTGCGTTTTTTTGTTGTTAAAAAATCATTATGAAATTATTTGAATTAAGAAAAAGTTTAAAACAAGAATTTAATCAACTTGAAATTGATGCGGTTGATGTAGATTTTATATGTGCGGAAGTTTTGCAAGTTTCCAGAACAGAACTGCCTCTTATTGAGGATATTGATGAGAACGCCTATAAAACAATAATGGAATGTGTTGAAAAGCGCAAAAACAATGTCCCGGTGGATAAAATTTTTAAACGTTCCTACTTTTATGGGTTAGAGTTTAAAATAAACAACTATGTGCTTGCGCCAAGGCAGGATAGCGAAGCAATTGTTGAAACTGCGTTAAAATATATTAAGGAATTTCATTATAAATCCGCCTTAGACCTTTGCACAGGAAGCGGGTGTTTGGCGGTCTCCATTAGGAAAAATGTAGATATTGAAATGACTGCTAGCGACATTTCTTCACGTGCATTAGCGGTTGCAAAACAGAATGCGCAAAAACACAACGTAGAAATTAATTTTGTTAAAAGCGATATGTTTGAAGGCATTGCCGAAAAGTTCGATATAATTGTTAGCAATCCGCCCTACATTGCAACCGAAGAACTTGCCGATTTAGATAAAGAAGTTACATTAAACGACCCACGCATTGCTTTAGACGGTGGAGAGTTGGGGCTTAAATTCTATAACATTATTCACGACAATTTAAGAAAGTTTTTAAATGATAGTGGAATTGTTGTTATGGAAATTGGAGAAGGGCAAAAACCGCTTATTGAAAGTTTGTTTAACGATTTTAATCTTATTGAAACAGTTTTAGATTATAACGGCATTGAGCGAGTGCTTGTGTTTAAAAAATAAAAATCTAATTAAAAGGAGAAGTTTATGATTGAAAAGCTAAAAATTATTAAAGAAAAGTTTGAAGCACTAACTGCCGACATTGCCAACCCAGAAATTATTGCAGAAACAAAAGTTTGGCAAGCAAAAGTTAAAGAACATTCAAACTTAACCCCGCTTATGGACGAATTTGAAGTTTACCAAAAGTTGGAAAGAGATTTTAACGACGCCAACGAACTTATTGAAATGGAAACAGATGCCAGCATGAAAGAAATGCTTAAAGAAGAAAGTTTCAGTTTAAAACAGCAAATGGCAGAAAGTGTGGAACGTTTGAAAGTTTTAATGCTTCCAAAAGACGAAAACGACACTAAAAATGTTATTCTTGAAATTCGTGGTGGTGCTGGCGGTGAAGAAAGTGCCTTGTTTGCACATAGTTTGTTAAGAATGTATCAAATGTATTGCGACAGCCATCGCTTTAAAATGGAAATTCTTAACATTGAAGAAACTGAACTTGGTGGAGTTAAAGAAGTTCAAGCATTAATTAAAGGCAAAAATGCCTATGCTAGGTTTAAGTTTGAAAGCGGAGTGCATCGTGTTCAGCGTGTGCCAGAAACCGAAAGTCAGGGCAGGGTTCACACTTCCACCTCAACCGTTGCAATTTTGCCTGAAATGGAAGATGCCGATGTTGAAATTAACGAAAAAGATATTCGTATTGATATTTTCCGCAGTAGTGGTGCGGGTGGGCAAAAGGTTAACAAAACCGATAGCGCAATAAGAATAACGCACTTCCCAACAGGCATTGTTGTTAGTTGCCAGGACGAGCGTAGCCAAACTCAAAACAAGGAAAAGGCATTTACCATTTTAAAATCTAAAGTGTTCGACTACTATCAACAACAAAAAGAAGCAGAATATCGCCAAAACCGCAAAAGCCAAGTTGGAACGGGCGATAGAAGCGAAAGAATTAGAACATATAACTTTCCACAAGGTAGGGTTACCGACCACCGCATAGGCTTAAGCATATTTAACATAAATGCGTTTATGGATGGCGACCTAGATGAAATGTTAGAAGCTTTAACTTTGGCAGACCAGCAGGCAAAACTTGCAAGCCAAGAAGAATAAAACAAATTCCCGCAATAACGGGAATTTTTAATGGAATTAATTTGCTGTACGGCTAAAATATTTTTAAAATTGTTTTCTTTTTGCTATTGAATTTTGCCGGTAATATGGTATAATAAAAATACACAAAGGAAGAAATTATGTTTGATGTTGATGTGAATAAATGTGTTGATGTAACGCTAGTTGAAGATCCAGAAAGAAATTTGGAATTATTTAATGGCACATTTAACTTTAATAAGGTGCAAACTGGCAAGGTTTGCGCAAGAAGCGACCAAGCTATTTTAAGTAGCGCTAAAAAAGATTATTATAGAGAGGCAAGATTGAATGATGAAAACATTCACACCCTTTTAATTTGCAGAAAAAATCAACCGGCACAAGTTCGCTATGTTATTCCTATGTGGGCAACCAATGAAGTTCGAACAAATGGCACATTCGAATTTGGTGAAGATGTGGCAATAATTCAAACCTTTAAAGTTTTTATGCCGGGCGTTAAAATGGTGGATAAGGATAGGGCTGGGCTTCTTTCTGGCGGATATTTAAGCGACGGTGCAGTTGCAACAATGCGTTACGATGCCTACAATTATAATCACCAAGGTTTTTGCGATAAAGATAGATGTGTTGAAATTTTATCCAATCCGCAATACATTCCAGAGCTTCAAAACATTCACCCGTCTTGTGCGGCAAGTTTAAGGTTAAGGGAGCATGAAATTTATAAAAAAGATTTCCTTGTTTACCTAACAGAAATTAAAAGTTATGGAGTGGAGGTTCCATTTGTGTTAACAGTTGAAAAGTTGTTAGAACTGGAAAGTAAGGTTAACCAACTTTTACGTAGCAAATTTGAAGCAAGAAAAGGTGCGGAAAACACAGCCGATTAGTTTGGCTTAAATTAATTATTTGTAATAAAACAGGGGGACGTATGAGAAATTATTCAAATTCGGAATTAAATACTATTGCAAGCGAAATTTCTTCAAGAATAACCAGCAAAGAAAACACTGAATATTATGAGGGGCGCACTTGGGGTTATTGGGTAGATAGCGAAAAGTTAAAGTCTATTTTGGCAGAATATAACTGGACAAAGGAATTAACGCAAGAAGATGCAGAAGTGTTAAAAACAATGTTAGATTCTAAAATTAGAACTAAAGCATCTATAAAAGCAACCGGTGTTAACATTTGGAGCAACATTTATCCGCTATTAATAATAATTGGAATTATGATGCTTATTGCGGCAATATTTTCATAAATAAAAAATTCCCACTTGCGGGAATTTTTTTGTTGTCTTTTGTTTGCTAATTAGATTTTGCTGTGATATACTTTTACTAGGAGAATTAGGCTATGGCAGAGTATATTAAGAATGATAGCGAGCAAGGGGTTGTGCAAGATAGTGTTGAAATTGAATTTTTAAAATTTAAAAATATGCGTCATTCGGTTGTTGGCTGTATGATGGGGGATTTCGACGCAAAAGGCAAATACGTTATTAAACCGGAGATTGCCAATGAACTTATTGCAATGAAAAAATACATTGTTGAAAGTTTCGATAACATTGACATTTGCAATAGCCAATTGAAGTTGGATAGGCAACTAACATTTTTTGCAACGGTAGATGGCGACCAAGCAACTCTTTCGTTGGTGGAAAAGTTAAATCATCAAGCTAACTTTAAGTTGAATGGTGGGGTTTATAGCGATATTATTGAGTTTGAGTTAGACCGCGTTGAAGTTAGTGGCGAAATTAACAAAAATGTATTATACAAAAAATGGAATATTGGCGAGTTTGGTGGCCAGGCGCTAGACGTGTTTAATATGGACGAAGCTACATTAGCGCAATTTGCAAATATTGTTAACCGTTTTAAATATGTTATGAAAGCCAACGAAAAACTGCTAAAGGACGAAGAAGAAATAGAAGAGATTGAAGCGCAGTTTGGGTGCGATATGTTAAGAATTGTTTCGCACTATCCAGAACTGCACGCAAAGGTTAAGGCAGACATCAAGGCATTCTTTAAGGATAAGAAAGATTTTGTTAGAACCGACAAGCCAAACTTTGCAAGAACGGTTAACGAAATTATTTTGCAAACCATTGAAAATAATATGGACGCATTGCCTTTGCAAGAAACGCAAGAATTTTTGGCAGAAAAGCGAAATGCGGAATTAAGGTACAACACAGAAATGCGAGATAAGGTTTCGGTTGAAACCAAGCAAGAATATGTTGATGGGCAGTTAACAGAAACTCGTCAAATTAAAACAAACTATTCTGCTAGTGTTAGTGATGTGGCAAAGGATCTTGTTTTGGCGCAAAAAGAAGCAAATGTTAGAAATGCAAACAAAATTCACCAAGGAACAAGAGTGGCCGAACTTGAAGGAATGCTACGTAACGATTATGGCATAGAAGTTGCTGGCAGCGAAAAGAATTTGGTGGCAAAAACTGAAACCCGCGTAGAAGAAGCTCAAAAGACACAAGCGGCAGCAGCAACCGCAGGAAATGCAAATGCGGCTGCAAAACCTGCAGCAAAAGCCGGAGCCGACAAAAAGAAGGCAGCAGCTAAAGCGGGAAAACCAGCGGCTTCCAAAAAAGAAAGTGGCACGGGCACACGACGTTCGAGCTCATTTATTGGCGCTATCCCAAAACAATCTTTTGTATTAAGCAATACAGTTGAAGCAAACATTGCAAGCGGCAGACAGCCTGTGTTAGAAAGTGGAAACTCTGGTCAAAGTTCAGATGAAAATTTGTTACTTACCGAATTTAATAAGTTGGCTGCTGTAGACCAAGCTGTTTCGGTTGGAGTTGAAAAATCGGTTGGAATTGAAAAAGCAGACGGAGTGATAGGGCTTCTATAAATTAGCAACAAAAAACACCGCTTAATTGCGGTGTTTTTTACAAACCAAAATTATTATCGTTTGTTGTTTTTAGTTGGATTTTATACTCTTCTTGCAAATAACGTTTTAATTCTTTTTCAAGTTTTTGGCCAAACAATTGTGAAACGGCCGTTCTGCCAATTCTTTTTTCGTTTGCAGTGTAGAACTTTTCGAAGTATGCTAAAATGTTATCGAAGTTAATGGAGAAGTTGAAACCTTGATAATCTTGCTTGTTAACAACAAGGTCAATTATGCCAAAAAGCAAAGCATTATATTTAGATTTGTTTTCTTCTGTTATTTCAATTCCGTTTAACTTGCAGCATTGAGCCACCAACTCTGCCAACCTTTGTTTGGTTGGATACAACGTTTTAGCTGTTGGGCGTTTGCCTGTGGTTGCGTCAACAGGTGTTGCGTGAAAGAAGTTTAAAGGTGTTTTAGTTGCTGATGTGTTGTTTGCAGCTGGCATATTTTTCTCCTTAAATTTATGTAATTGGATTATAACACCAATTTATTTTTTTGTAAATACCTTTTTATAAAATTTTTTTAAGATGTTTAACTAAATGAGTGAAATTTTTATTGTTTGGCTTTTCCTTATTAATATACGTGTATGTGCGAGGTTATTTTTTTGTTAAATATTTCAGTAAAACGCAACGCAAAAATTGTTGAAAAAAGTTTTGAAAAAGGGTTGACAAAGATGCTGGGGTTTGGTACAATACAAATGCTGGTTAATTGTGGGTTGACGCACAAGGTTGCATTTGTTAGCAACAACAAATGGGAATTTGTGTCTACCAAAGTTCGCTTAAAGCGGGCGCCAACCGAACTGACTTTTCTTTAGAAGAGCAGTTTTCTTTTTGGAAATCAGCACTTAACACGTGGCTTGTTGTAACGCGTAAGTAAATGAAATACTTTAAACTGCCGTTACAATAACATAATGTTAAGGTTGGGTTGGTTTGGTGTTGACTAAAAAAATAAAAGGAGAAGAAAAATGGCAACAACAAAATTAAGAATTAAACTTGCTTCTTACGATACAGGTTTACTCGAAAACGTGGTTTCAAGAATTCTTGACACTGCAACAAAGTCTGGCTGCAAGGTTTCAGGCCCGGTTCCACTTCCAACCAAAAGAGAAGTGGTTACAATCATTCGTGCAACGCACAAATATAAAGATTCAAGAGAACAATTTGAATCTCGCACACACTTTAGATTAATTGATGTATTCGCACCAAATGCAAAAGCTGTAGATGCTTTGCTTAAGATGAACGTTCCATCTGGTGTTGATATCAAAGTGGAATTATAAGGAGGACACTGTGGAAAAAGCAATTATTGGTAAAAAATTGGGAATGACTCAAGTTTTCCTAGACGATGGAAGAGTTGAACCTGTTACAGTTATTGAAGCAGGCCCTTGCTACGTAACTCAAATTAAAACCGAAGCAGTTGACGGTTACAATTCAGTTCAAGTTGCTTTCGGCGAAATTAAAGCTAAAAACGTTAACAAATGTCAAGCTGGCGCTTTCAAAAAAGCTGGTGTTGAACCAAAAAGAGTTTTGAAAGAATTTAAGTTTGACGACACAAGCAAATTTGCTCTTGGTCAAGAAATTAAGGCAGATATGTTCACCGCTGGCGATATGGTAGATGTTTCTGGCATCACTAAAGGTCACGGTTTCACTGGCGTTATTAAACGTTGGAACCAACAAAGATTGAAAATGACTCACGGTGTGGGCCCTGTTCACAGAGAAGTTGGTTCAATGGGTGCTAACTCAACCCCAAGTAGAGTTTTCAAAGGCAAAAAGATGCCTGGTCATTACGGACATGAAGCCGTAACCGTTCAAAATCTTAAAGTTGTTAAAGTTGACGCGGAAAGGAATTTATTATTGGTTAAAGGTGCAATCCCTGGCCCTAAAAATTCTGTTGTAACAATCAAGTCCGCTGTTAAAGCTTAAAGGAGAAAACTATGGCAAAACTTAATGTTTACAATATGAAAAAAGAAGAAGTTGGCACCATTGAACTTAACGATTTAGTTTTCAATGCCGACTATAACGAACCTGTTATTCATCAAGTTATTGTAGCTTTGCACAACAACGCTCGTCAAGGAACAAAATCAACCTTAACACGTAGCGAAGTTACAGCTAGCAAGAAGAAATTATACAGACAAAAAGGCACTGGTGGTGCTCGTCACGACGAAAAAAGTGCTCCACAATTCACTGGCGGTGGCGTAGTGTTCGCACCAAAGCCAAGAGATTTCAGCCAAAAAATTAACAAAAAAGTTCGCGACATTGCATTCTCATCTGCAATCTCTCAAAAGATTAGACAAGGTGAAGTGTTCATTCTAGACGAAGTTGCTTTCGAAAACAACAAAACAAAAGCAGCTAGCGAATTCCTTAAATTGTTTGGCTTGAACAAAAGAACTGTTATCGTAACCGATGGCAAAAACGAAAGTGCAATTAAAGCAACTAACAACATTCAAAAAGTTAGTTGTGCAGACGTGGCTCTTTTGAACGTTGCAGAAGTTGTTGAAAACAGATTTATTGTGTTCACAAAGAATGCAATTAAAAAGTTAGAGGAGGCATACATCTAATGAAAGCACAAGAAATCATTTTAGCACCAGTTATGACAGAAAAATCATACGCTGGCATTCAAAACAAGGTTTACACTTTCAAAGTTGCTTTGGCTGCTAACAAAGTTGAAATTAAAAAGGCAGTTGAAGAACTTTTCGAAGTTCAAGTTGCCAAAGTAAACACAATCCGTTGCAAAGGCAAAACTAAAACAAGAAACACAAAAAGTGGTCAAGTTGTCGGCAAAACAAGCGACTATAAGAAAGCAGTTGTTTTCTTAAAGGCAGATTCTAAGCCAATCGCTTTCTTTGAGAGCTTGAACTAGAAAGGAGTTAAAAATGGCTATTAGAACTAAAAAACCTACATCTGCTGGTAGCAGATTTGTAACATACAAAAAGTATGACGAATTAACCAAAGATGCAGTTGCTCCAAAATCTTTATTAACAACCGTTAAAAAGACAGGTGGTAGAAACGCTCAAGGTAAAATAACAGTTCGTAACATTGGTGGCGAAAACAGACGCAAATATCGTATTATCGACTTCAAAAGAAATAAAGACGGTATTCCTGCAAAAGTTGAAAGCATTCAATACGATCCAAACAGAACTGCATACATTGCTCTTTTAAATTACGCTGATGGCGAAAAGAGATTTATTATAGCTCCACAAGGCCTAAACGTTGGCGACAAGGTTATGAGCGGTGCTGGGGCTGAAATTAAAGCAGGTAATGCACTACAACTTAAAGACATTCCACTTGGTGCAAAAGTTCACAACATTGAACTTCAACCAGGACGTGGTGGCCAAATGGTTAGAAGTGCGGGCCTATCTGCACAATTAATGGCAAAAGAAGGCGCTTACGCTACACTTCGTTTGCCAAGTGGTGAAATGAGAAAAGTGTTGGCAGTTTGCCGTGCAACAATCGGCGAAATTGGCAATGAAGAAAACGAAATCGTTTCTTTGGGTAAAGCTGGACGTAAACGTCACATGGGTGTTCGCCCAAGCGTTCGTGGTTCTGCAATGAACCCAGTTGATCACCCACACGGTGGTGGTGAAGGTAAATCTCCAGTTGGACACGCTGGTCCAATGACACCATGGGGTAAACCAGCACTTGGATTAAAAACTAGAAAACACAAAAAAGCATCTGACAAACTTATTGTTAAGAGAGCTGGTGCTAAGTAGGAGTTGTTATGAGTAGAAGTTTAAAGAAACAACCATTCGTTGAAGCAAAATTAATGGCAAGAGTTCAAGAAATGAACGAAAAGGGCGAAAAGAAAGCTCTTAAAACTTGGTCTAGATCGAGCACAATTTACCCAGAATTCGTTGGCCACACAATTGCTGTTCACAATGGTAAAAAACATATCCCTGTTTACTGTACTGTCGATATGGTAGGGCACAAGTTGGGCGAATTTGCTCCAACTAGAACCTTTAAAGGTCACAAACAAAAAGAAGTTAAGAAGAAAAAATAGGAGTGAATTATGGCAAAAAGAATTAGAGAAAAATCAGCAAAAATACAAGCAAATAAAGACACTCGCCCTTATGCTAGCGTTCGCTTCGTAAGACTTTCACCAACAAAGGCTAAAATTGTTATAGACCAAGTTAGAGGTAAAAGTTACGATGATGCAGTTGCAATTTTAAGCAATATGCCACACGATGCAGCAGCAATCCTTTTAAAGGTTGTTAAATCTGCTGGTGCTAATGCAGAACACAATAAAGGGCTTAATGTTCACGACTTATTCTTGGCAGAAGTTATTTTAGGCCAAGGACCAACAAGAGTAAACAAAGTTTACTTCCGTGGTCGTGCACATGGCGCAGATAGAATTGTTACAAGAACTAGCCACATTAAAGTTGTGCTAGACGTAAAGGAGTAGAATTATGGGACAAAAAGTTAATCCAAATGGAATGAGACTTGGTATCAATAAGACATGGAATTCTTTTTGGTACGCAAACAAGCAAGACATTGCTAAAAACATTAAGGAAGATAATGTAATCCGTAAATATATCCTTAACGAACACAAAAATTCAGCAATTTCTAATGTTTTAATTGAAAGAACTAACGACAGTGTTACCGTTTCAATCGCAACTGGAAAACCAGGTGTTTTGATTGGTCAAAAGGGTGCTGGAGTTGAACAATTAAAGAAAGATATTGAGAAATTAAGCCAAGCCAAAAAAGTTAATGTTAACATTGTTGAAGTTAAAAATGTTGACCTTGACGCTAAATTAGTGGCAGAAAGCATTGCTGCACAACTTGAAAAACGTGCTCAATTCAGACGTGTTATGAAGAGTGCAATGCAAAGAGTTATGCGCGCTGGTGCAATGGGTGTTAAAACTATGGTTTCAGGACGTCTTGACGGTGCTGAAATTGCTAGAAGCGAACACTACCACGAAGGCTCTCTTCCACTTCACACAATTAGAGCGAATATAGACTATGCTTGCACAGAAGCACACACAACATTTGGTGTTTTAGGTGTTAAAGTTTGGATTTATAAAGGCGAAATTTTGGGCAAAGTTTCTCAAAGTTCAGTTCAAAACCACAAGAAAGGAGAAAACTAATATGTTAATGCCTAAAAGAGAAAAAAGAAGAAAGCAATTCCGTGGTCGTATGACAGGACGTGCAACTCGTGGTAACACAGTTTGCTACGGCGATTACGGCTTACAAGCTACAGAACCTTGTTGGATGACTGCAAACCAAATTGAAGCAGCACGTGTTGCTATTAATAGATATATGAGACGTGGTGGTAAGGTTTGGATTAAAGTTTTCCCACACAAGCCTATTACTAAAAAACCTGCCGATACACGTATGGGTAGTGGTAAAGGTGCTCAAGTTGGACACGTTGCAGTTGTTAAACGTGACAGAGTTATTATGGAAGTTAGCGGTCCAAGCGAAGAAATTTGCTTAGAAGCATTAAGACTAGCTTCTCACAAACTTCCTTGCAAAACTAAAATAGTTCGTAAGGAAAAAGGCGGTGAAAACAATGAAGAATAATTATAAAGATTTAACTATTCAAGAACTTTCAGCAGAAGAAAGCAAACTTAGAAGCGAACTTTTCAATTTAACTTTCCAAAACAAGGTTGGCCAACTTGCTGACACTTCAAGAATTAGAATTGTTAAAAAGAATATCGCTAGGGTTAAAACAGCCCTTAATGAAAAGAAAATTGCTGGAGCAAAGGAGTAATATATGGAAGTAAAACAAGCAAACCACAAGACAATTCAAGGTGTCGTTGTTTCTGATAAAATGGACAAAACTATTACTGTTTTGGTAACCAGCAAGAAAAAACACCCTATATACAAAAAGTATATGACATACACAAAAAAATATAAAGCTCACGATGAAAAGAACGAAGCAAAAATGGGAGATACCGTTACAATTATTGAAACTCGCCCATTAAGCAAGGATAAATACTTCCGTCTTCTAACAATCGTTGAAAGAGCTAAGTAGGAGGACAAGATGATACAACCATTATCAACATTGAGCGTTGCAGACAACTCTGGTGCTAAAAAAATTATGTGCATTCGTTGTTTGGGCGGTTCGGTTAGAAAATTTGCTAACATTGGCGATGTCATTGTTGCCTCTGTTAAAAAAGCAGACCCAGTTGGCAAAGTTAAAAAGGGCGACGTTGTTATGGCAGTTATTGTTCGTTCAAAGAAAGGTGTTCAACGTGCAGACGGAACTTCTATTAAATTTGACGAAAACGCAGCTGTTATTATCGACAAACAAAAAGCTCCAAGAGGAACTCGTGTTTTCGGGCCTATTGCAAGAGAACTTCGTGCGAAAGGATTTACTCAAATTATTTCCCTAGCACCGGAAGTGTTATAGGAGGTTGAATATGAAATTAAGCGTTAAAAAAGGCGATAATGTTTTGGTTATAACTGGCAAAGATGCTGGGAAAACCGGTGAAGTGCTTGAACTTAACAGAACAGAAGGCAAAGTTAAAGTTGCTGGTGTTAACATTCAATCTCACCACAAAAAACCAAGAAACAAAGACGATAAGGGCGGAATTATTAAAACTGAAGGCGCAGTTGATGTGTCTAACGTTCAAGTTGTTTGCCCAGTGTGCAAAAAAGCAACAAGAGTTGCTCACAGCACAGTAGACGGAAAAAATGTTCGCGTTTGCAAAAAATGTAACGCTAGTTTAGACGTCGTAGCAAAAAAAGCTGTTAAAAACAGCAAGAAAGCATAAAGGAGTATGACAGATGGAAAAAGTTATTAATAGGCGTCATGCACACTATAACGAAGTTGTTAGAAACGCTTTAAAGGAAAAATTCGGTTACAAAAACGTAATGGAAATTCCTAAAATTGATAAAATCGTTCTTAGCCTTCGTTTAGGTAAAGAAAAAGACAACGCAAAAAGTTTTAACACAGCTGTTGAAGAATTATCATTAATTGCTGGGCAAAAAGCTGTTGTTACAACTGCTAAAAAATCAGTTGCAAACTTCAAACTTCGTCAAGGTCAAAAAATTGGTGCAAAAGTTACACTTCGTGGCGAAAGAATGTATGAATTCTTCGACAGATTAATTTCTGTGGCTTTACCAAGAGTTCGTGACTTCCAAGGTTTGAACACAAAATCATTCGATGGTCGTGGCAACTACAGTTTTGGTGTTAAGGAACAAATTATTTTCCCAGAAATCGTTTACGATAAAATTGATGCAGTTCGTGGTTTCGACATTATGTTCATCACAACTGCTAAATCTAACGAAGAAGCACTTGAATTGTTAAAGTTGATGGGCGTTCCATTTAGAAGGTCAAAGTAGGAGTGGATTATGGCAAGAAAAGCAATGATAAATAAACAACAGAAACAACAAAAATTCGCAACTCGTGAATACACAAGATGCTCTATTTGCGGTCGTCCACACGCCGTTTTGAAAAAGTATGGAATTTGCAGAATTTGTTTTAGAAATTTAGCACAAAAGGGTGAAATCCCAGGTGTTAAGAAAGCAAGTTGGTAAAAGGAGAAAATTATGTTAACTATAGACCCAATCGCAGATATGCTTACTAGAATTCGTAATGCGAACTCTAATAAACATTCAACTGTTCTAGTTCCTCAATCTAAAACCAAGCTTGCAATCGCTGAAATCTTGAAAAATGAAGGTTTTATTGTTGATTACAAGATGGCTGAAGTTGACGGAATTAAAATGATTGAAGTAGCTCTTAAATATGGCCCTAATGGCGAAAAAGTTATTCAAGGGTTAAAGAGAATTAGCAAACCAGGTTTAAGAATTTATGCAAACGCAGACCAACTTCCAAAGGTTCTTAACGGTTTAGGTATTGCTATTATTTCAACAAGCAAAGGCATTATTACAGATAAAAATGCAAGAAAATTAAACGTAGGCGGCGAAGTGCTGGCCTATGTATGGTAGGAGGTAGAAAATGTCTAGAATTGGAAAATTACCTATCTCAATCCCAGCGGGCGTTACTGTTGAAGTTGCTAACAACGTTGTAACAGTTAAAGGCCCTAAAGCCACCCTTACTCAAGATTTTTCTGCTAACGTTGGCGTTGAAGTTGTTGAAAACACTGTTATTGTTTCAAGAAAAGATGAATCTAAAGATTCAAACGCTAAACAAGGATTATATCGTCAATTAATCAACAATATGGTTGTTGGTGTTAAAGATGGCTTTAAGAAATCACTTTCAGTTAAAGGTGTTGGTTACAAACTTAACAAACAAGGCAAAAAACTTGTTATGAACTTAGGTTTAAGCCACCCAGTTGAAATTGAAGAAGCAGACGGAATCACTTTTGAAGTTCCAGATAACAACACAATTTTAGTTTGTGGTGCAGATAAGCAAATGGTTGGTGCATACGCTGCAAAAATTAAAGCGTTCCGCCCAATTGAACCTTATCACGGTTATGGAATTCGTTACACAAGCGATCCAGTAATTTTAAAACCAGGCAAATCTGCCGGTAAGAAAAAGTAGGAGGTTAAGTTATGATTAACAAAATCAATAAAAATGAACAACGTGTTAAACGCCATGTTAGACTTCGTCATAACTTGGCTGGTACTACACAACGCCCACGTCTTTGTGTTTACAGAAGTTTAAATCACATCTATGCACAAATTATTGACGACTCTAAGGGTGTAACCTTAGTTGCTTGTAACACAACTCAAAAAGACGTTCAAGCAAAAGTTAAAGGTTTAACAAACAAAGAACAAGCAAAATATGTTGGCGAACAAATCGCAAAACTTGCCAAGAAAAAGAAAATTACCACTGTTGTTTTCGATAGAGGTGGATACCTTTACACTGGCAGAGTTAAAGAACTTGCTGACGGTGCAAGAGCCGCAGGCTTGGAATTTTAAGGAGAGATTATGGCACAACAACAAAAAAGAGAATTTAGAAAACCAAGAGAAGAAGTTAAAGACGAATTTGACAAGAAAATGCTTGCTGTTCGCCGTGTAACAAAAGTTGTTAAGGGTGGACGTACAATGCGTTTTTCTGCTCTTGTGGTTGTGGGAGATAAGAAAGGCAGAGTTGGAATGGGAGTTGCTAAAGCAGCAGAAGTTCCAGCAGCTATTGAAAAAGCAACAAAAACTGCTAAAAAATCTTTAATTAATGTTCCAGTTATTAATGGCACACTTCCACACGAAACAATTGGTAAGTTTGCAAAAACAAGTGTTAAAATGATTCCAGCTAAACCAGGTAGTGGTTTGATTGCTGGTGGTGCAGCACGTACTGTTTTTGAAATGGCAGGTTATAGAGATATTACTGCTAAAATCTACGGCTCAACAGACAAAATTAACGTTGTTAGAGCAACTTTAAATGGACTTAAAAACTTAAGAACTATTGAACAAGTTGCTATGCTTCGTGGTAAATCTGTTGAAGAAATTTAGGAGGAATTATGGCAAAGAAACAACAAAAAACAATTAAAGTTACTTTAGTTAAAAGTGCAATTGGTTTTGACAAACGTCAATCTAAAATTGTTGAAGCTTTAGGCTTTAAAAAACTTGGTCAAACTAGAGTTCTTCCAGACAACGATTGTATTAGAGGAAGCATCTTCAAAGTTAAACACTTATTAAAAGTGGAAGAAGAAGCGTAGAAGGAGAGATTATGTATATACACGAATTAAGAAACGCAGAAGGTGCCCGCCAAAGCAAAAAGAGGCTTGGTCGTGGTATCGGTAGTGGTATAGGTAAAACTTCTGGTAAAGGTCATAAAGGACAAAACGCTCGTTCTGGCGGCGGTGTTCGCCCAGGATTTGAAGGTGGACAAAACCCTTTGTACAGAAGATTGCCTTCTAAGGGCTTCAGCAATGCTAAATTTAAAAAGGTTTACAGCATTGTTAACGTTGCTCAACTTAACGTTTTTGAAGCTAACACAGAAGTTGATGCAGTTAAATTATTAGAAAGCGGCATCCTTTCAAAAATTGAAAAAGATGGCGTTAAAGTTCTTGGCAATGGAGAATTAAGCGTTGCATTGAAAGTTGTTGCTAACAAGTTTACAACTTCAGCAAAAGATAAAATTTTAGCACAAGGTGGCAGTGTAGAGGAGGTATAATGTTTAAAACATTAACTGACGCATTTAAAATTAAAGAGGTTAGGAATAAGTTAATTTTAACTTTGGTTCTGCTCTTTATTTATCGCCTTGGCTGCTGGTTGCCAATTCCTGGTATCGACAGTGAGGCATTCGGGGCAAACGTGGAAGGTAACACTTTCTTGGGTTTGCTTTCTTCGGTTAGTGGTGGCGCTTTAAGCCAAGGTTCATTCTTGGCATTGGGTGTTTCGCCATATATTACCGCATCTATTATTATTCAATTGCTTTCTGCAGTTATTCCTAGTTGGCAACGTCTAACCAAGGAAGGTGGCGCAGATGGCAGAAAAAAAATTAGCTTATACACCAAAATTGCAGCATTGGTTATAGCTTTGGCTCAAGCTATTGGTATTGCAGTTGGCTTTGGCGCTTCTGATTATGCCGATTTAACCGTGTTTGGCGGAAAAGAATTCCTTTTCTATGCCTTTGTGGTTACTATGCTTGTTGCTGGCGCAATGTTCACAGTTTGGCTTGGTGAAAAAATTACCGAAATTGGAATTGGCAATGGTATGTCACTTTTAATTTTCGTTGGTATTTTGTCAAGTGCTGGTTCTGCAATTTGGGGCAACTTCCAAGACATTGTTGTTAACGGTAAAGTTAACGCTACTGCTATTTGGCAATTAGTTTTGTTTGCTGTAACATTAATTGCAATTTTCGCCCTTGTTGTTTTCGTTGACGGCGGCGAAAGAAAAGTTGGTGTTCAATATGCAAAACAAGTTAAAGGCAGAAAAATGTATGGTGGTCAATCTACCTACATTCCAATTAGGGTTAATGCAAATGGTGTTATGCCAATCATTTTCGCTAGCACATTGCTTTCATTCCCACAAATGCTTTTCAGTATTTTCTGGCCTAATGTTACCGGTGGCTTTATTGGCTGGTGGAACAAATGGCTTGGCACTGGAAGTTGGGTTTATGCAATTGTTATGTCGCTATTAATTTTGGCGTTTGCTTATTTCTGGATGATGATGAGTTTCGACACAGAAGAAATTAGCCGTCAAATTCAACAAAATGGTGGTTTCATTCCTGGCATTCGTCCTGGCAAACCAACCGCTCAATATTTGGGTGGCATTAACAAAAAAATTACCTTATTTGGTGCATTATTCCTTGCGTTTATGGCTTTAATTCCAACAATTGTGTTTACCGCTATTGGTGCAGGTGGAATTACCGGTGCGTTTAGTGCAACTGGTATGCTGATTGTTGTTTCAACGGCGCTTGAATTTAACAAGCAACTAGAAGCTCAAATGATGATGCGCAACTATCGTGGCTTTTTAAAGTAAAACTTAATGTTTAATCGCTCAATTTGGGGGAAATGTGAAAATAATTCTTTTAGGTCAAATTAATTGTGGCAAGGGCACACTTGGCGAAAATCTGCACCAAAAGTACGGGTTTGAAGCAATTTCCATTGGTCAACTTTTGCGAAACGAAGCGGCAAAAAACACTGCTCAAGCAAAAGTGATTGATGGTTATTTAAAGCAAGGTATGCTTGTGCCAGAAGAAATAACCATTAAAGTTTTAAAAAACTATTTAAACACTTGCAAAAGCAACAATTTAATTTTTGATGGCTATCCAAGGAATTTGGTGCAAGCTAAAACCTTGGAAAACCTTACAAAAATTGATGCGGTTATTGTTTTGGAAGTGGACGATGGTGTTGTTATGCACAGAGCCTTAGGGCGCAGAATGTGCAAACAATGTGGAAGCATAACACATATAGATTTTGTTGGCAACAACGGGAACTGCCCCAAATGTGCCGGCGAATTATACATTAGAAGTGATGCAACAAAAGAAGCAACAGAAAACAAAATGAAAAGTTATCATATCGACACTGTTCCGCTTATTGATTATTTCAAAAACAGAACAAAAGTGTTTTATGTTAATGCAAATAACAGCGCAGAACAAACCTTTAACCAAGTTGAAGATGTTTTGGGCTTAAAGAATAGAAGGTAATTATGACTATTTCTATTAAAAACGACGAACAAATAGATAAAATGCGCAAAGCAGGAAAGATTTTGAAAGAAACTCTTGAATTGCTGGAGCAATCTATTTATCCTGGCCAAACCAGTTTGCGCCTTAACGATTTGGCCTATAACTACATTATTTCCCAAGGCGCAAAACCTTCCTTCCTAAATTACGAGGGATTCCCATACACAATTTGTGCAAGCAAAAATGCAGAAGTTGTACACGGATTCTGTGACGATACACCTTTGAAAGATGGCGACATAATCAGTATTGATTGTGGCGTTATCTGGGAGGGATATCATAGTGATGCGGCAAGGACATTTGCGGTGGGTAATATCTCACTAGAAAAACAAAAATTAATTGAGGCCACCAAAGAATCCTTCTTTGAAGGCATCAAAGATATTAAAGCGGGCTCTCGGTTAGGGCACATAAGCCACAAAATTCAAGTTTACTTGGAAACTAGGGGCTATGGTGTTGTTAGAGAACTTGCTGGGCACGGGATTGGAACGCATTTGCACGAAGACCCTTGTGTTCCAAATTTTGGCAAATACAATTCGGGAATTGTTTTGCAAGAAGGTATGACCTTGGCAATCGAACCAATGTCAACTTTGGGCAAAAAAGATGTGTTTTTGGAAGATAACGACTGGACTGTTTCAACTTATGACGGAAAACCAAGCGCACATTATGAAAACACCGTTTTAATTACAAAAGATGGTGTGGAAATCCTAACTTTATAGGAGTGTTATGAACGCAGAATTCACAATTGGGGATATTGTTAGGTCGCTTGCAGGACACGATAAAAATCGTCTGTTTTTAGTGGTGGGTATTGACAAAAATGGATATCCTGCTATAATAGATGGTAAATATAGAGAAAAATGCAACCCCAAAACAAAAAATCCCAAACACTTAATTAAACTGGCACACGACGAGAAAATTTTAAATAAATTCCATTCGGTTACTGCCACTAACGCCGAAATTTATAAGTATATTAAGGCGTATAAAAATGTAAAGGAGTAGAAATGTCGAAAGAAGATGTTATCGAAGCAGAGGGCGAAGTTGTTGAAGTTTTAGGCAACACAAACTTTAAGGTTAAAATTATGAACAATCACTTTATAACCGCTTATATTTCTGGTAAGTTGCGCACGCATTTTATTAAGATTTTGGAAGGCGACAAGGTGAAGGTTGAAATGAGCCCTTACGATTTAACAAAGGGTCGAATTGTTTGGCGAGATAAAAATTAGCTTATCTCAATCTAAATTAAATAAGGAGAAACAAAGATGAAAGTTAGACCATCAGTTAAGCCAATGTGCGAAAAATGTAAAGTTATTAAACGTAACGGCAAAGTTATGGTTATTTGTTCAAAATCTGCAAAGCACAAACAGCGTCAAGGTTAATAAATTTGAAAACAAGCACAATGTCTCGCGGCAATTTGGCATTGTGAGTTAATATAAATTAAATTTTTTGGAGGATAAAATGGCTCGTATATCCGGTGTGGATTTACCAAATGAAAAGAGAGTTGAAATTGGTCTTACCTATATTTATGGAATAGGTAGAGTTTCTGCTAACAAAATTTTGGCAGCAACAGGCATCAATCCAGACACTCGCGTTAAGGACCTAACAGAAAACGAAATTGCTTCTATTCGTAAACACATAGAAGCTAACTACGTTGTTGAAGGTGAAAAAAGAAAAGATGTTGCATTAGACATTAAAAGATTAAAAGAAATTAGATGCTATCGTGGGCTTCGCCATGCTGCTAATTTGCCTGTTCGTGGACAATCTAGCAAACAAAACGCGCGCACACGTAAAGGTCCAAAAAAGACCATGGCAAACAAAAAGAAGTAAGGAGTGAAAAATGGCTGTTAGAAAAGAAACCAAGAAAAAGAAAATTTTAGTTGCAGGCGGCGAAGGTGCTGTGCACATTCAATGCGGCCCTAACAACACAATTGTATCTTTAACAGATAGTCAAGGTAACCTTTTGGCACAATCTAGTGCAGGTGCAAGAGGAAACCGTGGTGCTAAAAAAACCACTCCATTTGCAGCGCAAGATGCAGTTGAAACCGTTTTGAAAAATGTTGGCAACTATGGCATTCAAAAAGTTGCAATTTATGTTAAGGGTGCTGGCGTTGCTAGAGAATCAGCAATTCGTGCAGTTGGAACAGCAGGTCTTCAAGTTACTATGATTAAAGACGTGTCTCCAATTCCACACAACGGTTGCAGACCACCTAAAAAGAGAAGATTATAGGAGGAAATTATGGCAAAATATACTAGTGCAGATTGTAAGCAATGCCGTAGAGAAGGTTGCAAACTTTTCTTAAAAGGCGAAAGATGTTTAACCAAATGTTCTTTCGATAAACGTCCAGTTGTTCCTGGTCAACACGGAACTGCTAGAAAGAAAGTTACAGAATACGGAATTCAATTGCGTGAAAAACAAAAAGTTCGCAG
This sequence comes from uncultured Clostridia bacterium, assembly GCA_937896905.1. GTDB lineage: Bacteria > Bacillota > Clostridia > Christensenellales > UBA1242 > Onthoplasma. The sequence goes on along the minus strand of CALBOE010000006.1, from coordinate 174,105 downwards.
AGCTTATGGCATGCTTGAAAAACAATTTAGAATTTATTACGAAAAAGCAACCCGTAGCAAAGAAGGTACAGGTTGGGCTCTACTTAAAATGCTTGAATTAAGGCTAGACAACGTGGCTTATCGCTTAGGTTTAGGTGCATCTCGTGCCGAAGCTAGACAAGTTGTTAACCATGGTCACGTTACTGTTAACGGCAAAAAAGTTAACATTCCATCTTACCAAGTTAAAGTTGGAGATGTTATTGCGGTTAAAGAAAATAAACAAAATCTTGAAATGTTCACAAGTTTGAAAGATGCTAAAATTGTAACACCAAAGTGGTTAGAATTTAACGCAGAAACTTTAACAGGTAAAGTGCTTGCTCTTCCAGAAAGAGACGACATTGACCTTAACATTCAAGAACACTTGATTGTTGAATTTTATTCAAGATAATAGGAGAAAATGAATATGATGGAAATCGAAAAACCAAAAATTCTTTTGGAAGAAACAGACAACGGTGCAAGCGCAATCATCACAGTTGAACCTATGGAAAAAGGTTTTGGCATAACCATTGGTAATATGCTAAGAAGAACTCTTTTAAGTTCCCTTCCTGGTGCTGCAGTTGTGGGTGTTAAAATTGGTGGCGTTTTACACGAATTTTCAACAATTAAGGGCGTTACTGAAGACGTGCCAGACATTGTTTTAAATCTTAAATCTTTGGCTGTTAGAACCGAAAGCACAGAAGAAGATTTCAAAGGCAAAATGTTCCTTAAAAAGAAAGGTCCTGCAGTTATTTATGCAAGAGATATTGAGTGCGAAGATGGCATTTCAGTTGTTAACCCAGATTTGTATATCTGCACAATTGACGATGACGCTAACCTAGATATGACTCTTTATGTTGGCAGAGGACGTGGATACGTTCCAGCAAGCCACAATAAAGATTTTTCTGACGAAGTGGACTACATTGCAATCGACTCATTATTCACTCCTGTTAAACGCGTGAATTTTGAAGTTCAATCAAGCCGTGTTGGCCGTAGTTTAGATTACGACAAACTTGTGCTTGATGTGCAAACTCGTGGAACAGTTAGTGCAAAAGAAGTTGTTGCACTTTCTGCAAAACTTATTAACGACTATGCAACTATGTTCGTTGAACTTGTTGAAGGCATGAGCGGAATGAACATTCTTGTTGCTAGAAAAGAAGACGAAAGAACAAAACTTTTCGAAAAACCAATTGAGGAAATGGAACTAAGCGTTAGAAGCTATAACTGCTTAAAACGTGCAGGAATTGACACTATTGGTGACCTTGCTAAAAAGAACCGTAACGAAATGATGAAAGTTCGTAACATGGGTGCTAAATCTATGGAAGAAGTTATTAACAAACTTGAAGCATTGGGAATTGTTCTTGAAAGTGGCGAAAATTATTAAAAGGAGAAAAAAAGATGAACGCAAAATTAGGCAGACCAACTGAAGAAAGATTGGCTATTATGCGTAACCAAGCAACCGACTTGCTTTGGAAGGGTAAAATTCAAACAACTTTGGCAAGAGCAAAATCTTTAAAAAGTTATGCTGAAAAACTTCTAACACTTGCTATTAACACTTACGAAGATGTTGTTACTGTTACAAAAACTTCTATCAACAGCAAGGGCGAAAAAGTGAGCCGTGAAGTTATGAACGATGGTCCAAAGAAACTTGCTGCTCGTAGAAAAATTATGGCGAAAACCTATTCTGTTAAAGAACAACGTAAAAAAGGCGAAAAGAAAGCAGATTTCCTTGCAAGAATTGACAATATTAAAAATCCATTACTAGAAAAGATTTTCAATGTTTATGCTCCTAAATATGCACAAAGAGCAAAAGAACTTGGTCAAGGTGGTGGCTACACTCGCATTTTGAAAGTTGGTATCCGTAAAGGCGATAACGCCGAAATGGCAATTATTGAATTAATCTAATTAAATTCAATAAGAAGACATTGAGAAAGTTATATAAATTATATAATGCTGAAATGGCAATTATTGAATTAATTGCGAAAAAAGAGTGTAAATTTGCACTCTTTTTTGTTTGACTATATTTTTTCCTTTGTGATATACTAAACATATACAATATGTGTAATTCTGCGTGGTTGTGCACATTTTTGCGTTAAATGTGCAAAACTAAAATTTAGGGGTAAATTTGAAAAGCACAAACAATTATCAAGAATTTAAGTATGGTGCAAGAAGTTCAAAACTAATGTTGGTTATGTTGGTTTTGGTATCTTTTTTGGTTTGTTCTGTAACATTTGGCTGGTTTACAGCAACTGCAAATAAATCTGGTTCGTTTCAATTTGCTAACATTGAATTGAATATTCAACACTCATCTAATAGTGCAAATGCAACAAATGACAGTTTTAAAAAGCAATTACCAACAAGTTTAACACCAGGTGATAAAATTAGTTTTACTAACCTTAAAATTAATTCCACACCAACATCAAGCGGGGGTATGGACGTTTATTCGCTTGTTAAACTAGATGTTAATGTAAAAAAATCTAATGAATCAACCGCATCTGTTGTAGACACTGTTTGGTATAACCTTAGTGGGCAAGAAGTTAATATACAAAATTTTGCTTCTAACGCAACCGCAGCGTCATTAGTTGCGGCAGGTCAAAGTGTTATTTGCAACATCTCTTACACCTTTGATGGAGCAACATATACCGACGACTACAAGGGAGCAGAAGTTAGCGTTACATTTAATGCTTATGGGGTGCAAACCCTGCTTCCAACTGCAAAAGGCAGCAAAGATTTATATGCGGTGTATTTAATTTGTAAAGACGCCGGCTTAACACTTCCAGAACCAACTTAATTTAAATAAAACATTTTAAATTGTAATTTGATAATTGCCTGAATGATAGAAAAAGAGTGCAATTATTGCACTCTTTTTTATTTCTTTTGGAATTTTCCATCTTTTTTGTGTACAACAAAATTAATTTCTTGGCTTTCGCTTAGTTGTTTAACTTTTGCTAGGGCTTCGTCTTTTGTTGGGAAAGATGTTATAACTCGTTTTGCACCATCTTTTCTTATTTGCCAACAACGAGAGTCTTTATCGTAAATAACACGATAAACTGGTTTTTTTGTTTTTTCAATCTTGTCGGTTTTTTCTGTTGCATCTGCCATAATATACTCCTTAGCGTTTTGTTATTCTGTTGTTAGAATAGCAAAAAAATTAACACATTTCAACAATTTTTAAAAAAAAATTTAAATTTATGCTAAAAAATTTAAAAATTATAATCCTTTTAAGTTTATTGCTGCAGTAAACGTAAATTAATTGTTAGTTTTGTAATCCTTTTCTTGTAAATTTCAAAAATTGTAGCCTAACCATTGGTGCGTTGGCAAGATTTTTTATTGGGCTGTATTAAGCTTTCAGTTAATAGTTAAATAAGTTAAAAATTAGTATAAAACTTTCTTAAAACTATTGACTTTTTTGATGGGTTTTTATATAATAAATTCGTTATAGTACAAACTGCTGCTTTGGCTATATTCAGAGGTTGCAAAATATTATAAGGAGGATAAAATGCCTACAGTTAATCAGTTAGTTAGAAAAGGTAGAGTTAAGCAAGTTGCAAAAAGCCAATCTATTTTATTAAACGAATGCCCACAAAAACGTGGTGTTTGCTTGAACGTTACAACTACCACACCTAAAAAACCTAACTCAGCTTTGCGTAAAATTTGCCGTGTTCGTTTGTCAACTGGCAAAGAAACAACATGCTACATTCCAGGCGAAGGTCACAATCTTCAAGAACACAACGTAGTTTTAGTGCGTGGTGGTCGTGTTCCTGACCTACCAGGTGTTAGATATCATGTTGTTCGTGGTGCATTAGATACCGCGGCTGTTCAAAAACGCAAACAAGGTAGAAGTAAATACGGCGCTAAACGCCCTAAATAACACTGCGACACGACATCTTTGACAGATTGCCAACTTGCGTTTAGCAATCTAGTCGCTTTAGTCGGTCTTGTGTTTTTATGAGGGGACAGCAAGTTTGCCCTTCATTACTTCCTTTTCCTTTTTTGTAAGGATAGATATAAAAACACAATAAAAATTAAAATGGATTTAAAAATTTATAAAGGAGAAAAATTATGTCAAGAAGAAACGCTGCTGTTAAACGTGAAGTGCTTCCAGATCCATTATATAATTCAACTTTGGTTACTAAAATTACAAACCAAGTTATGTATGACGGAAAAAAGGGTATTGCACAATCTATCGTTTACGGTGCTATGAAAGCCGCTGCTGAAAAAGCCAATGACGAACCTTTGAATGTTTTAGTTGCTGCTATTGAAAACATTAAACCTAAACTTGAAACTAAAGCAAGACGTGTTGGTGGCGCAAACTACCAAGTTCCAATGGCTGTTAGTGCCGACCGTCAACAAACACTTGCAATTCGCTGGTTAGTTATGTGCGCAAGAAAACGTAATGAACGTGGCATGGAGGCTCGCCTTGCTGCTGAAATTGCTGACGCATTCAACCAAGCTGGTGGCGCAATTAAAAAACGTGATGATATGCACAGACAAGCTGAAGCCAACAAAGCTTTCGCACACTATCGTTGGTAATAAGGGGGAAAAATGGCAAGACAAGTTCCATTAGAAAAAATTAGAAACGTTGGTATTATGGCTCACATCGATACCGGCAAAACAACCACCACCGAAAGAATTTTGTTCTACACTGGTATTAACCACAAGTTAGGCGAAGTTCACGATGGTCAAGCTACTATGGACTGGATGGCTCAAGAACAAGAACGTGGTATTACAATCACTTCTGCTTGCACAACCTGCAAATGGAAAGATTGCACCATTAACATTATTGACACTCCAGGACACGTGGATTTCACAGTAGAAGTTGAACGTTCTTTAAAAGTTTTGGACGGCGCTGTTGCACTATTTAGTGCTCGTGCTGGCGTTCAAACCCAATCTGAAAAAGTTTGGCGTCAAGCTTCTAAGTTTAATGTTCCAAGAATTTGCTTTGTTAACAAAATGGACATTAACGATGCTAACTTTTTAAAAGCAGTTGGCAGCATGAGAGAACGTCTTGGTGCTAACGCAGTTCCACTTCAACTTCCAATTGGCGAAGCAGAAACTTTTAAAGGTTTTGTGGATCTAATTAAAATGAAAGCCTTTGTATTCTACGACGATTTAGGCAAAGATGTTAGAGAAGAAGAAATTCCAGCCGACATGCTTGCTCAATGCCAAGAATACAGGCAAAAAATGATTGAATCTGTTGTTGAAACAGACGACGAATTGCTTGAAAAATTCTTCATGGGTGAAGATTTAACCGAAGAAGAAATTAAAAAAGGAATTCGCAAAGCAACAATTGCTTTAAAAATGTTCCCAGTTCTTTGCGGAACAGCTGCAAGAAACAAAGGTATTCAAGAATTGTTGAACGCAATTATTGAATATATGCCAAGCCCAATTGATGTTCAAGCTATCACTGGAACATTGGAAGATGGCTCAACTGTTGAAAGAAACAACAGCGACGCAGAACCATTTGCAGCTTTAGCATTTAAAATTGCAACCGACCCTTATGTTGGTAAAATCACCTTCATTCGTGTTTATAGCGGTAAATTAAGCGCTGGTAGTTATGTTTTAAATTCAAGCAAAGGCAAGAAAGAAAGAATTGGACGTTTGCTTCACATGCACAGTAACAACCGTACCGACATTGACGAAGTGTTGGCTGGTGATATTTGTGCAGTTGTTGGTTTGAAAAATACCGGAACAGGCGACACATTGTGTGATGAAAGTCACCCAATTAAGCTTGAAGAAATGGAATTCATGAAACCAGTTATTGAACAAGCAATCGAACCAAAAGATAAGCAAGCACAAGAAAAACTTGGTATTGCTCTTGGCAAACTTATGGAAGAAGACCCAACTTTCAAATCATACACAGACGAACAAACCGGTCAAACAATTATTGCTGGTATGGGCGAATTGCACTTAGACATTTTGGTGGACAGAATGAAACGTGAATTTGGTGTTGAAGTTACTGTTGGCCGCCCACAAGTTGCTTACAAAGAAACAATCCGCAAAGCTGTTGAAGCAGAAGGAAAATATATTAAACAATCTGGTGGACGTGGTCAGTACGGACACTGTAAAATTAAAATGGAACCACTTGAAAGAGATAAGGGCTACGTGTTTGAAAACACAGTTGTTGGTGGCGCAATTCCAAAAGAATTTATTGCTCCAATCGACGCAGGTATTCAAGAAGCTAAAAAATCTGGTGTGGTTGCAGGATATGAAACCATCGACTTTAAAGTTACTGTTTACGACGGTTCTTACCACGATGTTGACTCTAGTGAAATGGCGTTTAAAATTGCTGGTTCTATGGCTTTCAAAGAAGCTATGCGTAAAGCAGATCCAGTTCTATTAGAACCTATTATGAAAGTTGACGTTGAAGTTCCAGATGAATATTTGGGAACAGTTATGGGCGGTTTAACATCTCGTAGAGGTATTTTAACTGGTACCGAAACTAAACCAGGCGGAAGCCAAGTTGTTCATGCAGAAGTTCCACTTTCTGAAATGTTCGGTTACATGACCGACCTTCGTGGTGGCACTCAAGGACGTGGCTCTTTCGACATGGTGTTCAGCCACTATGCAGAAACTCCAAGAAACGTTTCTGAAAAAATTATTGGCGACAGAAAAAAATTGGCTGATTAATTAACTTTAATTGCTAAATTTGCTTGACTTTGAATGTTGGTTTAAAGTACAATATTATTGTTTATTAAATAAAGGAGATTTATATTATGGCAAAAGCTAAATTTGATAGAACCAAACCACACGTAAATATTGGTACTATTGGTCACGTTGACCACGGCAAAACAACTCTTACTGCTGCTATCAACCTAACTTTGGCTGGTATGGGTTTCAATGCAGATAAAAAAGACTATGCTGGTATTGATAACACCCCAGAAGAAAGAGCTCGTGGTATTACAATTAACACATCACACATCGAGTACGAAACTGCAAATCGTCACTACGCTCACGTTGACTGCCCAGGACACGCAGACTACGTTAAAAACATGATTACTGGTGCTGCTCAAATGGACGGTGCAATCCTTGTTGTTGCATCTACAGACGGCCCAATGCCTCAAACAAAAGAACACATCTTGCTTGCTCGTCAAGTAGGCGTTCCATACATTGTTGTATTCATGAACAAAACCGACCAAGTTGATGACCCAGAAATCCTTGAATTGGTTGAAATGGAAATCCGTGATTTGTTATCTTCTTACGGTTTCCCAGGAGATGACACTCCGGTTATTAAAGGTAGTGCATTAAAAGCTCTTGAAGCTGCTGCTGCTGGAAATGTTGCTGATCCAGCTTGCGACTGCATTAAAGAATTAATGGCTGCCGTTGACTCTTACATTCCAGATCCAGTTCGTGATACTGACAAACCATTCTTAATGCCAGTTGAAGACGTGTTCTCTATTACTGGTCGTGGTACTGTTGCAACTGGTAGAGTTGAACGTGGTACTATTCACCTAAATGAAGAAGTTGAATTGGTTGGTATTAAACCTACTCGTAAAGTTGTTATTACAGGTATCGAAATGTTCCGTAAACAATTAGACGAAGCTCGTTCTGGTGATAACGCAGGTTTATTACTTCGTGGTATTCAAAGAACAGAAATTGAACGTGGTCAAGTATTGGCTAAAGCTGGTTCAATTAAACCTAACACTCACTTCAAAGCCGAAGTTTACGTTTTGAAGAAAGAAGAAGGCGGACGTCACACTCCATTCTTCAATGGCTACCGTCCACAATTCTACGTTAGAACTACAGATATCACTGGTTCTATTAAACTTCCAGATGGTGTTGAAATGGTTATGCCAGGTGATAACATCACAATGGAAATCGAACTTATCCACCCAATCGCTATTGAAAAAGGTATGAGATTCGCTATCCGTGAAGGTGGCAGAACTGTTGGTTCAGGCGTTGTTTCTGAAATTCTTGGTTAATTCGCAGAATTGAACAACAATTCTTGGTTAATTCGCAGAATTAAACATCAATCCTTGGTTAATTCCAAATTAAATGTATTAAGAAGATTGAAAAAGACCGAATGCGCATCGGTCTTTTTTTTGAGTTATTTTGAAGAAAATTTGTTGTGGGAATGGCAATCTTTTGCGTTTTTTATTATAATTTGATATAATAAGCAAAATTAGGAGTAAATTATGGGCGGTAAAATTATTTTAACAGGAGATAGGCCAACCGGCAACTTGCATTTAGGGCATTATGTGGGCAGCTTAAAACGTAGAATTGAGTTGCAGGAAAAAGGCGGATATGACGAGTTTTACGTTATGTTGGCAGATAGCCAAGCTTTAACCGACAATTACGGCAATGTGCAAAAGGTTAGGGACAATGTGCTAAATGTTATGCTAGATTATTTGGCGGTTGGGCTTAACCCAGAAAAGGTTACATTCTTTGTGCAAAGCGAAGTTAGTGAATTAACAGAATTCACGTTTTATTTTATGAACCTTGTAACTTTGGCAAGATTGGAACGTAACCCAACGGTTAAAGAAGAGTTAAAGCAAAAAGATTTTAGCGGAGCAATTCCAATGGGGTTTTTAACCTACCCTGTTAGCCAAACGGCAGATATGGTGGCATTCGACGCAACAATAATTCCTGTGGGGGTAGACCAACTTCCAATGCTTGAACAGGCAAGAGAAATTGTTCGTTCTTTTAATAACCTTTATGGTGAAACTTTTGTTGAACCTAAGGCAGTGTTGCCTGAAAACGAAAACTGCTATCGTTTAGTTGGAACAGATGGGAAGGCTAAAATGAGCAAAAGTTTGGGCAACTGCATTTACCTTTGCGACGACGAAAAAACAATTAAACAAAAAGTGTTTTCTATGTTCACTGATCCTAACCACATTCATGTGGAAGATCCTGGCAAGGTTGAAGGCAACACAGTGTTTGCATATTTAGATGTTTTCTGCAAGCCAGAACACTTCGAAAAGTTCTTGCCAGAATATAGCAACTTAGACGAATTAAAAGCGCACTATTCACGTGGTGGACTTGGAGATATGAAAATTAAAAAGTTCCTTAATGCCATTTTGCAGGAACTTATTGCGCCAATTAGAGAAAGGCGAAACGAATTAAGCAAAACCCCAGAGCGCATTATGGACATACTAAAAAAAGGCACGGCAAAAGCAAGAAAAGTTGCAAATGAAAAATTAATTAAAATGAAAACAAATATGGGAATTAATTATTTTAATTAAAAAATTATTTTAAATAAAAAATATTAAAAATAATTAAAATTATTAATAAATTTAATTAAAAAAATATATAAAAACACTCTTTTGGAGTGTTTTTCTTTGGTTTTATTATTTTTATAAATTAATAAAAACATTTTTATTTATTAATTATTTATGTTTATTTAATTTTTAAATAAAGCTTTGTTGGTTTCTAAATGCGCAACAATTATTGTTGTTATTGTTGCAATTGTATGCTCCTAAAGCAAGAAGTAGCACTAAAAGGAAAGTTGTGTTGTTGGCTAAATCGGTATTTGTTGCTTGCGCAATGATGGCAATTAAAATTGTAAATAATATGTATAGTGAATTTATATTCATATTTTTTCTTGCTCCTTATGCAAAATATTTTGATATTTGTATTTATTCGACATTTAAACAATTTGTTAACTTTTTAGCAAATTAATTTATAATGCTAAAATTGAGGTATGAAAATGGATTGTGTAGAAGAAATTAAATTAAAGCAATACTTGCCAAGCAGTGACAATTTAAAAAACATGAGTACGTTCTTTTATCTGTTTAGTGACGACACGCGCTTAAAGATAATTATCCTTTTAATAATTAAGCCACTTTGTGTTGGTGATATTTCTTTGGTGCTTTCGGCCAATCAAACAACTGTAAGCCATCAACTTAAAATTTTAAAAGCTCAAAACATTGTGGGCTGCAACAGAGTTGGCAAAACGGTTGTTTATTACATAAAAAACTCAAACATTCAAGCAATGCTAAACGCAAGTGTGGAGTGTTTATAAGTCAAAAACAAACCAATATCCATACAATGGAGTATGAGGATTGTTGCGGTTTCTGGTGGAAGTTATAAGTCGTTTTATATTAATTGTTTTTTAAAACTAAAAAAATGTGACCTGCTGATATTTAACTTTGGCATTATTTATAATTACGTTGTTGAGGACGAATTGTTGAAATCTGCCATTGTAACAAAAGAATTATTACAACTAGCAAGCAAATTAAACGCAACTGTTGTTGCTGGAGTTTTTGTTGTTAGTAAGAAGCGAAGGCAAAAGTCGATAATTGTTTGTGATGGCGACAAAATTGAAATTCAACCTGCAAACAAAGGGGTTTTGGTTTGTTTAAAAAAATGTCAATTTTTTGTGGGCGACGAGAGTGCCAACTGTTTGCGATACAACAAAATTGTTCTATCCGGCAAACGAATAAGGCCTAAGATAGAACACTGTTCGCCAAAGAAGTGTTATGTTTTTTGCGATAATTATGGCACAACTTTTGTTCAAAATGGAAAATTTGAAAGAAAATTTAATAAATATTCGAAAATTATTTTGAAATAAAAAACACTTGTGCTATACTAATGGCATAATACTAGGTTAATTCTATCTATTTGGAGATAAAATGAAAAAAACAATTAGAGATGTAGATGTTGCTGGCAAGAGGGTTTTGGTTAGGGTGGACTTTAATGTGCCAATTAACTCGGAACTAAAAATTGTGGACGACACAAGAATTTCCGCAACAATTCCAACAATTAAGTACTTGATTGAACATAAAGCTAAAGTTATTTTATGTTCGCATATGGGCAGGCCAAATGGTGAAATAGATTCTAAACTATCTTTGCGCCCTGTTTTGGCACGCCTTTCTAAACTTTTAGATATGCCAATTTCTTTTGCGGAAGACGTTTTAGCTAAGTCTACAGTTGAAATGGTAAACAACATGCACGACGGCGAAATTTTAATGTTGGAAAATATTCGTTTTTATAAGCAAGAAGAAAAGAATGACGAAACATTTGCAAAAAATCTTGCCAAGTTGGCCGACATTTTTGTTATGGAAGCATTTGCAACTGCACACAGAAAGCACGCTTCAACCTATGGTGTTGCACAGCACATTCCAGCGGTTTTGGGCTTTTTGGTGGAAAAAGAAGTTAAAATGTTCCATAAGGTTTTAAATAAGCCGGAACACCCATTTGTTGCAATTTTGGGTGGAGCAAAAGTTGCCGACAAATTGCCAGTTGTAGAAAACCTGCTAGATAAGGTGGATACAATTTTAATTGGCGGTGGAATGGCATACACATTCATAAAGGCAATTGGTGGAAATGTTGGAAATTCCATAACCGATAGTTCACAGTTAGACCTTGCTAAATCTATATATGAAAAGGCTAAAGAAAAGGGGGTTAAAATTATTCTTCCTATTGACAATATTGGAACAATTGATTTTAGCGACGAGGCAGAACCTAAACGTTTTGTAAGCGGTTTCTTTGCGGATAATTATCAAGGTATGGACATTGGCCCTAAAACAATTAAAGCATTTAAAAAGGAAATTAAAAAGGCAAAAACAATTGTGTGGAATGGCCCATTAGGCGTTTATGAATATGAACCATTCAAACGTGGAACTAATAAAATTGCAAAATATGTTGCAAAAAACAAAGGCGTTTCCATTGTTGGCGGTGGCGATAGCATTGCGGCAATTCAATCCTTGGGTGTTTGCAAGAACATTACCCACATTTCCACAGGTGGTGGCGCAAGTTTAATGCTTTTGCAGGGCAAATCTCTTCCTTGCATTGATATGATTGAGGAATTTTAGGGGAAATAATTTGTTGTTACGAATTATGTTTTAATTTAAAATATTAGATGGGCAAAGTAACTTTTGTGCCCATCTTTTGTTTAAAAGGGGTTTAAATGAGTAAAAAGGGTATTTTGTTAATTTTAGATGGCTATGGCGAAGGTGCGCCAAGTGAGTTTAACGCAGTTAGTAATGCAAACACACCTTTTTTGCATTCGCTAAAAAACGGCCCACATTCTTTATTAAAGACTGATGGCGAAGCGGTTGGGTTGTTTGAAGGCGTGATGGGCGGAAGTGAAGTTGGGCACACAACCATTGGTGCGGGGAGAGTTATTACGTCAACTGCTAAAGCAATTCATGACGACATAAAATCTGGCAAATTCTTTAAAAACAAAAATTTTGTTAAAACCTTATCAATGTTAGAAAAAAACAACGGCAATTTGAATTTGGTTGGGCTTATGAGTGACAAAAACGTTCATAGTAACATTAATCATGCGTTGGAAATTGTTAGGGCTGCGAGTAGCAAAGTTAATAGAATTTTTTTACATTTAATAACCGATGGCAGAGATTGCGGAACAACGGACAGCTTAAAATATTTAAAGCAGATTAAGCGAGCCATAAAGCAGGTAAAAAATTGCGAAATTGCAAGCATTTCTGGCAGAGCATATGCAATGGATAGAGAAAACAACCTAGAACGCACAAATTTAGCCTTTAACGCCATGTTTGGGTGTGCGGATGGGGAAGACATTGAAAACGTTGATAACCACCTTAAAATGCGCCATTTTCAGGGCGAAACGGACGAGTTTATTAAACCAGCAAGGGTAAAAACAAAACATAACGCTAAAATAACTAAAAACGACTGCGTTTTCTTCTTCAATTTTAGGGAGGATAGGTTAAGGCAACTTGCAAAAAAAGTTAATGACGAACTTCCAGCGTTTATAACCACTATGGCAAATGTTTCAACGGCAAAATCGTTAGTGTTGTATCCAACAAAGGCGGTTAAAGGAACGCTAAGCGAGCATCTTTCCAATTTAAACAAATCACAGGTTAAAATTAGCGAAAGCACAAAATATGCGCATGTAACCTATTTTCTAAATGGTGGGGAAGAAACTCCCTTTGCAGGAGAAGATAGAATTCATATTCCAACTGCAAAAGTGGTTAAATTAGATGTGTTGCCTGAAATGCAAGCGAAAAAAATAACAAAAAGCACAATAAAATCCATAAAGAAAAATTATGATGCAATTATTATAAACTATTCAAATGCAGATATGATTGGCCACACGGGGAATTATTTGGCAGCGCTTAAGTCGTTGGAGTGCTTGGATAAATGTGTTAAAAAAGTGGCAGATTATGCGCTTAAACACGACTATTTTGTGCTTATTACTGCCGACCATGGAAACATTGAGCAAATGCGCACAGAAACGGGCGAAGAACACACCGCACACACGTTAAACAAAGTTATTTGTGCAGTAATAACCAACCAAAACATTAAAATGAAACAAAATGGAGAACTTAAAGACGTTGCACCAACCTTTTTAAGTTTAATGCAGGTTGAACAAAATTCGCAGTTTAAAGGTAAAAGTTTGCTAGTTTAGCATTGACATATTGCAGTTCTTTTGATACAATTTATTAAAGGGAAATTTATGAATTTAAATATTTATTATCAGTTTGTTAATTTTATTCAAGGAATTGAAAACGGTTGGTTTGCCGTTATTTGGTTGTTAATTTTTTCTGTGGCGTTAGTGTTGGTTATGAGATTTTTTAAAATTTATAATGGCACGCAAAAAAAGTTTGAAAAAGTTAGTTTAATGATTGTTGCGCTATTGTTATTTGCTGTGCTCATTTTCTTAACATACCTTAGAATTTAACCAAAAATACTTGTCAATTTGGTTTGGCTATGATATAATATATCAGTTTTAGGAGTTATTATGAATTTTATTTTAGGCACCACCCCTCAATGGATTACAAAAAGTTTTCCGGTTTTTGAAAGAATTTGTTTAATTGTATTGGCACTTCTTGCCATTGCTTTAATTGTGCTTGTGTTCATGCAAATAACAGGCGGAGCAAACACAAGTAATGTTATAACCGGCAACCAAGATAGTTATTATTCTCAAAACAAATCAGGTTCACGTGAAGGCAGAATAACAAGGTTAATTTACATTCTTTTAGGTGTAATTGCATTCTTCAGCATTCTATACTTTATTTTGGTTAAAATTCCAACATTGTTTTAGTAGAAGAATATTATATTAAATTAACTACATTAAAAATAAAAAACAGCAATCTTGCTGTTTTTTTGTTGCAAATTTTGCATATTTTCTTTGTTGTTAAAAAATCTTTGTTAAAAAGTTTACATATTTTGTGAATGTTGATAAAATAATGTAGTATGGAATTGATTAAACTTATTAGACAGCATAAATTAATTTATTTAACGGTTGAAGCTTTGGCAAAGCAACTGAAAAAAATAACCAACAAAAACGAACTTGATATTAAAAGCGAAATTGTTGCGCTTCTGCATTCGGGCGATTTAGTGTTAGACGATAAAAACAAAGTTTCCATTTCTGCCGACCGCGGATATTTTAAAGCAAAATTGGTGCTTAACAAAAAGGGGTATGGATTTGCTCAAGTGGAAGGTTACCCAGATTTCTTTATTCCAGCATATGCAGTTAATGGTGCGTTTGACGGTGACGATTGTTTGGTGGAAATAACCAACCGAAAAAGTGACGAGGCAATTGAGGGGAGTGTTGTTAAAGTTCTTCAACGAAACACCACAAAAGTTGTTGGAACATATATTGTTGGCAAAAGCAAGAATGTTGTTTTCCCAGACGACGTTAAATTGCCGCAAATTAGGGTTTATAAAGGCGAGGCGGGCAATGCTCAAAACAACGACAAAGTTTGGGTGGAATTGGACCTTAACAGCATAGAAACCAAGTTGTTGCGCGGTAAAATTATTGAAGTTTTAGGCAAGGCAAACACTCCAAAAGCAGAACAACTTTCAATAATTCGTTCATACAATTTGCACGAAAGGTTTGAAGGGGCAACTTTAAATGAAGCAAGAAGCATTCCACAAACTGTTAAAGTGGAAAAATTTAAACATAGGGAAAACTTTACAGAACATAAAGTTATTACCATAGACGGCGAAGATGCAAGAGATTTTGACGATGCGTTGTCGATTGAAATTTTGCCAAATGGTGGATATAATTTATATGTTCACATTGCAGATGTTTCACATTACGTTGTTGAGAATTCTGCCCTAGATAAAGAAGCGTTTAAACGTGGAACAAGTGTTTATTTTCCAAACCAAGTTATTCCAATGCTGCCAAAGGAAATTTCAAACGGAATTTGCTCGTTAAGCGAAGGTGTTAATCGTTTAGTTTTAACAGTTGTTATGCAGTTAGATGCTAATTGCAATGTTAAATCTTCTAAAATTGTGGAAGGAATTATTAAAAGTTCGCACAGAATGACCTACACCGAAGTTAAAAACATTTTAGAAGGCGATGAATTTTTAATTGAAAAATATGCCGATGTTTATAGCGATATTATGGCATACAGAAATATATCTGCAAAACTTAAAGAAATTAAACATGCGCGTGGAGAAATTAGAATGAACTTGCCAGAACCTTTCATTTTAGAAAACGAGGCAGGCGAAATTGTTAGCATTGAAAAGCGTGTGCAAGACGAGGCTCATGAAATTATTGAAAGTTTAATGGTATTAACCAATGAAGTTGTTGCTAAAAAGTTTTATGATATGGCTGTGCCATTTGTTTATCGTGTGCACGAAAAACCAGATACAGATAAAGTTACTGCTCTTTCTAAACTTTTAACAAATATGAGTGTAAGTAATCAGCTTGAAATAGATGGCGACAAACCAAGTTCATATCAAAAAATTCTTGAAAGTATTAAAGGCGACAGTAAAGAAACAACCTTAACAAAGCTAGTTTTAAGAAGTATGATGAAAGCCAGGTATGCTTCAACTTGTTTGGGGCATTTTGGCCTTGCAAGCGAGTTCTATTGCCATTTCACCAGCCCAATTAGGCGTTACCCAGACCTTATGATTCATAGAATTATAAAAATGCTTTTAAATGGCGTGCCAAAAGGCGAGGTTAAATTGAAATATGCTTCTGTTGTGGAAAAAGCGTGCGAACAAAGTAGCACCACAGAAAAAAATGCCGATGAAGCAGAACGTGAGGTTGACGACTATAAAAAAGCACTGTATATGTCAAAGTTCCTAGGGCAACAGTTTGTTGGCACAATTTCTGGCGTGCAAGAGTTTGGTGTTTTTGTTGAACTTGAAAATGGTGTTGAGGGGCTTGTTAGAATTGAAGATTTGCCGCTAGACGAATATGAGTATAACAATTTAAGTTTATCGCTTCGTGGGCATAAACATAGCTACACAATTGGCGATAGCGTGGAAATTATTGTTGCAAAAACCAACACAATGTTAAGGCAAATAGATTTCACTTTGGCAGGTGTTGAACAAAATTCGGGCGGATATGTTATTAACAAAAGGAAAGGTGCAGATAGTAACTTTGCAAAAAACGCACATCAAAGAAACTTTTCTAAATCTGTCAGCCAAACCGCAAAACGTGGAAAAGGAAATAAAAACAGTAAGAGGAAATAAGGAAGAATATGAAATTAGTTGCAGAAAACCGTAGAGCACGGTTTGAATACGAAATTTTAGAAACCTACGAAGCAGGAATTGTGCTTAATGGCGACGAAATTAAATCTGTTCGATTAGGGCATTTTTCAATAAACGATTGTTACGGATTTATTAAAAATGACGAATGCTTTTTAAGGAATAGTTTTGTTAAACAATATGCAAATTCTTTCGACGCAGGCAGAATGGGCGACACTTCAAGAAGAGATAGAAAACTTCTTCTTCACAAGGCTGAAATTGAAAAAATTAAAAAACAAATAGAACAAGAACATCTAACGCTTGTTCCAATTAAATCCTATTTTACCGATAGCAACCTTAAAGTGGAAATTGCTGTGGCTAGGGGCAAGAAGTTGTATGACAAACGTGAAACCATTAAAAAAAGAGATGCTGAAAGAAGAATAAGGCAAGAAAACTAAAATTAATCCCCCATTTGTGGGGATTTTTTAACATTTTTCCTTGTTTTGCATAAAATGCAATAGGCGAGATGCAATTTCTTGCCCACGTAAAGGAGAAATATGAGCATTTTTGATTGTAATGATAATCGAAATAATTGCTGTTGTGGCAATCGCCCAATTCCACCATACTGGCCAAATAGAGGTGGTAATAATATAGATAGAATTATATTCACCGGCATAACAGGTCCAACAGGTCCGCAAGGCCCTCAAGGTCCGGCAGGATTAACCGGCCCGGCTGGCGCAACTGGTGCTACTGGTCCAACAGGTCCTGCGGGAGCTATCGGCGGAGTTGGTTCAATCGGTCCAACCGGCCCAACCGGCCCAGCGGGAGTAATTGGCTTAACGGGAGCCACCGGCCCAACAGGTCCAGCCGGTCCAGCCGGTCCAATCGGTCCTACGGGTGCAACAGGTGCCACTGGCGGAGTGGGACCTACCGGCCCTACAGGCCCTACTGGCCCAATTGGTTTAACGGGTCCAACTGGCCCTACGGGATTAACTGGTTTAACAGGAGCCACAGGCCCAACCGGACCAACTGGACCAACAGGTCCTACTGGTCCTGCGGGAGAAGCTGCAACAACAGCGGTTTCATTGTTTGAAATACCATCCGCCTCAGCAGAACAGTTAGTGTTAGCTCAAACCAGCACTTCGCCATCAGGCCAAACCGATATAGTGCTTAACACAACAAACAACAATGTTGAACTTACTGCTGGCACATATTTGGTTAGATTTGGAACAACGGCGGAAAGTATGGGTTCAGACGTGGCAACAATTTCCTTAACCATAAATGGGGTGGTTGTTCCAAGCACAACAAGGAATGGTAATGCCAATCAAAACACTGTGCTAACTGGCGAATATTTAGTTTTGGCAGAAGAAGGAACAACGGTTGGTTTAGAAACGAATGTTGCAACAGAGCCAAACCCTAACACCTACACCAACACGTATTTACTTGTTCAAAAAATAGGTTAAAAAATAATAAAAGCAGGCCGGAATTGGCTTGCTTTTGTTTGTTGAAATGTTGACAGAATTTAGCTGTTGTGCTAATATGAAGTAAGGAGCAGACATGAGAAATTTAATAACCGAAATGATTAAAAACAAAAGATTTAAATTAGCTGCAAACGCAAGCCAATCTAAACTTAAACTTGCACAAAGCAAAAACAAAGTTAAACGTGAACAGCTTAACAAGCAGGCTGTTGTTGAACAACCACAAGTGGTTAAAGAAACAAAAACCTTAATGTTAGACTAATAAAAAAACACCTAGAAATAGGTGTTTTTTTGGTGGAGCAAGTTAAACGTCCGTCGAAAAAAAACATTTAAAAAATTTTCTAAATGTCAGGTTTAGGAATGAATTAAAAAAATTTTATGCTAATATCTTTTAAAAATTTAGGAGATATGATATAATATGGGAGTTTTAGATGATTTTAAGGATTTAATCAATGCGAGTTTTAGTAAATGGATAAAAGTTGAAGATAAAGTTTCACCATATAATATTGAGATGTTTCCATATGAAATGGGAGTTAATGAAAAATATACAAGTAATCATTGTTGGAAATGTGTAACTGTGAATAAATGTTGGTTTAAAAATGAAGAGCGTAAGAAACCAGAGAAAATGGATTATTCGCTATTTCCTGCAAGTAAACTATTAAAAATAGTTAGAGGGCTATATCATCCAAAATGTCATTGTAGAGAATTTGCTATTAATGTTCCAAAAGAAAAAGATATTAAACTTATGATTGATAATGGCAAAATAAACTTCTTTTTTAAAGACAAGCTTGGTTTATTTCAAAGTTGGGGTTATAAAAATAGTGACAAAAATGATTTTATCAAAATGTTTAAAAATTTAGTTGTAGATGCTTATAGACAAGGTAATTACTATGAAGAAAAGCATACAAGAGCTGGTTATCAAATAAATTTAACAATTACAATTCCAGGTAAAAATGAAAAAATGAAAAAAGAATATGAAGTTAAATCAGCATTTATAATTTTCCCAGAAGGTAAATTAAGATGTATAACTTTAATAGGAGGTTGGCAACAATGAAATATTTAGACAAAGTAAAGTTAACAGTGGATAGAGATAGATATAAAAAAGATAATGTTTTTAAAGGCGAAATAGGAATTATTTGGTTGCCAGAAATTAGAGAAAATGAGTTTTATGTTGCTTTTGAAACAGGAAATCAAAAGGACAGGTATAAATATTCTTGTATTAAAATTGAAGATTTAGAATTAGTTGAAGATAGGGGTTGCTCCAATGAAGATATACTAGATGGTATTCCTAAAAACAATCCAAAGTGGTGGTGCAAAGTAGAAGGTGGGTATATTTTAAATCTTTTAGGAGAAAAGAAAAACAAAATTCCATATGATTATAATAGTTAAAAAGACAGTTAAATTAAAAACTGTCTTTTTTCGATTGTGGTTTAAGTTGGTGGAGGTGAGGGGAGTTGCACCCCTGTCCTGGTGGGCGGTGGAATTATACACTACATGTTTAGTTAATGTCTGTTTTCGCGCGCAGTTGCTTCATTAACACCAACTGCTGGCTAGCCTACTTAGTTCATTGCAATTTGCTAGGCTACAAACGGCAATGTTAACCGATAACTGACGTTAGACCCTAACATATCGGTACTGTTAGGCTAACGGCTTAGCATTAAGCAGCGTAAGCTAATTGATTGTTGTTTGCGTTTATTGCAAGGGTTGTGTGTTTAGCGTGCCACCGCACGACATGCGTATAAAACCAAAACTCATCAGTCGAAGCTAATTCACCCCCGTATAAAAGCATTATAGCATAAAAATAAAACTTTTCAAGTTAAATTGTAAAATTTTCACAAATGCACAAAATTTCAACATAAATATTTTCAAATTTTAAAATGGTGTGATATAATTAAATTATATTTTATGCCGAAATTTGGCAAAAGGGGAAATTGTTATATGAGAAAAACAAAAATTGTGGCAACTTTAGGGCCAGCTTGCTTTGGGTACTCTAAAATTAAAGCACTTGCACTTGCTGGGGTTAATGTGTTTAGAATTAACCTTTCGCACGCTAAAAGGCAAGATATGGATAATATTGCTAAGGATTTAAAAAGGGTTAGAAAAGAACTTAAACTTCCTCTTCCGCTTATGGTAGATACTCGTGGGCCAGAAATTCGTGTTAAAACCTTTAAGAATGGAAGTGTTAACATTGTTCGAGGTCAACAATTTGTGTTTACAGGAAGGGAAGTTGAAGGCGATGAAACAATGGTTAGCTTAACACAACCTGCAATTATTAATAACATTAAAATTGGCAACAAAATTTTAGCTTGCAATGGGCTAATAGCATTCAAAGTTATTGATGTTAAAGGAAAGGATATTGTAACAAAGGCACTTAATTCTGGTAAAATTGCAAACTTTAAAAGTTTGGCGGTGCCGGGTGTTGAGTATTCTGTTCCATACCTAAACGCAGCAGATAAGGACGACATTTTGTGGGCAATTAAAAATGATGCAGATTTTGTTGCTGCAAGTTTTGTTAACTGTGAAAAAGATGTGCAAACCTTGCGCACGTTTATAGCCAAAAATGGGGGAAGTTTAAAAATTATTGCCAAGGTGGAATCTGCTTTGGGCGTTAAAAACTTAAACGAAATAATTTCTTCTGCCGATGGGCTTATGGTTGCAAGGGGCGATTTGGGAGTTGAGGTTGCAATAGAAAAACTTCCAAGCATACAAAAGAAGATGATACATTTGGCAAATTTGCAAGGTAAACCAGTAATTACGGCTACTGAAATGTTGGAAAGTATGATTACGTCAGCAAGGCCAACACGAGCTGAAGTTAGCGATGTTGCAAATGCGGTGTATGATGGTTCTTCTGCGGTTATGCTTTCTGGAGAAACTGCAGCAGGAAAACACCCAGTTGAAGCTGTAAAATCTATGTCTAAAATTGTTGCCGAAACTGAAAAAAACATTAACTTTTTTGAAAACTTTGCAAGCACTTTATACCCAATGAACAACACTACGGATGTGGTTTCGCACAGTGTTGTTGATGCCAGTTTTATGCAACCAACCAAATGTATTTTTGTGTTCACCTACACAGGGCAAAGTGCCGAAGCAATTAGTAGGTTTCGCCCAGCAGTTGACATTGTTAGTGCAACGCCAACAGAAAGAACCTATCGCCAATTAGATTTGTTGTGGGGTATTAAACCAATGTTAACACAAGAATTCCACAGCACGGACGAAATGTTTGCAATTGCAAATAGTTTGGTTAAGAAGAATAAAATTGCAATATCTGGTGAAAAAATTATAATTACCAGTGGCACTCCGCATCAAAACGGTGGCACAAACCTAATAAAAATTGATGTGGTTAAGTAATTGATTTAGCTGGTTTAAGGTGGCTAGGCGTGTTAATGTTAGTGACATTTGCTTGACATCAGTGGTGGATATGATCTATTATAACTAAAAGGAGAGAATTATGTTAGAAATTGTTATTGCGGTTGCAATTATTTTGGGAGTTTTGCTGCTTGCATCTATAAGGCAAATTCAAGAGTATGAAAGAGGCGTTAAATTTGTAATGGGGAAATACAAAAAGATATTGGGGCCAGGCTGGCATATTATAATCCCAATCTTTCAATCCTATAAAAAAATTGACATTAGAACAAAGGTTATTGATGTTGCGGAACAAGAAACAATAACTAAGGACAATATTTCTATTAGAATTAATGCGGTTATTTATTATAACATTTTCGATGCACAAAAAGCAGTGTTGGCTGTGGAAAACTTTAATTATGCGGTTTCTCAACTTGCTCAAACAACCATGAGAAACATTGTTGGTTCAGTTTCTCTTGACGACTTGTTAACACAAAGAGAACAAATATCTGCCAACATTTGTGAAATTGTTGACAAGGCAACAGACGAGTGGGGCGTTAAAATTCAAAACGTTGAATTGAAAGACGTGTCACTTCCTGGAGAAATGAAAAGAGTAATGGCAAAAGTTGCCGAGGCAGAAAGAGAAAAATTGTCGGTTATTACAAAGGCAGAAGGGGAATTGGAAGCCTCTAAAAACCTTGCTGCCGCTGCTCAAAAATTGTCTAGCAGCCCAGGTGCCCTTCATTTAAGAACTCTGGCAACTATCAATGATGTGTCTTCCGATCAATCAAACACAATTATATTTGCCCTTCCAATAGAAATTTTAAGAGCTTTCGAAGGCGGGCAAATATCAAAAGAAGTTGTATCGAAAATCACAACTAAAAAAAACAAATAAAAAAAGAGCAAACTTGCTCTTTTTTTGGTGATCCCACAGGGAATCGAACCCCGAATTAGGCCTTAGGAGGGCCTCGTTATATCCGTTTAACTATGAGATCTTACTATGCTAGAGTGTAGCATAAAAGCACAGAAAAATCAACGGGTTTAATAATTTTTATTTAAAGTTGTTCAATAATTTCGTTAATTTCTGCAAGCGTTGTAAATTCAAGGATTTTTTGTTTAATTTTGCTGGCTTCTGGCATGTTTTTAACGTACCACATCAAATGCTTTTTAAAGTATGCAACAAGTGTTTTTTCTGTGCGGTAATAGGTTTTTAACATTTCAAGGTGATTGATGATGGCTTGTTTTTTGTTGTAAGGTGCTGGAATTCCTTTAAGAGTTGAAAAAATTTCAGGGTTTCCCATTGCGTGCCTTCCAATCATAACTCCAGCGCAACCAATAGATTTTGCAAATTCAACGTCTGCTTTTGTTTTAATGTCGCCACTCCAAAAAACAGGAATGTTAACGGCATTAATTAGTGTTTGGTAGGCAGATTTATCTACTTCGCCAGCATAACCTTGTTCTTTGGTTCGTGCGTGCAGGGTTAAAAAAGAAGCTCCGCACTCTTCGCACATTTTAGCAAATTCAATGTAGTTAATGTTGCCGTCAATTCCAAGGCGAAATTTAACCGAAACGGGTTTAGTGCAGTTTTCAATTAAAGCAGAAATAACCGCTTTAGAATTATCTATATTTTTCATCATGGCACTGCCGTCTTTATTCTTAATAATTTTTGGTGCTGGGCAGCCACAGTTTAAATCTATAAAATCGAAATGAGAAAAATCAGGATTGTTTTTTAAAACGTTTGCGCTTTCTGCTTCGTGGAAAAAAAGTTGACAACCCTTTAAACAAGTTGATTCTTCCCTTAACATTTTGCTTGTTGTTTTGCTGTTGTTTTCATAAGCTTTTAAACTAATCATTTCGGTTACAACCATATCTGCGCCAAAATCTGCGCACACCTTTCTAAAAGCAAAATCGGTAACGCCGGCCATAGGTGCAAGGGCGTATATGAATTTATTAAACAATTTTCCCATATTTTGATTATAGAAAAATTTTACAAAATTTGCAAGTCCTTTAAAAGTAAAACAAATAAAAAACAATCATTTAAAAACTTAAAATTAAACAAAATGTAATAATTTTTTAATTTATTATATTAATTTTATATATTTTTAATTATTTTTTTAATTGATAAAATAATTTTTTTGTATTTACAAAAGATATTTATATGAAAAAAAATACTTTGTTTAATGGTGCGTTGGCGTTGGCGGTTGGTGGAATTCTTGCAAAGATTTTAAGTGCGGTTTATAGAATTTTGTTAACCAGAATTTTAGGAGGAGAGGGAATTGGTTTATATCAACTAATTTTTCCAGTTTATTCGTTGTGTGTTGTGCTTTCAACCGCCGGGCTTCCAATGGCAATTTCTAAGGTTGTTGCAAAGTGTGAAGGCAATGAAAAAATAGTTGTTAAAAAGAGTATGGTTTTAACGGCCATAGTTTCAATTTTAATTTTCACTTGCTTAATTGTGTTTAGCGGTGGTCTTGCAACTTTGCAGGGAGATAAAAACTTAAAACTATGTTATATCATTCTTGCACCAACAATCATTTTGGTGGGAGGAATTAGTGTTCTTAAAGGCTATTTTCAAGGGAAGAACAATTTTGTGCCTAGTGCAGTTTCAGGTATTGTTGAACAGTTTGTGAAACTTTTTGTTGGATTAATTTTAAGCTTAGCGTTTATAAAATACGGAGTTTTGCAGGCAGTTATTGGTGCAGTTGTGGCTATTATTTTAAGCGAAGTGGCTTCTTTTGTTGTTTTGCTGGTTTATCTTTCAAAACACCCACCTCAAAACTTGGGTGGAAATGTGGTTTTAGTAAAGAATATGATTAAAGACATATTGCCCATAACATTAACAAACATTGTTCTTCCGCTTGCCACGTTTATAGATAGTTTGTTGGTGGTTAATTTGCTGTCTATAAATTTTTCAAAACAAACATCTGTGTTTTTATTTGGATTGGAAAGTGGTGCGGTTTCTAGTTTGGTTAGTTTGCCAACAATATTTTCCTTTGCAATTGCAAGCGTTATTTTGCCGGCAATGTCCACAAGAGTGCATAAATTTAATAAAAACCAAAATCTAACTCTTGCGGTTAAAATTGTGCTAATGATTTGCGTGCCATGCGTTGTATTGTTTTTAATAACGCCAGAAAGATTGCTAGTTTTGCTTTATGGCAACAAATTAAATGGTTTTGGAATTGATGGCATTAATGTTGCAAGACGACTTCTTGCCATATCTGGTTTGGGGTTGTTGTTTTTGGCGGTTAACCAATTGCTATCCAGTTGTTTAAATGCAATTGAACTTAGGTTTGTTACGGTTAGAAATCTTTGCCTTGCGATTGTTGTTAAATTTGTTTTAGAAATTTTGTTTTTGCCAAGCAAAATGTTGAATATATATGCGCTGGCAGCAAGTAACACAATTTGTTATGCTTTGGTGGCAGTTTTAAATTGGTTCGAGATAAGAAAGTGTCTTAGCATTAATATTAACTTTAGCTTTTGGAGAGGGTTAATACTTAGCAATTCATTTATGGTGCTAACGCTTTTAGCGGTTATGAGTTTTGGTGGTGGCGTGGCAAATAGTTTGTTGGCTTTTGTTGTGTCGGCTATAACATATCTAGTATGCTTGTGGCTGTTTAAAATATTAGAAAAAAAGGATATGGCAACGTTTAGATATAAAATTAATTGATTAAAATCATGAAACGTGGGAAATATTTAGGTGTGGAGGCAGGATATGAATAAAAATGCATTTATCAGCGAGGTTAATTCCAAATCGGGTTTATCCAAGAAAGACTGCAAACTATGCTTAGAGGCCATTATTGCTGTTATTAAAGACGCATTAAAACAGGGAGAGAGTGTTACGCTTTCCAATTTTGGTAAGTTTAAAGTTAGCGACATAAAATCTAAACCTATGTATAGTTTTAAAACGGGAGAAACAGAAATGAGCGCGCCAAGAAAAACTCCAACGTTTAAAGCGAGCGATCATTTAAAACAAAGCGTTAAATAAAAAATCTGCATTTGCAGATTTTTTAAATTTAATTGAAAATTTAAAAATAAATTAATTATTTTAATTTTTTTTCATTATTTTTAAGGTTTTTTTGCAAATTTCTTTTATTTTTAAAGAAATTTTGAATTAATTTTTTATTTTCCTCTTCGTAGTTATTTAATTGTATTGAATTAGTTGTGTGGTTCATTGTTGCGTTTAAAAGATTGAATTTTGAAATTGCACCACTTGCACTATCTTCCACGGCGTAATAAACATTTTTAATTCTGGCATTTAAAATTGCACCAGCGCACATTGGGCAGGGTTCGAGAGTTACATATAAATCGCAATCGTCTAACCGCCAAGATTTTAATTTTTTGCATGCTTTTTCAATGGCTAAAATTTCTGCATGGTGAGTTGCTATTTGGTGGTGTTCTCGCAGATTGTAGCCTTTAGAGATTATTTTATTGTCTCTTACAACAACTGCGCCTATTGGCACTTCGCCACGCTCGCAAGCGTTGATGGCTAGTGAAGTTGCCGTTTGCATATAATCCATTTGAGATTTGTTTATTTTCTTCGGTTTCAACTTTATTTTCTCCATTTCCATTTTGCACAATTGGAGTTGTAAAGTCAATGTCTTTTGCAAATTCTTTTGCTTTTTCTAGTGCAATCAGTGGAACATCTTTGTTTCTAAAGTAAATTTCTGGCAAATATTCAACACCAATTGGGTGAGGCAGGGTTTCGTCACCAACTTCAATGGTGTATGACGGAATTTTTAATGTGTTTATGCACCAATCTTTATATCCACCGGTTGAGTTTTCTGTGAATATTAAAGGGTAGCCAGTTGTTGCGCTTAAACTTTCGCCAATTGTTAAATCTCTTTGCAGGTCTTCTTCGGTTTGCCCTTCGAAACCGTAAAAAATAACATTTCCTTTGCTGTGGTAAGAGATGGTTAGCAAAGGTTTGGTTTGAAGCGTGAAGTTTATTAGCGATTGAACTTCTCGTTCGCTTTCTGGGTAGTAACCAACAAAGTTTTGTGTGGCAGGGCAAAACACATTTTGGCTTCCGCCTCCCCAGTTTGCATTAAAGTTGGTGTTAAGGTCAACTAAATTGATGTTTGCCTTGTATTGTGAAAAGTTGCTACTTCCGTTGTTGGCTAAGGTTAGATATTCTTTGGTTATGTTGCAATTAATGCTTTCAATGCCGTCTAAAACAATTTGCGCCCCGTCAGGATTAACCAGGAACACAAAGTATATTCCTCCGCCTTCAACCAAGTTGTTATTGTGCAAATTTCTTGCCATTTCCACTAGCAATAAACTGGTTATGTATTCTCGTGCGTGAATGCCTGCTTGCAACAAAATTTGAGGGCCAGAGTAATCTCCAACATGGGTTGCAAGAATGTTTTTGCCCAACACAGATTTGCCAGCATTAAAAAGTTCTAGTCCTTCTTCTTGCAGTTGGACTATATTATTTATTAGTTCTTGATAAGTCATATTCACCTCTATTTGTGATATGAAATATTATTAATAATTGTGAATGCCCTATAAAGTTGTTCTAAAAAAATAACGCGCATAAGTTGATGAGGAAAAGTCATTTTAGAAAAAGAAATTTTTTGCTTACATAAAGATTTTACTTCTTCGTCTAAGCCGTTACTTGCGCCAATTATAAATGAAATTTCGCCAGTTGTTAACTGCAGTTTGCTAATTAGGTTTGCAAATTCTGGGCTGGAAAACTGAGGGCCTTGAACGTCAAGGCATATTGGGTAGCCCTTAATGTGTTTTAAAATTTCAACCTTATCTTTTTTTAGTGCTAATGCAACGTCCTTTTCACTGCTAGATGCGGGGTTGTTTTCTTTAAGTTCAACAATTTTAAGTTCGGCAAAACGGCCTATGCGTTTTGAATATTCGCTTATGGCATTTTTTAAATATGTTTCTTTAATATCGCCCATTGCAATTAAATTAATTTTTAACATTAAATTAACCCCCAAATAAAAGAACAAATTGTTATTAAAACACCTAACACTGCACTAGATATGAAGAAAGATGTTTCTAAAAATGAAAATTTTGTGCCTTTAGGTGCGGTTGTTGCTAAATTTACCGTTTTACAGTTTTTAAGAAGTTCATTTGCTTGTTTAACGCGTTCTTCTGCCTGTTCTATGGTTAAAGTTTCAAGTTGCAAGCTATCCACAATTTTTTTAACGTTTTGTTTTATTATTTCTTTGTGCAGTTGTTTTGTGAGTTGAATATATAGCCAAATAAGTATGCCAACGCCAAAACTGGTTAGGATTACAAATATAAAAATGTTGCTTGCAAGCAAAGAGGTGAAATTATTAACAAATGTTGCAAGTGGCCAATTTAGTGCTGAGCCGTATGAGAAGTAGACGCTTAAAAAGTTGTTTAAAAAGTGGATTATTATTGGTGGGAAAATGCTGTCGGTTATTAGTGAAATATGTCCCATTAAGAACCCTAAAATTGCCGCATAGAAGAACTGGTTGATGTTTAAATGTGTAAGCCCAAAAAGAATGGACGAAACTATTAAAACGTATCTTGTGTTTTTGCATTGCTTACCGCTGTGAAGCAAAACTCCCCTGTGCAAGAATTCTTCACAAAACGCAGGGAATATTGAGGATAATATAAATTCTTTAAATAGCAACGAACTGGTTAGTGGTTGTGTTGTTTGCCCAAAAGATAGTTTTTCATAGCCAAAAATGGCAACTAATCCTTGAAAGAAGCTGGCAACATAAGAATTTAAGAAATATAGAACTATGCCCAAAATTATTGTAACGCCCAATGTTTTTGCAGAAATTTTTTTAAAGCCCGTATCTTTAAATGTTTGTTTAATGTTTTTGCTAATGAAAGCGGTGTGCATTAAAAGTGGGATGCCAAACATAACAACCACTTGAATTAAAAACGTTGAAAGAATGTCGCCTTTTAAAACGCCAAAGCCGTATAATGCAAAAACAACGGCAACCAAGGTTATTGCTGTAAAATATATGCCACCAATAATAAATATTCTTTTATTTTTCATATTATAAACTTAAATTTGCAATTAACCATAGAAGGGTTAAAATTATCATTGCTCCAATTAGATAGATTTTTTCAGTTTTTGATAAGGCTATTTTGTTTGTTTTGCCCATTTTTTTAATGAACCAAACAATAAAGGCGATGTATGTGCTTACAAGCGCAAATGCAAGTAGAACATACCACCAGCTGCTAACGGTTAAAGAAATGTTAAACTTCATTAGTATTAGCGACAATAAATTGTTGGTTAGGTGTGCTGCAATACAATATATTATATTGTTTTCCTTGTGCATTATTCCGCCCAACAGAAGCCCAAAAAGCATGGGATAAATAAGTTGATGAATTGAGGTGTGGAAAAGTGAAAACATAACAGAACTAATGGTAATTGCAAACACTTTACCGTTGCGTTGAAGACCTTTAAAAATTAATCCCCTAAAAAGCAATTCCTCACAAATTGCTGGCAAAATTGCCATGCTAAAAATTGCATAAACGAAATTTGCACCATCTAGGTTTATCTTTGGCGGGAAAACATTAAACCTTCCAATTAGCATTTGAAAACTTGCCACAATAGGGTATAGGCAAAAGAATGAAGCTATTGCCAGCAAAACGTAAAACGACAATTTTTTACCATTCGACTTTTCAATAATTTTGTTTTCTTTTCCTTTGCAGGTAAACAAATAAGTTAAAACAAAAACAGAGTTTAGTGTGATTGAGGTGACTAAATATCCAAAGCCGTTTTCAAGAAAAGCATAAAAGGTTTGATTAGAAAATCCACAAACATTGGCAATAATAAGCCCAATAACCGCAACAAAAACAACCGCAAGTTGCCCAAGCAAAAATGCAGAAACTGCGCCCACTGAAGAATGTTTAACTGTTAAAACTGGTTTTTCCATTTTTATATTATATATAATATTAATAAATTTTGCAATTAAAGTAGAATAATTAAAAAAATTTATGCATTTTGCATAAATTTTTTGTAGTTTACATAAATTTTATCGGCCAATTGCTCTGGCGTTAAATTTGTGCTTGAAATAACAAGGTCGTAATTTTTTAAATTTAGATTGTTAATTCCGTAAAGTTTTTCATATCTTGCATTTTCTTCTGCCCACCTGCTTCTTAGTGCATTTTTTGCTTGGGCTAGGGTTGATACTTTTTCATTTTCCCTTTTTGCATTTACAAGGCGCTTGCTTGCTGTGTTTAAATTTACATTAACAAAAACCTTAAAAGATTTTTCAACAAAGTGCCAAGCAAGGCGGGAATCTATAACAACATTTTCGTGCGCTTTTGTTTTTCCTATGTTGGAGGTGAAGTTGTCGATGTAATTATCAACCTTGTCAATGTCTTTATTTTGTTGTTGAAATTCTAAAATGTTGTTGTAGCCTTGCTCTTTGGCAATAGACCGCATTATGTCGCCAGCGCAAACATATTCAAAATTGTATTTTTGGCAAAATGTTTTACTTATAGTTCCTTTGCCGCTGCATGGCTTGCCTGTTATGGTTATTAACATTATTCGCCCTCCGGAGTAATTTCGCTTCCGTTATTGTTTTGAGGATTTGAATTTTTGTAGTAGCTCAGTTGATTGCTTAACTCGATAATTTGTTGTTGCTGTTTTGTTATTTCTGCCCGCTTTTGATTTAGCGAAATTAGTTGAAAAACAGAGGTTGCTAAAAGAGCAACAATTATAACAATTGCTAGTGTTAAAAATAACTTAACTTTTTTTTCGTTTAGTTGCATTCTTCACCTTTTTAAAATTAAAATTGAGTTTTAACTTAGTTAGTAAATTATACCACTTTTGTTCAAGAATTACAACTGTTTTGCGAAAGAGTTTCTTTGTTATTAAAAATCCAACAATGTATGCAAGTAACAGAGCGAATGAAAGTTTGCCAAAATTTTTGAAATTATTTAAAAAAACATAAAAAATAACAAAAAAAGTGTAAAAAAACGCATTAAAAATGAATTTTTTAATGTTTTTTTGGTGAAATTTAATAAAAAATATAAAAAATAATTGTGAAATTAACCCGATTAAAATCCCAAAAAATATAAACAAAAAGAAGCACAAAACTTGATTGGTTGTTAAATAAATCATTTAAAAAGTTTCCTGAATAACGGCTCTTTATCTTTGCCTTGCACAAATTTTAACCACGTAACTTTGCCTGTTATTTCTGCATTTTTGGAAGTGTTATCTAACTTGGTTAATTCTAGATTTTCTCCCACAATAACCAGCCCTCCCATAACGGTTTCTAGTTGTATTAAATCTGGCTTTAAACTAATTATTTTTAGTGTTCCACCAACCATTAAATTGGTGCGGTTGTTTAAGGTTATTAATTGTTCTTTTGCAGGCAGTTTTTTTTCGTCCATTATTCCTCCCTTTTATTTTATATATTTTCCAAAAAATAAATATGTTTATTTTAATTTCATTTGACAAATTATTACATAAAAATTTATAATATTATAAATTAATTAATTCAAAAATATTTATGGCATTTTAGGTTAAATTAATTTCATCAGGGGAAAAAATGAAAAAAATATTTAGTTTAATTTTTATATTATTGGCGGGGTTAAGTTGTTTTGTTTTTTCCGCCTGTAAAGATGCTTATGGTAATTTGCAAATGTCGTTTTACGATGGCGCGGGTGAAACCATAAGTTCTTTAACATTGTGTTTAGATAGTGGCGCAAATGAAAATAGAAGCAAAGAAGTTTTTATTCAGTTTGATGGCATTAAAGAAGAGGATATTGGCAAGGTTTTAATAGAATCATATCCAACTGGTTTTGTAAGTGTGGAAGATTTGCACATTGTTGGCAATTCTGCCTCGGTTACAATTACGGCACTTTCCAGCAATAAGGGTAAACTGATTGTTAGGCACTTATCGTCTGGCAAATCGCATAAAATAGATTTGGTTGTTGAACAAAAATCGTACAACTTAGAAGTTGCAACAGATATGTATCTTGTGGCAATTCCAACCGAGCAGGCAGAAATTATTGAATTAGACGCTTCTGCAATGGTTTCCATGCAGCCGGTTTCTAGCACAGATAAAATTTATTTCAAACCAGCAACAAGCAAACCTCCTGTTGGGGTTGAATATGTGTTTACAGAAGTGGCTAGCCCTTTTGCAACAGATGAAGATTCTTTGTTGGACAAAACGCTGTACATAACAGGGCTTAAAATAAATAAGAATGTTGCGTTTGGAACAAGCATTGAATTGATTCCTGTTACCTATATGAAAGGTTATGCAACCACAGAATATACAAGCAAAAAGGTTGATATTAAATTTATTGCTCCCTTGGTTGATTCTGCAACTGGCGAGGGCAACTTTGCATTAACCACAGACGATAATCACAAAAGTTATATTAACGACACCATAGTGCTTGTTGCGGGCGATACCGACATTGCGGAAGATGAACTTGGGATAAAATACAACTATAATAATGTGCAGTTCACCTTATCGCATGTGCAAGTGGGCGAGTTGGGCAATGAGTACACATCTTTAGCAACGCAAAAGAACAATTATTTCAACTACTATGATGTTGAATGCGAAAGCTCCTCCATGGCGGTGTATGCAGTTGTTTCTAACGATAAGGTTATTGTTCAAGCTAACACCTACACAGGATCAGAGGTTGAGGTTACAATTCGTTTAAAACCAAAATATGCGTGCAACTTTGAGGGAATAACCAAAACTGTTAAAGTTATTAGCGAAATTAAGCCAACCAGCTTTGAGGTTAGTATGCAAGGACAGTTGGTGGAAGATTATGGTAGCATAAATTTATTTGACTATTATACTTCTGGAGCAAATGCTCTTGGTGCGCTTTTCCGCTTTAACCCTATTGTTGACTATTGCCATGCCGATTTTAGAACAATGAGGTTTAAGGTTGCGCCAGAGGTTTTAAACGCCTACATATTGAAAGACGAGCGTTTAATTGGGGTTAATAAGGTTTACACAAGCAACGCATTTGACGAAGTTTCCACCCAAGACG
Source organism: uncultured Clostridia bacterium (assembly GCA_937896905.1). Lineage (GTDB taxonomy): Bacteria > Bacillota > Clostridia > Christensenellales > UBA1242 > Onthoplasma. The sequence goes on along the minus strand of CALBOE010000006.1, from coordinate 141,973 downwards.
AATATGTTTATATGGACGATGGTGCAGAAAAAACAATAAGTTTTGCAAGCACTAAATATTTGCTAGAGTTCCACAATGGAACAAGTGTTATGAAGTTCTATTTTGACGAAAATGAAAAAGTTTTTGTTTCCGAAACAATAACCAACGCTAACGATATTTATATTAAATATGTTGAAACAAACAATTCGGTAGACTCTAAAGAACTTCAACTGGAATTAGAAACATTTTATAGCGGAAACCTAAAATATCTTGAAGGGATTTCTGGCATTTCTGAAACTTTACACTTTAACCGATTAGATGGAATTAGCAGTATGGCTGTTAATGCTGGCGAGTTAACAAGAAGCCAAGACGAAATTATAATTGAATATTTTAAAGAAACGGACGACAGCATTACCACAGTTAAAAACTTGTATTTAGACAGGGCGATGGGGGAAGATAATGCCGATGCCAAGGTTAACGTGCTTAGCATAGATAAGAATGTTATTATGGGGTTTGCGGGCAAAACCATTCTTTCAACCACGTTTGATGTTAAGGTTGAAGGCGGAGCAAGCAATCCATTAACCATTAAGCAGTTTGATTATATAACAGATGGCAACGGAAAACTAGACACAGCAACCACAGAAATTGAATATTTGTTTAAAGCTGAAGCTGCGGCTGGCAACGCAATTTTATTAGTGTTTAATTCTCAAACTGACGTTGGGCATTACACCATCACATTTACACATGCAAATGGTTACACTTATGTTATTAATTGCTTAGTTTATGAAACTTTAGCAGAAGAAGATATTTCATATACCATTGAAACAGGCAACAATTTATTTAGCAATGCAATTACAGAAGATGGCGAAAACATAACCTATTTGTTTGAAGATTATTTGGTTGACTATATTGCAGCAAGAGGCAAAAGCACAAATATTGCCATTAAAATTGCCGACCAATTTATTAACGACTATGTTGTAGGCTTTGGCTTTGCGGAGGTTTTAGATGGAAATGGGGAGTTTTTGTCTATAACTTCAACAGATGCAAACGCCAATATATTGTTTAACAAGTGCACCTATGCGCAAGAAATTGGGAAAACTCAATCCACTTTAATGATTAGTGTTAGGGTGCTATCCTTTGAAAACATAACAAAAACCAACGGTTACGAAGTTGTTTCCATATTAAAAACATTCTTTATTTATGAACAAATTAAGGGCAGAGAAGATTTTACAATAACCGAAAACTTAACGGTTTATTCTCACGACAGGTTGGGCGCATATTATCGTCATTTGGGCATTGCAACTCTTAGCTTAACAACCTTAAATGCCGAGTTGTGGAACCACATTCAAGCAGAACAACAAATAGAAGAATACAACCTTAATGGTGATGGCAGAAGTTTCACTGCTTTGGATGCAGATGCAGTGTTTGACGCAAACACAGTTTATTATGAATACAACTCTGAAAACGAAACTTATAGCGCCACAGAAGTTACGGAAGAAACCTTTGAAGAAAAGAAACTTTTAGGGTTGTTTGTTGCTGGAAGTTCAGATTATTTTAAAGTTGTTTGGTACACCGAAAATGGGGATAGATTAACTTTATTAAATCAAACCGACAACAGCATAACGGTTCAGTTTAATTCGCCACAAAGTTCAAATTCATATTATGTGGATATTTATGCGCAAATAAAACAATTTAACACCATTCACCCGTATGTTTGCAGGGTTGTTGTTAGAAATCCTGTGCTTACTGAACGAATTGTTGTGGATGGCGACTCACATTTTGTGGATAACCAACTTCATTTAAGCCTTAAAGCGGGCGAAAAATACTATTTTAATGCAAGAAATTTGGCTTCGCTTGGGGTTGTTACATCGCCAGAAATTATGCTTTTTGTTGTGGACCAATTTGGCAATGTTAACAACACAGATGTTATTGTTAACAACGAAGAGTTAAGTTTGGAAGCAAACGGCGAATTATCTGCTTCGGCACTAAATAATTTGAGTGTTTTTGTTGTTGCAAAAGACGTTCTTAACAGCCAGAACATAACCGCAGGATTTGAAAATATTTCCGATTTGATTTTTGAACCAGAGTATGCTTCGTTGAGGTATGCTTATAAAAATGCATATGTTAAAATTGCCTTGTCGCTTAGCGATGGAACTAGGGCAAATCCGTATCAAATTTTCACGGCGGAAGATTTTTGGGAAATTAACAACAGCGAAGCAATGAAGAGTAAATACTATTTGTTAATGACCAATGTGGATATTAGCGAGGGTTCTAAATACATTGAAGAATTTAAGGGGGTTATTAACACACTTAATAACCAACCATTAAAATTGCTTGTTGGAGAATTAAATATTCAGCGTCCTAACCTTATTAAAGTTTTACGAAGCGGAACAAACGGGCAAACTGGTGTTATTAATAACGTTGTGTTTGAAGTTAAATATAATTATCAAACAACCTTAACCGCAAGCAACACAGAGTTGCATTTGGGGGTTATTGGCAGAAACAGTGGCATACTTAATAATGTTGCTGTTAGAATGAATGGAAGTTCACAAATAAACGCTAACAATGAAATTGTTGGGCTAGATGCTACCTCATATTTTGGAGGTTTAGTGGGTGTTAATCAAGGAGAAATTGCCTACACCACAACCTCTGCTGCAGCAACGGGAGATATTGCGCTTTCTGGCAGCGGAAAGATGTTCTTTGGTGGATTGGTGGGCTTAAATCAGGGCACTATTACTGGTTGCATTCCTGAGAATAACCAGCAAGGCGTTCAATTTGGTGTGTATGTTGCCAACGAAGGCGTGTTAAGTAGTGTAAACATTGTTTCTAATTTAACTAAAATTGCTGCAGAAGCGGAACAAAAAGCCGAAATATTTGGTGCCGTTGGTGGCGTTGTGGGTTTAAACTCCACACTAATAAGGGGTGGAGTTGCAACTTCGGGCACAATAAAAAATGCTTATGTTGCAGGCATTATTAATGCTAGTCACGATAATGTTGGTGGTGTTGTGGGCAGGTTAGACGGCCGAGCCTACAGCGAAAAAGACCAAAAACTATACGAAACAAAAGTTCAAGTGCAGTATGAAAATCAAGACGTGGCAAACATTGTTGTGGAAGAAAGTGTAACAATGCACATTTCTAATGTCACCTCTAACGTTCAAGTTAAAGGAAGAAATCGTGTTGGCGGCATTGTTGGTTACGACATAAACGGAAAATATAACCTTTGCCGCTATCAAGTGTTTGCAACCTCAACCGAAAGTGTGTTGCAAGGAAAGTCGTTTGTTGGCGGAATTGCAGGGTACTCTCAAAATGGGTGGTTTGAATATTGCTCGTTTATGAGTTATAGGTGGAACTATTCTAATATAGAAACAACATTTAACGGTGGACTTGCAGATGTTTTAGCTGAAAATTATGTTGGTGGAATAGTTGGTGGAGCAAACAGCAGCTGCACAAATCTAGTTGAAGGCGACAATGTCATTTTAGCAATTAGCAAAAGCAGTGTTAACGGATATCTAAAATCTAACAATCAAGTTGGAGGATTGGCTTGTAGTGTTCAAAATTACACCATTGCTGTAAACACCTATTTTATGGGAGAGTTAACAGGCATTTATAACACTTTAATGTCGAATGGCGCGGCAAGAGTTTTAAACAACAACGATTTAATGAAAGCCAACCTTTCTTACTATGTTTTAAGCACAAAACCAGAAGGTGAAAAAATTGGAACATTGGCATTAGATTTTGATTTAAAACAAGACGAAACCTTTGCAAATGAAGTTTGGGGTGCAACAACAAATGTTAATGGCGGATTTGTTTATTTGCTAGACGAAAACAACAATCCAATATTTGAACTTGTTCCAACAAAAATTTCTTTGGTGGGAAATGACGAATATCTAGTGGATAATAAATATCCTAAACTTATTAAACTTGAGTACTATGAATTTAATTTAAGTACCTCTAACACTAATTATATTGAAATTTACAATGCTTTAACAGAAAGATATAATACATATTATATAGATAACAACGCTAGTTCTTTTGGCAAGGGTTTAATGGAAATATCCTATATGCCAGAAACAATACTAGGAATTAGGGTAGAAGCAACCTCTAGCAACTCTTCAATTTTGGAAGTTGTTAATAACAAAGTTGTTGTTAAAGGAACAGGTGTGGTAACCTTAACAATACGGTCGGTGCTTAATGCTTCCGTTGGCGACACATTAACAATTCACATTGTGCGCCCGGTTGGTGACAATTATGTTTTAACCGACAGTTTAACAAACGTTCAAGACGTTAACAACATTCAACAAAATATTGCAAAGCACAGCGGAAAACAATATTACGTTATAACTTCTGGCAGTTTGATGGGCGAAAATGGAACAAGTTATTCGTATCAAGTTTCGGACGATATTTGGCTTGAAGTTGCGGTTAAATATGCTGGCGAGTTAGAGGCGGGGCAAGAAATTGCAGATTACCTTAACATAAGCGGTAAAGTGGCGGCAACAGAAGATGGTGTTATGACGGTGGTTTTAGATCCAGCAACACCTTTAAGTATTAATGTTTTAAACACAGTTAGCGGTCAGTTTACTATTACTGTTAAACCTTATACAGTTATTAAATATGCCAATGAAGAAATTGAGGTTTTATGTGAAAGTGGCATGGTTAAAGAGTTTGAACTTATAACATTTGCCGGAGCTAAGGACATAGCATTAGATATTAACTCTGCTGTGTTATACCCTAACGATAACACCGAACTTACGGCATATATTAAAACAGATTTGGCGCTAACAGAATGTTGTGTTCAGGCAAAAGTTTATGAAGTTATTAAGCAAAACGGCGAAGAGATTTTATGCGAAACAACAAGTGTTGAACTGGTATGCATTAACTTTGCGAAAGAAGTGGTTTCTGGGTTGCAAACGCTAAAATATAAACTTTTCACAAACAACATTTATGGTAACGAAAAACGAGAATTTAAAGTTGTTTACACAATATTAAAAGAGCAAAGCGATGGAACTTACTACGAAACTGGAATTGTTGCCGAGGCAGATTTTGTTGTTCTTCCACAAAGAATTAACGATATAACCATTAATAATTACATTAAACAAGAAAATGGCGAATTTAAGCAGGATTTAACATTGCGCCCAGTTGGTAATGGTTTGATGGTTATTAACATTGCACCAAACAACAGTTATTACGATTACTTAGAAATTAGTGACATAACGGGCAACCAAGAAATTGTGTTTGAACAAATTAAAACGTCAAATGGAGGATTAATTCCAACAGACGTTTCAAGCGACGGTTTAGGAATTAAGTTAATTAAACAAGATGGTGCAATTTATGTTAGAACAACAATCAGCAAAGCGTACGATTCTAAAATGCATCAAGTTAAGGTTGTTGCATATTTAAACGGTGGCATTGAACTTTCAAGCAAAATTGTTAACATAGATGTTAAAATGTTGCCAGAAATAACAATAACCAATGTTAACCCAGATGGAAAACTTAATGATGTGAAAGATGGCACAATGCTATACTTAGCAAACGGGGTGGACACACGCTTTGTTGTTAAAACTAAAAATTCCGATGGCAATGTAGATGCAAAATTAACATTAACTTTGTCAAACAAAGAAACGATTGAAAATGTTGGTGAGTATTATAGTTTTTATAACCTTGGGGGCGGTTTCTATCGTTTGGTTAGTGAAAAATATGATGCAAGTTTAATGGGGGCAACGTTAAGGATAGATGTTACAACAACCCTAACCTTAGATAACGGCAATTTTGAAATTGGTAAAGACAGTGTTGAATTTGTTATTGTTCCGTTTGTAATTCACAATGTTAGCGTAACAAACACAGTAAGTGGCTACATTGCAGGTAACTTTGGCGAAACGTTAGATTTGGAATTATACTTTAAACCAACCGATATAAGTTTCCTAGATGGAACGTCTTATTGGACTAATGAATATAGGTATAACCCTAACATTCAAATGGGAACAATTAAATTTATTAACGATATTTTAAGAGATTTCAATTTTGCCCTTAAAGACGGCAGCGATAACATTCCTAAATATTTAACCATTTTGCCAGCAGGTCAGCCAGAAACAACAGTAAATCTATATTTGGAATCTGGCAAAGGCATTAAACTTAGTGTTAATGACGAATTGGCACAAAACAGTCGACTAAACCTAACCTTTGGTTTAACGTTCGACGCAATAAATGGCTACAATTGGGTGTTAAGTGAAGATGGCGAAGAAAAAATGTTTGAGTATGAGTTAAAGTTCTCTAAAAAAACATCTCATTTAGAGCCAAAAGTTGTAACAAATCAAACCGAATTTGAAGCAATGACAAGCGATAATGCTGTTTATGCATTAGGTTGCGATATTGTTTTAGAACACTATGTTCCAATTGATGTTAAGTTAGATGTGTTTGATGGAAACGGGCACACCATAACAATTAACAGTTTTGGTGCCTTTGCAGAAGAAGAAATTAGCGCAGGACTGTTTAAGCAAGTGTATGAAAATATGTTAGTTTCTAACTTGGCAGTTAAATACAACTTAGGCAGTTGGGTGCTTTCGCAAGCTTCCACGTTTGTAGTTACAAAATATGTGGATTTGTGCAACGATAGTTCGGTGGACTACACAATGGCAGCATTTGGCGGAATAACTGCAAATAACAGCGGAATTATAACAAACTGTTTGGTTTCTGGTAATATTGCGTTAAGAGCAAGCAGAGTTGAAGATAAACTTGCGGGCGACAACGTTAACTTCAATGTTGGCGGTTTGGTTGCTAACAACACTTCAACAGGTAGAATTACTCACTCAGCAAGCGAACTTCAAATTTTTGGCAAGGCAAACATTGCTGGGTTTGTTTTCTCCAATGCCGGGAAAATTTCGTCTTCTTGGTTTGATGCAAGCGAAAGCGCAACGGCAGATGGAACTGGAAAAGGCTTAATTTATGCCTACAACACAGACGTAATTACGCCTTACTACATTAAAGTTGCGGGTTTTGTTGTTGAAAACAGTGGCGAAATTTCTATGAGCTACTTTGATGGTGGAATTAGCTACCACACCAGCACTTCAAGGTCTATTGGCAATATTTCAGCAAAGGACTATTCTGCAGGCTTTGCCTACACAAACTCTGGCACAATTTCGGATTGCTATGTTGATGTTGAAAAGGTTGGCGACACAAGTAACAACATTTTCTCTGGTTTTGTTTTAGAAAACAGCGGAACAGTTTCTACAAGTTACTCCTATATTAATGGTGGCGCAAAAACCCCATTACTTAATATGTTTGCACCAGCGCACGCAACAGGAATTGTTGATTGTTACGAAATTAAAATTGATGTTACCGGATACGAAAACAAGGTTGATGGGTTAACAACAATTTCTAGCCACAACAAAACAAGCCAGGAAAGTTATGCAAAATTATCTTTTGGCGACAATGAATCGGCTATTTGGATTTTAGATGGTTTAAGCCCAAGGTTAAGTGCAGCGTCTGGAATTATTCAATACAAAGGAATTCAAACAGATGCCGTTGCAAATAAAGATAAATATTATGGATTAAGAACAATAGAACAATTTGTTAAAGAAGAAGTTGGGGGCGAACAAACCCTTTCGTACAGATACGTTGACGCTAATTACGGCAGAAGAAACAATCCAATTTTAATTTACGACTTAACTTCTTGGAATTATTATCTTTCTAGTGAGGATAATTGCAACAAATATTTTAGAATTGTAAACGACATAGACCTTTCAGAGTATGTTAATCCGGCAGTAAGTTCTTTAACCTTTAAAGGCAACATTCAAGGAAATAATATGGACATTTCTGGCTTGAAATTATATTCTCCAAATGCCCTAGATTCCATTGGTTTGTTTAAAGCTTTGGTTGGTGGAGAAGATACGTCTGTTCTTAACACCATAAGTAATATAGACCTTATTATTACTTCCATTTACGCAACCAAAACAACTGCAGTTGGTGGCTTGGCTGGAATGGCAACCGACTTTAATCTTTATGCAATAGACATTGAAAGCGAAAATGTTGTTGTTGGTGGCAATGCGGTTGGTGGCTTAGTTGGCATTATGCGCGGGAAATTTAATGTTCAAAACATTTCAAGTTCGGTTAGTGTTAACAGCACAAGAACAGATGCCGGCAACAGATATTCAATTTATCTATCTAAAAACAACTCTGCAAGGCAGATAAGGTTTGAAGAATCTTATAACTTAAACGAAGTTTACTATGCCGGAAGTGTTGCTGGAATTTTAGATGCCTACGACACAGGCAACTATAACATTAACGATAGAAGTTTGGATAGGGGTTTCTATTCTGTAAAAGACATTTTGGTTGAAGGCTCATTAATTCTTGTTGGCGACACAGTTGGAGCGGCTTTCGGTTTGGTTGGCGAACGTGTTTGGGTAGACCAGGCAACTGTAAATGTGTTTGGCGGAGCACTTTCTGGCAGCCAATATTCTGGCGCTTTGGTGGGCGAGAATAGAGGGAAAATAATCAACTCTAATGTGGAATGTTTGGCAGATAATGTGTTTAAAAACTCGAAAAATGTTTCTGCGGGCTTGGTTGGACTGAATTTGGGCGGATACATTAACGGTGGAACAGTTAAAGCAAACATTGCAGATGGTACCAGTGCAAATGTGGGTGGCATTATTGGCAGAAATATTAACGGCTCTGTTTGGAATGTGACATTCGACGGTCAGTTGTTTGCAACTTACACGGGCGGTGTTGTTGCTGCCGATTATTCAAATGTTGGCACGGCTAACCCAAGTGATATGTTAATTTACAAAAGAATGATCTCTGGTGGCCCAGGTTCGTTGAATTTTAGCGATCAAGAATTTGAGAGTGTTATTCCAAAACAGATTACGTTTGGCGTAACATCAACAGTTAACAATGTTAGCTTAACAAAGGAAACTTTGAACTATTGGTTTGAAAATTTACATAGGTTCTACACTTATAATGTAAACCGCACAGATGTTGATGGTGCAGTTGTGCATGCCAATGTTTTAGGGTTAATGGTTGGCTTATATTCAAGCGAAGATTTGTTTAACAGCATTAACTTTGGATATAACACTTTGGGCGAATGTTTAGTGTTTAATGGTGGGTTGCACAGCAAAGTGGCAACAATTGCAAATGCTAAATTGGCAGAAAATTATTATGCAGATTTGCTATTCGACAATGTTTTAACCAACGAAATAACCAAACTAAATTTGGAATTAACACGCAGAATGTATGTTTTGGGTTCAAAAGTGAATGAATTTGATGCTTGGTTTAAAGACGGATATAGCAATGTGACCTTGGTGTTTGCTCAACAAGATGTTCAATCTGGCACGGCGGGAGATGCAACAGCAGTTTATCTAGTTTCATTCAGTTATACAGATGCCTCAGTTCCAAAAATGGCAGATTTCTATATGTTTAAAGGAATTTCTGGTTATGATGTTAAATTTGCCAGCATTCAGGCTGGAATGGCAAACGGAACATTTACATTCAACTTTAATTTCTTGCGAAGTAAATTCAACACAAATATTATTCCGCAAGAACAGGAACTGGAAGAAGGTGTAACAATGAATTATAACAATTTGGTGGATAACGAGTTTGTGTTAACGGTTAATGCAAATGAAATTACCAATAATGTTATTAATTTCAAATTTACTCATTTTATTGTTAATTCTGGCGAAGAGGAAATAACAATTAATTTCAAGTTTAATTGTAATTTTACAAACTAAATATTGACATTTACCTTTGTTGTGATAAAATGATTTTATGAAAATGGATTACAACAAACTTATGCACCAAGAAATAAGCAGTTTTGGAGAAAAACCAAAACTGCTTTTGCATTGTTGTTGTGCGCCATGCTCTAGTGCGGTAATTCAAAAGCTTAAACAATATTTTGACATTACATATTTTTTCTATAATCCAAACATTGATACTGGCGAAGAATTTTTAAAACGCAAGCAAGAATTTGAAAAATTGGGTGTTAAAGTTGCCGATATTGGATACAATCACAACGAATTTTTGCAATTGGTTAAAGGGTTGGAGCAAGAAAAAGAAGGCGGAAATCGCTGTAAAATTTGCATTGCTCAGCGAATGGATAAAAGTTTTGAATTTGCAGTTAATAATAATTTCGAAGTTGTAACCACAACACTGTCTATAAGTCCACATAAAGATGCAGAATTTATAAATGCGTGCGGTGAAAGGTTGGAACAGAAATATGGTATTAAATACTTGCATGCAGATTTTAAAAAAGAAAACGGATATTTATTAAGTACCAAACTAAGCAAGGAACTTGGAATGTATAGGCAAGATTATTGTGGGTGCGAATTTGGTAAAGAAGCAACAAAAAAATCGCTTAACTAAGCGATTTTTTTATTGTTTATTATTCCCTCTAATGGCAAAGATGAAAAGTAACAATCTTAACAAAGAAAGCACGGAGGTGATTAGGCCGGCAACATAAGTCCATGCTGCAGCATTTAAAACCTTTTTAACCCCTTCTGCTTCCTGCATGTCCATTTCGCCGGTTGCAACAAGCATTTTATATGCACGTTTGCTAGCGTTAAGTTCCACAGGCAGAGTTACTAGGCAAAATACGATGTTAAGTGCATAAATGCCAACTCCAATGCCAAGCAACCAAGTTGCTGCGGTTGCATAGTAAGAAAATTCTAAAAGCAATCCAATTATAATTAAAGGCCAGGTGAAGTAACCCGAAATGTTTAAAACTGGCACAAGAGCATTTCTAACTTTTAGCGGAGCATATTTGTCTTTATGTTGAAATGCGTGACCAATTTCGTGTGCGGTAACACCAATTGCGGCAATTGTGCTTTGATTATAAACTGCATCGGAAAGTGAAACAGTGTTTGTTGATGGATTATAATTATCGGTTAACTGACCTGAAGTGCGTGCTATTTTGGTGTTATAGCACCCACCGCCATCTAGCATGTATCGAGCAACTTCGCTGGCGGTTTTACCGTGTTTTGTTTCAATTTTGTTGTATTCGTTAAATGTTGTGGCAACTCTAACTTGAGCCCAAATGCCCAGAATGATGCCCGGAATCATAACAATGCCAAGGATATAGTATAACCAATAAAAATACATAATAACTCCTAATAAATTTTTAATATGTTAATTTATATTAGCAAAAAAGTCAAACAATTATGTATTTTTAATTAATTTTTCAAAAAACATACAAGTGGATTAATAAATTTTTAATAAATTCAAATTAAATTTCAAAAAAAATAAAATAAAAAAATTAAAAAAATATCAAAAAATTATTAGTAATTAATATTTATTTGTGTTATAATAACAATGAAATCTATTCATTTATTAGGGTAATTTAATTGCTTTTAAAGGGGTGTTTATGGGTATTTTCAATGGTGTAGATAAATTCTTCGCGTCATTAAATAATTATTTGAACTACAATTTAATTTTTATTATTTTTATTGCGGCGTTTTTAGTGGTTGTGCTATGCGTTATTATTTCTACGTCTCAAGCATACGAAGCAAAGCTAATTAAAGCGGTTGATATGTTTAACAATTATTTTATTAATAATCCGCAAATAACCGAACAAAATTTGGTGGCGTTTAATAATAGAATGAAATCTAAGCGTGTTCCAAAGCAACTTCGCAAACAGTGGCAACAATATGTTCTTTACAGGGAACATAGTGCAAGCCATTATATGTCGTTTGACGACTGCGTTGCAACTCCAATTAGGAACAGTTCCTTTAAAAGGGACGTTAAAATCATGAACATTGTTGCCTACACTTTTGCAACATTGTCCTTAATTTTAAACTGCTATTTCTCTTACGAAAATGCCTTTAGTGTGGTTTTGCAACACGTTTTGCTTTGCCCGGTGTTAATTTTAATTATTAACTACCTTGCAACAATTTTCTTCGATATTAGGCACAATGCTATTGTTAGCGACTTATATCAAAACTATCAATACTTTGAAGTGAACATTGATAAAGCAACTCAAACACTGCCAGAATATGTGGACTACGAAGTGTTGTTCGACCGTAACGAAATTAAAAAAGGCATTCCAATTTTGTATGCCTACCTTCAAAAGCGTGCAGAACTTGAACAAAAAGAATTGGAACGTGCTAGGTTAAGAAATATTGAGCATGAAAAATTCAACTTTGACGAGGCTGGAATTGCTAGTTCGCTGGTTTTGGAACGTGCCATGCAAGAAGCAGAAAACTATATTGCAGAACGTAAAAAGTTAATGCAGGACATTGAACAAATTAACGGAGATATAACTCAAGAAGAAGTAAATTTCCGTGAAATAACCAAAGAATATCAACGTCAAATGCAAGTTAGTAAAGAATCGTTTAACAACTTTAAACAACAACTTGAAGACGTTTCTTCTAGCATTGAAGCTAACTATTTGAAAAAACAACAACAACAAGAATTAGACCGCCAAAGAAACTTGGAAAGAGAATACGACACAGCAAGCGATAGGCACAAAAAGGTTTTGGAAAGTTATCAAAACGAATTAATTAATGTTGAAAATGAAATTAAGAAAATTCGCACAGTGCTTGAAAATGCTATGATGAGCGAATTTAAAACATACAGCAGCAAGGTTTATGACGAAGCTTATGCTGTTATTGAAAAGCGAGAACAAGAAAAATACGCAAAACTTAGAGAAGATATGCGTCAGTTAGAAGAAGCGCTTTCAGCAAAAGATAAAGAGCTGGATCAAATGTATGGACAAAACGAAAGTTTAAACGTTCAACTTGGCAATTTGTCTAACGAATATCAACAAGAAATTAATGAAAGAGACGAAATTTTAAGCAGAGTTTCGGATGCGGTGTCTAGAAAAAATCGAAGCAACGACGCTAATCAACAGGAAATGGCAGAAGATTATAATTACAATTATGATTATCCAAACCCTGAACAAATGCCAGAAGGTGAAGCAATGTATGGCGAATATGAAGATTACAATCAACCGCCATTCGAAGATCAGTATGATCCAAATTATCAACAAACCGATTACGATTATAACTACAATCAAGACCAAACTTCTCAAAATTATACTTATGATGAACCAACAGAACAGCCAGAAGCTCCAACGTTCAACTACCTAGACGAAGCGCCAGACGTTCCAACATTCAATTATTTGGACGAAGAGCTTTCAAAACCATCAGTGGAAGAACCTAAAGAGAATGATGAGTTTGACTTCAGTTTGGTGGAAGACGAAGAGGACGAAGACGACGCAAGAAAAGTTGAGTTGCCTAACGATGAGGAGCAGCCAAGCAATTTGGGGGAATTGCAAGGCAAGCAAGCAGCAGAAGAAAAAGAAATCTCTGCCGTTCAAAAAGAAGAAAGCACACCAGTAAGAAAAGTTGGAAGACCAAGAAAGGTTGTTGAAGAACCAACCGAAAAGGCAGAACCAAAACGTAGGGGACGCCCAAGAAAAGAAGTTTCTAACGAACCTATCAAAACCCCTGGCAAACCAGGACGTCCAAGAAAGGTTGAAACCGCACAAGAACCAGTTAAAAAGGTAGGAAGACCAAGAAAAGAAGATGTCGCAACCGAAAGTGCGCCAGTAAGGCATGTTGGCAGGCCAAGAAAGGTTGTTGAAGAACCAACCGAAAAGGCAGAACCAAAACGTAGGGGACGCCCAAGAAAAGAAGTTTCTAACGAACCTATCAAAACCCCTGGCAAACCAGGACGTCCAAGAAAGGTTGAAACCGCACAAGAACCAGTTAAAAAGGTAGGAAGACCAAGAAAAGACGACCTGGCACAACCTGTTAATGCGGCTGAACCAAAGCGTAGGGGAAGGCCAAGAAAAGAAGATGTGAAGCCAACTCAAACTGAAGATGATTTTAGCGACTTAGATGCATATTTGGCAGAAATAGATAGTCAAATTGCACAAGCAACAGCTAAAATGGAGCAGGCAAAAAAGGTTTTAGAGAACGAATCTAAACTTCCAAAGGATAAAAAGTAAAAAACAAAAAATCACTAGCAATAGTGATTTTTTTGTTTGTAAATTTAAGATGTTTAAATCTAATAATTATTTGTTTAGTGCTTTTAATAATTCATTGACGTCAACTTCATGAACTGCGCAAGCTTGCTCTAAACTTTCCATTTGAGAGTGAGGGCAATATAAGCAATGGAAGCCAAAACTTGCCAAAATTTCTTCTGCATTAGGGTGTTTTTCTAACACATAGCCAATAATATCTGTTTTCTTAAATTTCATTGTGTTCTCCTATTCTATATTTTTATTACCGCATCTGTGGCAAAAAATTGCACCTGTAATTAATTTTGAACCACAAACGGAGCAACATCTGGCACAACTTTGTTGAGTTTCTGCCAACGTGCTGTTTACATTATTATAATGTTCATTTGGGTTTTGGTCAACCACATTTTCTTTATTTTTGCTTGAATTGTTAAAAAGATTTGATGATGAGATGTTGTTTGTGGTTGATGTTGATGTGTTAAAACTAAAAGATTTTGTTGGTTTTTCTTGTGGCGTTAAGTTGTTTTTAAGTTGTGTAGAAAGGTTAAAGTTATTTAAAGTTAGCGCCATTTTTAACATATAAGAGGATAGTTTTTGGGTTAGTTCATTAACTAAACCAGCAGGAATTTCTGTGCTAGTTAAAGTTACCTTTAAAAATTGTTGCATTAAAAACTCTTGTATAAACCCAACAACCAACTTTTCTGTTTCATAAGCGGTTGTAGTTGCTAAAAAGCCTAAAACGAATTTACTAAATTTTTTTGCATTGTTCACAGAGCAATTAATATTAACGTCAAATTTTAATTTTGTGTTTTTGCCAGACACTGGAACTTTATCGTTATAACTGAATGAAATGTTGGTTTGATTTAGATTAACAAAAAACAAATCTATTTTTAAATGCCGTAACGAACGTCTTTTGCCCAACTGTTCTTTATAAAGTTCAGGAAGAGTTTCTGCATTTAAAATATGAGTTCCAGTGGGCATTTCTAAATAGGTTTTATCCTTATAACAGGCAAAGCAAACAAAATTTTCTGGCACAGTAAGTTTTGTGCCAACTTTTATGGTTGTTAGTTCTGCGGTCATAAGGCCATTATGTGCATCGCTAGGTAGCAAGTTATTGAATTTATTTTTAAACCAACTAAACATACAATTAATGTAGCATTTTTTGTTTAAATAAGCAAACAATATGGATAAATTATAAAACATTCCTTTTAACATAAATTTATTATGTTGACTTAACGTTTGTTTGAGTGTATAATGAAATTATGATTAAAACGTTGTTGAATAAATCCTTAATGTTCTTATATTTTGTGTGCGGAGCAATAGTTTTGGAAATTGTTTCTTTCCATTTATTTGGCTTAGGATTTATGCCTGAATATTGGGTTTATGATTTAACCATTATGGTTTTCTTGGGGCTCATTATTTTTGCAATTCCTAACTATAAAGCTGAGTATATTGTTGCAACAATTATGTTATTAGTTCAAACAATTTTAATTTATGCTAACTATTCGCTATATAATATTTTTGGTGATTATTTTTCGTTTGACATGTTTTCTTTGGCTGCAGAAGCTGGGGCTGCAGTAACAAGCAATTTTGTGTTTTTTGTTATTATTTTACAGTTAATTGCAACGTTTACTTGCGTTGCAATTATTGGGTCGTTGGCTTTAAAGGTGTGTTCAAGAAATAACATTAATGTTAAACAACACTATTCAATTTTGTGTGTTTTGGTGTTTGTTTCTTTGCAATTTTTTTCGGTTGGAAACTTTATTCAAATAAGGCAAACGGTTAACGCTTCGGCAAGCATTAATAAAGACGAATATTTTTCTAGTGATGCATTCCTTATGAATGGCATTTATTTAAAACAAAACAGCTACTCAAAATTTGGTTCGTTTGGCTATTTTACAAATATGTTAATTAACACATTTAACAGAGGCGATAAAGCATTAGAAGATGCAACTTTGCACTATTTTAACAACGGCACAACTTATTCTTCAAGTGATGTGTTTGGCATAGATGAAGGCAACAACGTTGTGGTGTTTATGATGGAAACAACCGAATGGTTTGGCTTTGGAGATGGCACGTACGACCCAACAGTTAACAATTTATCTTATGAATTAACCCCTAACATTTACTCGCTTATTTATGGGCAAGATTATTTAACCGACACTTCCAATTCTAACCGTAATAACGACAGCCTTATTGCGACTAACTTCTTCTCTAAGGCAAAAACTAATATGAGTGAAAGCAATGGAATAATGGGCAACTTCCCAGTTGGCAAGTCGTTAAAAAACGTTGTTAAGTTAAATGAAGATAATTTAGACGCAGTTTTTGGGTATTCAATGCCTAAAATTTTGCAGCAAAAAGGTTACGAAACAACATATGTTCATTCGCACAAACTTTCATTTTATAACAGAGATGACACTCATGCAAGATTAGGATTTGATAATGTTATTGGTAAAGATACATTAGTAGATGCGTATGGCAACAAACTATATACAGGTAACGACCTTAAATTTGACAATTGGGCAGCCGAGGGAGATTTTGCAAAACATGCAATGAAATATATTGTTCCAAACACCACAAGCCCATTTTACACATTTTATTTAAACGTTTCTTCTCACGGTGCATTCACAGAAGAAGATAATCATTACGACGGTGATGCAAAAAGATATTTTAATTATGTTAAATATGGCCCAGACGATTGTGTTAAAGACATAAACGGAAATTGGATAGTTAACCCAACCAAAACAAAGGACGAATTAACTTACACAAATTGGTACACTAACATTTTAAATAGATTTAGCGAAACAGACCCAAGCATGTGTTTGGAAATGACATATTATCAATGCGGAATGATGGGGCTTGACGAAGCAATTGGCCATATTGTTACTGAACTGAATAATCGAGGCATTGCAGATGAAACCACCATGCTTTTGTTCTCGGATCACTACGCATATTACGGTCAACTTGCAAACCGTTTTAAAGGTTTCGATAACAAAGATTTTTCTAGCATAGAATTGAACACAGTTCCAATGATACTTTCTAGCCCGGGGCTAAAAGCAAAAAATGCAACGCTAAGCAATAAATATATTGTTAACAACAGGTTTACTTCTGCCTACGACATTGTTCCAACTTTATTAGACCTTTTGGGAATTGAGTTTAATGAAAACTTCTATTTGGGGCAATCTTTATTTAAGCCAGCCGATTATGTTTATGCTGTTGATAATGAAACGGGAGAAATGGAGGTTATAGATACCTCAACTGTAACGCCAGACCAGTTAGAAGGTAAACAAGTTAGAGATATGTTGTTATATTACTCTAACACCGGCGGAATTTTTAGCCAAGATATTTATGCTTATAGTTTGGGTAATGCTATTTACGAAAATGAAAATGTAACACCAGAGGTGGAGGCATTGTTTAATTCTCAATTAACAAATACATTAAAGAAAGTTAATTACATCAACATTTTAAATAATTATGCATTATTTTCTAGGGTAAGCAACAAATAAAATTTTAAATTTAAAAAAGTTTAACATTTTATAAATAAAAATTAAAAAATCAGTTGACAAAGCAATTTATTAGTGTTAAAATAGCTTTGTTAACTGAAAATATGCCTCGATAGCTCAATGGTGGAGCAACCGGCTGTTAACCGGTAGGTTGTAGGTTCGAGCCCTACTCGGGGCGCCAAAACAAGTCGCTTTGGCGGCTTTTTTGTTGCGCTAGGGCGAGAACCTAATATATGGGGACCCCGCCAAAATAATTTTTGGAAGGGGAAAAGGAACAGCCGAACAAAAATGAAGTTTGCTTAGAAAAAAGCAAACGATTAAAAAGAGAGAGCTGTGACGCCGAGCCCTACTCGGGGCGCCAAAACAAGTCGCCTTGGCGGCTTTTTTGTTGCTTTATAACATATTACGACAAAAGTTTTAAAATTTATTTACAAAACAACATAAATGTGCTATAATGCTAAAACGGAGTTAAATTATGGGACTTATTTTTGACTTAATTAGATATAACGGTAATATTCCAATTCCTAATGGTATGTATGGATTTGTGTATTACTTTTCACAAATAGTTGGCATTTTGTTTATGTTGTTCTATTTTCATCAAGGAATTTTCTTGGTTATTGGAACCTTAAAAAGGCACAAAATACCAAATAAGGTGTTCAAATTTCATACAATTGGTGTGGTTATAGCGGCCAGAAATGAAAGTGCTGTTATTGGAAATCTAATTAAAAGCATTCAGGCAAACGATTATCCTCAATCGATGATTAAAATTTTTGTTGTGGCGGATAATTGCACAGATAACACTGCACAAATTTGTAGGGATATGGGCTGTGTGGTGTTTGAAAGGTTTAACAAAGAAAAAATTGGCAAGGGGTATGCTTTGAACTACCTTTTCACAAAACTGCACACCGAACCAGAATTTGCCAATATGGTGCCAGAAGCATATATTGTACTAGATGCGGACAATATAATTAAACCAAATTACATAACCGAAATGAACAAGATGTACGACAGTGGTTACGATATGGCAACGTCTTATAGAAACACCAAGAATTTTGGAGACAACTGGATTTCATCTGGCTATGGATTTTGGTTCTTGCATGAAGCAAGGCACAACAACAATGCAAGAATGCACCTAAAATCTTCTTGCGCAATTTCCGGAACTGGATTTTTAATTAGCCAGGACGTGGTTAAAGAATATAACAACTGGGAATTCTTCTTGTTAACAGAAGACATTCAATGTTCAACAGAATATGCTCTTTCTGGAAGAAAGGTTGGATATACCGACACAGCAGAATTCTTCGACGAACAACCAACAAAGTTTAAACAGGCTTGGCGTCAACGTCAAAGATGGGCAAAAGGTTCTTTCCAAATAACAAAGGCAAAGGGTGGTGCACTACTTAAACGCAGTTTCACAAGTTTTTCTTGTTGGGACGTGTTTACTGCAACTTTCCCAGCTTTTGTTCTAACATTCCTTTCGGTGGTTGTTTTCCCGTTGTGTGCAATAATATCGCTTTGTATGGGCGATTTTGCTAACGTTGGCTTTTCATTCTTGCAATTGTTGTGGCAATGGGCAGGGTTGTGCGTGACAATGTGGGCAATTTCTGGCACAATTTTAATAACCGAGTGGAAACGTATTATTTGCCCAAACTGGAAAAAGGTTTTATATGCTTTCATATTCCCACTTTATATGTTAACCTACATTCCAATTTCCATTTCTGCTTTGTTTAAAAAGGTTGAATGGAAGCCAATTATTCATTCTTCTAAGGTTACATTGGAAGATTTGAATAAACCGGCAGAAAAAGATAATAAATAATTTAAAGTTTTGGCAGAACTATAAACTGCCATATATGCAGAGATGTCAGAGTGGTCGAATGAGCACGATTGGAAATCGTGTGATGTGAAAGCATCCGCAGGTTCAAATCCTGTTCTCTGCGCCAAACTCAAAAACCGACTGATTTGGTCGTTTGCAATGATATGCAAACTCCGCTTTAAGTCGGTTTTTTCGTTTCCCCTTCCAAAACAAGTTTTGGTGGGGACCCCATTAAAAAATTAAAATGGGTTGTTTTTTTATTTGTCACTTGTTTATTTTAGGATTTGAAGTGTCGCTTAATTAATATAATCAATCCATTTGGGCTGGTTTGTTTTTATTTAATGTAAATTAAATAATTATTGTTAGTGTATTGATTTTTTAAAATTAGTGTGTTATAATCTTTCAAATTGAAGTGGGGTGCATTGTGGCAGTAGTTACATTTAAGAAAAAACTTATACCATATGACGGGCGCAATTATAAAAATGGAAAGCAGCCGGATTTAAGCGGTGTTGTTGTTGTTTTCCACAAAGAAGAAGGGCATGAAAATGATGCGGACGAATATGTTTCTGCCGATAAATTATACATTGCTCATGGCAGTGTTAGCAAAAATCCGCCGGCAAAGCATAAAGTTCAATCGCTTGCACAATTAAGAAATGCAATTCGTGACGGCAAAATGTTATACACAAGCGGTGGAGATAAAATTAGAACGGTTGAACCCCGTTCCTTAATTTACGTTAAAGATGTTGAACTTCCTGCCATTATGGAAACAAAAGATGTTGCTATTGACGGAGTTGAAGACGGCTTAAAGCATGCATTTGAGGCTAAACCACAGCCAGATTTTAATGGGGCATATGTTTATGCAAAGATAAGTGGAGAAAAAAACGCAAAATTCTTCCTAAAAAGCGAAATAGGATTTTATGAGGCCGGGAAATTTGTTTCTTTAGCAGATGCAAAAATAACATCATTTCAAGAACTAGAAAATAAAACAATGGTAACAGCTTCTTTGGACTCTATTGATTGGATATACACAGATGCAACCTGTTCTGTTGGCAAGGTTGTTGCCGAAGAAAAAATAGATATGGCTAGAGGGGTTAAATCTACCTACACTTTAAGTGGGGATAAGCCAACATTTACTGATGTTCCACTAAGCAAATCATTTTCTTATCACGTTTTCCAAAAGGAAGGAAATAAAGCAAAGCTTAAAACAAATGCTTTTAAACTTGTTAACGAAGGAAAGGGTGAATTTGTTCGCTTAAGAATGCAAGGCCAAACACTTTCCTCTGCAGTTAAAATTGAAGATTTATATTACGTTGACGACAAAGGAGAATTAACCGAAAAAGTTGGTGCCGAAATTTTCACATCTAGAGACGTTCAAAACTTAGTTGGCAAAAGGTTGGGTATTAAAATTGGAGATGTTGTTCATATTAGTGAACCGCTATCCGCTGAAGATGCAAACCTTACCTATAACAGCGAAAGAACTCTACAAACAACTGAAAATAAAGAAGATGTTTTGAAAGACGGCACATTCATAAAACTTAAAGATGGTCGTTTTGTTCAAGAAAACCAAGCTGTTCGCCCATATTGCTATAAATATTCTTCCACGGCACAAAACTGCGATGCTTTCTTAATAAAATATCAAAATGGTAGCACGGTGGAATATAGAATTATTGCAAACACAGAAGAAGCAATTAAGTATTCTGCCAGGTTTAATCCAGAAGATGTTGTTCCATTAGTGTTGCATAAAGGAGATATGGCTTCCTGCGATGTTATTAAAACAACAAACAAAGGCGACAAGGCTGAACAATGTGTTTTAATTAATGATTACGAATTAGACGCTAACGCTAAAGCAGTTTATGCTAGGGAACTTTCAACCGAAGAAAAAGAAGAACGATTGTTTAATGCAAAAAGAGATTTTGTTGAACAATATAAAGGTGGTAATTACGAAGTTGATGAAGTTATTGTTAATGGCGAGTTTTGTGAAGTGGATTCTAAAAATGAAAGATATCAATTTTCAACAACAACCATAACAGACGACTATTCTAGTGAACATTGGAAATATAAATTTTTAAAAGAAAATCCTTTAATCTATGAAAATGGGAAATTAACAGGTGGCCCACATTTTGATAGAAAAAAAGCAAATGCTTCAGTGTACTCTAAATTGGGCGAAGTTACCGTAACAACTTTAGTTAATGTTTGTTCTGGCCCAGGAATTTTGCTTATGTTGGCAGTTCCTCCACTTTTTGCGGCTGCGGCAGTTACGGCTGCTGGAGTTGCAATAGGAACTCCCATTGTTAATGCTGTTAGGGCAGGGCTTGTTAACGGAAGAACAACAAAATATCCAGACAAATTAGATTTTCAACGTAAAGAGTGCCGTAAGCAATCGTTTGAAGAGTTAAAGGCTTTAGAAGCTCAACTTAGGGCAGAAACTCCAGAGGCAAGAAGAGAAATTGCATTTTTGCATAAATTCAGCCAGCTTGAACATGGGCTTGTTTCAACACTTTCGGAAAGTGAATATATTGCAGAGTTTAAAATGATTAACGGAAAGGGTCAAGTTAACGAAAGCAATGCCTATTTATTCACACAATATTTGGAGGAGATTAAAGGGCTTGAAGCTAAGCTTAAAAAATTAAAACGCAAAGCAAAACGAAATCCTGACTTAATTCCAGAGTGTGAAGTGTTAGAAGCCAAACTAAAAGAAATGAAAATCAACTACACCTCTTCTGGCTCGTTTAAGCCAGAGGACAAACACTTGCAAGAAGATATTGCTAAAATGAAGCGCGCAAAGGGCTTTATGATGGCGAAATATATTAAGCGTGACGAATTAACGGAAGACGAATTAAGAATATTAGACAGCATGGTGTTTAACATTAACACCTGTGAATATAAATTAACCGGAAAGGCGCAGGTTGCGTTCGATCAGCAACTATTTAACATTGCAAATAGGGTTGCTTATGCTTGCACTGTGGAATATGACGAATTCGGCAATGCGGTTATTAGTGCAAAACATTCTATTAAACATAAAGAATTAACAGAAGAAGAAAAGTCGTATATTTTACAATCGGCACAGGAAAGATTGGGAAGAGAGTTAACTGAAGACGAAAAAGAACAAGAATTATTGGTTGCATCTGCAAAAATATCCGAAGATGAAACTGCATTCTTAAGCCGTATGGATTTAGATTTTGAAGTTGGTAAATTTTCGGTTAAAGATAAGGTTTGGCTTGCCAAAGAAATGGGAGTTCAGCCAGAAGAAGTGGATTCCATTATTAATGGTTTGCTAACAAGATTAACTTACACTCCTGTTGTTAACAAAGATGCCAATGGCAACATAGAAAGCATTTTTGCGCAATACGATATTGTTCCAAGGGAGCTAACAGAAGAAGAAAAGAATGACATTATGTTGCAAGCAACCGAAAAAGGGCAGTTAACAAGGGCTGAAGAGTTAAAAGTGTTAAAAGAAGCACGAGAAAAAAATGGTGGCAGATTGTCGAAAGAACAAAAAGAAGAAGTGTTGAAGCAAGCCACAGCAGCAAAGATTGAAAATTTAGCACAGCACATAACAGAGACTGCATTGCTGGCTGCGGGCAAAGAGGTTTCCGCACAAGAGCAAGTTTTGTTGCGATATTTAAACACTCAACATCAAATTGCTAGAAAATTAATCAACAACAAAGGATTCTATGCTGCACTTGCAAAAAATGGCATACAGTATTCGGCTGCATATGCAAGTTTGCTTGATAAAATGGAACAATTTTCTAATATGCAATTTGGTGAACGATCTGACGGTGTTGAAGATGGCAAACTGCACATCTGGACGGCTACATCTAATGGCAATAAAGACGAAGTTGGTATTGTTACAACAGCTATGGAAGAACACCAAAATCAAACAGATGATTTATCTGTTGGCACAGAAACCGAACATCAAACAGACCCAGTTGAAATAGAGCAAGATAATCAAGAAGATGTTGAAGAAAATAAAGAAGTTACAAAATCTTCGGCTAGAACCTTAAAACCAATGCTTAAAGGTAAAACAACATATGCAAACTTAAAATTGAGTGAAACGGCAGTTATTAAAGCGGGCGTTGGCGAAACCTTTGATGTGCAAGAAGCAAAAACAACCATCTCTTCAGTTAAGTTCACCGAAAATAACTTGGCAAGAATTGAGAAAATTTTAAGCGAATTAGAAAATGGAGAACTAGATGGAGAAAACAAAAAACCATTAAAAGATAAGATTATTTCTTTCTTGCAATTAAATCTTAACAACTTGCAACTTACTATAGATGCTGGAGAAATTGACGAATCTATAATGGGAAGAGTTGAAGCGGTTTTGCAAAGAGTTAACAATCTATCTATATTCACATTAAATTCTTCTAACGATAAAGTCATTGTTAACAGCAAAAATGTTATACGAAAAGTTGTAGATGGTTTAGCTATTTCAAAAACAGTTAAAACAAAATATGTTGATGCAGCAGGCACAACAAGAACAAAAACTGACGCAATGTCTATGTCGGCAGAAATTAAGGCGGCTGGTGTTGAAAAATACTTGGCTTTAATAGATAAACTTGAAGCGAATGGAGATAAGGTTGACGCTAAGTTAAAACGTGATATTGAAAAATCCGTAAGAGGTATTTTAAAAGAACTTAAAACAAGTGAAGATGAAACAGATAAGGCAATTTATA
Organism: uncultured Clostridia bacterium; assembly: GCA_937896905.1. Taxonomy (GTDB): domain Bacteria; phylum Bacillota; class Clostridia; order Christensenellales; family UBA1242; genus Onthoplasma. Next base: position 118,066 of record CALBOE010000006.1, on the reverse strand, counting down.
AGCAAATAAACAAAAGGTTTAATAAATACAAAAAACTTAAAGCGGAAGCAAAAAAAGCGGAGAAACCTTCTTCACAAGAACTTGAAGTTGAAACTGCGCCTGCAAATCAGCCAGAAACAGTTGTTGAACCTACGCCAGTAGAACCCACAGAAAAACAAGATGATTCTGTTGAACAAACACAAACAGAACAAACAACTGCAAAGCGTGGAAGAAAGAAAAAGCCAACAGCGGAAGAGTTAGAGGCAGAGAATAAAGACAAGTATGGTTTAGATTATGAAGAAACCTTATTTGAGTGGTAAGTTTTAACAAAATGCTAAAATCTAGAAAAATGGTTGACAAACTAATAAAAATGGAATAATATAAAAATAATCCTATAGATAAAGTGGCGATTTATCTGGAGATATTGAAAAGATATCCGCTCCGCTTGGCGTAACAAGAAAATAAGGTGGGAATTATCCAATTAGGGTGGAACCGCGGTTTGTAAAAATCGTCCCTTACGGCAAAATAATGCTGTAAGGGTTTTTCTTATGGCATAGCATTTTAAATTATTAAGGAGAAAATTTATGCAAAACTTTGATAAAATTGTGAACTTATGCAAAAGTAGGGGATTAATTTTCCCAGGAAGCGACATTTACGATGGCCTTGCCAACACTTGGGATTATGGTCCTGTTGGTGTGGAACTTAAAAACAACATTAAGCGCGCTTGGTGGAAACAGTTTGTGCAGTTATCGCCAAACTCGTATGGTGTTGATGCCGACATTTTTATGAATAGCAAAGTGTGGGACGCAAGTGGCCACACTGCAAGTTTTTCCGACCCTAAAATGGACTGCAAATCTTGCAAAACTCGCCACAGAGCAGATAATTTAATTGAAGCGCATAGCAAAGGAACAGTTAATGCCGACACAATGAGCAACGAACAAATGGAACAATACATTGCAGAACACAAAGTTAACTGCCCAAAATGTGGTAAGCACGATTGGACATCAATTCGTAACTTTAACCTTATGTTTTCAACTTCTCGTGGCGTAACAGAAGATAGTCAAAATTTAATTTATTTGCGCCCAGAAACTGCGCAAGGGGAATTTGTTAACTTCCTTAACGTTCAACGTAGTATGCGTGCAAAGGTGCCATTTGGAATTGCTCAAATTGGTAAAGCGTTTAGAAATGAAGTTACACCAGGAAACTTTATTTTTAGAACAATTGAATTTGAACAAATGGAACACCAATGGTTCTGCAAGGCGGACGATAGCATGAATTTCTATGCTCAGTTTAAAGAAAAAGCATTCAATTTCTTGCTTTCTTTAGGCTTTAAGGCAGAAAATTTACGTTTCCACGATCACGACAAACTTGCGCACTATGCAAAAGCCGCTTGCGACATTCAATATCACTATCCAATTGGTTGGGAAGAATTAAATGGCATTCACCACAGGGGAGATTGGGATTTAAGTCGTCATCAAGAATACAGCGGTAAATCTATGTTATATTTAGACCCTTTCACCAACGAAAAATATATTCCAAATGTTATAGAATATTCCATTGGTGCCGACCGTTTAACTTTGGCAGTTTTATGCGAAGCGTATGACGAAGAGGTTTTAGCAGGTGGAGATACTCGTGTTGTTATGCACTTCCACCCAAGCATTGCGCCATATAAGGTTGCTGTTCTTCCGCTTCAAAAGAATTTAAGCGAAAAAGCAAACGAAGTTTACACAAAACTTGCAAAGCACTTTATGGTTAGCTACGACGAAGCGGGCTCAATTGGAAAACGTTACCGCCGTCAGGACGAAATTGGAACGCCAATGTGTGTTACAATCGATTTCGACACGTTAGAAAATAACACAGTTACAGTTCGTGACCGCGACACAATGGAGCAAATCCGCCTAAGCATAGACGAACTTGTTGAATATGTTAACAAAAAGGTAAATGATTAATTGCAAAATTGATAAATAAAAAATAGAAAAACACGCAGAAATAACTGCGTGTTTTTCCTTGCTGGGTTTACTCTCGTTCTCGTTGCAAAGGTTTGCTAGCAAAAACACACTGTATCTTTCGATTTCCTTGCCCAACAATAACACATAATTAGCGTTCGCCAATTATATGCTGTTTTAATTATATAAAACACGTTTGTGTTTTGTCAAATAAAAGTGGCACAAATGTGTCAATATATTTTCATGAGGGAACAAACTGTATATGGAATCTTTATGGAAAGATTTTTAGATTTAATGAAAGATAAAAATCTTAACATGAAACAACTTGCCGAAGAAACAAATATTCCAAGGTCAACAATAAATAGTTGGAATTTAAAAAAGCGTTTACCAAGTGCTGTTTATTTGTCTATTTTGGCACAATATTTTAAAGTTTCAACAGATTATTTATTAGGTTTAGAAAATTAAAAAAACACGCAATCAATGTCATACTGAGTGAAACGAAGTATCTTTCAGATTCTTCACTGCGTTCAGAATGACAGTATGTTCGTTCAGAATGACACTTATGTTGCGTGTTTTTTCGTATTATTTTTTATACAATCTGTCCCACTCTTTTTGTTTTGCTCCAATAATAACCAAATAAATTATGCCAGGCCAAAACGAGCAACACAACAAAAAGAAAAACAAAAACACATTAGCTTTTGGGCGGGATTTTGTAGCCATGCGTGGTTGTGTGCTGGCTGTTGGGCTTTGTGTGGTGTGCGTGCTTTGTGAAACTTGAGGTGTGAATTCCTTTTTTATTTGCTCGGAAGAATCTAAAACCAATGCAGAGTCGCAATATGGGCAAACGATAGTGCTGGAATTTTCCTTTGGCTGTATGTTTGCGCCACAAGAAGAACATCGTATATTTTTCATTTGTTACCTTCTATTTTATATTAACATTTGCAATAATTTCAACCGAAACTTCTTTAATTAATTGAAGTGTTATTTTATACTGCCCAACGCTTTTAATGGTTGGAAAATCTTTAATCATATTCTTTTCAATTTTAACACCGTCTGCAACAAGTTTGTTTAAAATTTCTTGTTTGGTTATAGAACCAAATGCTTTGCCATTTGCGCCAACATTTAAAGTGAAATTATACTCTTTGTTTTTTATGCTGTTTGCAAGCGCTTGATATTCCTTAACAAGTTCGTTATGGTGAAATTCTTTTGCCTGTTGCTGACCTTTATGGTCGTTTAAATTGCTGGCGTTTGCTTCTTTTGCAATTCCTTGTTTAATTAGCACATTAAGTGCATAGTTTGGGTTAACTTCAATAATGTCACCCTTTTTTCCTTTTCCTTTAAGCTCTTTTATTAAAATAACTTTCATAAGTTCTCCGTTTATGTGGTTTTATTATAACACACAAATAGGCTCGTGTCAAATTTAATATTATGAATAAAACGTTATATGTTGGCAAAAATAGATTTATGGACGTAATGTGTAGAAAATATAGTTGCCAATATAACGACAGGGCAAAATGCAGCAGAAAAAACCTGCAAATTGATAATTGTGCCGATTGTAACGATTTAAGAATAGATACAACCAAAGAAGTTCAGGACGTTTCTAGGGATATGTTTATGCACGAACCAGACATTGCACCTTTTCATCATTGTAAAACCATGAATATAATGTGTGATACTTCTAATTGTGTTTTTAACAAGGAGGGCGAATGTTTTTCTAATGGTATTTTTGTTGGAAGCGAGCAATCTAATGCTCCATGCAATAGTTTTGTTCCAAGGTAAACATTGCATCTTTTCTTGACAACGGCAGTTCAATGTGATAATATAATAACATGATAATTAAAACTTTGGCATTGCTCTTATGGTAAATGGTGCCTAGCATTGGCACTTATTTTGCTTGTGCCGAAAGTTAAAATTGACGGCATGGGTGGCTGTCATTTTTTTAATAACCATTTAAGGAGATTTTATGAAAGAATATAATCACATTGAAATTGAAGCAAAATGGAAAAAATATTGGGAAGAAAATGAAACTTTTAAAACAGATATTTGGGATTTTTCCAAGCCAAAGTTCTATGCGTTAGATATGTTTCCGTATCCATCTGGCGCAGGGCTTCACGTTGGCCACCCAGAGGGCTACACGGCAACAGACATTGTTAGCAGAATGAAGCGCATGCAAGGGTATAACGTTTTGCACCCAATGGGATTCGATTCTTTTGGTTTGCCAGCAGAACAGTTTGCTATTGAAACAGGTAATCACCCTGATAGTTTCACTCAAAAGAACATTGCATATTTCACCAATCAATTAAAAAACATTGGATTTTCTTACGATTGGGACAGGAATATTCAAACCAGTGCGCCCGATTTTTACAAATGGACTCAATGGATTTTTAAACAACTATATCAAGACGGGTTAGCACGCTGTGTTGAAATGCCTGTTAATTGGTGTGAAGAATTGGGATGCGTGCTTGCAAATGACGAAATTGTTGATGGCAAAAGTGAACGAGGAGGATTTCCTGTTGTTAAAAAGAATATGAAACAATGGGTTATTGATATTCCAAAGTATGCCGGCAGATTGTTAGAAGGTTTAAATGAAATTGATTGGCCAGAATCTACCAAACTTATGCAAAAAAATTGGATTGGCAAATCTAACGGCGTGGAAGTGGACTTTGATTTGGTTGGTGGCGGAAAGTTTTCTATTTTCACCACATGCATTGAAACAATTTATGGCATAACCTTTATGGTTGTTGCGCCAGAAAGTAAGTTGGTGGACGAACTTAAACCAAGAATAAAAAACTGGAAAGAAGTTGCGCAGTACAGGGCAGAAACCGCCAAGTTAAGCGACTTGGAAAGAACAGAACTAAACAAAGGCAAAACTGGTGTTAAACTAGATGGAGTTTATGCAATTAACCCGGTTAACGGCAAAAAAGTTCCATTGTTTATTGGCGACTTTGTTTTGGCAAGTTATGGCACTGGTGCAGTTATGGCAGTTCCAAGCCACGACCAGCGAGATTTTGAATATGCAATTGCTCACAACATTCCAATGATTCAGGTTATTGCTGGTGCAGATGTGAGTAATCACGCATTTGAAAAGCAGGATTATTTAGGAAAGAGTTGCACTCTTATTAACAGTGAAGAATTTAATGGGCTAACTGTTGAGCAAGCAAAAAAAGCAATAACCGACAAAGTTGTTAAAATGGGAGTTGGAAGGGTAAAATCTAATTTTAGAATTAGAGAATGGATATTTGCCCGTCAGCGTTATTGGGGCGAGCCAATTCCGGTTGTTCATTTTGAAGATGGCACAACTGCAGCACTGAGCGACAGCGAACTTCCTCTTGTTCTTCCTGTTTTAGATGATTATAAGCCAGCAAAGGACGGAAGTAGTCCACTTGCAAAAGCAGAAGATTGGGTTAATGTTGTTGTTAATGGCAAGCCAGCCAAAAGAGAAACAAGCACAATGCCAGGAAGCGCTGGTTCTAGTTGGTATTATTTAAGATATATCGACCCTAAGAACAATAACGAGATTGCAAATAAAGAACTTTTAAAACATTGGCTTCCGGTTGACCTTTATGTTGGTGGGCCAGAACACGCAGTTGGGCATTTGTTATATTCAAGAATGTGGAATAACTATTTGTTTGATAAGGGTGTTGTTCCGGTTAAAGAACCTTTCAAAAAACTTGTTCACCCGGGAATGATTTTGGGTGCAAATGGCATTAAAATGGGCAAGCGTTTCCCAGAATATGTTGTAGATCCTAACGTTATTGTTAAAAAATATGGGGCAGACACCTTGCGCCTATACGAAATGTTTATGGGGCCACTTCAAGCGTCTAAACCGTGGGACGAAAATGGTGTTAACGGTGCAAGAAAATTCCTTGATAGAGTGTTTAGGTTATATCAAGAAAAGCCAATCACAAACGAAAACGATGGCGAATTGGATTTTGTTTATAACCAAACCGTTAAAAAAGTTAGTGAAGATTATGAAAGCTTAAACTTTAACACGGCAATTTCTCAAATGATGATATTTATTAATGCTGTTTCTAAAGTAAAATCTTTCCCACGTGAATACGCCGAAGGGTTTGTTAAACTGCTTAATCCAATTTGCCCATGCTTAACCGAAGAATTGTGGCAAGGTTTAGGCCATAATAAAACAGTGGCATTCGAAAGTTGGCCAACATACGACAAAACCAAACTAGAAATTTCAACAATAGAAATTCCAATTCAAGTTAATGGTAAATTGCGTGGAAAAATTACAGTTAGCAAAACCGCACCAGAAGAGGAAATTAAACAAACTGCACTTAAAGAAGTTGCCACTTGGGTAGAAAACGGCTATAAGAAGATGGTTTATATTCCTGGGCGCATATTTAATATTGTTGTTTAAATTTTAACAAAAACACTAAATTTATTTGTATTTAATATAAAATAGTGTTAAAATAAATGTAAGTAAAAAAGGGGTGTTTATATGAAAAAAAGAGAAAGCGTTGCTGCCTTTGTTTTGGGATTTATTGGCAGTTTGTCGCTAATTTCTGCAGCAGTTCCATTAGTTTCTGCAGTTGTTATGATGAGCCTTATGGGTATGGGTGGAACTGAATTTACAATTGCAATGGTGATTGTTGTAGTGTTTGCAGTTGCAAGCTTGTTAACTTTTATTGGTTCTTGCTTCTGCCTAAAAAAATCTCGTCTTGGTGGAGTGTTAATGCTGGTTGGCACATTGTTGGCAGTTGCTTACTATGTGATCCAATACGCTTCAAACCCAGAAATGTTAAATACATCAATTATTACACTTATGCCAACTATAATTCCATTAATTGAAACTTTTGTTGCATCAATTCTTGGAATTGTGGCAAAACGTGTTGAAGTTAATTCAAATGATGTTAAACCTATGCCACAAGCTGGATATTCTCAACTTCCATACCCAGCTCAACCACAACAGGTAAGGCCACAACAAATGCCACAAGGCGGATATGCTGCACGTCCAGCAATGCCACAACAACCAAGATATCCTCAACAAGTAGGAAATCCTCAACAATCAAGATATCCACAACAAGCTGGAAATCCTCAACAACCAAAATATCCTCAAGGTGCACCACAAGGCAATTATCCACAACCACCACAAAGACCTATGCCAAGGCCAATGCCACCGCAGGATCAAAATAGAAGATAAAACTAAAAATCTTATAAAACAAATAAAATTATATTGGAAAAACAAAAAAAGTATGGAAATGTACCCATACTTTTTTAATGTTTATTCTATTGTTCTTTGTTTGTTAGGCTAACAGAAATTGTGTCCTCTTTTTTATCAACATTGTTAAGGGTTAAAGTGTTTGACTCTTTTTGTTGAGTTTCTTTTTGGTTTAATTCTTTTTTTGTTTCCTTTTCTTTTTTAATTTTGGCTGATTTATTAGTTTTTTGGAGATTTGGTTTTTTAGTTAATAATGCGCCCCACAAAGTTACTGCAACTTGAAGAGGAACGCCCAAAATGTAAATTACCCAAAGTTGATATTTTATTAACTGAATATGAATGCAGGCAAGAGTGGTCCAAATTAACACTGTTAAAATTGGAAACAGCAGTTTATTTTTGCCCCAAATGCTGTTAAACACAATTAAAACAATGCATGAAACTGGCACGGCCCAAAAGAACACCATTCCGTAGTTAACGTCTAAAACAATATTAAAGCAAACAAACAGAACTGTTGCACACAACCAAACTGCGCTAACCGCAAGAAGTGTTATAACCAATTTGGTTGGGAATGGTTTGTTTGTTGATTTTTTGTTTTCCGTTTCATTGGGTATTGGTTCTTTGCTAACTAAATCGTTTAAAGTTACATTATAAAATTGTGCCAACTCGTGCAAAATTTCAATGCTAGGCAGCGATTCGCCAGTTTCCCATTTGGATATAGTTTTGTCGGAATACTTAAATTTATCGGCCAATTCCACCTGTGTTAACTTGGCACGTTTTCTTAGAATTAATAAATTTTTTCCAATAACCTTATTAATATCTTCCATAAATCTCCTTATAAAATTAGATTTTGATATGTGATGTTTTTAAGTGAATTGCTGTAAAATCTTCAAATTTTTATAGTTTATATTAAAAATTGTAGCACAAACCTAAAAAATATGCAAACAATTTAGCAAATTCTCGCAGAATTGGACAACTTTTTCCAACTCTCTTAACAGTAGAGTTGGCTAGAATTTGACGTTTTTCAAGTTTAGAACAGTTTTAGGCATTTTCTATTGTAAAAAGCAGTTTATATTGGTAACATATCAACAGCGAAAGGGCAATCTTTCGTAAGTTTAATAAATATCGAAGGGGATGTATTAATGAACGAAAAAATATCTATTATTATTCCTTGCTATAATGCAGGAAAAACATTGGCTCGCACTTTAAACAGTGTTAGGGAACAAGACTATAAAAACTTAGAAGTTGTTATTGTTAACGACGGAAGTGCAGACGATACATTACAAGTTGCTAATAAATATGCTGGCATAGATCCACGCTTTAAAGTTATTAATCAAAAAAATGCGGGCGTGTCGGTTGCTAGAAATAACGGCTTGAAGAACATAACAGGAAATTATGTTGTGTTTTTAGATGCCGACGATAACTACACTCATCCGTTTGTGCTTAGCAATATGGCTAAAGAACTTGAAAGAACTGGGGCAGACATGGTTGTTTGCAATTTCACTCACCCTTGTTTCGAACAATATTTGCCAGCGGGCGTGTATGATATGACCGACGACAATTTGTTTATGGTTTTCTATCAAGATTTCTTTGCTCATGGTGTTCCTTGGAATAAAATTACAAGAAGAAAGTGCTTAACAGAAGAATTTGTTGTTGGTGTTAAATTTAACGAAGACGAATTGTTCAATTTAGATAATCTTCATAACATTAAAAAGATTGCATTAATCGATGAAGTTTATCACAACTACTATTGCGCGCCATACAATCCAAATGCAGAAGCCAGTGCAGTTAATTCACTTTATTCAGCAGATAAATTTTGGGAAAAGAAGTGCACAATTTGGCATATGGGAATGAAAAACTATCCTTATAGAGTTAAATCTATAACAAAATTCTTTCCAGAAAAACTTAAAGATATGCAATATGTTAGATGTTTCGATTTCTTCTTCTGGGATTTTGTTATGATGGCAAAAAATAGGGTTAAAGAAGATTACATCGCTTGCACCCTACAAGGCATTTTTGAAGAAGAGTTGTTCCAACAAACAATCAAAGATAAAGAAAGATTTGGCTTAAAACTTAAAAATTTCACGGTTAAGGATATTAACGAATTTACTCGTCTTGCTTATTATGCGTTTAGAGATATTAAATCTTACAACAAAAAACTATCTATGGACAAAGTGTTGTTTGGCATTTTTGCAAAAACGTTCTATGATTTAACAGGCCATGTTAACACCATAGACATTATGGCAGCGTCTTATATGAACTTAATTAGTAAATCTACAGCAGAAGGAAGATACACAAGCAATCTATTCGAAATGAGAGAAATGGAAAAAGAAGAAAATGGCTACCCAGTTTGCTTGTTGGAAAACAACATGGAAAGCTGGTTAAAACTTGCTGGGAACTAATAAAACAAAAATCCACATAAACGTGGATTTTTTTCATTGAGTTGTTTGTTTTAATTATATTACGTTTTGCGTTTATTAAATTACTGATATTAAAACAAAAAACACACCTGTTGGTGTGCACTGGTTGGTAGCCCCACGGGGAATATGTTTCGTAAAACTCAACATATTGCAAACTTGAGCCAACCATAAAAAACGCACCTTTCGGTGCGTTAATTTTGGTAGCCCCACGGGGAATCGAACCCCGGTTTCAACCGTGAGAGGGTCGCGTCCTAACCTCTAGACAATGAGGCCAAATGTTAAGTTTGTTGTTAAACTTGCATGCATTTTATCACACATTTTTTAAATTTTCAAGCACATTCACTTAAATTGTTTAAATTTTTGTGATATAATGCATTAAATGAAAGACCAGTGGCTGAATTTTAGACCATTATGTTTAATTTTTGCCTTTTTGTTGTTAGGCACAATTTTTTCATTTTATGTTGCAAGCAACACTCTAATAACCGTTTTGGTTAGCATTTTAGTTTTAAGCGTTTTAATTTTTATTTGCATTAAAAATAAAAGTGCAAAGTTTATTATAATTTCAGCATTGGCTTTTGCGGTTGGAGCTGGAGCATATTTTATGGCAACCTTACAATTTGCGCCAAAAGAAACGGCGCTGCCAAGTGTGGTGGAAGCAAGAATTTATAATGTAGGAGTGCCACAAGATGGAACTTTAACCTTATATGCTGATAGTATAAAGTTTGACGAAAACAAACAAAACTTTAATTTAATTATTCGCCTTTACGATACTACAAACGATTTTTCTGCCTTTGAAATTGGTGACATTCTTTCGCTAAATCCATCTAAAATTTATGCAACTGATTTATTTTTTTACAAAACTCCCAATGCAAAATATTATGCCGACAATTTGAAATATTCAATAATTGTTTCTGCTGGTGATGTTAACGAAATTGGGCACGACAAAACTTTTGCGGAACAGATAAGGCTAAAAATTAAAGAAAATTTACACAACGGTTTAAGCAATGAAAATGTTGAAATTGCCTATTCTGCGTTGTTTGGCGACAAGACAATGCTTTCGCCAGACCAATATAATGCTTACAAAATGAGCGGAATTGCACATATGTTAGCTGTGTCTGGCTTACATGTAGGAATTATTGTTGGGTTATTAAGTAAATTATTTAAACTTTTAAAAGTTAAACCTAAAATTAGTTTTATTATTATTTGCTTAATGTTAATTTTTTATATGTATGTTTGCAATTTTGCCGTTTCGGTGGTTAGGGCAACAATAATGAGTGTTTTGCTTTTGCTTGCGCCAATTGTTAAACGAAGATATGATAGTTTAAGTGCGCTAGGGATTGCTGGCATTATTTGTTTTGCAATTAATCCACTATTGGCATTTGATGTTAGTGCTTTAATGAGTTTTTCGTGCATTGCAGGAATAGTTTTGCTATATAAATCCATTTCACTTGCACTTGCAAAGGTTAAATTTCCAAATGCGTTGGCAAAAAGTTTGGCGTTAAGTGCTTCAACTTCAATTGCCATGTTGGTTATTATGGCATTTTTCTTTAATAATTTAAACATAATTTCTTTAATTGCAAACATTATTTTAATTCCAATTTTCACGGTTGCATTTTCAATTACATTTGTTTTGGCGTTGTTTAGTTTAGTTCTTCCATTTATAACCTATTTATTATATCCAATTGGTTTTGTTTATGATTTTCTTAATCTGGTTGCGGTTGTGCTTGGAAACTTGCCAATTGCTAACTTTTCAACAATTTCGTTTAATTACATAGCAATTGTTGTTTATTTCCTATTTTTGCTTTTAATTAGCCGAATTTGCACAGCAAGCGAAACAAATAAAGTTGTTTACACCTTGCCATTGCTTGCAATTTTCTTCGTTTGTTTGCTATAATGTGATTATGAAATTTATTGAATTAAATAAAAGTTTAAAAGAGAAAATTAATAACCTTTACAATTTAAAAGGTGAAGATTTTTTCTTAATTAGGCAAGCAATTAATTTAATTAAATTGGCAACAGTTAAGAATTTTGAAGAATTTAACTATGTTAAGTTAGATGCCGAAAAACTTAAAGCAAGCGAAGTTCAGCTTCAATTTGAAAGTTTGCCAATGGGGAACGATTACAGGGTTATTGTTTTAGTTAATCCTAATGCGGAGATTGTTAAATTTGTTAATGGGTATGAATTTAGCGAGGAACTTGTTGTGGTGTGCGTTAACGCTGAAAAACTGGAAAATGCACAAGTTGTGGATTGTTCAAAGCTAGATGGTGCCGATTTAAATAAATACATTTTAAATTATCTTGCAAAGCAAAACCTTTCAATTCAAGAGCAAGCGTTGGACTATTTAATTAACGCAACAGGCGGAAGCGTTGCTCAAATTGTTAATGAGCTTGGCAAACTTTCTGCCTATGCAATGGACAGCCAAGTTATAGACATTCAAACTGTAACTAATTTGGTTTCTAACTCTACTGAATATGTGATATTTATGCTAACCAATGCAATAGATGGAAAAAATTACGCAAACTATCAAACCATTTTAAATTCAATGGCAAAATCGCAATCTTATGGTGAAATATTTTCTTTTATGGGCAAATATTTTAAAAGAATGCAATATGTGGCGGTTAATAAAAACGACAACGAGATAAGTAACATTTTAGGAATTAAACCTTATGCGGTTAAACTTGCAAGGCAGAACGTTGCAAAAAACGGACTTAAATATTACATTCAGTTATATCAAAAGTATGTAGAGCTTGACCTTAAAATAAAATCTGGCAAAATATCAGCATATAATGCTTTATTTGAATTGGTGTTTTAGGTGAACTATGAAATTTGAAATACAGCCTAAAGCAATTCAAAAATCCAAAAGAAAAACACTTGTTTTGATGGTGAATTCTGCCGGCGAACTTATTGTGAAGGCTCCGTTAAAATGCAAAGAAGAACATATTGCTAAATTTATTGCAGAAAAATCGGCCTGGATATTAAAAAAACAACAAGAAGCTAAAGATAGCATTAATCGCAAAATAGTTATTGAAAATGATAAGGAAATTTCTATTTTGGGGCAAACGTATACAATAAGGTTGCAGAATGTTTCAAGGTGCAAGTTTAGCAATTGTGACATTATTGTTCCAAACCAAAATTCGCAAACTAAGTTTGTTAACTTTTTAAAAGGTCAAGCAAAAAAATATATAAACGATAGAGTGGAATTTTATTCTCAACGATATGGGTTTAGCCATAAAGGCATTAGTATAACGAGCGCAACTTCTCGTTGGGGTTCGTGCGGAGGAAAAAACACCCTTAACTTTACGTTTAAATTAATGCTTTGCCCAATAGAGGTTGTGGACTATGTTGTTGTTCACGAACTGTGCCACACAAAACAAAAAAACCATAGTTTAAAGTTTTGGCAGTTGGTGGCAGAAATTTTGCCAAACTATAAAACTTTAAGGAGATGGCTAAAAACAAACAATTGGATTATAATTTCTTTATAAACCCACGTATGGTGGGTTTTTTGTTATAAATTTCATTTTCCTAACAATTTTCCCACATTCAACAATTTTCGTTAAAGTTCGAGCAAATATTACGCACCAAAGTTTTTGAGTTTTTGCTTTAACATTGTATGCTAGTTTGTGTAGGGGGAAAATATGAGAAAGAAAATTAAAGGTAAATTATATCTTCTTGCAAAAGATGCAAAAAGCAGGATGAAAAACTACAATAAGGGAAAGTCAATTTTTGAACAAATACCTTATGCAAAGGCATCGCTCAGCGTTCAAGAGCAGGAATTATATGGTAAAGTTTGCAAAATGCTTTCTAGTGCGGAAATTATTATTAATCCAATTAAAGAACTTGTGGATAATAAATATTACAATAGTTTGTCGTTAGAAGGTAAGCAAAAATACATATTCGATTTATCGGCAAAATATAAAGAAATGAAGGTTAGATACGAGCGAGAACATGAATATATGCAGGCCTCTAATATCTAGCAAAACAAGGATTTTTTAAAAAAAATATAAATTTATTTGTACTTTACCATTGACTTTTGTACAAATTTGTATTATATTGTAAGTATGAATACAAGCCATGTTACAAAAACAATTCAAACCTTTTTGGAAATTGAAGCAACCGAAATTGCCCAAACAGACATTTACGAACAAATTAAGCAACTATGTTTAATAAGATTTTGCAAAGCAGTTGGCATTAGGTGCCAATTTAACATAAAAAATAAGTTTATGAACTTTTTTGCAATAATAACTGGGCAAGCGGTTTGTAATGTGCTTAAAATAAATTTGCAAATTGCCCCAGATTGTTTAAGGTTGGTTAGATATAATGGCATTAACTTTGTTAATGAAGCTATGCGCTTGTTGCAAAATGAAGATAAGGACGAAGCTTTTATTGATATATTCAATTTAATAGATAACAACAAACCAATTATGAATGAAATTTATGAAAAATATTATAACTAAAAAACTCACCTAATCAGGTGAGCTTTTTTAATTTAAACCTTTTTTGCAGTAACTTCGCCGTTTAGCGCGTTAATTAGAACGCCCAATGTGTCGCCATTGGTGGAAACAACGCCAACGTACCAATAATAATTTTTAACTTCGCCAGCGGAATAATCTTTTAAAACTTTCATAACGGCTTCAATTTTGTTGTTTTTGTTGCTGGTTAGGTTTTTTAGTTCGTTTTTTAATTCTTTGTTGGCAATGTTTATGGCAGTTGTTTTGTCAACGGCAAAGTTGTTAGATGTGTTCATTAATTCCTTGTTAAACGTGTATCCTGTGAAGGAAACTTGAACAGAAATGGTGGCAGTGTCGGGTGCGGCAAAGGCAAGGTCGGCAGAGCAAGAATTGTCCACGGTGCTTTTTTCTAAAAATCCTGTGAAGGTTTGGTCGTTAATTTTAACAACGTATGTGTAGTTGTCGTTAGTCATGGGGTTTCTGTCTAACCTGGCAAAAGAGATAATGCCAAAATCTGTTTTATTGTTAACAATTCCGTCTAGGGCATAGTTTTCTTCCCGCTTTCCAGACGAAAACGTTGCGCAGTATAGTTCGTCCTGAGCCGTGAATAGGTTGTTGCGTTCTTCAATTAGGCAGTTGTTTAAATCCACTTTTGCATTTCCGCAGCCAGTAAACCCTATTAGGCAAATGCCAATTAATAAAGATAAAAATATTTTCTTTTTCATAAATACCTCAAAATAATCTATTTGCTTGTCCTTTCATTTAGAACAACAGGTTGACAAATTTAGCCAAATTTTCTAAACTAGCAGTATGAATTGTGAGGTTTGTCCTAGAAAATGTGCAATAGATAGAAGTTCGCAAAAAGGGTTTTGCGGGCAAAACGGAAAAATTCGCATAAGCAAAGTTATGTTTCATCAGTACGAAGAGCCAACCATAAGTGGCGCGTGCCAAGATAAAGGCAGTGGTGCAATTTTTTTTGCTGGGTGCAACCTTAAATGTGTTTTTTGCCAAAACTATCCAATAAGCCACAAAAACAAAGGTAAAGTTATTTCAGTTAAAAAGTTGGCAAACATTTTTAAAAGGTTGGAAAAAAAGGGCGCGTTAAACATTAATCTTGTAACTCCAACACACTTTTCTAACCAAATTATTAAAGCGTTAATTATCTATAAGCCGCAAATCCCCGTTGTGTGGAATTCTAGTGGCTACGAATCTGCAGAAACTATAAGCAAACTGCGAGGTTTGGTAGACGTTTTTTTGGTGGATTTAAAATATTCAAGCAATGAATTAGCAGGGAAATATAGCAAAGCTCCAAACTATGTGGAAACGGCGCATTCTGCAATTTTACAAATGAAACAACTGCAACCAAAAGATGTTGTGGAAAATGGATATATGAAAAAGGGAGTTATTGTTAGGCATCTTATTTTGCCCACTCACACAAGCGACAGCATTGAATGTTTAAATTGGATTTACAATAACTTGGGGCAGAACACCATTGTTAGCATTATGAGCCAGTACGAGCCAAGATACGATGCAATTAATCACCCAGAAATAAACAGAAAAATCACTCCTTTGGAATATAAAAGAGTGATTAATCACGCATTAAATTTAAAAATGAATAATTGTTTTACGCAAGACTTATCTAGCGCAAACTCGAAATATACACCTAAATTTTAGTTGTATTTATTTAAACGGCGAATGTGTCGTCCGCCCTCGAATTCGCTGGTTAAAAACACCTTAATAATTTTTAAAGCTGTTCTAAAACTAACAAGGCGCGCACCCAGTGTTAACACATTTGCGTCCTCGTCTTTTCGTGCCAAAAATGCTGTGGCGTAATCCTGAGCATTAACGGCGCGAATTCCTTTGTGGCGATTTGCAACCATATTAACGCCAATTCCACTTCCGCAAAAGAAAATTCCACAATGTTTTTCGTCTTTTAAAATTTCCTTACAGGCTGGGAAAACAAAATCTGGATAGTCGTCGTCTTTGTCATATTCTTTTGGCCCCATATATCTATATTCAATTTTTTGCGAGTTAAAGTATTTCATTAATTTTTGGGCATAGTCAAACCCACCATGGTCACAAGTTATATAAATCATAATCGCTCCTAAAATTATTGTATATAAAATATTAAAAAAAATCTAGCAAAATTTATAATTTTGTTAAGTTAAAACATTTAATATTTACAAATTTCTGTTTGTGTGCTATACTAAGTGTATGATAAAAGCCAAAAACAAACATTGCCCAAGATGCAATTTAAAGCTTTCGCAAGAAACTGTTGTTTGCCCTTCTTGCCAACTAAACTTTCAAAAGTTTAATTCCGCAACCAATTTAGAAGGCAAAAAAGCATTGCGACAAGGCGAAAAGGAAAGGGTGTTGTATAGGAAAGGTTGCCCAACAGATGTTAATAAATTTGCATTGCTTGCTTTGGCAATTTTTTTAGGATACACAGGTGCGCATTTATACAGAGTTGGAAGAACAGGAAAGGGTATTCTATATAGCGTTTTTTGCATTGTTGGTGTGATTTACACAGTTATTACGTCAACCTTAAATTTTCTGCCAAGCGGAGATTTGTGGCAAATTTTTATGGTGGCGGTGCTTGTTTGGGCAGTTGTTACAGTTATGTGGATTATTGATGTGTTTAACATAATGTTTAATAAGTTTAAAATTCCCGTTAGCAGGGAATTGAAATAAAGGAGGAGTATGAGCAAAACAGTTGTTGTTGGATTAAGCGGCGGGGTAGATTCTTCCGTTGCAGCATATCTATTAAAAAAGCAAGGTTATAACGTTGTTGGTTTGTTTATGCTTAATTGGGAAGAGCAAGACGAAACTGGCGCTTGCACAGCCGAGCAAGACTTTGAAGACATTAAACGAGTTGCCAACAAAATTGGAATACCATATTACACAGTTAACTATGCAAAGGAATATAAGGAGCGAGTGTTTAGTTATTTCCTTGAAGAATACAGCAAAGGTTACACTCCAAACCCCGATGTTATGTGCAATAAAGAAATTAAATTCGGTCCATTTTTAAAACATGCCATGGAATTGGGTGCGGATTACATTGCAACAGGGCACTACTGCAAACGTGTGGATAAAGATGGAAAGGTGTATTTATATAAATCATTCGATAAAAATAAGGACCAAACATATTTTTTAAACCAACTTAACCAAGAGCAGCTTTCAAAAACCTTGTTCCCGCTTGCGGGCATAGACAAAACCGAAGTTAGAAAAATTGCAAAGGAACTAGGATTAATAACGGCCGAAAAGAAAGATAGCACAGGAATATGTTTTATTGGTGAAAGAGATTTTAGAAAATTTTTAAAGAACTTTCTTCCAGCACAAAAGGGCGAAATTAAAGATCTTTCTGGCAACACAATTGGTGTTCACGATGGCGCAATGTACTACACAATTGGTCAGCGCCGAGGCTTAAATTTGGGTGGCAAAAATGGTTATGAGGCAGACCGTTGGTTTGTTGTTAAAAAGGATATTCAAAAGAATATTTTGTATGTAAACTGTGGAGAATGTGAAGAAATGTATTCTTCTGGTTGCATTGTTACAGAATTTAATTGGATAACCGACAAACTAACAGAAGAATTTAATTGCAACGTTAAACTCCGTTATCGTCAGCCAGATCAGGCAACAAAAGTTGAAGTTTTAAACGAAAACACCTTAAAATTAACGTTTAACAGCAGGCAAAGGGCAGTTACAATTGGGCAGTTTGCGGTTTTATATGACGAAGATGGCAAATGCTTTGGTGGCGGAAGAATTAATGAACTTATACAATAAAAAAATGCATAAACCGTCACCGTAAAAAGTTATTAAATAAATGGTTAATAAAGTCAAAATACCATAAAAAAACCGCTGGAATCAGCGGTTTTTTGGTTGCCCAAGCGGGCTAGTACTATTCACCTAATGTGTAATAGCTACCAGACGATTGTGTGGCTGGAAATCTTTTACCTTTTTCTAGGTAAAGGCTGCCACCATTGTGTCCTTGACGGTCGAAAGCGACATAAGTTGCGCTTTCTGGAACGGTTTCGCCCGGTCTCCATTGTTTACTGTTAGACATCTAGCACCTCCAATTGTATTATGTGCGAAACATTAAATATTATCCTCAAAGTTAAAATTTATTCTATTGCCAAATTAAGTTAAATGTGTTAATATGCTTATATGATAAAATTAATTAATGTTCCCTCTTTTAATGCAGGGTTAATGCAAGCGGTTGAGTTTTGCCAAAAGCACGAAAAAGAAAAGATTGAAATTGTTGTTCCAGACAAACTTAGTTTGTTTATGGAAAAATTTTTGTTTGAACAAATGCAGTTAGAGTGCAGTTTTAACATTAAAGTAAGCACTTTAAACAGATTTGCAAAAAGAAGCAATCAGATTGGAAAGGATAGTCAAATTTCCAAAGTTGGAAGCATTGTGCTAATTCATAAAATTTTAACCGAAAACATTAACAATTTAAAGGCGTTAAAAAGCAAGGCTTATTCTTTTAGTTATGCCGAAAACATTTATAAAACTATAGCGCAACTTAAAGCTAGCAAAATAACATGGCAAGAAATGAGCACATTTAAAAGTGTCAATCAACAGTTAAACGATAAAATTGCAGATTTGGCACTAATTTTCGAGGAGTATGAAAATGGAAAGGCGGGGCTTTTAGATAGTTTCGATTTATTTTTAATGTCTGCGCTAACTGTTGAAAAAGTGCATTTTAACAAAACTATTTTATTTGTTGGGTTTGACGATTTTACAGCAATCGAATATGCAATTATTGAACGACTTGCATTCAACAACAATGTTAACATTTTAACTTGTTGGGGTAATGGGGCAAACAAGCACATTTTTAATGCCGAAATTTATGAACAACTTAAAAACATTGCGTATGTAAACGAATTGGAGTTTAAGGTCGAATATGCAAATCCTACCAACAGCGAATTAAAAACATTTTTGCAAACTAATCTATTTGGAATAGAGAATTCAACATTCTGCTTAAATAAAGAAACAATAAAAATATATTCAGCCAAAGATGATGCTGACGAATTGGAGTTTGTTGCAAGGGAAATTCGGGCGGGAATTTTGCAAGGAAAAAATTATTCCAATTATGGCGTTGCAGTTTACGGGTTGGAAAACAAAATAGAAAAAATTAAAGAAATTTTTAACAAATACGAAATAAATGCATATTTTGACGTGCCTTTTTCACTTTCAAACAGTATTTTTTATAAATTTTTGCTAACTGTGTTTAAATTTAATTTAGAAAACTATAATCTTGTGCATTTGGTGGACATTATTAACTCTCCATTTTTTGCAATGGAAAACGAGTTAAAAACCAAACTTATAGAAAAATTCACCTTAATGAACTTTAAAGGCAAAATTTCAAGGGATTTTAATTTGGGCTCTGAACTAGAAGAGGCAAAACAACAACTATTAGATTTTGTTGATTTGTTCATTATGGATAAAGACATTTCTGCCACCAATATAAAGCAAATGCTAATATCTGCAAATCAGCAAATTAAGTTTGACGAAGTTTTAGAGAACTTATCGCAACACGTGCACATAGCCGAGCGGTTACTTTTAAGTAAAAGTAAAGAAGCAGTATTCAGTTTGCTAGACGAAATTGAAAAATTTTATCCTTTTGCTGGTCTTGCAGAGATTTATGACATTTATTCGCATATTTCTAGCGTTGTTAGTATTAATAATTTGCCACTAACTTTAGACGCAGTTAAAGTGGTGGACGCGGATAGTTTTAGTGAAATTTTTAGTAGGTTGTATCTGGTTGGTTGCAATGCAGATGTTGCACCAAGTTTAAAATTCGATTGCGGAATTATTTTAGACACAGAAATTCCAGAACTTAACTTTAAAAATAAGCTTTCGCCAACAATTGCACATATAAACAGTTTAAGCAAACTAAGATTGTTTAACACGGCGTTAATGTTTAATGATTCTTTAACTGTAACTTACAGCAAAATTCCAAGCGAATTAATAAGAGAATTTATTAATAAAATTCAAGTTGAAATTGCTGGGAAAAAAGTTAATTTAGTTCCAATTAATGCGTTTAATTTGGGTGAGTATAAATTGTTAAGCAAAAATGATTTTATTGAAAATGCTTGTAAAAATTTAAAAAATAATCAAAATATAGCAAAAATTTGCAATTTTTCATTAAATAATTTAAATAAAAATGAAATTTTAAACAATATTTTAATTAAAAAAGATTTTTCTAATATTTCTAAAGACAATTTAATTATTTATGAAAATATGAAAACAATTTCTGCCTCTCAGCTAGAAAGTTATTTTAAATGCCCATTCTATTATTTTGCTTCTAACATTTTAAAAGTTAAACCAAGGTTGAGTGGAGAAATTCAGTCGTTAGACGTTGGTAACATTTTGCATGAAATTTTGTTTGAATATTACAAACGCAAAAAACAGGTTGGCGATATATACGATTTTTGCCGCACACAGATTTTTAACTTTGTAGATGCTAACGATAGGTTAAGGATAAACGTCAATAGTCCAATTTTAATAGCTTTGATTGATGAGGCGGTGAGGGTGATTAATGGGCTAAATTACATCGACGAAAATTCTTCGTTCAAACCGCATTTGTTTGAATTTGAATTTAAAGGCAAAACTGCTTTAAACTTGGGGAACGTTAATCTTGTTGGCAAAGTGGATAGGG
The DNA here is from genome assembly GCA_937896905.1 of uncultured Clostridia bacterium. Classification (GTDB taxonomy): domain Bacteria; phylum Bacillota; class Clostridia; order Christensenellales; family UBA1242; genus Onthoplasma. The sequence continues at coordinate 97,438 of CALBOE010000006.1, read as the reverse complement.
TGGATAAATTTGAAGATTATTTGCGTGTTGTGGATTACAAATCCGGCAAGGCAGATGCAAGTTTAAAGGAATTATATTACGGAAACAAGTTGCAATTATTTTTATATTCTTGCGCAATGGAAAATGTTAGTAACAACTATGTTGCTGGTCAGTTTTACTTGCCACTGCATAATGAGTATAGAAGAGAACCCAAAAATCCATATTCACTAAAAGGGTTCTTTGTTCAAGATGAAAAAGTTTTGCAAGCGTTCGACACACGGCTTGGAACGTCAACAAATAAAAGCGATATTGTTAATGTTACGCTAACTAACGCGAAGTTAGCAAGAAAAACAAAGGGATATAAAGAACTGCAGTTTAAAGAAATGCACAACTTAAAAGAATATTCTAAAGCCGTTTCTGCTTTGGCAGTTGATGAAATTAAATCCGGCTTCATTAAGCCAACGCCATCGAGCGTAAGTGAACCATGCAACTTTTGCCCGTATTCACATATTTGTTTAAAGTCGTGCAACAACATTAAATTAAGGCAAGAAAATAAGGTTAATTTAGAAAGTTTTAAAGGAGAGGAAGAATGAAGAAGTTTGAAAAAGTACAACAAGACATTTTAGATTCAACCGCTTCCCACCAACTTGTCAGTGCTGGTGCTGGCAGTGGAAAAACCACTGTTATGATTGAAAAAATTGCAAATCTAATAATTAAAGAGAACGTTGCAATATCTTCACTTTTGGTGGTTACGTTTACAGTTCTTGCTGGCACAGAAATGAAAGATAGGTTGGTGGCAAAACTTAATGAAGAGTTGAAAACGGCCCAAAACAAGGCATATATTCTAAGTTTAATAGACCAAGTTAAAACTGCCAGCATAGACACAATAGATGGCTTTAGTGCAAAAACAATAAAGAAATATTTTTACGAATTAGGCATATCGCCAAACATAGAAATTATAAGCGACACAACTAGGGATTATTATATTTCTATTGCCATGAAGAAAACACTGGACGAATATGGCAAAAGTGCGGATAAAATTAATGTTTTGCTAGACCTTTTTGGAGGCAATGCAAGAAACTTTAATAAGTTGCAAGAAATGATTTTAAACACCTATTTCAACATTGTTAATCTTGAAAAGTATGAAGAGTTTTTGGAACAATCGGTGCAGGAATATGTTAATGGATTTAGGTCGCAAAACGTTGTTAACAATTACATTTTAAACGAGGTTGGACGGTTAAAAGAAGTGATTATATATTCTGGTGCAAGTTGTTCGGAAAGCATTAAAAACAAACTTGCGGAATGCGTTCAAAAGTTAAATGAGTTTAACCAAAATGCAAGTTTGGAATATAATTTAAGGTTGTTGGAAAGTTTTGAATGTTCAACATTTAGCGCAAAGGAATGTAAAGAAAACGAAGGGCTTAAAGAAATTAATGATCAATTAAAAGCATTTTTAGAAAATAAAACTAATCTGCAAGAAAATGGAATTAATTTCAATTTTAATGAAAAAAATGCAAAAATAATTGAATGTTTTAATTATTTTATTGAAATTTTAAAAATTTTTATTAAAAATTATAATTTAATTAAAGAAAAAAATAATTTAATTGATTTTAATGATTTAAATAGATTAATGTTAAAACTTTTAGAAAACGAAAAGGTTAAAGCAGAACTTCAAGAGAAATATCAATATATATTCATTGATGAATATCAAGACGTTAACCCGTTGCAAGACAAATTGATGTCTAGTTTAGTAGGCAAAAATGCACACCTTTTCACAGTTGGAGATGTTAAACAATCCATTTATGGATTTAGGGGTTCAAGCCCAGAGTGGTTTATAAAAAAGTATAATTCCTATAAGCAAAATTCTAATTTGGGAACGGCGTTTGATATGAATGTTAATTTCCGTTCTAACCCAAAAATTATGGAATTTGCAAATGAAATTTTTTCTAAACTTATGACAAAGCAAGCTTCGGATATTGACTATGCCAAAGATTGTGTTATAGATGCGAAAAGAACTGATATTATTGACGATAAAACAGAAATGCTTTTGGTTGCTGCCGATAAGGAAGACGTTTTTGCAAAAGGAATTTACAGCGTTAAAAATGATGCAACAGAAAAAGCAACAACGGCAAAGGAATTGGAAGCATTTTTGGTGCTTAAAAAAATAACCGAACTTGTTGGCACAAAATTCTATGACGCTAACCTTAAAGCGGAAAGAGAATTAACTTATGCCGATATTGCAATTCTATCTCGCTCGGAAAGGGACGAAAGTGCAAAAATTTTAATAGATTTATTAAGAAGTAATGGAATTCCGCTTAAACTTAACAATAAATTGGAAACGAATAAAAGCGAATGCATTAAATTGGTTGTTTCAATTTTAAAGTGCGTGGCAAATTTGGCAGACGATGTTGACTATTTAGCGTGTTTTATGGCGTTAACACCACTAACGATGGACGAACTTGTTTCATTTAGAAATAAGGATAAAACGTTGTTTGAAAATTTGAAAGAAAACATAAACAATCCAGCAATTCAAGCAGGTTTCGACGCGTTAAATGATATTAAAACCAAAACCTACACCAAATCTAATAGTGACCTTATTAGATATATTTTAAATGAAAAGCAATTAAGATATTATTTGTTAACACACGAAAACGGAGCAAAAGAAATTGCTTTATTAGAAGAGTTTTTGAAAAAACTTACTGTTGAAAGCGGTTTAAGTTTGGCAGAATTTATTGCAGTTGTTGAAAGCAATGTTTCACGCGGGGCAGATTTTGCTGAGGCAGACCTTGAAAACAGTGTTACAATTCAAACAATTCACAAAAGTAAAGGGCTTGAATATCCGGTTGTTATTATGTTTAATTCTAGCAAAATGTTTCAACATTTGCGGGAAACGGACGAAGTTAATTTTAATGCAGATATTGGTTTGGGTGTGGATTATTTTAATTCTGCCGACAGAACCAAAGAAAACAGTGTTCCACAATTTGCAATTAAACTTAAAAACATAGAAAAGGGAGCAAAAGAAGAGCTACGCCTTTTGTATGTTGCAATAACACGTGCTAAAAACAAGTTGATAATAACGGGGCAATATAATCCAAAGATATTAGAAGAAAGAGTAATTAAAAACACAAGTTTTGCGAACTTAATTTTAAGTTGCTATTTAGATCGCTTAAATTTTGGCGAAAACGACTTTAAATATTGCAAAATATGCTTGCTTGATGGTGCTGAAAAGGTTTCGCTAATTCAACCTGAGGAAAGCGAAAATTTTGAGTGGGTTAATAAAGATTTCGTTTATGCCAACGCTGAAAAATTTAGCATTCCTTTTAAAAATACGGTTACTGGTTTGAACAGCAAACAAGCAGAATCTGTTAAGTTCGACACAAAAGAATGGTTAACGCACAAAAATCAATATAACGCCGAAGAAGATAGGGCGCTTGTAGGAACACATTATCATTCCGCACTAGAACAGTTGAATTTATCCGCCGCATTTGTTAAATGCACAGATTTTGTCGATGTGGATTATGATAAAATTCAAAAAGCTCACGAGGCGTTATCTCTTTTGGCAAAAGGCGCAACGGCAATTAAAAAAGAAGCGGAGTTTATGCTTTATGTGCCATATAACGAAATTGTTAATAGCAATATATCAGATAAAGTGCTTGTTCAAGGTGTTGTGGATTTGATTATTGAAAAAGATAATTACATTGACATTGTGGACTATAAATTTTCCTCATTGCCTGCAAAAATACTAAAGCAAAAATATATGGAACAACTTAAATTGTATAAACTGGCTGTGGAAAAGGCGTTTAAAAAGCCGGTTGAGCATATGTACATATATTCAATTAATACGGGCGAATTAGTTTAGTTGCACATTTTCTGGATTGTTAATTGGAATATTAAGTCGTGTTAGCAGTGGTAAATATTCTGCCCACTTGTATTGCCTAATTGGAATGGGGCGATGATTTTCAAAGTATAGAACAAGTGCGGGGTAAATGTGGTGATATTGTTTAAAAACTGTTGCCGAAATGCAATTCCCCGCATTAATTAGGTGTTTTGCCATTGCGTGATAGTTATAATAAGCCATATGCATAGTATATGCAATATGCTTATTTCTATTTAATAAGCCATATGTTAGTTTGTGCAATATGCTTATTTCTATTTAATAAGCCATATGTTAGTTTGTGCAATATGCTTATTTCTATTTATTAGTCCTTAATAAGTCATATGTTCGTTTGAGTATATGGCTTATTTTTTATTTTAAGAACAAAAAAAACACCAAATAATTGGTGCTTTTGTTTTTATTAAATGTTGTTAATTTCAATTGTGCCAGTTTTTCTAAAGTTTTCTTCAATCTTTTTATATTCCTTGCCCAAAGCAATAAATTTATATACAAAGAAGCCTGCAATTAAGGCAACGAAAACTGCCATAACAACAAAGTGAATGCCACTTATTGAGAATTGGAAAGCGTTAGGTGCGTGGAACACAACTTCTTTAACGTCAGTTCCTTCCATTGCTAGGCAATCTGCTTTTGACAAAAGAGGAGCTTTTGCATCGGCAGTCCACAATGGTTCACTATCTTCATTGTAGTAAAGAACGAAATATTCGTCGTCGCCACGTTCAATACAGTAGGCAATGGTTGAGGTTGGTTGTTTAAGCGTCATAATTCCATATTTCATATATGAATTTAGTTCTATGCTATAAATCATGCCTTCCATTAATATAATTGCAATGAATGACGCTAAAATGGCAATAACTGTTTTAAGTGTCATTTCAATGAATTCGCGTTTTTTCATTCTGTGTATAAATTCCATAAATCTCCCCTAATTTTTTATATTCTATACCTTTTTTTTTCAAATGTCAAAGTTTTTTCGTAACTTCTTTACATTTTTCGCAAATTGTGTTATAAGTAGATTATGGATAAAACAGATATATCTTCCCCATATCAACGAAATGTGCTGGTTTTGGCATATTTGGGCGATGCTGTGTTCACGTTGATGGTTAGGGAATTTTTAATTGAAAAGTTCAACTGTAAATCTAACGGGTTAAATAAGCGGGCAAACGAAATTGTTTGCGCAAGAAATCAGGCAGAAATTCTTAACCAAATTAAGGAAGATTTAACCGACGACGAAATGGATATTATTAAAAGGGCAAGAAACAGCCACACAAATAATAAGGCAAAAAACAGCACGTTGGAAGAATATAACCTTGCAACTCAGTTCGAGGCTTTGGTGGGGTATTGGCATTTATCGGGCCAAAAAGAAAAATTAGAGAAAATGTTTAAAAGGTTTGTGGTGGAAACATTATGATTGTTGAAGGAGTTAATGTTGTTAGAGAGTTATTAAACGCTAACAAAAGAATTGAAAAAATTATTGCCGAGGATTGTGGCAATAAGGACATTATAAATTTAGTAGATAGGGCAAGAAGTGTTGGCATTAAGGTGGAAGTTTTGCCAAAGCGAGATGTGGAACGCATTTTTAAGGGCAAAAATCAGGGAGTTTTAGCGTTTATTCCTAATTTTAAATACACAACTGTGGAAAATATTTTAAAATTGACAGAAAACAAAAATAAGCCTGCCTTTATTGTGATGCTAGATGGCATTGTGGATCCGCACAACGTTGGTGCAATTATAAGAACTTGCGAATGCGCAGGAGTTGATGGGGTTATTATTCCAGAAAACCGCGCGTGTGAAATTAACGAAACAGTTTATAAAACAAGCGCTGGTGCGGTTGTTAATATGCCAGTGGCAATGGTAACAAATTTAACTAGAACGGTTAAAGATTTGCAACAAGCCGGTGTGTGGACTTATGCTTTGGAAGCGGGCAATAAGCGCATTTATGAAGCAGATTTCACATATCCAACTTGTTTGGTGATTGGAAGCGAAGGTAAAGGAGTTTCTCGCCTTGTTAAAGAAACTGTGGACGAAGTTCTTTCGCTAGATATGTTTGGAAGCGTTAACAGTTTAAATGCAAGTTGCGCAAGTGCCATTGGAATTTATGAAGTTGTTAGGCAAAGGAGAAAATAATTGCAAGAAGAGGTGCTAAACGAAACAATATTGGGAGCACAAAATCACGGCGAGCAGGCAATGGAAACATTAATGAGAATGTTTAAGCCAAAAGTTACCGCCATTTCTCGTGAATACTTTTTGCTGGGCGCAGATTTTGACGACCTTATTCAAGAGGGTATGATTGGGTTGTATAAGGCGGTTATGGTGTATGATGCACAAAAAAACCATAATTTTGCCTCATTTGCTTCGCTTTGCATTCACCGCCAACTTCAAAATGCGGTTAAAAATGCAGGACGAAAGAAAAATGCTCCGCTGAATAGTTACGTTCCAATTTCCAGATTTGACGACCGAAACGACGACGAAGAGGTGCTAAAACTTGTTATTGCCGACGATGAAAGCAACATAGAACAAAACATTATAAACAAAGAAATGCAAACAATTGTTATAAGCAAGGTTAAAAACATTTTAACAGAAGAACAATTTAATCTTTTAAAACAGTTTTTGAACGGATATTCATATGAACATATGGCAAAAGCTGCAAATTTAACCGTAAAACAAGTGGACAACAACTTGCAAGCAATAAAACGTAAACTTAAAACAATTAAAGGAGAGGTGTGATGGCATTAGCATTATACAGAGAGTTTAGACCAAAAAATTTTGATGAAATTGTTAGCCAAGAATATATTGTTAAAACCTTAAAAAATCAAATTAAAGGCAACAAATTAACGCACGCATATTTATTTTGTGGCCCACGAGGCACGGGTAAAACCAGTATGGCAAAAATTTTTGCCAGGGCAGTTAATTGCACACATTCTAATGATGGCAACCCTTGCGGAATGTGTGGCGAATGTGTGGCGCTTAACGAACCAAACACCGACATTTTTGAAATAGACGCAGCCAGCAACAACAGGGTTGAAGAAATTAGAGATTTAAGGGAAAAAGTTAGTTATCCACCGCTTATTGGCAAATATAAGGTTTATATTATAGACGAAGTTCATATGTTAACCGACAGCGCCTTTAATGCACTTTTAAAAACATTAGAAGAGCCACCAAAGTTTGTTATATTCATTTTGGCAACCACCGAAATTCACAAATTGCCAGCAACAATATTATCTCGTTGCATGAGGTTCGATTTTAAACTTCTAGATGTGGCAACTTTAACAAATCATTTAAAGTTTGTGTTCAACAAAAAGGGCATTAAGTGCGATGAAAAAAGTTTGCACTTAATTGCAAAGGCGGGCGAGGGAAGCGTTAGAGATATGCTTTCTATTGCCGACAGTGTTGCGGCATACTGCGATAACGACATTACCTATGCTGCCACAGAAAAGGTTATTGGACTTTCCAGCAAGGATAGTATTAAAGACATTTTATTGTCGATTATTAATAAGGACATTAATGGGCTGTTTGTTGCGGTTAAAAAAGCATTAGGTGTTGGCAAAAACATTCAAGTTTTGTGCAAGGAAATGGCGGATTTTATTAAGAACCTTGTTATGATTAAGGTTGGAGTTGGCGATTATGCCGTGCTAGACATTTTGCCGGGAGAATATGCCGGATATGCAGAGCTTGCCAATAAGTTCGATTTAAACTATTTAAAAGCGGCGTTCAGCAAGTTTGCCAACATTGAATTGGACTTAAAATATAGCATAAACCCAGAAAATTTATTTGAAAGTGCGTGTTTAGATTTGGTTAAATTCGAGCAGGTTCCACAACAAGCAACTTCGGTGGAAACATCGGCACCAAAAGTGGCGCAAATTCAGCAAGCACCAACAATTACTGTTGAAAACAAAACAGAGGCGGAAAAAATTTGGGGCAATGTTTTAAGAAAAGTTAAGGAAAACAATTTATTTGCTCTTTCCAATGCGTTAATAACTGTTAATAAAGTGGAAAAGGTGCTTAACACAATTAAAATCTACACAAACGATTTGGGCAGTTATCAAATGATTGACAACAAAGAAAGAATTAATGTATTATTAAATTTAGTTAAATTATTTGACGACAGCATTGAACAAGTTGCTGTTGAATATGATAAATCAAATGTTTCCGCGCAGGACGTTAAGGACAATTTGCGGGAAGCATTTAAAAGCAAAATAAAATTTAAGGAGTAATTTATGGCATACGGAAATTTTGGCGGTTTTGGTGGCGGAATGAATATGAATGCGCTTATGCAACAAGCCCGCAAAATGCAAGAACAAATGGAAAAAGCGCAAAAAGAATTGGAAGAAGCTGAAGTTGTGGGCAAAGCTGGCGGTGAAATGGTAACCGTTATAATGTCTGGCAAAAAGGAATTAAAAAGCATTAAACTTAACAAAAATGCAGTAGACCCTGATGATGTTGAAATGTTGGAAGATTTGTTGGTTGTTGCGTTTAACGACGCAATGGCAAAAGCGGACGAACTTTCTAAGGAAAAATCTCCAATGGGCGGTTTGGGCGGATTAATGTAATGAACAACATTAGCAGTTTTGAACGTCTTGTTAATGAATTTTCTAGGCTACCTAGTGTGGGCAAAAAGTCCGCACAAAGATATGCCTATTTTTTGCTAACAATGAGCGACGAAGAAGTTCAAGAATTTGCCGGAAGCATGCTAGAAGCAAAGCAAACAATTCACTATTGCAAAGTGTGCGCTAATTTTACAGATAAAGAAGTTTGCGACATTTGTTCCAATCCTAAAAAAGAGCCAATTATTTGTGTTGTTAAAGAGCCAAAGGACGTTATTGCGCTTGAAAAGGTTAGAGAATTTAATGGAACTTACCACATTTTGCATGGAGTTATAAATCCGCTAGAAGGTAAGGGGCCAAACGACATTAATTTGCGTTCGCTACTTGCAAGAGTAGGTGAAGAGAACATTAAAGAAGTTATTGTTGCCACTAACCCGGACGTTGAAGGGGAAGCCACCGCAATTTACATTGCTAACCTGCTAAAACCACTTGGCGTTAAAGTTTCAAGAATTGCACAAGGGGTTGCCATGGGAAGTGAACTAGAATACGCCGACCCCGCAACACTTTCCAAAGCCTTAACCTCCCGCCGAGAAATGTAAATTTAAAATAAGAGTAATACTAATAAAAAAATCGAGCATTTCACTCGATTTTTTTGTTTTTACTTTTGGTCTTTTAATGCGCAGCAGTTTTTATATTTTTTGCCACTTCCGCAAGGGCAAAGGTCGTTTCTTCCAATGTGGGAAGAGTTGTTTTTTGCTGCATTGTTTTCGGTTTTGTTAACGTTGCCCATTGCAATTGGTCCTTTTGGTTTTGCTGGAACGATGTTAACCTTAACTTGTGTGCGGAACAAGCCAGAAGCGGTGTAGTTGCGTATTTCATCAATCATTTTGTCGAACATATCAAAACCTTGGTTTTTGTAGGCAACAATAGGGTCCTTTTGGCCGTAGGATAAAATTCCAATTTCGTTTCTTAGTGTGTTCATTGCGTCGATATGGTCTGTCCAGAACTTATCAACAACTCTAAGCAGTGTGCTACGTTCTACAATTGCAAAATCTAGCCCCAACTTTTTAACTTCTTCAATTTTCTTTTCGTAAATTTCCAAAGCTTTTTCGTAAATGTTTTGTGCCACTGTTTGAACGTCTAACTCTTCCACAAATTCTTTTGTAACAAGGTTGGTTCCTTTTGCAAAGAATTTATCTTCAAGGGCTTTGTTTAAAGGTTCTAAATCCCACTCGTAGTATGGTTTGGTTTCGTCTAGGTAGGTGGTGGTTTGTTCTGCAATGTATTCTTTCATCATTTCGATGATTTGTGGGTGGATATCCACATCGTTTAAAACCTTATCCCTTTCTGTGTATATAATTTGACGTTGTTTATTTAAAACGTCGTCATATTCAAGCACGTTTTTACGAATGCCAAAGTTCATTGCTTCCACTTTCTTTTGTGCGGTTTCGAAGAACTTTGTTAAAAGTTTAGATTGAATAGGCATATCTTCATTTCCGCGGAAAACAATAGAGAACCAATTTTTCATTCTATCTTCGCCAAAACGTTGAGGCAAATCGTCTTCTAACGAAATGAAGAAAATGCTAGAACCAACGTCCCCCTGACGTCCAGCACGGCCACGCAACTGATTATCTATTCTGCGAGATTCGTGGCGTTCTGTGCCAAGAATGTGAAGCCCGCCAAGTTCAATAACTTTTTGTTTTTCTTCGTCAGTTTTTTGTTTAAATTCTGCCAAGTATTTGGTGTATTTTTCTTTTGCAATGCTTTCTTCTTCGGTTAGGGTGGAGTTGTAGGTTGTTATTTTATCTATAACCGCTTGCTCAACGTTTTCGTTTAACAATTTTTGTTTTGCCAAGAATTCTGGGTTGCCGCCAAGCAAAATGTCGGTTCCGCGGCCTGCCATGTTTGTGGCAATTGTAACCGCTCCAACACGGCCAGATTGCGCAATAATTTGGCTTTCTAGTTCGTGGTTTTTTGCGTTTAATAGGTTGTGTGGAATGCCTAATTTTTTAATGTCGGCACTAATGCGCTCAGACTTTTCAACCGAAGCAGTGCCTACAAGAATTGGTTGACCTTTTTCGTGTTTTTCCTTAATTTCTTCCACAATGGCTTTAAACTTTGCTTGCTCTGTGAAGAAAATCATATCTTGTTCGTCAACTCTTTGAACCGGCTTGTTGGTTGGAATTGTAACAACGTCTAAACTATATATTTTGTTAAATTCGGTTTCTTCTGTTTTTGCAGTACCAGTCATTCCACTTAATTTTGAATATAACTTAAAGTAGTTTTGGAAGGTGATGGTTGCAAGAGTTTTGTTTTCGTCTTTAATTTTTACGTGCTCTTTTGCTTCAATTGCTTGGTGCAAACCGTCTGAATAACGTCTGCCTTGCATAACACGGCCAGTAAATTCGTCAACAATTAAAATTTCATCTTCACGAACAATGTAGTTAATGTCTTTCTTCATTAAATAGTTTGCACGAAGAGCATTGTTTATGTGATGGTTAATTTCAAGGTTGTTAATGTCGGAAAGATTTTCAAGTTTAAAATAGGTTTCTGCTTTGGTAACACCAGTTTCGGTTAAACGAATTTGTTTGTGCTTTTGGTCTATATCCACATCTTCGTCTTTTAATCTTTTAACAAAATTGTCTGCCACGGCATAAAGTTCGCTAGTTTTTCCGCCAATTCCAGAAATGATAAGTGGAGTTCTTGCCTCGTCAATTAAAATGCTGTCCACTTCGTCCACGATGCAGAAATGATGCCCACGTTGAACTTTATATTTGTTTTCAACTTGCATATTGTCGCGCAAATAGTCGAAACCAAATTCGTTGTTTGTGCCGTAGGTAATGTCGCACAAATATGCCTGCTTTTTTTGTTCTGGGCTTTGGCCAGATAGGGTAACGCCAATGGTTAGGCCAAGGAATTTATATAATCTTCCCATTAATTCTGCTTGATAAGTTGCCAAATATTCGTTAACTGTAATAACGTGAACGTTTTTGCCGGTTAAAGCATTTAAATAAACTGCTGTGGTTGCTGTTAAGGTTTTACCTTCACCAGTTCTCATTTCGGCAATACGGCCTTGGTGCAACACAACGCCACCAATAAGCTGAACTTTAAAGTGCTTTTGCCCAAGCACGCGAGTAGAAGCTTCTCTAACAACGGCAAAAGCGTCTGGCAAAATTTGGTCGGTTGTTTCGCCATTTGCCAATCTTTCCTTCAAAATTTGGGTTTGTGCCTGCAAAGTGGCGTCGTCCATCTTTGCGTAGGTTTCTGCTTTTCCGTCAATTTGAGCAATAATTTTATCAATTTTAATTAAGCTTCGCTTGTTGTCCGAAGCGAATAGATAAGAAAATAGTCCCATGTTTAGTTGTCCTTTTTAATACGTGAATTTATTGTTTTTAAACACAATTAAGGTTATTGTAGCAAACTTTGAATATTTTGGCAACTAATTAACCGTTGGCATTGTTGAAAAATTTGCCACTTTTTGCTTGTGTTGTTGGTGAAAATTGCAATAAACAAATTAAATTTGTTTGATAAACTAAATTGAAAATGGTAAAATTATAATATGAAAAGAAAAAAAGAGAATATTTTAAAAAGTTGGTATAAGTTATGTCAGCCAAATAAAATGATATGGTTTTGGCAAACGTTTTTCTATGCCGCCCACACAATTATGTTGGCTTTGTTCACAATTTTTGCAGCCAAAACCATTAACTGCATGTATGTTAAAGATTGGCCACATGCTTTTATGTGGTTAGGGTTTGAGCTTGCCAGTATTGTGCTTAGGACTATTTTTATGCACATTCAACATACTTTTTGGAGCAGGCAGGTTGAACAAATCCGGCATGTGGTTGCACGAAAAATTTACAATAAAATTATAAGGAGTTCCGATAGTTCAATAAAAGGATTAACAAAGGATAGAATAGTTAACATTGCACTGAACAACGTTGGTAATTTAAGTGAATTTCCAGATGCGGTTTCGTCTTTTATTGCATATTCGGTGTTAGTTATTATTGCATTAGTTAATGTGTTTACGGCTAATTGGTTGGCAGGTGTATTGGTGCTTGCATTAGGCGTTATTAATTTCTTTGCTTATTATAAATTTAATAAGCGTCTTGGAAAAATATTGAAAGAGAGAAATGAGAAAAAAGATTTAATTTTATCCTCCTACACCAATGTTTTAGATGGGAAAACAGTTATTGAAAATTTGTCACACAACAGCAGATATGAAGACGAACTTATTAAAAGTGTGGATAATCAAGCGAAGGCTTACACTAATTATTATAATGTTAATTCTTGTAAATCAAATCTCTGGCATGCGGCGTGGAATGTTATTGTTTATGCAATTGCTGCGTTAATGATGTTTTTTGTAACCAAAGGCAGTTTGGGCATAGAAACTTATTTAATTATAGTTCCATACTTAACAACTTGCACGGATAAATTAAACACGTTATTCGATAAAACCAATTCGTTGGAAAACATGCGAGTTGATGTGGACAGGGTGAATTTAATTTTAGGTTTAACCGATAAGCAAAAAAAACAATATGGCGAAATTAACAAAGAAGTAGATGCCTATAATTTAGGTTTAATTGATGTTAACTATGAAAACAAAAGTGAACTATCTAACAACTTTGGCTTGTTAAAAAATGTGGATATTTCGTTTAAAATGGGCGGAATTAATGTAATTAAAGGGGCAAAGAAAAGTGGCAAAAGATTAATATTCAATATGCTAAGGCGCGACATTATGCCGGATAGTGGAATTGTTTTGTTAGATAACCTAAATTTATATGATTACAACGAAAAAACTTTCCACAATCACATATCGTATTGCAGTCAGCACCCACATTTTATTCGTGGCACAATTAAAGAAAATTTGTGCGTTATGCAAAACGATTTTAACAAGGTTAAACAGGTTTGTGAAGAATTAGAATTTTTAGACGACATTATGGCTTTACCAAGCGGTTTTAACACAGACATTTCAGTTGTAAATTCGGCAGAAGATTTGTTTATGTTGGGACTTATTAGGGCAATATGTTCGGGTTGCAAAATTTTGCTTATTTATGAATTGCCAGAAGGAGTTTCTAGGCAATTTAAAACAAAAATTAAAAAGATTGTGAAAAACAAAGTGCTTAACACCAAAACAATAGTATTGTTTACGCATGACAATAAATACGATTCAATTGCCGATTTAACTTATGTGGTGGAAAACAACCGGGTTAAAGTTGAAAAAACCCCGGCAAAACCAATTAAAACAAAAGTAAAACAATAAAATTAAACAAAAACACCATTCACTTGGTGTTTTTTGTGTTTTAATAGTGCTTTTTAAATGATGGGCTATTAACAAATTTTATTTAGCGTGATAAATTACGATTATTCATTAAGGAGTTGTTATGGAAAATAAAGAGTTGCAAAAAAAAGCCGAATTAATTTATAAAGAATGCGTTCACAAAGCACTAGACCAGGTATTATTGGGTAGGCAAAGTGAAACGGCGAAATGTTGGCAGGAGGCAGGGTTTTATTATTCTACGGCCATAGATTGGTATTTGAAGGCTATTCAAACTTGCAAAATTCACAATCTTAACAAGGATTTGCTTGAAGATGCGCAGGTGTCATACAAAAGGGCGAAGAGTGCTTACTACCGTGCGCTTGATGCCCACTGTAGTCGTTTCTTATAAAAGATATAAATTATGAAAAAATCGCAAGAAAGTTATTTGAATGAATTTACAAAATATATTATAAGTGGCAACGAGAATATGCAACTTGGAAGAGAAGCCGAAAAGTGGGGCAGAGAAACTGACGCATACTATTACTACTTGGGTGCAACCAAAGATTATGCCCAAGCAAGGCGCACAATGTTAATTCCACGTTTTTGCAACTTGCCAATATTTAAACAAAACTATGCTAAAGCAGATGTATGTTACAATGATGCAAAGGCAAAATGTGGCCACTTATATTATAAATTAACCGGTGGCGAATTTAACCCTGGTTTATAAAATTAAAAATTTTTCAAAAAAATTCAAAAAGTTTTAAAAATTTATTGACAAATATTTTTTAACTTGCTAATATAAGATTGCATTTGTGCAAATGTGCGATATAGAGATGTAGCTCAGCAGGTTAGAGCACCACCCTGTAGCCGAGCAAGTTGTGAAACTTCTTGCGAACGCCAAGGCAAAATCGCTTGCGATTGCCTTATAAGTGGGTTCCCACCTTATCTGGGTGAGTTAAAATGCATGCACATTAAAATGCAAACTTAATATAGAGATGTAGCTCAGCAGGTTAGAGCACCACCCTGATAAGGTGGGGGTCGGTGGTTCGAGTCCACTCATCTCTACCAGAGATGCAACACCGGCGCACACCTTTCAGTTTAAGTGGGCGTCGTGGTAGTTACTCATCTCTACCAAAACTTAACTTTCAAAATATGGGGGATTAGCTCAGTTGGCTAGAGCGCCTGCCTTGCAAGCAGGAGGTCATCGGTTCGAGCCCGATATTCTCCACCAAACAAAGATAAAAAACTCGCATGCTGCGATTTTTTTTGTTTTTACGTTTCGGTTGTGAATTAAATTCTTCTTTCTGGCAAAAATATTTGTTAGGAGGAAATATGAATTTTCAAGAGAGTAAAACAAAGGAAAATTTGGCAAGAAGTTTTGCTGCCGAATGTCAGGAAGGGGCAAGGTATCAGTTTTTAGCAAAAATGGCACAACAGCAAGGTTATCAATATATGAGTATGTTAATTAGAACCTTAGCGCATAACGAAATGGCTCACGCCGAACAGTTTTTTAATAAAATTGTGGAATTGGGTGGAAATCAAACGCAGAACATTGAAATTTGTGCAGGTTACCCTTTTAAAAGCGGCGATGTGTGTGAAGTGCTTAAATTAGAAGCGGAAAATGAAAAATCTAGCGGCGAAACAATTTATCCAACTTTTGCCAACATTGCACGGGACGAAGGGTTTAACGATGTGGCAGATTTGTTCGACCTTATTGCCAAAGTTGAAATAACACATCAACGCACGCTAGAAAAATTACACGCAGGTTTAAGTTGCAACTGCCTATATAAATGCAAAGATGGCGAAGTTGCATTTAAGTGTGATGAGTGCGGAACAATTATTAAAGATAAGTGCGCACCAAAAACCTGCCCGCTTTGCCGTATGGGGCAAGGATATTATCGAATTGATTTCAGTTTGTTCTAAACTGAAATAACCTTAAAAAACAAGAAAAAAGGAAGAATCTAAATTTCTTCCTTTTTGCGTTATAGATTTTTATTTGTTGCCATTTTATGCCCAAAGGTGAGCAGGGTATTCGCCTGCTTTTGCCATATCTTTAAGAGCCTTAACAACCATAGGTTTATCTTCTTTATAGGTTACGCCATACCATTTTGCACTGGTGCTTTCCACAGAAACGGTTATTAAATTTTTTTCTATCATTTCTGCAAGTATGTTAGGAATTAAAAATTCGCATTTCATTGGGTTGGTTTTTAAGTTTTGTTCTAAGAAAATTGGGAATTGCTCTTTTAAATAATCAAAAAGTTTTGGGCTAAAGCACAACATATTCATAGAAACAAGGGTGTTAGGGTCAATTTCACGTGTGTTGGTTGTATCTAGCGGAGTGGCATAAATTTTGCCATTTTTCTTTTCCACAACACTTTCTTCAAGGTTGGTTAGAACTCCGTTTTTAACTGTGCACACGCCACGTTTTGTAGAGCCATTGTCGCTTATTGTATTTTGGCACGCGTAGGCAATAACTGCATAGTTGTTGCTTGATTTTTTCTTATTTTTTAGGAAGTTGGCTGCTTGTTTAAAGGCGTCGTAACCGTAAAAGTCGTCTGCATTAATAATTATAAAATCGTCCTTAACAACATTTGCACATTCTAGAATTGCGTGTGCCGTTCCCCAAGGTTTTTCTCTTCCTTCTGGCACACTAAAACCTTTTGGAATGTTGGTTAATTTTTGGAAAACATACTCAACTTCAATTTTATCTTCTATGCGTTTTCCAACGGTTTCCCTAAATAAGTCGTAGTTTTCTTCCTTAATAATGAAAATTATTTTGGTAAAACCGCAACGAATTGCATCAAAAACCGAATAGTCAATAATAAATTCGCCATCTTCGTTCATTGGCTCAACTTGTTTAAGTCCACCAAATCTGCTGCCCATTCCAGCAGCCATAATAACTAATTCCATAAAAACTCCTTTGCATTACTGCTTGTTATGTTCATATTAACACATTTATTAAATTTTGCAAACATTTTTTTAATTAATCACAAAAAACGCAAATTTGACAAATTGCTTTTGTTATATTATAATTCACAATAAAATATCACCTTTGAACACAAAGCCCCAAATTTAAACAAAAAACATAAATTTGCTTGACATTGAGGGGGGGGGTGATATTATTTGCGTAAGGAGAAAAAGAATGTTATTTCAAAATACTTTGGCAGTTGGCGATGCCATAATTAAGGACATTAAAAAGGCAATTTTGGGGGTAAGCGTTGTTGTTCAAGCGTTGTTTTTAGTGTTATATGGATATTCAATTTGTACCAATTTAAACCATTTGTCGCTATTAATTCCATATATTATTTTAACCGCATTGTCGTTTGCAAGTTTGATTTTTAATGTCACCTCATATAAAAAGCGAAAAAGTGGCAAAGTTAAAACCACCAAAAAGGTGTTTAAATATTGTGCCGACCTAGACAAATTTGCAATGCTTATAATTAAGATTGTGGAATTTGCAATATTTGGCGGAACTGCTTTGGGCGTTGTTTTAATGGTATTTTCGTTTATTTCTGTCTTGTTTAAAATTGTGCTTATTTTTGTGGAGAAACTTGTTAAAAGTTACTACAACAAAATTTGCGTTGCCATAAATATGGACGTTGAACCTATTAAACCATTTTTTGAACCAGACAAAAAGGGGCTTGCAAAAGCAAAAATCATGGAAGCTGTTGCAAAACCTTTTGAGAAATTAGCAAATAAAATTAGCGGAGTTGACAATTCGGTTGACAAAGTTGAACTATCTAAACAAGAAATGCAAGAACTTGAAATAAAAGAAGAAATTAAACAATTAGTGGAATGTTACAAGGATGAAAAAGAAAAATTAAAAGAGGACAGAAAAGCGCAATTTGAGGAAAAGCACAACGAAAGGTTGCAAAAAGCAAAAACAAAGTTGAAGCAAAGTTTAAACACCATTTTTAGGAAAAAGAACAAAGAAAAAAACTAGCAATTTTGCTAGTTTTTTGTTGGGTTAATTCTAAAAATTGTTCCGCGTTTTTCGTGATGGGCTATGTCTAACTTAATGTTAACATTTGGAACTATATTTTTGCTGGTTAAGTAGTTTGCAATGGTGGAAACGGCAAGGCTTGTTGTGTTGCTGTGTTCGCTTATGTGGCTTAAAACCACCAATCTTGTGCCGGAATTTGCAAGTTGTTCTATTGCTTTGGCACAATCTAGGTTGCATAAATGCCCATTTTGCCCATTAATTCGTCTTTTTAAAAATATAGGGTAACCAGGGTAGCTCATAAGCAGTTCGGGGTCGTAGTTCGCTTCTAAAAACACAAGTGCGCTAGATTTTATTGCTTGATACGTTTGTTCGCTAAAATGCCCCAAGTCGGTGCAAATGGAAACCACGGCGTCGCCTTCGCTAACTCTATATCCCACACAGTGGCGGCTATCGTGCGGAAGCACAAAAGGTTGAATTTTAAGCCCGTTAAGTTCAAAGTCGCTATTAAAAAACACAAAATTTTCGCTTGGAATGTGTATTTGATTTTGCACAACTTCGCTAAGTTCGGTGTGCGCATAAACCTTTGTATTATAGGTTTTGGCAAACTTTTGAATACCTTTAATATGGTCGCTATGTTCGTGGGTGATTAGTATGGCGTCAATCATTTCGGGTGCAACATTAAGTTCGTTTAGCGCATTAAAAACATAAGATAGCGGCTTGCCGTTATCTATTAAAATTTTTGCTTGTTCAGTTTCTATATAGGTGCAGTTGCCGCTGCTTCCACTTGCCAAATTACACACACGCATAATCAAAGTATAGCAAAGAACGATTTTTTTTGCAATGGTTTTTCTTTGACAAATTAAAGGATTTGAAGTAAAATATCCTTATGCAAGAAGTTATAAAAGAAAAGGCGTATTTAGTTTGCCCATACACAACCTTAATTGGGGCGGACTACAAAACTAAAGAATTAGAACTTTTAACCGAATCGGCACTGCTAGAAATTGTTAAGTGCAATCTTTTTCAGTTAAAAGAAATTAATGCAAGATTATATATGGGCATTGGCAAGGCGGAAGAAATTAGGGACGAAGTTGCACGTTTGGGCGCAGATGTTGTTATTTTCGATTGCCCTTTAACCGGCTCTCAATTAAGGAATTTAAACGAAATTATAGGCGTTAAAACCATAGACCGCACCATGCTTATACTAGACATTTTTGCAGGCAGGGCAAAATCTGGAGAGGGAAAACTTCAAGTGCAACTAGCGCAACTTAAATATAGTTTGCCAAGGCTTGCAAGTTTGAATATGAACAACGAGCGTGCCAGCACGGGCGTTGGAATGAGGGGAGCAGGTGAAACTAAATTAGAGTTGGATAGAAGAAAAGTGCAAGAAGACATTGCAAGGTTAGAAAAGGAAATTAAAGACATTCAGCGCCACCGCCAAACCACACGAAAACAAAGGTTAAGCAAAATGAAAAGCGTTGCCTTGGTGGGCTACACAAATGCTGGAAAATCCACATTAATGAACACAATTGCAAAAGCCGGAACGTATGCGGACGATAGGTTGTTTGCAACGCTAGATGTTTTAACAAAAAAGGTTTGGGACGATGGAACTGAGTATGTGCTTATAGACACAGTTGGCTTTGTTAGCAATCTTCCGCACGAACTTATGTATGCGTTTTCGGCAACTTTGGAAGAAACGCTGGATTCTAATGTTCTTCTTATGGTGGTTGATGCTAGCGACGAACATAAATATGAACAAATTGAAGTGGTTGAAAGAGAGTTTTCAAGGTTGGCAATAGATCCTAACAGGGTTATTTTGGTTTATAATAAGGTGGATAAACTAACAAACGCCGACATTCAAAAATTAAAGTCCTACCCATACGACACCTGCTATGTTGCTGCAAAAAGCAACAAAAACATTGTTCAGCTTAAACAAATGATTAAGCAAAAACTAAATGAATTTGCATATTAAAAACAAAAAAGTGCTATCTAACTTAGGTAACACTTTTTTTTATTTTGCGTAATATGTATTATACAAAAGAAATTTTAAGCACTAAAGATTAAAACTTTTGTAGTACATAACGAAACACTTTAAGGAGGAAAAATGTTTAACAAATTTTTTGGAGGCAACGACTGTGGTCACGATGGTGGCAACTGGGGCGGAAATGGTTGCAACGACTGCACTTGGTTAATTGTTTTAATCTTGTTACTATGCAACTGTGGCTGCAAAATTGACCCATGCTTACTAATTATCATTTTATTGTTAATTTGTGGCTGTGGTTGTGGCTGCGGCAGAGACAAAAAAGATTTTAATTGCTAAAATCTAATTTACAAAAAGTGGTTTAATGCAAAAAGGGGCGGATAATCCGTCCTTTTTTGAGTAAAAATTGTTCCTGTTGGGAATTTTTGGTGGCAAAATGGTTATTTAATTTTATTAAATAGGCAATAATTTTTTTTAAAAATCGTTAAAAATCTTTCGTTAAATCTATTGACATAACTTGTTCAATGTGTTAAAATCGTGCAGTATGAATAATGTTCGCCATAGGCAAGTTGGCAGTTTTATACTATGTATAACTTGTGGTGAACAATACAACTGAATAAGGAGTTAATTAATGAATTCAAATGAGCTCAACATTAAAAAACTAAAACAAGGCAAAGCAGAAAGATATAGTTTTGCCAAAAAGGGCGGCAACTATCCAATGCCAGACCTTTTGGAAGTTCCAAAAAAGTCCTACGAAAAGTTTTTAACCGAGGATATTGGCGAAATTTTGAACGAATATAACCCTATTATAGACTACTCTAACAAAGCAGAGTTGTCTTTTTTGGGTTATTCTATCGACAGAACCCCAAAATATTCTTGGGCAGAATGCAAAACCAAACAAACAAGCTACACAGTTCCGCTTAAAGTGAAAGTTCGTTTGCTTGTTAAAGAAACCGGGCAAATTATGGACCAAGAAGTATTCATGGGCGACATTCCATATATGAGCCAAGACGGTGGCTTTATTTGCAATGGTGTTGAAAGGGTTGTTTTGAATCAACTAATTAAAGCACCAGGCGCAATTTTTGGTGGCGAACTTAACAAGTATGGCCGCATGGACTACACTGGTGCAATCCAACCAAGCTATGGAATGTGGGTTCAAACAGAACAAGTAACAGGCGACAGCATGCGTGTTATTGTTGAACGCAAATTCAAAATGAGTTTGGGTGTTCTTTTCAAATGCTTTGGCTACACCAACGAAGAATTGTTGGATATTTTTGCAAATCACCCATTCATTGTTAACACATTGGATAAGGAAGCACAAATCACCCAAGAAGATGCTTTAATTGAATTTGGCCGTAGAACTCGTCCGGGTGAAATTCCTAACCCAGAAAACACATTGGCATATATTAACGACCGTTTCTTTAACCAACAACACTACAACATGGAAAAAGTTGGCCGTTTTAAACTTAACAAAAAATTGTCGCTTGCAAACAGAATTACCGACCAAATTGCTGCAGCTGACGTAAAAGTTGGCAAAAAGGTTTATGTTTCTAAGGGCGAATTTATAGATAAACAAACCGCATGGGCAATTCAAAATGCTGGTGTTAACGCAGTAGATATTATTGTGGACGACAAAGTTATTAGAGTTGTTGGTAATGCCAGGGTAGACCTTAAAGCATACGCAAAACTTAACCCAGCCGAATTTGGCATAACAGAACTTGTTTATCTTCCATTGTTGCAAGAAATTATGAAAGAAAACAAAGGCAACGAAGAAGCTTTAAAGGCAGCAATAAGCACAAATGCTAGAAAACTTGAAGATTACCAAGTTACTTTAGACGATATGCTTGCAACAGTAAGCTATCACCTAAATTTAATAGACGGCATTGGCGAAACTGATGAAATTGACCACTTGTCTATGAGAAGAGTTGCAACTTGTGGCGAACTTTTACGTGACGAATTCCGTAGAGGTATGACAAAACTTCAAGCACAAGTTCGTGAATCTCTTCAAAGCAGAGATTTAACCGATATAACACCAAGCCAAATTGTTAATGCAAGGCACATTAACAAGGTGTTTAAAGAATTTATGGCAACCAGCCAATTAAGTGCGCTTATGGACCAAATTAACCCAGCATCTAGCTTAAGGCATAAACGTAGGTTATCATCTTTTGGCCCAGGCGGTGTTAAAAAAGAACGTGCAACTGTTGAAGTGCGTGATATTAACCCATCTCACTATGGCAGAATTTGTTTGGCAGAAACCCCAGAAGGACAACCTATTGGTTTGATGACTTCTATTGCTGCTTACGCACGTATTAATAGGTATGGATTTATTGAAACTCCATTTAGAAAAGTTGACGCAAACGGAAAAGTTACCGACGAAGTTGTTTACTTAATGGCAGACGAAGAACGTGGGCACTACATTGCGCAAGCAACTGTGGATTTAAACGACGACAAAACCATTAAAGAAGGTTTGTTAGAGTGCCGTCATAACGGACAACCAGTTCGTGTGGATGCAAGCATGGTAACATTGGTGGAATTAACCCCAACTCAACTTCTTGCACCAGGAACAAACTTAATTCCTTTCATTGAACACTCACCAGGTAACCGTGCATTGATGGGTGCAAACATGCAATCTCAAGCCGTTCCATTAATAAGAGCAGAAAGTCCAATTGTTGGAACTGGAATAGAACACAAAATTGCGGTGGATTCAGGCGCCATGGTGCTTGCAAGCCAAGATGGTGTTTGTAAATATGTGTCGGCCGACTATATCACAATGGAATATGCCGACGGAAGCATTGTTAACCACAAATTAAGAAAGTTTGAAAGAACGAACGAAAAAGCAAGCTTTAACCAAAAACCAATTGTAAAGAAAGGCGAAAAGGTTAAAAAAGGCGATGTGCTTGCAGATGGTGGCTCTACAGATAAGGGCGAAGTTGCACTTGGCAAGAACTTAACAGTTGCATTTATGAACTGGGAAGGTTACAACTTTGAAGACGCTATTTTAATTAACAAAAGAATAGTGCAAGACGATGTGTTCACATCAATTGCAATTCAACAAGTTAAAATAGAAGCAAGAACAACTAAACTTGGCGACGAAGAAATAACAAGAGATATTGCTGGCGTTGGCGAAGAAGCATTAAAGAACTTAGACGAAAACGGAATTATTCGAATTGGAACAGAAGTTAAAGTTGGAGATATCCTTGTTGGTAAGGTAACTCCAAAAGGCGAAACCGACCTAACCCCAGAAGAAAGATTGTTAAAAGCAATTTTTGGTGAAAAAACCAAAGAAGTTAAAAACACAAGTTTAAAAGTTAAACACGGCGAAGAAGGTGTTGTTGTTAATGTTGAAATTCTTTCTAGAAAGAATAAAGACGAACTAGATGCAGGCGTTAATATGTGTGTTAAAGTGTATATTGCACAAAAACGTGTGCTTCAAGTGGGAGATAAACTTGCTGGACGTTACGGTAACAAAGGTGTTATTTCGGTTGTGCTTCCAGAATGTGATATGCCATACATGCCAAACGGTGAAACTGTTGACATTTGCTTAAACCCATTGGGTATTCCTTCTCGTATGAACCTAAGCCAATTGTTGGAAGTTCACTTGGGTTGGGCGGCAAAACACCTAGATTGGAAAGTTGCAACTCCAGCATTCGATGGCGCAACAGAAGAAGACATTAAAGCATTGCTTAAAGAAAACAACTTGCCAGAAGACGGTAAAATGCAATTATACGATGGAAGAACTGGCTTGCCATTCGAAAATAAAACCACAGTTGGTGTTATGTATATGTTAAAACTAGACCACATGGTTGACGATAAAATCCACGCTCGTGGCATTGGAACCTACGCATTAATCACTCAACAACCTCTTGGCGGACGTAGCCAACTTGGTGGACAAAGATTTGGTGAAATGGAAGTGTGGGCATTAGAAGCTTATGGTGCATCTAGATTATTGCAAGAAATGTTAACTATTAAATCGGACGACGTTGAAGGCAGAATTAAAACCTACGAAGCTATTGTTAAAGGCGAACCAATTCCAGAACCAGGCATGCCAGAATCGTTTAAAGTTTTGGTTAAAGAAATGCAAGGTTTGTGCTTAGATGTTAAGATTTTAACGGCAGATAACCACGAATTAACAATTAATGAAGTTAGCGAAGAAGGTGAAGAAATTTCTGTTGTTGAACCAGTTAACAAACAAGCACTTGAAGACGTTACACTTGAATTTGACGACATTCAAAATAGTTACGAAAACGATGTTAATAGCACCGCTTTCGACGAATCTGAATTGTTCGACGATTTGGATGACTAATTTTAAAATTGTCAATTCAGTTCGTCCAGCCATATTTAACAAAATGTGGCTGTCAATCTGAATTGTTCGACGATTTGGATGACTAATTTTAAAATTGTCAATTCAGTTCGTCCAGCCATATTTAATAAAATGTGGCTGTCAATCTGAATTGTTTGACGATTTAGACGACTAATAATGTGTATCAATTCTCTCCGCTATGCCACGCTTAACGGTGTGGCTGGCGGTTAGGGTTGTGTATACCAAAATGCCTAGATATTTATATCTAGAAAACAAAAACAATTAACACAAAGTTATTTAGGAGAAAAAATTTATGTTTGAATTAAACAATTTTGACTCAATTCGCGTTGCAATAGCTTCACCCGAACTAATTAGAAGTTGGTCTCGTGGGGAAGTTACCAAACCCGAAACCATAAATTACCGCACACAAAAACCAGAAAAAGATGGTTTGTTTTGTGAACGTATTTTTGGGCCTAAAAAGGATTGGGAATGCCATTGCGGAAAGTACAAAAGAGTTAGATATAAAGGCGTTGTTTGTGATAAGTGTGGCGTAGAAGTTACACGTAGTAAAGTTCGCCGCGAAAGAATGGGTCATATTGAACTTGCTTGCCCAGTTAGCCACATTTGGTTCTTCAAAGGTGTGCCAAGCAGAATTGGTATTGCATTAGATATGTCGCCAAAACTTTTAGACGAAGTTCTTTACTATGTTAGCTATGTGGTTTTAGACCCTAAAAACACAGAATTTACTTATAAACAAGTTATTCGTGATAGAGAATATCGCGAAGCAGTTGAAAAGTATGGCCCTAATGGTTTCCGCGCTGGAATGGGTGCAGAAGCTGTTAAAGAACTTTTAAACGATATCGACCTTGAAAAAGAAAGAGAAGAACTTTTTAACATTATGCACAACTCTAAAGGTCAAAGAAAACTTAAAGCCACCAAAAAATTGGAAGTTATTGAAGCGTTCATTAAAAGCGGAAATAAACCAAGTTGGATGATTTTAGACGTTGTTCCTGTTATTCCACCAGATTTACGCCCATTGGTGCAAATTGATGGCGGAAAATTTGCAGCAAGCGATTTGAACGATTTGTATCGCAGAGTTATTAACCGTAATAATCGTTTGAAAAAGTTAATGGAACTTGGTGCTCCAGAAATTATTGTTAGAAACGAAAAACGTATGTTACAAGAAGCGGTTGACGCATTGTTCGATAACGGTAAACGTGGCAGAGCGGTGCAAGGAAGCCGTCAAAGAGATTTAAAATCTTTAACCGCAAGTTTAAAGGGTAAACACGGACGTTTCCGTCAAAACTTGTTGGGTAAACGTGTGGACTATTCTGGCCGTTCAGTTATTGTTGTTGGCCCAGAACTTAAAATTTATCAATGCGGTTTGCCAAAAATGATGGCTTTGGAATTGTTCCGCCCATTCATTATTAAAAGATTGTTGGAACTTAATGCAACCAACAACCTTAAAAAAGCAACCAGAATGATAGATCAGGAACGTCCTATTGTTTACGATATTCTTAGTGAAGTTGTGCAAGGCCACCCAGTTCTACTTAACCGTGCGCCAACACTTCACAAATTGTCTGTGCAAGCATTTGAGCCTATTTTAGTTGAAGGCAAGGCAATTCGTCTACCACCTTTGGCCTGCGGCGGCTTTAACGCCGACTTCGACGGTGACCAAATGAGTATGCACGTTCCACTTTCTGTGGAAGCAAGAACAGAAGCAAGAATGTTGCTTCTAGCTTCTAACAACGTGCTAAAACCAAGTGATGGTGCGCCAAATATGGTGCCAAGCCAAGATATGATTATTGGTAACTACTATCTAACCGTTGTTAGAGAAGGCGCTAAGGGAGAAGGAATGACCTTTGGTAGCGTTGAAGAAGCTCAATTAGCACACGAAAATGGCGAATTAAGCTTGCAAGCATTAATCAATTTAAGAAGAGAAGTTGAATTTGAAGGCGAAACAATTGTTGGCAGAACAAAAACAACTTTGGGAAGAATAATCTTTAATAGCATAATTCCACAAGATTTGGGCTTTGTTGATAGAACCAAACGTGAAAACGCTTTAACTTTTGAAGTTAACGACGACGTTAAAAAAGGTTATTACGGCAACTTAATTGAAACTTGCTATCGTAAACACGGAACAAACACCACTGTTACAATGATTGATAACATCAAAAACATGGGTTATAAATATGCAACTTTGGCAAGTGTTTCGTTCTCTATTTTCGACCTTAAAGAAGCAGACGAACGTGAAGCAATTATTGAAGAAGCAGATAAACTTGTTCGTCAAACCGATAGCTTGTATGAACAAGGGTTCATAAGTCAGGACGATAAACGCCGTAAGAATATGGATAGTTGGGAACAAGCAACCAACAAAATTATGAAATGCACCTCTGCAGAGTTAGATAGATTTAATCCTTTAAAAATGATTATTACATCAAAAGCTCGTGGTGGCGACGATTCATTAAAACAACTTTGCGGTATGCTAGGAAACATGGCGGCAGCAAGTGGCGACATTTCTGACGTTCCAGTTAAATCTAACTTCCGCCGTGGCTTATCTGCATTAGAATACTATTCTGCTGCACGTGGTTCTCGTAAACAACTTATGGATACTGCGCTTAAAACAGCAGACTCTGGTTACTTAACTAGAAGATTGGTTGATATTGCGCAAGACGTAACCATTACCGAACACGATTGCTTTGAAAATCTTGGCGAATCTATTAAAGGTATTGAAGTTACAGCAATTAAATCTAATGGAACCATTGTTGAAACATTGGAAAACAGAATTGTTGGACGTTTCACAGCAAGCCCAGTTGTTAACCCTAAAACCAAAAAAGAAATTTGTGGAACAGATGTGTTCATTACCAATGAACTTGCAAAAGAAATTATTGCAACAGGCATTGAAAAAGTTAACATTAGAAGCTTGTTAACTTGTAAGGCAAAAACCGGTGTTTGTTCTAAGTGTTATGGTAGAGATATGTCTACTAACGATATTGTTCACATTGGCGAAGCGGTTGGTGTTATTGCTGCTCAATCTATTGGTGAACCAGGTACACAGTTGGTGTTGCGTACTTTCCACAGCGGTGGTACTGCGTCTGCCGACATAACCACTGGTCTTCCAAGGGTTGAAGAAATTTTCGAAGCACGTAACCCTAAAGGTGCTGCTGTTATGACAGAAATTGGTGGTAAAGTTTCTATTAATCAAATAGACAAACGCTTTGAAGTTGTTGTTAAAGGCACAACCGAAGAAAGCTACATTCTTCCATTCGGCTCTACAATTAAAGTTAAGGCGGGTGATGTTGTAACCCCTGGAACAGCATTAACAGAAGGACCACTAAATCCAAAAGACGTTCTAAAAACAAGGGGGGTTAAGGCGGTTCAAGAATATTTGCTTAACGAAGTTTTAGAAGTGTATAAATCTCAAGCAGTTTCTATTAATGCTAAACACTTGGAAATTATCATTAAACAAATGTTAAGAAAAGTTAAAGTGGAAAATCCGGGCGACACAAGTCTTCTTCCACAAGACATTGTGGATATTCGAGTTGCAGAAGAAGCAAACTTAAAAGTGCTTCAAGATGGCGGTGTTCCTGCAACTGTTAAACGTGAATTGCAAGGTATAACCAAAGCATCTTTAACAACAGAAAGTTTCTTATCTGCTGCATCCTTCCAAGAATCTAGCAACGTGTTAACCGAAGCAGCCTTAAAGGGTAAAGTAGATAAACTTCAAGGATTAAAAGAAAATATTATCATTGGTAAAATGATTCCAGCCGGAACAGGCGCACCAATGTATAGAAACATTCTTCCAAAGCAAGTTAAAGAGGATTCTGCAATGTTTGCAAACTCCGACTTTAACATTAAGTTTGAAGATTTAGACGAAGAATAATAACAAATTAAGCACAGCAATGTGCTTTTTTTGTTTGATTATAAATAAAAATACAAAACAATTTTATTTCTCACATTTGTTAATAAAAATATAAATTAAATTAATTAAAAAATGCTTTAAAAATCTATTTTATAGGCAACTACACAATTTTTAATTAATTTTTAAAATTTACCTTAAAACTATTTACAAATTAATTTTTTTGTGTTAATATGTGGACATATAAATAAGGAGGACTTATGAATAATACTCAAACAACAAATGCCACCGAAGTTGCAATGGGCTTAATTGCGTGGAGAACAACGCGTGTTAAAAATGCGCAAAATGGAAAGTTTTATCAAGTTCCTTCAATTAAACGTTCGGGCACAACACCTAAACAATTATCGGCTGGTTGCGAAACATTTAGAGGCCACGTTAACGAAATATCTTCATTGCTTGGCCGCATGCTAGAGAAAACCAATAATAAGGCTAAAAGAAGCAAAATGCTTAAAGTTGGCATAGACGAACTTGCAATGCAGGCCTCTGTTATGGGTAAAGACGCTGAGCTTATGGCTTAATTTTAAACTTCCGTTTAGGCGGAAGTTTTTCATTTTTAAAAAATGTGTAAATTTATTTTACTTAATGAAAATTTTGTGATAAACTAATAGTGATTAATTATATCTAAAAGAGGGAATATGAAGAATTTAGTTTATCCTGCAATTATTATTAAAGACGACGAAAAAGGTACCAACACAGGTTGGTTTACTATTGCCATTCAGGATTTAGGAATTGTTACAGAAGGTGAAACTGTTGTTGATGCCTACATAAAAGCAAAAGAATATCTTTGCGCTATGGTGGATTGTGCAATTAAGTTTGATTGTGAAATTGAAAGCCCAACCGACTTTGAAACTGTTTACAAGGCAAACAGAAATCACATTGTTTTGTTGGTTGACGCATTAGCATAAGAGGTGTTGCCATGACCAAAGTAAATCAGCAAAATTGGGGGCAATTAGATTTTTTAATTAACAACTTCTATGAAATTGTGGAATATAAACGTGGCAGAGGCGTTTATGGCGATAGGGTTATTTTAAGGCGCCCCAGAAGAGCAGAAAGCATTTTTGCCGAAGCGGACAAACTTGCCGAGTTCTATTATATGGACGCAAATGCCGTTAAAGAACTTCCACGCACAGTTTTGGAAAAGATTAAAGTTGTTAGCCGTTTAACCACATCGCCAGAAGCAATGAATGTTATTTGTGAATTTGATAAATCTGGTGAAGTTGAACCAAACGAATGGGCAATTGAAACAGCAAAAGCGTTTATAGATGCAAAATCCATAGATTTTGGCACATTAAACAAAATTTTGTTGGAACGATTTAAACTTTTAGACAGTAACTTCCTTAGCAAGTTAAATAAACACAGGGAAAAACAGTATTTTCTTGCAAGCAGCGATGCATTTAATTTTATTACCAAAGATTATGCCGAAGCGCAAATGAATCTGCTTTAAGTTGTTTTTATAACTCAAAAGCCATTATTTTAAAAACTACAAACAAAAAATTAGTTATGTTTTTCTTTTTCGACATAACTAGTTTTTTTTCTTTCAATAAAACCATTAAAAAAACTTAAACTATTTATGTAAACTTTTTCAAATATCAGCGTATTTTGATTGACAAAATTCTCGTTATTTATTACAATGTTTTAGACTTAATTTAATAGGAGACAAGAATGAAAGTTATTAAAAAGTATTTTAAATTTATTTTGTGCTTTGTTGCATTCGCAGTGTTAAGTTTTGCCTGCACTTTTAGCCCATCTTTAAGTGCCGACGCTGCTATGATTACCGCACAAGTTGGCTACAATGTGTTAATTAACTCATTGAAAATGCCAAAAGCAACCATTGATGTTGGTAAAGGCGATAATTTCGAAATTCCATTGCTTGAAACAACATGGCAAGATGCTAAAAGCTACACAATTCGTGTTTTAGACCCTGCTAATAAAGCGCACGACTATCGCGTTAGTGGCACAATAAGCAAGGTGGCTTTGGACGAACTTAACGAAAATGTATCAAACTATTTTGAATATAACGACAATGGCAAAATTTCAGTTAAATCTCTTAACGAAGGCGAATATAGCATTTTATACATTATCGAAGACGCAGCAAATCACAAGATTTACTGCTCTAATGCATACAATGTAACTGTTAAAAATGTTTCATATTCCTTAGATTTTTCTATTGATCCAACAGAAACCGGTAAATACATTGGCAAATTAAACCAACTTGTTCCAGAATATGTTGCAGAAGATTCAGGTGCAATTGTTCTTCCAACACCAAAAGTTGTCGATGCTAATGGCAATGTTAAAACTGGCGTTGACGTTAAAATGGAAGTTAGAAAAGATGGTGGCATTATTACAACCGAAACTGCAAACAGCAACCTTTCACTAGCTAATGGGGTTTATAGCATTAATCCAACAGAAGAAGCTATTTACACAGTTAAATATACTTATCAATTTGGCAGCAACCCTCCAACAAAAACATTTAAAATTGTTGTTAAATCTGCAAACGATTATGAAACTCCAGAAGAAGACGATATCACTTACACAACCCCAGCAATTAAGTCATTCGAGTTGGGCGATAAGGACATTACTCTTCCAAAATTAACCTTAAACGACACTTATGGCAAAAACATTTCTCATAACGTTGAAAGCATTGAAATTAAAATTGGTAACAAAACCTTAACTTTGCAAAACAACTGCTACACTTTTGATATGACAAAAGAAGCATTTAACGTTCAAAGTTATGCCGACCTTGTTGGTAAAGTTACAATTAAATACAATGTTAAAACAGCTTATGGCACAAGAAAAGCTATTGAAGTAACACCTAAAAACTTTACTGTTA
The DNA here is from genome assembly GCA_937896905.1 of uncultured Clostridia bacterium. Taxonomy (GTDB): domain Bacteria; phylum Bacillota; class Clostridia; order Christensenellales; family UBA1242; genus Onthoplasma. The sequence goes on along the minus strand of CALBOE010000006.1, from coordinate 66,799 downwards.
CAGATAGTTCTAAGCCATCAATTAAAATTGCTTACGACTATGTACTAACAACCGACACAGACGCACAAGCAGTTAAAGCTGTTGTTGGCGATGTTAACACAAATGCAGCTGTAGATTTAAGAAAAGAATACGGCTACACAGAACTATATCTTCCAGCAGTTTATGCAGAAGACAAGGTTAGCGAATTTAAAGAATTTACTTTTGTTCGTATGTTAAGAAGAGTTAGCGACAACAAAATGTTCTATGTAGATAACCTCAAATTAGAAGATACAAATTTAGTTCCTGTTGCAGAAGGTGAAGACGGTTACAACTATTCTGCCGATGCAAACATTGGTAAAATTAACAAAGCAGTTCGTTTCCAATTTGCAGAAAACGTTGAAGACGGAAGCAAATATGCTGGCGAATATGTGTTGTACTATCAAGTTGTTTCTAACACAATTAGCAAACAAACTTCTTACCTTTACGAATCTGGCACAACCAGATATAAACTTGAAGTGCTTTCAACCGATAAAGTTAGCGCAACAAGTGCAAAACCAACAGTTGAGTTTACCAAACTAAACAACAACGCAACTATTGATAGTGATGGTTCAATGGCTATTAGCATTACAAGTTCAGACGAAACTGACGATAGATTGAAAAATGCTATGTTCTATTACTACAAAGCTAAAGATGCGGCAACAACTTTAGAAGCAGACATCTCGGCAGCTATTGCAGCTTCTAAACACAATGTTTGTGCTTTCTATGGCGTGGGTAATGCCTTAGACTTAGATGCTTTCAAAGCATACATGGAAGCAAGATATCTAGGCTTTGAAATGGTTGAAGCAAGCGAAGCAAATAGCAAAACCTTCAACTTAAAACTTAACAATTATGCAGAACTTAATAAAGCAGAACTAGATGCAAGCCGTGCAAAAATTGACACAGCAACAGTTGTTGCAGTGGCACTTAACGATGCACACAACTTTAAAACCGATGTTAGAACTTTAAAAATTAATGACTTAACAGATGCGTCTGCTCCAATTCCAACCATTATTAATGGCGGTTCGTTCGTTAATGGAGAAACAATTGACCTTAACAAACTATATGGTAACAACGGGGAAGAAGAATCTGTTGTTACATTACCAGAAATTTCATTTGCAGATGCAGACACCACTCTTGGTTGGGACGTTAAATATTACGTTCTTCCAACAGATGCAACACTAAGCAATGCAACAATTAACTTCCGTTCAACATCTGGCAAAGGATATGTTTCTAACACATCATTCACAGGTGGAACAATAACTCCTAAAGCTGTTGGCACATATTATGTTGTTTACACAGCAATGGACGATGCAGGCAATTCTACTCATGTTTACTTCACATTTAATGTTAAAGATACAACTCCTCCACACTTGGCTGTAACTCCAACAGTTATTAATAACGGAGAAGTTTCTAAAGACGATAATGATGGTGGAATTATTAAAGGAAGCAACGGAACAACAATTTCGTTTGATGCTAAATTAACCTCACCTGTAACCAAAGAAGATTACAGTGAACAAAACCTAACCAAAAATCCAACTGTTGAAGCTGACGGTTTAGATTGGGTTCAAAATGCAGATGGTTCTTACACCTTCTATTCAGCAGGAACTTACACATTCCGTTTTGTGGGTTCTTATGCTGGAAACGAAAATACATCTAACCCAGTAACATGGAAAGTTCAAATTGAAAATGCAGAACTTAAATGGGATACTGACGTTGATGTGGATAACTATAAACAAGCAAGCACAAATTCAACAGTAACAGTACCATATTTAACCGCTCACAAGGGCAACATTAAAGCAGACGTTACTGTTAAGGCAACCTTCAATGGTAAAGATTTAAAAGCTGAGAACGACATTAAAGAAGTTATTGTTAACGGCTACACAGTTTACCAATTTAACACAACAGAAGATATTGGTACCTATAAAATTGTGTACACTGCAACTTGTGGCGATGTTCCACTAACAAAAACTTTAGAAATTAAAGTTGGAGATAACCGTGGACCAATTATGTCCTTAAACAATGATGCTAAATCTGTTTTAGAACAAGAAATAACCTACACTGGCGATAAACTTGAATATAAAGTTAACATTGTTAGATCTGGTAGCAGAAAAGTTGAAATTGTTGTTACAAACAATGGCAAAAAAGTTTACACTTATAACACAGGTTTAACCCTTAGCGACTTAGACGACAGTGGCGAAGATTCAACAAATCTATACACTTTGTGGGAAAACTTACAAGTTACCTTAACAAGTGAAGATGGAATTGTTAAACCAGGCGATGAAACTCACCAATTCTTCATTGAAGGAACTGGAACTTGTATTCTAAAAATAACAGCTAAAGATGGTTACCAAAATGAATCTGTAAAGGAATTTAAATTCAAAGTTATTAGCAAAGGCAGTTCGAAAGAAGTTAGCGACACTGTTGTTGGCGTAGTTCTAATTATTGTTTCTCTTGTTATTCTTGCTGGCGTAATCCTATTCTTCACTTTCACAGGAAAGAAAGGTGGCAACGGCAAAGGTAAAAAATTAAGCAACAAAACATTTAAAGCAGCTAAACAAACCAAAACTGAAGAAGTTGAAGTTGAAAAAGTTGAAGAAACTGTTAAAGAAGAAGTTGCTGAAGTTGAAGAAGCAAAAGAAGAAAGCAAAAACGACGACGAAGCTAAATCTGGTGACGTTGAATAATTAAAAAAAGAGTTAGATTTCTAACTCTTTTTTTGTTGATGGCATATTGACAAATTTGCATTATGTGCTAAAATGTTTTCACTTTTAAGGAGCAGGTATGTATATAGGTTATGAAATTGATGAGCAACATATGGATCAATTTTTAAGATGGAAACGAGTTAATGCTACGTTAACTTACCAACAAGAAGTTTTGCCAGAAGTTGAAAAGAAAGGTATTCTTTCCAGAATGCTTGCAAAAAGAGAATATAAAATGCAAATGGCAAAGGCAGGCGAAAAAAGCATTAAGAGTTTAAGATTAAGAAAAGATGAAGATGGCAATATGTTCTACACAATGTGCATTGCTGGCCAAAACTATATTTTTAAAAACTTTGTGGTTTATGTTGATGGCTATTACTCTAAAGAAGACACTAGAGATTGGGTTAGATTTAATAGTGAAGTTATAGGTGCAGAGTATATTAAGTATTTTAAATTAATTCAAGAAGAACAGAAAAAAGCAGAATTGGAATATTTTTTAGGTGAATATGCGGCAACAAATGGCTTTAAAGTTATTGGTTCACCAATAACTTTTAAAAGAAAGGAAGAAAAAGAAACCGAGGTTTAGTCTAGCACTTTTGAAACTAGTGTAATAATTAAGAGAATTAGAATATCAAATCTAGTTCTCTTTTTTCTTGGCTACTTTATGCCGTGAAAGGTGCTTGACAAGAGAAGAAATGAAAACATAATATCAAAAGACAGAGAAACGGGAAAAGCAAAGCCATAAGCACAAATATCGTTTCTCTGTCTTAACTAGTAAAAAAAGAAAAACTCATTTCAGAGACTCTTGTCAAGTACACCATGGAATAAATTAGCCGACATATAGACAGCAAAAAGCGAAAGTGTGTTATGTTTACCAACACTTTCGCTTTTTGTCTGCTTTATTTGGTTTATAGTCGTGTGCTTGTCTGTTCGAGCGAAGCGAGAACACTTGTATATGACAAGCACACGTCTAAGTGCCATATTAAGATATGTAATTTTACTACAATTGTTTTTCTTCATGTCTACCAAATTGTTCACATAAAGGTGTGTTATGAGAATTTTCGGTAGTTTGATAATCTTTCAAATTATGAAATATATTTACAGATTTAAAACCTTTTTGTTCTAATGATTTTAAATCAATATCTTTAAATGCAGGACAAGGCAATATCTGTCCATCATATCTTATGACAACTTTATCGTAACCAGCCGTGCAAATATGTTGATTTTCGCTAAGTAGTGGTATCCCTATTTTTATTGTTGTAATATCACTGGTTAGTTGTTCTACATATTTTACAAAAGCAAGTAGTTCATCATTGCTTAATTGTAAATCTTTTCGATTTTGTTTCCCACGACCTTGTGGCACAAATTTTAAAACTCTCAACTCACTAATGCCAGCAAGTTCTGTTAATTCCAATACATCTTTTATTTGATTTACGTTTATTTTATTTGGTATAAAATGTATAGACTTATCAAAAGAAAAATAAGAAGCATGAAGAATTGTTTTTAAAAGCAAAGGCATATTATTTTTTGTGCCCATTAGTTCATTATACGCATCAACTTCGCTTGCTTGTAAATCAAATACAACTTTCGACAATCCACATCTTTCTAATTTATTAAATTCTTCAATAGATATTTCCCTAAAATTACCAAGTTGATTTAAGATTTTTTGAATATATATGTTATCACTTCGTGATTGTTCTGTTCTTGATACAATACCACTTGTATAAAGTGTTGTTTTTATACCCAAATCACTACAATATCTAACCATATCAAAAATATTTGGGTGCAACATCGGTTCTCCGCCACTAAAAGAAATTTCTTTAATGCCACCAAGAGATATAAAATGATTTATTGTATTTTTAAAAGTTCCAAAATCAACAATATTACATTTTTCAAAATTGCTTTCGGAAGAACAAAACATACAATTATTTGGACATTTTTGTATTATTTCGAAACAAAGGTCTTTAATCTTCATAACTTTCTCCGCTAGTATTATAGCATATTTGGTAAAATATTTCAATAGTAGTATTGCATAAGAAAAAAATCACTTTATTATTTATAAATAAAGTGATTTCACTAGTTTCAAAATTACTAGCCCTTAATCTCGGTTTTTTTATCGCAGTTTTCGTTTAAGTTTGGCAATTTCTTCACGGAGTTTAATGGCGGTTTCAAAATCTAGCTGATTTGCTGCAGTTTGCATCATACCTTTCATTTGTTCAATGTTTTTAATAATATCTGCCTTGCTCATTTTTTCTTCTTTTTTATCCATTCTAATTTTAAGCGTATCCACAATTGCTTTTTTAACTGTAACAGGTTTAACGTTATGGGCAGTGTTATAGGCTTGTTGAATTTCTCTTCTGCGGTTAGTTTCGTCTATTGCCTTTTTCATACTATCTGTTATGTTGTCGGCATACATAATAACTTTACTTTCACTGTTACGTGCGGCACGCCCGATTGTTTGAATTAAGGAGGTTGCAGAACGCAAGAAACCTTCTTTATCGGCATCTAATATGGCAACAAGTGTAACTTCTGGCAGGTCTAATCCTTCACGCAACAGGTTAATACCAACAAGCACATCAAATTCGTCGGCACGAAGTTCGTTTAAAATTTTAACCCTTTCCAAAGTATCTATATCGCTGTGCAAGTATTTAACTCTAACACCATTTTCACCTAGATATGCACATAAATCTTCTGCCATTTTCTTGGTTAAAGTTGTAACTAAAACTTTGCCTTTTTTGGCCGTTTGTTTGTTAATTTCGTCATATAAATCGTCAACTTGGCCACTGCTTGGGCGAACTTCAATTTCAGGGTCCAACAAATAGGTTGGGCGAATAACTTGCTCAACAGTGTTGCCCGAAAGGTTAAGTTCATAATCATTAGGTGTTGCTGAAACGTAAATTGTTTGAGTTAGTCGTCGGTTAAATTCTTCAAAATCTAGTGGGCGATTATCAAAAGCGCTAGGAAGACGGAACCCGTAATCTACAAGGTTTGTTTTTCTGGCTCTATCTCCATTATACATTCCACGCACTTGCGGTATTGTTATGTGGCTTTCGTCCACAAACAAAAGGAAACCATTTGGGAAATAGTCTAAAAGGGTGTAGGGTGGCATTCCAGGGCTTCTTCCGTCAAAATAGCGGGAGTAGTTTTCAATGCCAGAGCAATAGCCCATTTCTTGCATCATTTCAAGGTCGTAGTTGGTGCGTTCTCTAATGCGTTGCGCTTCTATATATTTGCCTTGTGCGTTAAAATATTCTTCCCGTTCTTGTGCATCAATTTTAATTTGTTTTAAAGCTTGTTGCAGTTTTTCACTTCCCACCGCATAGTGTGTGGCAGGGAATATGGCTGCGTGTTGTAATCTGTTTAAAACTTTTCCAGTAACAACTTCAAATTCGCTAATTTGTTCAATTGTATCGTCAAAAAACTCAACTCTTATAGCACGTTCGCTGCTATCTGCCGGGAATATGTCTACAACATCACCCCTTGCACGGAATGTGGAACGGGCAAAATCTATTTCATTGCGCTGATATTGAATTGCAACAAGTTTGCTTATAAGTTCTTCACGGGTAAGTTTATCGCCAGCACGCAAGGAAATGTGCAAATTATAATATTCTTCTGGCCCACCCAAACCGTATATGCAAGAAACAGACGCAACGACAATGGTGTCGCTTCTCTCTAACAAACTACTTGTGGCGCTGTGGCGAAGTTTATCTATTTCGTCATTAACGCTCATGTCTTTTTCAATATATGTGTCGCTAGAAACTATGTATGCTTCGGGTTGATAGTAATCGTAATACGAAACAAAAAATTCAACTCTGTTGTTAGGGAAAAATTCTCTAAACTCGTTGCAGAGTTGAGCGGCAAGCGTTTTATTGTGCGCAAGCACAAGAGTAGGGCGGTTAACTTGGGCAATTATGTTTGCCATTGTGAAAGTTTTTCCGCTTCCTGTAACCCCTTTTAAAACTTGCGAAGTTAAGCCATCTTTAATGCCTTCCACCAAAGAATTTATGGCTTCGGGCTGGTCGCCAGTGGGTTTATATTTACTTACTAATTCAAAATTTCTAAATTCCATAATTCTTTGTTATAATTGCTTTAATAGCAAGGTTACTAGGAATGCAACAACAGCACCAACAATTGCAAGCAACACCTTAGAGCCAATGCTCCACCACAAATTGCGCTTGTTGTTTGTTAGTTCTCTGTGAAAGCCTTCGCCTTTAAGTTTTAGTGAAACGCAATAAACTGGGCTACCTTTTTTATCCGACTTTAAAAGTTCAATATAATTATCGTAACTTAAATTGGTCATAATTTTTTCAAGTTCGTCGGCGTATAAAACATATTTATCTGCAGCAAATGAAATAATTTCTCGTGGCGAAATAAGGCAAGATTTCTTGCCTTGGCACTTTTGATAAACATATTCCATAACATATTTTTCTTTAAAGGTTAGCATAACATTCCTTATATTGCTGCGTAAAAGAAGATAAGAAGGGCAAGCATTGTTCCAATAAACGAAGCAAGCATAACAAACACATAGTGCCAAACTTTTGTTTTTGCTTGTTTTGGTTTAAGTTTGCTATTTTCTTGCTCCAAAACAATTCGTGCTTTTGGTAAAAGCGAATAGCAGTATGTGTTTTCTTCGCTAAATTTAATTGTTAAATACTCTTGCTTTTCTAAAAACTCCATAATTTGCTTAATGCTATCTGTATCATATTGCGATTTTTGGTTTAGTGAAGATATAATTTCCTCACTGGTTGTAACCTTATATGCAGTGCCATTTGACAGTTTATTAAGCGCCTTTAACACGGAAATTGACTTTTTATCCAGCATAATTCACTCCTATTATAGCATTTACAATTAGGTTTTGCAATCTTTTATAAATTATTTATTAAGCGATTTATATTCGTTTAGTTGAGTTTGAATGAATTTAAATGCAGTTTCAAACGGTGCGGTTGTAGTTAAATCTATGCCAATTTCTTTAAGCATTTCAACCGGATTTTTGTTTGTTCCATTTTTTAGGAATTTAATATATTTTTCTGCAAAGCTTGCTTCGTTTAAAACCCTGGAAGCAATGGTTATTGCGGTTACCATACCTGTTGCATAGGCATACACATAATACGGCGAATAGAAATGCGGAATTCTGCTCCATTCATATTGAAGCCCTTCAGGTAATTTGCAAGATGTGCCATAATATTTTTTGTTAAGGTCAGCATAGCACTTGTTAAGGTCAGCATAGGTTATTGGTTGTTCGTTTTCAATTTTTTGATGTGCAAAAAGTTCAAATTCGCTGAACAAAACCTGCCTATAAATTGTGCTTCTAACGCCATCTAAAAACTTGTGCAAATAGTAAGATTTTTGTTTTGTTGTTGCATTTTTAAGCATATATTGAGTAAGCAAAATTTCGTTTACAATGCTGGCAATTTCTGCTGCAAAAATTGTTATTTCTGCTTTTTCGTATGGCTGATTATTGTTAAAATATTCAGCATTAACGCAATGCCCAAGTTCGTGAGCAAGGGTGGAAACCGATTCGTAATCGTAAAGATAGTTCATTAAAATAACAGTGTCGGCATCAAAGCAATTTGCACAATATGCGCCAGAATATTTGTTTTTATTTGGAAGGAAGTCGATTGTTTTATCGTTTAGTTTTCGCTTTGCAATGCTAACGTAATCTTCACCAAGAGGTTGAAGTGCGTTTAAAATAAGTTCTTTTGCTTGTGGGATATCTATTTTCCCGCCAATTTTATTGTCTTCAAATAAATCGTAATATGCAAATTGCTTGTTGCCAGAAATTTTTGCTTGTGTTTTAACAAAACTTTGAAGAAGCGGAATTTGTTTGTTGGTTGTGTTTATAATGTTATCAAACACGGAACGAGGAATGTCATTTAACAATAATTCTTTGGTTAAAAGGTCTGGATAGTGGGCTAGTTCTGTGCTAAATTTATCAAGTTCCATATCTTTAATATAAAGTTCTGCAAAGGTTTTGTTTAGTGCTTTATAGCCATTCATTCGTGAAGTGAAGGTGCTTTTTCTTAAAACACCGTCCTTGCTTCGCAAATATTGTGCCGAGGTGGAATTATCCACTTTGTAGGTTTTGCCTTTGCTATCCACTGCGTCGGCAAAAGTCATTTCAGAATCGTTTAAAATGCTGTGTAAATTTTCATTGTTGCCAAGAAAACTGCCCATTTTTGCTAGCAATTCGGTGGTTTTTTCATCTAATTTATGCGGTTTTAATTTAATAATTTCCTTTATTGTATTGTCGAAATCTGCAAATCTTTTATCGTTAAGCAAGCTTGTTAAATATTCGTCGCTTAACTCATACATCTGTGGCATGAAAAATGAATCTGCCTGATTAAGTTTGGTGCTTAAAGTGCTAAATTTTTGGTTGAGTTCTAAAATTTTTACATTGGCTGAATCTACGTTAAAGCAGTTGCCTAAATATGAACCTAATTTTTGAATTTTAATAAAATCTGGCTGATATTTTGTTAACCTTTCTAATAATAATTCTTTATTTCCTAATTTTCCGCTGTAAGTTGGCAGAATTTCGGTTAATTTTTGCATTATTTCAAAAATATTTTTAATTTCTTCTTCATTTTTAATTAAACCAGATAAATCCCATTTCAATTCTTCTGCAATTTGACTTCTTTTTTTCATAATTTCTCCTATAATTTAGTTTAAAATTTTTAGAAGTTTTGTCAAGCAATATGCAAATTTACAAAAAGTTATATTGTAATATTAACTTATTTCTTGTAAAATAATACTTGAAAAAGCAAAAATTGTTTGGTATAATCATAAATAGCAAAATTTAAGGCAAAAATTTTAAAATAATTTTGTAAGTGGGTGAATTATGCTAGAAAATATTGTAATTAAAGGCGCAAAAGAAAATAATTTAAAAAATATAAATTTAACCATACCAAAAAATAAGTTGGTTGTTTTTTCTGGTGTTAGTGGTTGCGGAAAATCTACTTTGGCATTCGACACAATTTTTGCAGAAGGGCAACGCAGATATATGGAAAGCTTATCCAGTTATGCAAGGCAGTTTTTAGGGCAAATGAATAAGCCGGATGTTGAAAGCATAGATGGCCTTAGCCCAGCAATTGCAATAGACCAAAAAAGCACCAACAACAATCCACGTTCAACTGTTGGAACAATAACCGAAATTTACGATTATTTAAGGTTGTTGTTTGCAAGAATTGGAAAACCATATTGCCCAAAGTGCGGCAAACCTATCTCGGTTCAAACCTTGGATCAAATTGTGGACCGCATTATGCAAGCAGAAGATGGAACAAAAATGCTTATTATGGCGCCAATTGTTAGAAGCCAAAAAGGTACGCACGAAAAAACTATTGATGAATTAAAGAAAGACGGCTTTGTTCGTGTTATGGTTGACGGAACGGTATATTCGCTAGACGACGCAATTGTGCTTGAAAAGAATAAGCGCCATGACATTTACGTTGTAGTAGATAGAATTGTTAAAAAAGAAAATAGTGTTTTCCGTATAACCGAGTCGGTTTCTAAATGCCTAGAAATTGCGCAAGGATTGGTTATTATTAATGCTAACAACGAAAACAAATTATATAGCATTAAATATAGTTGTGTAGATTGTGGAATCTCTATTCCAGACATTGAACCAACATTGTTTAGTTTTAATAATCATGCAGGTGCGTGCCCAAAATGTGCCGGGCTTGGTTATGTTATTAAAATAGGCGAAAGTTCCATTGTTAAAAATGACCGACTTTCCATTAACGAAGGTGCACTAACCGTTATGGGATTTAATATTGACGCAACGGGAATAACCAAAAAAGCATTAACAAAACTTGCAAAAAATTATGGTTTTACTTTAGACACACCGTATAATAAAATCCCCTTAGAAGCACGAAGGGTCCTTATGAATGGAGAACAAGGCAATGGAATTATTGCGCCGAATTTGAACCAATATTGCACTAATAAAGATATGCTGTTTATGGGGATTATTCCAGATTTGTTAAGAAGATTTCAGGAAAGTCAAAGTGAATATGTTAAAGAAGAAATTTACAAACTGATGAGCGAGGACACTTGCCCAGAATGTTTAGGCAAAAGGTTAAACCCAAGTGCGCTTTCAATTAAAATAGATGGCAAAAGCATTGCAGATGTTTGCGATATGAGCATAAGCAAAATTTACTCTTTTATTAAAGGGTTAAAATTAAGCAAAACCGACAAAACCATTGCCGAAAGTATTGTTAACGAAATTTGTGGCAGACTTTCTTTCCTTATAAATGTTGGTTTAACCTATTTAACACTTTCACGAAGGGCAGGAACACTATCTGGCGGAGAAGCGCAAAGAATACGTTTAGCAACGCAAATTGGAAGTGGATTAAGTGGCGTTTTATATATTCTAGATGAGCCAAGCATTGGGTTGCATCAACGAGATAATGATAAATTAATCGACACACTGAAAAATTTAAGAGACTTAGGAAACACTCTAGTTGTTGTTGAGCACGACGAGGACACAATACGCCAAGCCGATTATTTGGTGGATATTGGCCCTAAGGCAGGTGTTCATGGTGGGGAAATTGTGGCACAAGGCAGTGTGCAGGATCTTATTAAAAGCGAAAAATCTATAACCGGCAAATTTTTAAGTGGTGAAATTACAATCGAATTACCGGAAGAACGTAGACTGTTAGACAAGGGATTTATTCGTTTGTTAGATTGCCAAGAGCATAATATTAGCGGTTTAGATGTGGCAATTCCACGGGGAGTTTTAACTTGTGTTACTGGCGTTAGCGGAAGCGGAAAATCCACTTTAGTTAACGACATATTTTATAGGGCACTCTTTAACTCTATAAATAGGCGAGATAAAGATAAAAACCTAGGCGCAATATTAGGCATTGAAGATATAGACAAGGTTATTCAAATAGACCAAACTCCAATTGGTCGAACTCCACGAAGCAACCCGGCAACTTATTCGGGAGTGTTTACGAAAATTAGAGAATTATTTGCTTCAACCACAGGGGCAAAAGAACGTGGATTTGATATGGGCAAATTTAGTTTTAACATTTCGGGCGGAAGATGCGAAGCGTGTGCTGGAGATGGGGTTAAACGCCTAAAAATGTATTTTATGGCAGACGTTTTTGTGCCTTGTGAAGTGTGTGCGGGCAAGCGATATTCTAGGGAAACTTTAGATGTTTTATATAAAGGCAAATCAATTTACGATGTGTTAGAAATGACAATAGATGAGGCTTACGTCTTCTTTGATGCAGTTCCACCAATTAAACGAATTTTGCAAACTCTTGTTGATGTTGGTTTAGGTTATGTTAAACTTGGACAAAGCGCAACAACTCTTTCCGGTGGGGAAGCTCAACGCCTTAAACTTGCAACAGAGTTAACAAGAAGAGATACAGGCAACACGGTGTATATTTTAGACGAACCAACCACAGGGCTTCATAGTTATGATGTTAAAAAACTGGTTGCCATATTGCAAAGATTAGTGGGCAAGGGCAACACAGTTGTTGTTATTGAACATAATTTAGACATTGTTAAAATTGCAGATTATATTATAGATATGGGGCCAGAAGGTGGTGAAGGTGGAGGCAAAGTTGTTGCTTGTGGCACTCCAGAAGAAATTTGCCAAATTAAAGGCAGTTATACTGGAATGTATTTAAAGCAAATGCTTAAATGATAATTTTACAGCAAATTTAAAGCATTAATGCCGTTTGCCTCTTGCAACCCTTGAACATTATAATGAAGCAAGCGAGAGTAGGTTATTGCGTCTTCTTGGCTCTCGTTTAAAATAGATGCATATAAATATTGAAGATAATCCGAAACGGGTTGTAAATCCTTTCTGGAAATGGATATGCTTAGCATGTCCATTTTTTCTGTCCAAAAAGCGTTCAAACTAATAATTTTTTCTTGCAAATTTTCGTCGGTTATTGAAGTTGTTTGAAGGGCTATATAAATTTCATTGCTTTCCTTTTCCATGTGGCTAAAACTTTTGTTTGTGTGAATTCCGTCCCACACACATAGGCTAACAACACTAAGCAACAAAAGCAACATTGGTATCCAAATTTTCATAGAGAAATCTCCTTAAAAATATTTTCAATTTGTTTAAATTGTTGTTTTTTTGGTTGATAGCAAACTTTGCCATTGTCGTCTATAGAAAACAACAGCAATTCCTTTTGTTTCACGCCCAAATGTTGCAAAATTTTGTTAAGTTTGTCGTGGTTTATTGGAGATATTTGCAGTTCGTCTTTAATTAGGTTGCCGTCCGAAATAATTATGTGAGGAATTTTGGCAGGAGGATTGTTTTTGCCAACATCTTGCGCAGTTGCCGGTGCATTTTGGCTTTTGGGTATAACACTCATTTTGCCGTTGGTTTCAATTATGGCATATAGAACCTGGCTAAAACAATAATAGTTGCATTGCCTTAGAGATTCAAGCAGGTCGTCTATGTTCATGTTAAGGTCCTTTAATGCTTGATATTCAATTCCGTTTGGGCTAATAACAACTACTGGTCGGCCACTCATTAGGCGCCTAATCACAATACTTTTACGTGTTAATAAGGTTATAATGTAATGAATTAAAACTAAAATTGCAAGCGGTAAAATTCCGTTAAAAAGTGGAATGTTTGTGTCGCTCATGGGCAGGGTGGCAAGGTCTGCAATAATTAAAGTTATAACAACTTCGTAAGGTTGCATTTCGCCAATTTGTCGTTTCCCCATAAGGCGCAAAAACACTAGAACGGTTATATATATTATTAAAACTCTTAAAAACACAACATACATATAAAAAGTATGCGTATTTTAATTAATATTTATTCAATTAACCATTTTTCTTGCGTTTAATAATTTGCACAAAGTTGCTTATTTTATATAGGTTAAACATTTGGAATAAAATAACAGCAAAAATCATGGCAATGCCTCCGCCTAAAACGCAGGCAAATACGTTAAAGGTTAATTTTTTAAAGATATTTGCAACAAATTTGCCCAACAAACAACACGGCAAAGCAATTAAAACATATTTTAAACTTGTTTTAACAATGTTGAGTTCTAAACCTTTAACCGCTTTTTTAATTTTTGCAAAATTTAAAAGAGAGACGGTTGTCATGGAAAGGAAAAATGAAATTACAATAGAGTTAATTCCAACAAGCGGTGTGAAAATAAGCAAAGATGCAATCATTGCAAGCGAGCCCAACACATAGTTGACAAACGATTTAACTTCTAAATTTAAGGCGTTTAAAATGCTTCCGCTTAAATTGCATAAAACAATTGGCAACACACAAATGCCAGCAAGTTGCAAAAGAACACCGCTCATAAGATTATTGTAAAGAACTGTGCCAATAAAGTCGCCAACAGAAAGGTAAAGCACAACAAAAAGCATGCTTATAAAAATTGAAACATAAACAGATTTTTTTATGTTGTTGGCAATTTCATAATGTTTATTTTGTGCAGCAAGTGAACTGATTGATGGAATTAGCACCATGCTTATGCTTCCAACAATGCTCATAGGCACAAAAAGCATAGGGAAAGTCATGCCCATAACAACTCCAACGCTTGCAACGGCTTCGGCAGATGAATAACCCGCAAAAATTAGAAGAGAGGGAATAATTAAAGTGGTTAATGGTTGCACAAGAGAATTTGCAAGCCGAACACCGGTAACAGGGGCGGCACTTTTGAATATGTTTTTAAATTCCCCCTTAGAAAAATTAACTTTTCCTTTTTTAAGATAAATAATAACCGCCATAATAGCAGAAGCAAAACAGGCAAGGTTAAACGCAATGGCAGACTTTTTTGTTGCCACAAAATAGTCGCCAACATTAACAAGCAAAACAAAACTTAAAGCAAAGCGCACAATTTGTTCCACCAGTTCGGTGAGTCCACAATTAAAATAGTCGTTTTGCCCCCACAAGGCACCACGAAAAACTGCATACGCCGCACTAAAAATTAAAGATGGTATCATAATAATTAACAGCTCGGCAGCGCGGTTGTCGGTTAAAACAAAACTCCACACCTGTTTAAAAACAATAATAACAACACTGGCAATTGCCGCAACAAAAAGGGCAATTAAAAGGGCAGAACCAACAACTTGGTTTCTTTGTTTAAGTTTGCATTCCACTTCGTATTTGCTAACTAATTTTGCAGTGGTTAAAGGCAGTCCGCTTGAAATTAGCGTCATAAAAATGCCCAAAATAGAGCATGCCATTTGCCATAAACCAAGTCCAATTGCACCAAGTTTGCGAGAAAGAAAAATCCTAAAAACAAAGCCCAAAAACCTTGTTATAACAGAAAATATAGTTACAGTTGCAACCGCTTTAAAAACAGATTTCATACTTGTCCTAAATTAATATATAAAATGAAGCGGAGTTATATTCCAAACTAAAATTTAACTACACTGCATATATAAAGATATGGACATTAAACCCAGCAAGCAATATTATTACAGAATTTCAATCGAAGAAGTGCAAAAAGGATTTTACCAAAAATTAAACACCAGCAAGGAAAACGTGTTAAGAAACAATGATAAAATTAATTATTATGCGGGCGAAATTGTTTTCGTTTCCACTAACGATTATAAAACACACATTGTTAAACCTGCAGAAACGTTAAAGGATATTTGCCAAAAGTATAATATGTTAGAAGAAACATTAATTAAGGACAACAACTTGGTTTCTAACAAACTGTTTATTGGGCAGAGTTTAAAAATTTACAACAAAAAAGCACCCTAAGGTGCTTTAAATTTTGAACTAACTATTTTTACTTGATTCTTCAGCACTGTTTTGGTCTTGCCCAAAGGTTGGTTCAGTAGACATCTTTCGAACTAAAGCTTTAAAGTAAGCGTCTGATTTAACGTGGGCAATGTCGGCTTCAACTTTTAGAACATTCATTCCAATGCTGGAAGTGATTTTTTGGTTTTTCTTCATATCTTTTTCTAAAGCGGCAATTTCCTTTGCGTTTGCACGTTTAATTTTAAGTTCACGAAGTTTTGCCAAACTGTGTTTATATTCTTCTTCGTATTTTGCTCTGTCGTTATGCAATGTTTCAAGTTCTTTGTTAAGTTCTCTTAATTTATTTTCTTTAAACATTGTTGCTCTTCTTTCGCAAGCTTGTTTAGAAACTGTTTTATTACGGTCGTATTCTGTTTTAGATTTTTTAACTGGTTTTTTAAATTTAACCTTTCTTAAAGTTACACCAACAACAGCAATAACAATTGCAAGTGCAGTTAAAATTGTTGGAATATAAAATATCCAAGCATTGTTGCTAGAAGATTTATTTTCGTCAGAATTGTCTTCTTTATCGTTCTCTTTGTTGCTATCGAGAGTTGTGTCGGTTAAAATTTTAGAAGTTTCATTTTCAACAACATTGTCAAAATTTTCGCCTTCTTCAAGCTCTGTAAATTCAATGTCGCCAAAGAACACGTCGCCTTTTGTTAATGTTGTATCGTTTCCTAGTTGAAGGCACAAATTTGTTGTAACTTTATCTTTTGGATTAATATAGAAAGTGTAAGTTTGCCAATTGTTGCTTTCTTCGCCTTCGGTTACAATATTTGCAAATTGATGTTCGAAGTTGGTTAATTTAATAATTGCACCAGTTAATTCTTCGTTTTCGCTTTCTAAGTTTTGAGTGTAAACCTTAACTTTTAAAATGTAGTAGTTGCCGGCGGTTAATTCGTATCCAATGTTAGATGTGAACGTGAAGTTGGCATAATCAATTGCTCTTGCACCTAAAATATTGCGGTTGGTTAGTGATGTGAAACTAGAAATTGACATTGCAGGATTAATAATTGTTGAAATGTAGTTCGCATCTAGGTTCATAACGCCGTATTCAATATTGTTTTCGTTCTTAACGGTGAAGTGAAGTGGGGCATCTTTAAATGCTTTGTTAGAATTGTTTTCGCTTTGAATAAGCTGGCTTAAATCTGTTCTAACAATAACATCAGCACTAGAGAAATCTTCAAGAGAAGATGGTTGAGTGTAGTAATTGAACATACAATCGTCAACATAAGCATAGCCGAAAGCGGTTGTGTTAAGTTCAATTTTTAGTGCAATGTTTTGAGATTGATAGCCAGTGTAGACAATAAAATCAACCTTTTGCCAAATGCTGTTAGTGTTTATTGTTTTAGAAGTTAAAACTGTTTCGGTGTTGTTGTTTGACGAAACAAGGCTAACCTTAGCAGCTGCATTTTGAGTTAATAAATTTAAACTAAATTTATGGTAAGTTTTTGCATCTACCGACTTTGCAGAACTGGTGTAAGATAAACTGTCTGCAGTAGAGTTGTACATCATAAGCAAGTTGTTGTTGGTAGAGCCGGACATTGAGCCTGGGTTAATCAATTGAACAAAAGTTTTTCCATTTTTAAGCTCATTAAATTGAGAAGTGTTAACCACGCCGTGGTATTGAAGGTTGTTTCCTTCAACGGCAGTCCAAGAACTAGCTTTTGCAGGATATGGATTTAAAGTGTTTTCAATTTCAATGCCATTAAAGTTACCATTATCTAGCATAATATCACTTGCAGAAGCAACCAAATTTTTGGTTAAATCTAATGCTTTTGTGTAAGAGTCTGTTGAAGAGAAAGTGCTGTTGTTTGCTTTGGAAATTTGAATTTGAGAAATGTAGGTAGAGCAAGCTCCTTCAAGGGCAAAAGCAACTTGTAACTTATAGGTTAATGTTTTTGTTGGGTGAGATTTAACAACAAATGAAAAGTTTTGATAGTTATTATAAATTGCAGAACTTGTTGGGTTGGAAATTGACAATTCTTCACTGTTAACACCAGTTTCTTCATCTTCTAAATTTGTTTGAACAAGTTTAAGGTTAATTTTTCCTTTTAGAGATTTAGATTTTAAACTTACAGTAACCTTATAAACTCTGTTTTGTTCGAAGGTTAGGAAGTTATTATCGGTTTCAAAAACTGCATTTGCTGCTGCGGTTGCTTGAACTTTTAGTGCAGAACTGTTGTTTTCGCCATTAGGAATTTCGCCATCTGCTAAAATGTTATTTTCTAACGTAGAGGTTATGTTTTCTGAACTGCCAACAGAAGAGAATGTGTTGCTAGATATAGCAATGGTTTCTTCAATGTAGCCAGTTTCTAGGTTTAGGGTTTTATTTTGATTTGCGGCATAGTCGTTTTGCCTAGAAACAAAGGTTTCGTCATTAAGTTCGTATGCAGAAAGGTTATCGAATAAAACTGAGCCTTCACCTTCTAGGAACAATGCAAGTTTAACTTTTTTGGTTTCGGTTGGGTTTGTTTTGATGAAGAAGTTAAACGTTCTCCATTGCTGGAACGAACTAATATTAATAAAATCTGCAAAAACATTATTATTTTCGTCAACTAAATATAGTGAGGCATTGCCAGAATCTACAGTTGTGTAAACGTCTGCAGAAACAGAGTAATTGCAACCAGCTTTAAGTTCTAGTTCGGTGGTGGACTGCACGCCAAACACTGCTGGAGTTGTTGCCGAATTTTTAATCATTAACACTTGTTTGTCGTTTGCATGGGGATTAATTGGATAAGAGCCTTCATAGTCCTTATGTTCCAAACTTATAACGCCCGCTTGAAGTGTTGAATTTTGATTGTCTGTTGATGGGTTATAGGTAACCGAGTTGAAGCTTCTGTTAACATAATTAAAACTGCTTGGCGAATAAGGGTATGATGTTCTGCTATCGTCATTAAAATTAGAGTTGCTAATTTCCTTTGAAGAAGCACCAATAATGTTAGATGCATAAGCAATTTTTGCCGATTTTGTTAAATTTATTATGCCAATGCCAGATAGCATAAGCAACACAAACGATAAAATTAAGCTAATTGTGTTTTTGAATGTTTGTTTTGTAGTTTTCATTATAACCTCTTTGTATATTGTATTCCAGTAATTATTGCTAATAAACTAACTAATTATAATACAAACTTTAAAAAAAAGCAAATATTTTTGGGCAAAAAGAACACAATAAACCTATGAAAAAAGTTAAAAAAATGCAAGTTGTGTTTTTTGGTGCGTTAATAGGTGTTATTAACGGTTTTTTTGGCGGTGGTGGCGGTATGATTGTAGTTCCACTTCTTAACAAAGTGTTCGGTTTAGAACAAAAAAAGGCCCAGGCAACCGCGCTGTTTGTTATTTTGCCAATAAGTTTGGTTAGCACAATTGTTTACATGTGTTTTAATTCCATAGATTTTGCGTCTGGCTGGCCAGTTATTGCGGGGATTATAGGTGGTGGAATTATTGGTGCAACAATGCTTAACAAGCTTAATAACAAAGCAATTAAGGGGATATTCATTTTCTTTATGTTGCTTGGTGGAGTTGGAATGTTAATTTGGTAGAAGTTTATGATTTTTTGGGAAATTATTGCGGGCATTTTAGGTGGAATTGTTGGAGGAATGGGCATGGGTGGCGGAACGTTAACCATTCCAATTCTAACTATTTTTTTGAAGTTCAAGCAACTTACGGCGCAGGGAATAAATTTAATAGCTTTTTTGCCAATGTCGTTAATTGCTTTGGGCATTCACATAAAAAATCATTTGGTGGCGTTTAAGCAGACTTGGGGTTTGGCAGTTGTTGGTTGCATTTTCAGTTTAGGTGGGGCATTAATTGCAAACAAAATGTCTAACATTGTGCTAAAAAAATTGTTTGCCTTGTTCTTAATAGGTTTGGGCATTTGGCAACTTGTGGAAGCGATTAAACAAAGCAAACGTCAAAAGCAGCCCAAAAATGAACAATAATCCACAACAATTTTAATGTTAGTGTATCTTAAATATTGCAAAAAATTTTCGTTTTCTGTTTTGTTGTTTAGGCTAGAAAGCGAATTTTTTATGCTTAATGCGGTTTCTTTTGCTTTTAGGTGCTTATTTGTGTTAAAACTTCTGCAAAAATTTGAATACTCGCTCTCAAAACCGTCTAAAAGTTGCTTAATTTCTAGTGAAAGTTGGTTGTTAGATATTTCTTTGGTGCTAACCAAAATGCTTAAATCATACAGTTTATTAACGCAAGCCTGTAAATTTCTGGTTAAACTTTCAAGGATTTTATTGCCGTTGGTGGATAACTCTTTTTTTTTATAAAAGTTTTCCACACTAAAACTGTAAACGGCAACGTTAGGATACTCGCTTTTCAGGTTTTCACAAACTTTATTGGCAGTGTCATAGTTTGGGTAAAATCCTGCAAGAACAATGTATGAGCTATCTAAACGAACAAATCCCGCACCGTTCTTTTCTTGAATTTCATTCGCCAAACTGCTTGCGTGCGTGTAATTTATAAATCGATCCACCTCAACAAAGTAAAATGTGGTGCTATTAAAAGAATTGGCATTAATAAAGGTTAAAATTCCCATAAGGACAATAATCACAACCATTAACACCGCCAAAATCCCATTGTTGGGTTTGTTTAATTTTTGTTTGTATTGAGCATAATCGAACTGATAATTTTGCATACCTAATATATTTTTAACGAATTAAATTTATGAAAACTGTCAGGTTTAGGATTAAAAGTTGACTTTAGGCTGTAAAATGCAGTTCAGTTAGGAGGGAAAATGAACATAAAACCACTTTTTGATAGGGTTATAATTTTGCCAGAAGAAGCGCAAGTGTCTGGCGGGCTGGTTTTACCACAATCGGCGCAAGAAAAGCCAGAAGTTGGCGAGGTTGTTGCTGTGGGTGCGGGAGAAAATTTAGATGGCGAAAAAGTTGGAATGAAAGTTGAAGTTGGCAACAAGGTTGTTTTTAGCAAATATGC
This sequence comes from uncultured Clostridia bacterium, assembly GCA_937896905.1. GTDB lineage: Bacteria > Bacillota > Clostridia > Christensenellales > UBA1242 > Onthoplasma. Next base: position 46,405 of record CALBOE010000006.1, on the reverse strand, counting down.
CGGTGCCGAATTTAAATGGGAAAACAAAACATATATTGTGTTGCGTCAAATAGACATCATAGGGGTGATAAATGAACGTTAAAAAAATATTAAATGGCGAGCAAGCTCGTCAAAAACTTCTTAAAGGTGTGGAAGCGGTTGCTGGTGCGGTTAAAATAACCTTAGGGCCAAAGGGCAGAAATGTTATTATGGACGATGTATACCAAGTTCCGCTAATAACCAACGATGGTGTTACCATAGCAAAACACATTTGCCTAGATGATGAAATTGAAAATACAGGCGCACAAGTTTTAAAATTGGCTTGCACAAAAACTAACGACATTGCAGGGGACGGAACCACAACAGCAACAATTTTGGCAGAAAGAATTTTTTGCGAAGGATTAAAATGTTTCACAACGGGTGCTAATCCAGTTCTTTTAAGAAATGGAATTAAAAAGGCAATCGACTTTGTTGTTGCCGATTTACAAAAACACAGCAAACCAGTTAACGACAACACTTCCATATGTCAAGTTGCAAGCATTTCGGCGGGAAGCGCAAGCACAGGCGAACTTCTTGCAAAAGCATTCGAGTGTGTTGGGCTAGACGGAGTTATAACCATAGAAGAGGGCAACAACACAGTTAGCAGTTTAAAAGTGGTTGAGGGCACAAGAATTAACAGAGGATACATTAGCCCATATATGTGTGCAGATCAAAATAAAATGGTGGCGGAACTAACAAACCCTTACATATTGGTTACCGATAAAAAAATCTCTAACATAGCAGAAATTTTACCAATTATTGAAAAGGTTGCAAGTGTTGGTGGAAGTTTGTTTATTATTGCGGAAGATATTGAAGGCGATGCATTAACAACAATTGTAATAAACAATATGCGCAAAATTTTTAATTGTCTTGGCATTAAAACTCCATATTTTGGCGATAGGCGCAAAAAAGTGTTGGATGACATTGCCTTAACGGTGGGCGCAACATTCATTTCTGGCGACATTTATTCAACCTTTAAAGATGTTGGTTTGGAAGATTTGGGTAGGTGTGAGAAAGTTAAGGCAGATAAGGATCAAACCACAATAATTGGTGCAAAAGGGAATAGCGAAAAAATTAAAGAAAGGGTAGCGGATTTAAAAGAACAATTAAAAACCCAATTAAGCGATTTTGAAAGGCAAACATTGCAGGGTAGAATATCAGGATTGAATGGCGGAATTGCAATGATAAAAGTTGGTGCATTAAGCGAGGTTGAAATGCGTGAAAAACGTATGCGAATTGAGGACGCTTTAAATGCCACCTTAGCGGCCATAGACGAGGGGATTGTGGTTGGTGGAGGAGTTGCACTTTTGCGCAGTAAACCAAATTTAGAAAAGTTCGTTGAAACACTAACTGGCGATGAAAAATTGGGTGGATTAATAGTTTTAAAAACATTAGAAACACCACTTCGTCAAATTGCAAAAAATGCTGGCGTTGACGATGGGGTTGTTGTGCAAACTGTGCTAAACAACGCAAACGAAAACTATGGTTACGATGCCCTAAACGAAACCTACTGCGATATGTTTGAAGCGGGGATTATTGATCCATTAAAAGTAACCAGAACTGCACTAGAATGTGCAGGCAGTGTTGCATCAACATTGCTAACAACCGAGTGTGTTGTGGTTAAGGATAATTCAAAAATTAATTCAAACAAAAATGCGCAGCAAGAAAATTAAAAATAAAAAATAAAATTTAATTAAAACGTCAAAAAAATATAAAAATTTTAATAAAATCACTGCAAAAATGCAAAATTTAATTAATTTTTAATAAAAATAACAACTTTTCATAAAGTTTTAATTAAAAATAATAAATAACAAAAATAAATAAATTTGCAAATAAAAATAATTTGGGGAAATTATTTAACAAAAAATGCGAGTATTTTCTCGCATTTTTTTATTATTAAATTTTTATTTTTGAATTAAAATTATTGTCCGTTTTGCTCAACAATTTTACCAATTTCAACTGCAAAATTTCCAATTTCATATTCAACATTATGAACAGAAGAAACGGCTTTTATGTCTGCCTCGCAGGCCTTTATGAAGTCTAAATTTTCTGCCGTAATTTTAATGCTTTCAAGTTCGGTTTTTAAACTTAATTTGTTTTCGCTTTTAAACTGGCGAACCTTAGAAACAATGTCCACAACTTGGTCGCCATTGGCAATAATGTTGTTTTCATTTTCAAGTTCAAGAGGTTTTAAAATTAACAAATGAATGCTTCTTTCGCCTTCAAAATTTCTAAAATAATTTTGATAAATTTCTTCCGTTATATGAGGCATGGTTAGCGATAAAATTTTAAGCACTCCGAACAACACATTGTAGCAAGTCCATTGAGCGGAAAGTTTAGATTCTTCACCATAAATTTCTGGTTTGTAAAGTCTGTTTTTAGCAAGCTCAATATAGTTGTCGCAGAACGACCAGAAGAACTTTTCAATTTCGGTTTTTGCATATCCCATTTCAACATTTTCATACATCTTATATGCGCGTGCAAACATATCGTTATATTTGTGCATAATGTATCTGTCCATTGGTAGAATTTTGCTTGGTTTTTGTGGAACGTAATTTTCTAAAAAACTTAAAACGAATTTAGATGCATTCCAAACCTTGTTTAGTAGTTTGTAGCCGTCTTTTAGTCCGTCGTCACTAAATAAAACGTCTCTGCCATAAGCACCATTTGCGCACCAATAACGAATAACGTCTGCACCGTAATCTCTAAGCGCATCGGCAAGGCTAACTTTGGAGTTAGATTTTGATTTGCTGAATTTAACGCCTTTATCTGCCATAACCCAACCGTTAACAAGAAGTTCTTTCCAAGGCAAACAATTTTGGTGATAGTATGATTTAATAATTGTTCTTAAATCCCAAGTTGTAATAATATCTCTTCCACAGAAGCGCATGCTCATTGGCATATTTTGTTTGCTAAACTCTTCGTCTTCTGCCCAATTTGTGTTAATTTGCGGGGTTACTGAACTGGTTGCCCAAGTGTCCATAACGTCCATTTCTGGAGTGAATTCGTTGCAACCGCAACTGCAAGGCGAACTTGGGAGAGAAGAAAGGGGATTAACTGGTAGGTCTATAATCTCAGCATATTTAGGCGCACCGCAATCGTTGCAGTACCAAACAGGGAACGGAACGCCGAAATATCTTTGACGAGAAATTGACCAATCCTGATTTAAATTACTAACCCATGCAACATATCTTGATTTCATGCTTTCTGGGTGCCACACAAGTTCGTCGCCAAGTTCTAGCCATTTTTTCTTTAACTCTGGGGTTGAGGTGCGAATAAACCACTGTTTTTTAGATAAAAACTCAATTGGCATTCCGCAACGTTCGTGAACTTTAACAGAGTGAGAAATTGGGTCTTGCCTATATAAATATCCTTGTTCTTTTAAATCTTCTAGAATTGCCTTACGGGCGTCTAAACTTTTCATTCCGGCATATTTACCACAAATGTCTGTCATTTTGCCGCCGTCGTCAATGGCGCGCTTTAATGCCAAGTGATATTCTTTCCACCATTCGGCATCAGTTTGGTCGCCAAAGGTGCAGCACATAACAATTCCTGTGCCTTTTTCTATTCCAACTTTGCTGTCGGACATAACAGTCACTTCATTTTCTTCAAAAAGTGGAACTTTAACTTTTTTGCCAATTAGGTGAGTGTAGCGTGAGTCTTCTGGGTTAACAAAAATTCCAACGCAGGCAGGTAAAAACTCTGGGCGGGTGGTTGCAATTGGAATTGTGCCGCTGCCGTCGGCTAAGCGGAAGTTTAGGTAGTTGAAAACGCTGTCTAAATCTTTATCTTCCAATTCGGCGGTGGCAACGCTTGTTCTGCATTTGCAACACCAAGGGCCGGGTTTATCTTCCCTATATGCAATTCCACGTTTAGCAAGGTCGATAAACGATTTTTGGCTGGTTTTTTGGCTGCGGTCGTCTATGGTGTTATATCCCAAACTTAAATCGCAACTCATTCCGGCTTTAACCATCATATCTCTATAATTTTGATTGTAAGATGCAACAAGGTCTAGCGCAATTTTTGTAAATTCTTCACGAGGTAAGGAATGAGCTTGAATGTTTTTCTTCTTTTCAACCAAAAGTTCGGTTGGAAGACCATTGTTGTCAAACCCAAGAGGGTAGTATAAATTGAAACCTTGCATTCTGTGGAAACGAGCAATCATGTCTGCTTGCGTAAATCCGGAAATGTGCCCCAAGTGAAGTTCCCCACTTACTGTTGGGGGAGGTGTGTCTATTGAATACACTGGTTTATTTGAATTTTTATCAAACTTATAAATGTTATTGTCTTGCCAAAATTTTTGCCATTTGGCTTCTTTCTCGTTAATGTTGTATTTATTGTCTAACATAATTTCTCCTAAAAACTAGACTATTCTAACATAAAAGATAAATAAAATCAACCTAATAGTTTAAACCTTGCTTAAACTTTTTGACAAACTTTTTAAATTTGCTATTATATAAAGGAAGAATTTTTTTGGAAAGCACAAATGAGAACGAGCTTTAAAAAAAATAAAAGTTGGGCTAAGCCAACCTTTCGTCTTTTGAATTTCTTTTGTATACGGGCATTGTAGCAGACGTTTAAAAATTTGTCAACAATAATAAAAATTTTCTAAAATTTGGCAGAAAAATGCAAAATAACTGCCAAAAACAATACTTTTTTTGCAAAAATAAGAAAAATATTTAAAATTTTAAAACAGAGAACATAAAGGTGAATATGGAAAAAGAAGATAAAATTAACTATAAAAAAAGTTTAGGGCAAAACTTTTTGTTCGACACAAACTTATTGAACGCTATTGCAACAGACGGTTTGGTGCAGGCGGGGGACACCGTTTTGGAAATTGGTGCAGGGGCAGGAACTTTAACATCTGCTTTGGCAAGAAAAGGAGGAAGGGTTGTTTCATTTGAAATTGATAAGTCGCTAACTGAGCGCCTTCATAAAGTGAAAGAAGAATATCCTAACGTAGAACTTCATTTTCAAGATTTTATGGAAGCAGATGTGGAAAAATTGTTTGAAGGTGAAGCGCGGGTTGTTGCCAACATTCCATATTATATAACAACTCCAATAATTTTTAAATTGATTGATCATTTGGAAAAATTTAAAAGTATTTTGGTTTTAATTCAAAAGGAAGTTGCGGAAAGATTTGCCTCTTGTTGTGGAAACAAAAACTACGGCATAACAAGTGTAATTCTGCAAGCAATATTTGATGTTTCCATTCCAAGAATTGTTAAAAAGGAATGTTTCACTCCAGCACCAAAAATAGATAGTGCATTGTGCCTAATGGTGCCACACAATAGGTATAAAATTTCCAACTTTAACCAATTTAAAAAATTTGTTCACCTTGCATTTTCTATGCGAAGAAAAACTCTGGTTAACAACTTGAAAAACGAATATGAAAAGGATAAGGTTTTGGGCGTATTAAACAAATTAGGGTATGACGAAATGGTGCGCCCAGAAAATATTTCGGTTGAAAACTTTATTAAAATGTTTGAAATGATAAAATAAATGTGAATATAAACATAATTAAAAAATTATCAAAAAATTTAATAAAAACTGTTAAAAATGCGCAAAAATATGAAATTTTGCGTATTTTTTAATATTTTTATTGTATTTATTTCAAATTTACCCTTTAATATTTGTTTGAATAAATTTTTGCTAAGTGCTGCGAAATATGTTGTTTTTTGTTTTCACTTTTATTTGACACAAGCAAATTAAAAATATATAATTAAATTAGGCAAATATGCAGATAATATTTTATCGTGCAACATTAAAAGTGTTTAGGTAGGGGAAATGGGTAAACAAGTTTTTAAAATTATTGCAATAGTGCTTGGATGCGTTACGGCATTTGTTGGCGCTGTTGTTGGAGTTATGGCCTTAATGGGCAAATTTAAAACTCCAACTGTTCCACCTGAGGAACTAATTTTTATTGATGATGAATTAGAGATTATTGACATGGGCGAAACCGATGACATATTCTCTTTCACGCTTACAGGGCTTTCGAAACAAGAGCATGAAGTGAATCAAAAGGATTGTAAAATTTGGTTTGTGGAAGGTGGAGATTTAATAACACTTTGCAATCAAAACGGCGAACCATTAACTTCGGTGCAGAACAAATATATGGTTAGATGCAATGAGTTGATTTATTACAAAATTAACCCAGTAACCAGCAATGAAATGTTGCAAGGGCAAACGTTTGGTAAGGTGGTTCTTCGTGCGTGGGACGCTAAAGACCAAGTTTCGTCCAACAATTTAACCATTTGGATAGATAGAAACATTGATGCAATTCAACTTAACCACAGTGCCGAAGTGATTGATTCTTCGCAGAATGTGGAATTAGGCGTTGATGTTAAACAGTATTTTGAATACACAACAACTCCTACATATGCGCTTTACCCATTCAGTAAGGAAGATGCAAAAGTTGTTGAAACTTATGTTTTAACAAATTCCGATGGCTACATTCCTTTGGAAGAAGCATACTTACGTGACGATTGCAAGGACTTTATTCATAAAGAAGCATCAACCGGAAAATTCTATTTTGAATCGGCGGTTTCACGTTCAACACCATTCCAATTTAAGATTGCGGTGTTCCCAACCTACAAAGCAAAGATGGAATATGAAGAAAGTGAACAAGCTGCAACAAACAGCAACAGCGAACGTATTAACAGCATGGTTAACGTAAGCCTAAATATTATGGTTGTTAATTCGGAAGTTTCTAGCGTTGGATTTAATTCAACCGGTGTTGCACTTAATCTTTTCTCCAACAACAATTATTTAACACTAAATTCTACATCGGGTGTGGCAGGCGCTAATGACAACAATTTGAAGTTGTTTATGATTAGAGATGGCAAACGTACAGAAATTCGTTTTAATGAAGTGGATTTCTTGCTTGCAAACCAAGAAACTTGGGTAACCGGTGCACAATTTGCGAAATTTATTGGCGATGATGTGAACGAAGCTTCTAAGTTTGTTTTGAACCAAACTTCAATTGAGGCAATTAACACTGAAAATAAAACCATAACCGCAAAAGTTGGAAACAACCTTGAAAGTGTTACATTCTCTTACACTTTGGGCAGTGTTTCTTATGGAAACAAAACTTTAATGACTTCGCTAATTCACACAACGGAAGGCGAGAACCCTATAACAACAACTTATTATTGTTCTAGTGGATTGGCATTCTTAAAAGAAGACGCAACTAACGGCAACTCAATTTGTTCGATTAATTCGGGAAGTTATCTAGATTTCTATATTTACAACCAGGCAGAAGCAACATACACACAAGTTGGAGATAGATTTAATTATTCCATAAATTCCATTGCGGGAAGTGGAGCGGAAAAAACTTTTAATCTTACTGCAAAGAATATTCCAGCGCTTGAAGAAGGCGAAAGTTTGGTTATTGGTGTGCTTGTTTCTAATATAACTGGTGGAAAAACTCCATTGTTTGCTTCAGTTTCTGCAACGGTTAGCGAAGTTGAGCTTGATTTCGGTTTTGTTGATGGCAAGGGAAGAGTTTTAAACATTGACTATGAAAAATTAGCAACAGAACCAACTGAGCCTGTTGAATATAAAACAGTTTATGGGGAGTTGCACTTAAATGACATTATAACTATAAATAAAGGTAGCCATTCAACTTGTATTTTTGTAACACCAAAGTTGGATGATGTTGAAAGTTATAACGTTAAAGTGTTACCAAACGCAACATTAAAAATTGCAGGCAATACGTATGTTGTTGTGGGTTATTTCGATAGCAACGATAGATTTGTTAATGCAGTTTCGCCAAAAGAAGAAACAGAATCTAGGTTGGGGGCTGTTCACAATTCTACAACGTCACTATTTGTTGTTCAACTTTTAACAGAGTACGACGCAGATGGAAATTTAAAAACAGTGGCAGACCTTATTGCCGAAGCAATTGAATCAGCTCAAAAGGTTGAGCCAGCAAATGAAGAGGAGGGCGAAGGAGGGGAAACCCCACAAGTGCCTCCAGCATCTATAGGCGAAACAACTTTAACTTTGGGCAGTTTAGAAAATAAGCCTGCTGGCGCTACTGGATATATTGTTATTGGCAACAATTTTATTAATGCACAGAACTTAATTACCATAGGAATAAAATACGCATATAATCCAGAAACAATATCTTGTTATTATGAAACAGACGAAGATGTGCCATTACAGGTATTTGCAAACAAAATTGTGGCGTTAGAAAATTCCGAAATGTTTAACCTTGTGTTAAAGTCCACAATTCCAAATATGCTTAAAAACATATTTGTTGATGCTGCCGACTTTAAAGCTAGGCACCTTTCTGTGGATTTCTATGAAGACGAAAACACAAAGATTTCTGCAGTTTTAAACAACTTGGAAATTGGAATGCCTATTTTGGACCCATCAACAGGGAACATTTCAATATCATTTGTAACTAACGAACCATTTGCAAACAAAGATTATTTTGCAAAAATTAACCTAAGTTATGAAAATATGGAAGTGGTGTCTACCTTGCCAATTTATATTCAAGATTCAACACCGCAAAACATTTTGTTTGTGTTGGACGAAACTCCAGAAGATTTGGACGATGCAAAAACCATAATAACACTTGCAAAAGATGCTCCAACTTCGGCAGAGCCAACAAATAATGAAGATTATATAAAAATAACTAAATATTATAGTGAAACAACATTTGAAATTAAACACTCTATTTGCTTAGTGGCTGGAGGCACAGAGCGTTTGATTGGGGAAGAGTTTGCGGCAATTTTCAATTCCACTGCAAGCTCCAAAAAGCTAGATAATGGTCAATTTGCAGATGGATTTGTTCCTGTTAGGGAAGATTTTAATATAGACAGCACACTAACATATTCCAGCACAGATTTAAATGTGCTTAATTTGGTGAATGAAACAACAAGTGTGGGCAATGCGGTGCTTTCTATAACTGCTAACGACAAAGTTACTAGATACATTAAAGTGGCGGTTGTTGGCGAGGGCTTTAATTTAACCAGCAACTTTAACCCAGAACTTGCGGCAGAAACCGAGGAATTAAATTTATCTCAACCGCAATCTGTTACAGAAACAGCACCAATGGTTCAGTACACCTACACTGCGCCAGGAAAAGAGGCAGTTAACCTTGCAACAGGTCTTTTAAGTATCGACATACACGACATAACAATTCTTAAATTTGGAGCAGGCGAGAGCTGCGAAGTTGTTTATGCAAATGGAGAGAATGCTTTAGATGGCTACAACATTCAAACAACTAACGAAAATCCAGTTGTGGTTTTAAAAATAGGGGTTGTTAACAACCAGTGGGTGCTTTCCAGACAAGGATTTAAGCACGCAGAACTTCAATTGTCTATAAAGTTAACTGCATCAACAACAAAAAGCGAAGTAACATTAGTTATAACATTTGCTTCTAACATTGAATATGCAATTAATCAAAATTGGGAAGTTGTTAGATGTGGAACAACCGCGTTGGTTTACGAGGAAAGAAATAATAAGGCTAACTTGTTTGAAAATGAAAGTATTGTTAGGGTTACGAATGTTGCTGGAGGAACTATTTCTTATCAGCTTAAATCTCCAAGTGCGGCAGAAGCAAGCAGTTTAACTCAATCTCACTATATGTTTAATGAGGTTGGAACCTACACACTATCAATTTTATATGATGGCGAAACACTTGCAAGCAGAAACATAACCGTTCTTCCAAACGCGTTGTTAAGCACAGAAGATATTCACGTTCAAAGTGCAACCACATACAACAATCTGTTCGTTGAGGACAATGGTGTAGGAATTTCGTTTAAGTGTTATAAAACAGAAGACGAAAACAGTCAGGCAATTGTGTATGGTAAGAAATTACCAGATGGAAAAATTCCAATGTATGGTTCAATTGATGAACAAGGCAATTCTGTTTACTTAATAGATTTGCTTCCTAACGCAACCAGCAATGTTATAGAGAATATTTATTTCTCGGTGCCAGGTGGGGAAGAAGCGGAAAACAATCTATTGTCGTTCTCAGAAAACGCATTAACGGCGGGTTGGATTAATGTTATTAATGCAACAAGAACAGGAAAGATTATTGTTAGTTATATTCAAGGCGCTAACAACATTCAAATTGGAACAGTTGATGTAACAATCAAAAATAAATATCAAGTAGTTGAAAGTTCAGTTATTGAAGAAAATAGCAATTTAATGGTGCAAACTCCAATTGAATGCCCACAAGTTGAGTTAGTTGGTGGCGGAAATGACTTTGCAATAACAAGCGTTAGAGTTTCAGTTAACGGCGAGGAGTCGCTAGGCAACTTAATTGAGGTTATTAAAGATGTTGGCACAGGGAATTGGTATTTTACAATTAAAACCGATTTGCAACAGCCATTATTAAATAAAACATTAACCGTTGTGTTCTGTGGTGGAAACGGTTCTTATATTAATAAAGAACTGCACTATACAACAAATGCAGTTAACTTAATGCCTTATTTGCCAAGTTTGGTTGAAGAAAGCAAGGCGTATAGTGGAACTTCGTTCGATTTCTTAAATGACGTGTTCAACACCATTGAAGGAATAAAAATTAAGTCCATTAAAATTACCGAGATAGATAGCGGAACGCTATTAAATGCAACAGTAGATAGTTTGGGTCTTTACAGTAATTCTGCAAGTGAATATAGCGCCCTAGCAACTTTGGCAGAAATTGCTGGTGATAGCAAAACTGTTAATGTAACCTATCAAATTGAATATGTTTCGGGCGTGGTTTATAATTATGTTCATACCTTAATAATTTTAAATAGGCAAACTTTAACATTAAATGTGCCATTTAAAAATGCAGAAGAAAGTTCAACATTCACAATTCCAAGTTCTGCAACCTTCATAGCATTAACAGACGATGAATTTGTTGCTGCAGGCAATATGGCCGAGCCTGTGTTAATTAATCAAAGCATAACGTTCAATTTTGACGATAGATATTCTATGTATCGTGCAATGGTTAAAGATGCACAATTCCCTTACACACAAAGGTCTGTTCAAAAAGTTGAATTGGTGGGCTTCCAAAACAAACCAAGCGCAAACAACTATTACGATTCTAGAAATATTATAATTTCTGGAAACAGCGTTACATTTAACCATCACTCCTCTTTTGGATCGGGAACATATGCGTATTTCGTATTTAAAATAACCACAGAATCTGGTGCGTTTGGCTTCTATTACGTGTATCTCTACAATCAACTTGGCTCTAATGAATTTGACAATGTTTCACTAGAAAACGGTAGCGCAAACTACCAAGCAACTAATAACCAATTCCTAACCCAAGCGGGCGGAAAAACAACAGACATCTTTGGTGTTAATGTTGCGAATTTATTAAAAATAGATGCAGATAACAACAATTCCGCAAGCGTGCCAACAGGAACAGGTGGCGGAGTTGTTAACTTCTATATATTATCTGCCGATAGCAACGATGGAACATCATTGTTCGACCTTACTTATGAAAGCACGGATTTAGAAGGCAACCCAATTCAAGTGCCATATATCACAAAAGGGCAAAAAATAGACGCAACCACTCAGTTGCCAGAATTATATAATTATGCAACCATTAAAATTGCAAAAGTTTATATAAAGGGCAACACTAAATTCTGTTTTGGTGTGGATAGTTTCTTCTTAAAACCTACAGTTACAGAACAAGTGTTGGCGGACTTTAATTTAGTGAATTATGGTGCGGGCGAAAGCATTAAAACCGGGCATTATTCAACCAACCTTTCATTTGCAACTAAAGAATCTGTTGCTCCATTTGAAGTTGACGGGTTTGAGTTGGAAGGTGCGGAAATTGCTAACGGCGAAGAAATTGAAACCATTGTAACAATAGATACTTTTGGCAAATTAACCTTTAATAAGATGGTAACAACCGATTTAAATTTTGTTGTGAAATACACATACGTAAACAACAATAATTCATTTGTGTTATTTGTTCACTACACATTTAAAGCAGCCAATGTTAACACAAGCGATGAAGTTGCGTCTGTTGGTGAGTTTAGTGCAGAAACTGGCTTTAATAATCGCTACTATTTAACATGGCTTGGAAAACCAGACGACGCAGATGGCGACGTTACTGCATATAACGGCGTTTTAATGTTGAGTGTTAATGATGAAGAAGCACAACTAACATACGTAAACGGTGGGCAATCAATTTTAGCAGACGCAACAACCGGGGAAACTTTAATATCTTATTATAAAGACGAGTCGTATGCTAATCCAATAGAAGGCAGAACAGGTTATTACTATCTAGAATTTGCTCAAACAATAAAAGCGCTTGAATATAGGTTGAAATTTACCTACGCTACAATTGAAGATTCGACAACTAAAAAATCTCCAGTTAAAATGGTAACTGTAAAAGTTGCAAGCGGGCTATATTCAGCATGGTCTGGCGCGCTAGGGAAAAGCGAAAGCACACCATACAGCAATTATTCAGCAGATAATGCAGACTTTACAAAAGAAGTTGGAAGCACTTTAACTTTCAATAACTTAGGTGAGAATAATTTGTATAATGCTTACAGTGTTGGCAATTTAACTTTATATTCAACAACTGAATTAGATGCACTAACATTAAATGTTGAATGGGCTAACGAGTATGTTTTGGCTTCAAACGGAGTTGAAGACGAGAAAACAGGAAAAATTTTAAAGAAAACAACCATAAACGACACAAAATCCACACTAACGTTTGCACATTCGGCATTGGCAAACAATGTGGCAAGCTTTAAAATAACTCCAATGGCAGGGGACAGCAAGTTCCTAACAAGAGTTAATGAACAAGAAGTTGCAGTTGAAATTGAGTTTTATGTTCAAGTTCAACAAACATACCGTGGGTTAGAAGCTGTGCATTATGTTGTTGATTCTAACTATGAAAATGTTAAACAAAATTCAACATTCACCCTTGCAGATTTCTTCACCTATAACGAAGCTTCAACAAGGGTTACAGATGTTGCTAACAATAACGAGGTTGTTAATCCATATCGTGTTGCAATTGTGGACACGCAAGGCAGTAGAGTTGTGTCGTCAGAAAAATTCAATCCAAATGTTATGGGGTTAATGACAGCAAACAATCCTAACTACATTTATTGGAGTTTGGGCGAAGGAATTACAGAAACAGAAAAGAATGTATCCTTACAATTTATGGAAGTGGATCAAAACACACAAACAACAGTTGTTCTTTATAATGCCACTGGTGTTGAATGTGCCTACACATTCCAAATTATGGCAACTAACGAACCAATAACTCTTGCAGAAGGTGTTGTTGGTGGTGTTAATGGATATTACTATGCAACAAAAGTTATTACCGACAAAGAAAACAGCAAAGAATATATAACTCCAGAACAAGATGCAGAAGAAAATTATATTCCATTTGCAGTTGGGCAATTAAATGACGGAAACACTGCAAACACATACTTAACACAAATGGATTTGCATAAAAATGGAACAACCAACAGTGAACAGATTTCCGTTACAAGAGGCAATGTTCCAGCAAACAACGGAACACCTAGTGCGGTTGCTTATTCTGTTGTTCATAAACAAACGGAAGGCATTAATTTAACTTTAATTTTGTATATTTATGAAAATGGAGAAATAAAGGCGCAACTAATTAGAAATGCGGGATATTCATTATTCTCTCAACTAAAGTATACATTCACCCTATATGCAAACAATGGCATAACTCCAATGCTTGAATGTTTTGAATTGCATTTCTATAACTACAACATTCAAGTGGTTTACGCTGCTCAAGATGCAACTCAAGATATTATTTATGCTGGCAACACCATAAAACTTTCTAGCAAAACAAACGTAACAAATAATGCAAATCCATTGGTTGCGCTAAATAGCATTAACACAAAACCAGTTTCTGGCTTATACGTTTTAAATGGAATTTCAACAGAGTTAACCAGCCTAAATATTGCAGAAAACAACTTATTTAACTATAATGCAGAAACGGGCATACTACAAACCAATGCGGTTGCCTACGATGCAATATTAATCCTTAATTTCGAAGTGGAACAAGCTGGCTATAAAATTGCGAATTTAACATATAATGCGCAAATTTTAGTTAACTACAATTTTAAAGTTAACGGCGAAAGTTTGTTAACAGGAAATAACTATTTTGTTACAAATTATTTATTGACAAAAGCAAATTTAACAGGTGGAATTTTCCCACATAACGACAATTTAGATTCGCTTGACAGCACAATTATAAACGACACGGCAAACACATATCATGGCTACTACACCAACTTAAGTTTAGGCTTATATGATGCTTCCGGAACGGTTAAAAAGGATTTTAGCGAAAGTGTGTTCACAATAACCAGCAATAATCCAGTTGTTACAATCGACTATATAAAGGCTGGCGAAGTTAATTTGAAGTTTACTCAAGATTACACTGGCCCAATTCAATTAACATTGGCAATAAAAACCGAAGGCAATGGAACGTATAAAGTTTATTGGAACCTTAATGTTGTTGGTTTTATGTCGTTCAAGTATAGTTCAGAAGTAACTGGCGAAAACACAATTCAAACAAATTCCAATGAGGGCTTTACCTCTAACCAAGAAGTATATTTAATTTCTTCTGCTTCCACAGCGCTGGGTGCGGTTGGAATTTCACCTTCATACGAAGGAAGTGAAGAATTGAATAAGATCGCTGTAAAACTTGCGTATGTGGTTTCGAACGAGCCAGCAACTGCGCAAATAGATGCTAAAAAGGCGTTTGATGCGGGCACAGAAACAGTTGTTACTGGTGCTAAGTTTGATGCTAATAATAGGTCGTTGGTTCACACTCTACCTTTGGTTACTCAATCTGAAGGACCAAAATATATTAACTATTTTGTAATCTATAAAATTGAATTAACCTATTTAGGTCAAACACGAATATTGTATGCAACATATTGGGTTCACAATCCAGCAGCAAGGGTTGCAGTCAATAAAACTTCTTATACAGTAGATGATTTAATGGGAACACAATTAAATTTATTCTACTATAAAGAAGTATTTACTGTAGATTCATACAAATATTCAATTGTTTACTCTGGAGAAAATTCCTACACTTTACATATTGGAGATGCACAAGTATCTTCAAGCGATGGAATACACTTTGATACATACACATTTAGCAGAACAAATGGCTATTCAATTGCTGTGGGTGCAGGAGATGCACGGCCAGCAACTCATAGTGTAGAAGCGCATTCAACAAATTCAATGTTTAGCGCTAATTATTCAGACGTTGTTGCCTTTGCAAACTTTATTAACCAAATTAAGACGGTGCAACTATCGGATATGAGCGAGGGCAATGCAACAGGTCAAGAAACAATAGAATATACCTTTAAAAGTTTAGGCAATGGCAATTGGGGCGTTGACCTAAATAAAGGAAATAAGTTATTTAACAATAATCTATATGCAAAACTATCCGTTCTTTCAAACGCTGAAACACAAATTCTTAGCAACAATAACTTTATGTTAAGTGCAGAAAACACTTTAAAAGCCAAAGGGAAAACCTACAAACTTTCTCAAATCTTCCAAAGTGGCGAATGGCAAAATGAAATTGACACCGACCACGAAATTATTGGATTTGGGGATGCTCAATCATATTGGGTTGAAGGTGCAACAAGTGTAAGTGTGGAAAATGTTGTTGTTGGAACAATTAACTATGGCGGACAACAATACTCAGTGCAAGAGGCAACCTATTCAACAAATAGTGGAAATTCTGGTTTGTATAGCACAAGTAAAAAATTCTACTACATAACGGCCAACCATGTTATTGCCTTAGATTTTGCCAACAGTTCGGAAAGTTACTTCTTCTATATTACAGAGATGCAGGCAGATGGAAGCATGCAAATTAATTTAGGATCTTCATTAAAGAAATATTCAGGTGGTGGCAATATTACGTGCACCAGCATAACTCCAACCATATCTGAACAAGTTAAAGCGGGGGAATCTGCAATTTCAACTATTTTAGATAACAATTCAGGTAGTGCCACTGTGAAAGTTTCGGCAGAAACGTTACAAGAATTTGCAGATGCAGGCAAAACATCAATAACAATTAACTACACAGTAACGGCAGAAGGTGTTGCAATCAACTTTAAAATACAGTTTAGTTTAAGGAACATTTTGGTGGCAAGCAACGAAATGGAAAACGTAACTGTTGGCAACACATATCCTGTTCTTGGCAGGTTAGAAAACGAAACTGATGCTGACGTTATTATGAGTTTGGTGAAATTGGTAGACGGATTTGCTTTAACCAGCGCAGATGGAACTTATTCGATTGGTTCTAATGTGTTGGCACGCATGGACGAAAATGGAGATGGTGTTGCAGAATATTTTGTTAAAGAGATAACTTACACTGCATACCTATCCAAAGGAAGCAGTAGCAGAACATTCTATGTGTTGGTTAAAAACCCTACAGCATAATGTAAACCAATTAAAAGCGAACAAAATAGTTCGCTTTTTTTGGTATAATCCTTGACAAATGGCAGTTTGACGATTAAACTATTTGAAAAGGGAGTATAATATGCCAACTGTTGAAGAATTTGAAAACAAATGTATGGATATTATTGAAAAAATTGTATCCATAAATATCAAGCAAAATCGCCAAGGAGCAATTAAAGTTGCAGAAAAAATGTTAGAGGCGGCAAAGGCAAAAACCAACAAACGCGAAGTTTTGGACGTATATGCTCGTGTTCTAAACGAATTTAAAATTGCAACAGATGCGGAATATGAAGCTCTAAGAAAACAATTGTTCAGTTAGGGGGCACAATGGGGTTTTTTAATTGGATAATGAGTGGTTTGGGCTTTGAATCTAACGAAAAAAAGGATAAAAAGAAGAAACAGGTTGAAGTGGCAGATAACAAATATGCCAACTTTAATCTGCACGAAAAACCTGCGGGCGAAACAAGCGTGCCAAACACAACGGCAACCAACTTTAATGCCTTTGGAATGCAAACGGAAAGCAATATTGTTATGTTCGAGCCAACCAATTTTAAGGACATTCAACAGATTGTTGATTGTTTAAAGCAGGGGCAAACTCTTGCTGTTAATTTGCAGGGCATTGCCGAAGCAGATAGCGCCCGTATTTTAGATTTTTTATCGGGAGCAATATATGGCTTAAATGGAAGTATTCATCGCTGGCAGGGGGATTTGTTCTTGCTAACGCCAGAGGGGCATAAAATTCTAAAAAAGGAATAGAATGAAAAATTTTTTAAAAATAGGCATTGCGTTTGTTTTAGTTTTGGTAACCGATTTGGTTACCAAACATTTTTTATTCAGCATTGAATATTTTAATGTTATTCCAAACGTAATTTCAATTGCAACTAATCATGGAAACGACGGCGCAGCTTTTGGTATGTTTGGTGGCAAAGGTGTGTGGCTAATTGTGGTTACTTGCATTTTTATGGTTGCTTTGCTTGTGTATAATCATTTTATTAAAAACAAAAGTTGGCTATATTGCCTTGCTTTTGGCTTTATATTAGGCGGAGGCATTGGGAATATGGTGGATAGAATTTGGCTGGGATATGTTAGAGATTTCTTATATTTAGATTTTTTCCCAACCTTCCCAATTTTTAATTTTGCCGATGCGTTCATTTGCATTGGTGCAGTAATGCTTGCAATACACGTGTTGTTTCCCGCTAAAAAGAAAGGCGAAAATGAATAGAATTATTTTTAATGGAGATTTGAATGAAAGGTTAGATGTGTTTTTAGCAAATAACACAAATTTTTCACGCAGTTATATCAAAACACTTAACGAACAAGGCAAAATTTGGGTTAACGGCAATAAGGTTAAAGCTGGATTTATGCTAAAACGTGGAGATGAGATAAGTTATGAACAAACCGAACCCGAAGCTATAAGCGTGGAAGCAGAAAACATTCCTCTTAACATTGTTTACGAAGACGCAGATTTGTTGGTTATTAACAAACAAGTTGGTTTGGTGGTTCACCCTTGCAACACAACAAAAAATCACACGCTTGTTAATGCCTTAATGTTCCACATTAAAAATTTATCCTCTATTAACGGAGTTTTGCGCCCAGGCATTGTGCATAGGCTAGATAAGGATACGGGCGGGCTAATGTTGGTTGCGAAGACCGACAACGCACATAAAAAGTTAAGCGAACAACTTAAAGATAAAACGTTAAATAGGGAATATAAAGCGTTAATTAAGGGCAGAATTAAAGAGGATTTTGTTGTTGAAGGATATTTGGGCAGAAACCCTAAAAACCGTGAACAAATGGCACTTGTTGGTGAGCAGAATGGGAAATATAGCAAAACTATTTTCACAATAGAGCAAGTGTTCGACCACTACACATTGTTAAACTGCAAACTAACAACAGGCAGAACACATCAAATCAGGGCGCATTTAAGAAGCGTTAATCACCCAATTGTTGGCGATAAACTATATGGAGGGGAAGATAAATCTATTAAAACCCAAGGGCAGTTGCTTTTTGCTTATAAAATTGCATTTGTTCACCCAACTTCTGACCAAAATATGCAATTTGAAGTGGATTTGCCAGAATATTTTAGTGAAGTTATTAATAAAATAAAGTAACAAAATATTATAAATTTTGCAAAATTTGTTGCAAAAATTTGTGCAAAAATTATTGTAACAAGCAAAAAGTTATGATATAATGTTGATGGAGGATTATTATGAAAGGTAAACAATTTGTAAATTTTTTAGCATATCTTTCAATTGCTCTTATTGCTGTGGCATTGGTGCTTGAACTAATTTTTTCTAAGGTTGGCATTAGCGCAACTGTTGTTGGTGCAATGAATTTAGTGGCTCAGTGCATTGCTTATGCAATTACTGCAGTGTTTGCATTCTACTATGCTAAATCTAAACGCAATATTGGCTTTTTAATTGCTTATTTTATTGCGGTAGTTTTAATTGTTGTTTTGATTATTTTATAATTTAAACATAGAGAAATTTTATGAAGAAATTTAACACAAAACTCACCATTGCTTTGGTGAGTTTGTTTATAGGATTAATTTTGGTGGCTTTTGGGCAAGTTTCCAAACTGTTTATTATGTTTGGTTGTTTTTGTGTGTCTGTTTCTTTCGTGCTTTGGGCATTGGACAGGCAGGACAAGGTTAATAAAACTCTTGCAGCAACCGACGAAGACGTGAACAGCGACTCTACCATAACAGAAGAAGAGATGTTTGAAGTGGAAGTTGCTAAACAAAAGTTAATTAAACAAAACAGAAAATTACAAGCGTCCCTTTTTATTGGTGCTGTGCTTATGATTATTTTGGGTTTTTGTGCTTTAATTTGATTGCAAAAAACCAAATAGTGTGCTACAATGCCTTCCATTGGGGAAATATAAGGAGAAAAAATGAATTACGAATTAGAAAAAAAAGAAAATGGCGTGTTTGCAGCCAAAGTTACATTAGAAGCAAAAGAATGGGACCAAGCCCTAAATTCTGCCTACGAAAAAAATAAAGGCAAATTTAACATTCCTGGTTTTAGAAAGGGTTTTGCGCCAAGAAGCATTGTTGAAAAAACTTATGGAACAGGCGCATTTATGAACGAAGCTTTAGATGAAGTTTATTACATGGCATACACACAAATTATGCGTGAACATGAAGAAGTTAAGCCAATTGAAGCTCCGGGTTTGGAAATTAACAAAATTGACGAAAACGGAATAGAATTTGTTTTAACCTTAACTTGCGTGCCAGAATTTGAACTTGCACAATATAAAGGTTTAACATTCACAAAACAAGAAGTTAAAGTTGAAGAAAGTGAAATAGAAGAAGCAATAAGGCGTGAATTATTGCGTGCATCTCGTTTGGTTGAAACAAAAGAACCTGTTAAAAATGACGATTTTGTTACATTAGATTTTGATGGTTATGTTGATGGAAAACAATTTGACGGCGGAAAGGCAGATAACTATCAACTTCAAATTGGCAGCCACACATTTATCGATACTTTCGAGGATCAATTAATAGGTTTGAACATTGGCGATAAAAAAGACGTTGAAGTTACCTTCCCGGCAGAATATCACGAAGCAAGTTTGGCTGGCAAGCCTGCAACATTTAAAGTGGAAATTAAAAATATTCGTGCTAGAATTATGCCAGAATTAAATGAAGAGTTTGTTTCTAACAGCACAGAATTTGAAACAGTTGAAGAATATCGTGCAGACGTTAAAGCAAGATTAGAAAAACAAGCAAACGACCGCGCCGAAATTGAACTAGATAACGATATTTTAGATAAAATTATTGACGACACCAATTTTGTTGCTCCAAAAACCATGATAGACGAAGAGTTTAACCGTCAGTTTATGGGAATGGAAAATCAAATGAGATATCAAGGAATTGATATGGAAGGTTATGCTAAGTATGTTGGCAAAACTCTTGAAGATTTGAAAAACGACATTCGCCAAAACGCAGCAAGAAATGTTAAAGGCAGATTGGTGCTTGAAAAACTTATTCGCAAAGAAAATTTAGACATCACAGAAGCAGATATCGACCAAAAAATTGAAGAAATGGCAAAAAACACAGGAAAATCTGTGGAAGAATTTAAAAAACAAGTTAATAATGATATGGTAAACCGTGTTGCAAACGAACTTCTTATGAAGAAATTAATTGCATTCTTACACGAAAATAACGAAATCAAATAAATTCAAAGCAATAAAGGGTTGCCATTCCGCTTATGGAATTTGCGTTATGGTAAACCGTGTTGCAAACGAACTTCTTATGAAGAAATTAATTGCATTCTTACACGAAAATAATGAAATTAAGCAATAAGGTAACACATATGATAAATAACATAGAACTTGTTCGTGTGTTTTTGAATAACATTTCAAAAGAAAATGAATCAATTGCACAAATTTTAAAAGGTACAAACTGCAAACTGGTTAAGCATTCGTCAAGTTTGGGTAGTGTGGAATTTCGTTTAACGTCCAGCTCTAATAAAAGCGGTGCAAGAATTTACTTAACAAAAAACAGCGCAAAAATTAAAGTGGGCGAACAGAAGTTTAACTATTCTGGCTACTGGAAGGTTTTAGTTTGCGAACAAAATGCTCAAATTAGCATTTAAAAAGGAGATTATTTTATGATTCCTATGGTTATAGACCAAGTTGGCAACGTTGAAAGAAGTTACGACATTTATTCAAGGCTTTTAGAAGATAGAATTGTGTTTTTAACAGGTGAAATTAACGACGCAATGGCAAATACAATTGTTGCCCAACTAATATATTTAGAAGGTAAAAACCCAGATAAAGACATTTTTATGTATATTAACAGCCCGGGCGGTAGTGTTTCTGCTGGGCTTGCAATTTACGACACGATGCAATACATTAAATGCCCAGTTTCAACTATCTGCATTGGTATGGCTGCAAGCATGGCGGCAGTTATTCTTTCTAGCGGAGAAAAGGGAAAACGTATTTGTTTGCCACACAGCGAAGTTATGATTCATCAACCTTTGGGTGGCACGCAGGGGCAAGCTAGCGATATTTTGCTACACGCACAACACATTCAAAAAACAAGAGACACTTTAAACAAAATCTTAAGTGCCAACACAGGTAAAGATATTCAAACTATTACAAAAGATACAGATAGGGATAACTTCCTAGATGCAAAACAAGCAGTTAAATATGGTTTGGTGGATAAGATTTTTGATAAACGCAAAGCATAATTCTTAAAAATACAGACCATTGTGCCTGTATTTTTGTTGCAATTTTCTAATGTAAGGTATTATATTTTAAATACACATTATAATAATTATTATATATAAGGAGTTATTTTGAAAGAAATAGAAACAACCTGTTCGTTTTGTGGCAGGCCATCGCACGAATTAACCGACATAATTGGCAATCCCGAAGGAGATTGCTTTATTTGCAAAGAATGTTTGCACATTTGCCACGACCTTATGGAATTTAACAACCGCACAAAGCAAGCGGAGAAGAATGAATTTATTTCATTACCAAAGCCGCAGGAAATTAAACAAAGGTTAGACGATTTTATTATTGGGCAAGACGAAGTTAAAAAGATTTTAGCGGTTTCGGTTTACAACCACTATAAACGCATTAATTATAATATGATTAAGCGCGAACAAAAGCAGGACGAAGTTGAACTGGAAAAATCTAACGTGCTTTTGGTGGGGCCAACAGGTAGCGGAAAAACATTGCTTGCAAAAACCTTGGCAAAAACCTTAAAAGTTCCATTTGCTTCTAGCGACGCAACGGCTTTAACCGAAGCCGGATATGTTGGCGATGACGTTGAAAACATTTTGCTTAAACTTATTCAAAATGCGGATTATGACATTGAAAAAGCGCAACGTGGCATAATTTACATTGACGAAATTGATAAAATTGCAAGAAAAACACAAAATGTTTCCATAACAAGAGATGTTAGTGGAGAAGGTGTTCAGCAAGCGCTTTTAAAAATATTAGAGGGAACAATAGCATCTGTTCCACCGCAAGGGGGCAGAAAACACCCACAACAGGAAAATATTAAAATAGACACAACAAACATTCTATTCATTTGTGGTGGTGCTTTTGTTGGGTTAGATAAAATTATTGGAGAACGAAATGGTGCATCTTCTTTAGGGTTTGGTGCAGATGTTAAAAATAAACAGGAAGCATCGTCAACCGAAATATTTAAAGATATTCAACCGCAGGATCTTATTAAATATGGAATGATACCAGAATTCGTTGGTCGACTTCCAATTGTTGCAACGCTTGAAAATTTAGACGAAAAAGCACTAGAACGAATTTTGGTGGAACCAAAGAATGCAATAACAAAGCAGTATATTCAAATGTTTAAAATGGATAATATCGATTTAAGCTTCGACCCTAAAGCAATAACCGCAGTTGCAAGAAGAGCCATTGAACTTAAAACGGGGGCAAGAGGTTTAAGAACAATTTTAGAAGAAAGAATGCTAGACGTTATGTATTCTTGCCATTTTGAAGAAGATATAACTAAAATTGTTGTAACCGAAGGGTTTATAACCAAAAAAGAAAAACCACTTATTGTTAAATCAAACAAATCAAAAAAAAGCAAACAAACAGCGTAATGCTGTTTTTTGTTTGTGTTGGTTAAGATTAAATTTATTGATATTGAATAAGTTGATTTTTTGTTTGAAATTATATATTATATCATTATGAAACTAATAACAATAGATATAAAAAGTGAACAACAGACGGTGGCGGAAGCAATGGCGCAATTTTTAATTGAACTTGAAAGCTATAAAAAGGGTGGGTTTAAGGTTTTAAAAGTTATTCACGGATATGGCAGCCACGGTAAAGGAGGAATTATTCGCACAGAGTTCTTAAAAAAGTGCAAAGAACTTAAAAGCAAGCACAAAATTGAGGACTTTGTTTGCGGAGATACTTGGAATTCCAACAAAACTGTTAGAAAAATGGCAATAAATTATTGTCCCGACCTTATTTCAGATGTGGAACTGCATTTCACAAATCCTGGTTGCAGCATTGTAATTTTATAAAAAGCAACAAAATAAGTTAAATAAAGAAGTTTACTTTTAATTAAATTTGTGCAATAATATAAATATAAAAAGGAGTATTTATGGGAAAGAAACTTGGAAACATTGAACGCAAGTCTAAGGGCTCGCACATTGGCTCGTTTTTCTTCGGGTTTTTTATTGGCATTATTTTGCTTGTGGCTGTTGTTGGAGGCCTGGGGGCTTATGCATATTTTAATGTTTCTGCAAGTTGGATTAACAGCAAGTTCAAAACCAACATTAATTTAGGCAGCGAAGATGCAAACAACTTAACTTTAAACACTTTGGTTAAAAATGCCATTTATTTAGGTAACAACGTGGATAGTTACACGTTAACTGACCTTGAAGAAGATTTTGGAGTTGAACTTCAAGATAAGTATATAGGCATAGACATCACAGACCTTAAAACAGTTGCATTGCCAAATATTTTAGATGCACTTCAAACAAAATTTGCAAACATAAGCGCGTATGAACTTAAAGACGTGTTAAACCTAGACGATTTAGATGAATTATTAAGTGAAACCAACACATATTATCTTGATGGCGAAACATTGTATAAGGATTACAACTCCACAACACACGCATACACTAATCCTGTTGATAAAACCCAAGAGTTCGATTATTCTATAGAAGGTGGCAAACTTAAAATTAAAAATTTCAATTTAATGGAAATGAATGGTGGCAAGATAGATTTAGAATTAAAATATTTGCCTTTAACCTATGCGCTTTCTAGTTATATTGAAGGTTTTGCCGACAATTTAACCATTGGCGAATTAACCGACCCGCAAGGAATGTTTAAAGTGCAACTTCCAAGCTATATTGTTGAAGGGAATGAAGACAAAACCATTAATCAAATAACAGAAGTTATAAACAACCTTCAAATTGCAAAAGTTTTGGGCTACACAATAACTGGCAATAAAGTTATGAACGGAGAAGTTGAAGTAACCGGCATTATGTCAAAAATTGCGCAATGGAAAATTAACGAACTAAACTCAACAAAACTTAACACTTTAACAGTGAGCGACGTTTTTGGCAGTACTTCAACAGGGGTGTTATCCTTAATTGCAGCAGACACACAACTTCCAAACATTGCAACAGCAATGCAAACTGCCATTGAAACTAAAACATTAGACGATTTTAGAATTGCGGGCGTTATTAATGCAACCGAAGCAGATTTAAATAAATCTTTAGTAACGGGGCAAGGATCTGTTAGAGTGGGTAGTTTAACGCTTAATGATGCAATAGACATTTTGCTTGCTGCGGCAGTTTAGTTAATAAAATTTAAAAATTGGAAACATTAATGTGTTTCCTTTTTTTTGTTAAAATTTCATCATAGCAAGCAAATTTGTGCCAAATTGGATACTTTTTTTGGAGGTTTTGGGCGATTTTTCTAGGAAAAGGTCTAAATTTTAAGAAAAATAAAAAAAATTTAAAAAAATTTAAAAAAGTTTTAAAAAATGTTTGACAATGTGTTTATTGTGTGGTAGTATGTACACGCTTGCACTTGATGGGGCAACAAAAACAACATTTTGAAAAAAACTTAAAAAAATTTAAAAAATTTCTTAAAAAGTTTTAAAAAAAGTGTTGACAAAAGTTTTCAGGTGTGTTAATATACACTTGTACCCGCAAGAAAGCAGGTATACGAACGCAAGTTCGTTTAGAACAATTTATATCTTAATAGGTACAGGTAAGAATATATGTTCTTGCCAATTCCAAGTTTTTTGAACAACGAAAATTAGCCAAGCGAAATGAGCAAGGTTATACAAATTGATTGTACGTGTTTCTTCATTTATGTTGCTACGCAACGAAAATGCTGAAGCATTTATAATACCATTTTTGTAGAGTTTGATCCTGGCTCAGGACAAACGCTGGCGGCGTGCTTTAAACATGCAAGTCGAACGGAGGTTAGGTTTTCCACTAAGCAATCCTATATGGGCTGTTTAGTGGAGAACTTACCCTTAGTGGCGGACGGGTGAGTAACGCGTGAGTAATCTACCTCTATCTGGGGGACAACAGTTGGAAACGACTGCTAATACCGCATAGGACCACAACCACACAAGTGGAAGGGGTGAAAGATTTTATCGAATAGAGATGAGCTCGCGTAACATTAGTTAGTTGGTGGGGTAACGGCCTACCAAGACGATGATGTTTAGCCGATCTGAGAGGATGATCGGCCACACTGGAACTGAGACACGGTCCAGACTCCTACGGGAGGCAGCAGTTAGGAATATTGGGCAATGGAGGCAACTCTGACCCAGCAACGCCGCGTGAAGGAAGAAGGTCCCCTGGATTGTAAACTTCTGTATTAGAGGAAGAAGAAAGTGACGGTACTCTAATAGAAAGCTTCGGCAAACTACGTGCCAGCAGCCGCGGTAAGACGTAGGAAGCAAGCGTTGTCCGGAATAACTGGGCGTAAAGGGTGCGTAGGCGGCCTTTTAAGTCTGATGTGAAATCCTGTGGCTTAACCATAGAACTGCATCAGATACTGGGAGGCTGGAGTGCGGAAGAGGTTGACGGAATTACTAGTGTAGCGGTAGAATGCGTAGATATTAGTAAGAAGACCGGTGGCGAAGGCGGTCAACTGGGACGTAACTGACGCTGAGGCACGAAAGCGTGGGGAGCAAACAGGATTAGATACCCTGGTAGTCCACGCCGTAAACGATGAATACTAGGTGTAGGTGGTATCGACTCCATCTGTGCCGACGCAAACGCATTAAGTATTCCGCCTGGGGACTACGGCCGCAAGGTTGAAACTCAAAGAAATTGACGGGGACCCGCACAAGCAGCGGAGCATGGGGTTTAATTCGACGCAACGCGAAAAACCTTACCAGAACTTGACATCGAGTGACAGACTCTGTAATGGAGTCCTTCCCTTCGGGGACACGAAGACAGGTGTTGCATGGTTGTCGTCAGCTCGTGTCGTGAGATGTTAGGTTAAGTCCTGCAACGAGCGCAACCCTCGTATATAGTTGCCAATATTCAGTTAGGAACTCTATATAGACCGCCGTGGTTAACACGGAGGAAGGTGGGGATGACGTCAAATCATCACGGCCCTTACGTTCTGGGCCACACCCGTGCTACAATGGCTATTACAAAGAGCAGCGAAATAGTAATATGGAGCGAATCTCATAAAGATAGTCTCAGTTCAGATTGTGGGCTGCAACCCGCCCACATGAAGTAGGAGTTGCTAGTAATCCCGAATCAGCATGTCGGGGTGAATGCGTTCCCGGGTCTTGTACACACTGCCCGTCACGCCATGGGAGCTGGGGGTACCCGAAGTCAGTGAGCTAACCCGCAAGGGAGGCAGCTGCCGAAGGTAAAACTGGTGACTGGGGTGAAGTCGTAACAAGGTAGCCGTATCGGAAGGTGCGGCTGGATCACCTCCTTTTAAAGAGTATTCTTTAAAGTCGACTTGATGTTGCAAAACATCATGAGTGTTGGTGAATAAACACCTTAAAATTAGTGAGCAAACACTTAAAAACAAACATAGTTGAACGAAACTAGTACCTAGAAAGTTGAGATATAAATACTAAAAAGAAGATAGTCTAACCCACTATCTTCTTTTTTTGCTTTTGTAATATATGCATTTAACTGTTTAAAATAATATTCTAACTTATTTATGAGCTTGTGATTATATATTTTATTGTTAGCGTATGAAATAATCAATTTGTTTCCCTATTGACAAATGCCAAATTTATGCTAATATAAAAGAAAGTAGGAGAAAAAATGGAAAGAAAATACAATGTTTTCCCAGAAAGATTTAATGGGGTTTTAGATTTGGTGGAAATTGCAGATGCAAAAGTGGCAAAAACCTTTAAAAAATTACTGTCTGCTTTGCCAAATCAAGTTAAGGAAGAGTTAAAAGAAGATGGGGAAACAGTTTATCAGGGCAGGGATTTATCCGTAACTTCCGAGCGTTGTGGTGGTTCAATAGAACTAGAAATGTTTAATAAAAGCAAAATTCTTACAGCATCAATAAGTGTTTACCCGTACACAGAAGAAGATTTAAACGCTATTCCACATTTAACCGATAATGATGAATATGACAATGTTTTATTTATCTTTTCGTTAACCCTAAGTAATACGGTGGGTGTTGCAGAAACAAAAATTAATTTTGTGAAGGAAAATGGTAAATATAATTTAGATAGTGTTTCAACAACGGGCGACGAAACACAGTTTGAAGTATTCATTCAAAAAACAGGGCTAAAATGTGAACTGGCAACCATAAGAACGCATAATGGAATAGAAGTATCTAAAAACGTTGTGCCGGTGACTTACGAAATGTTGCAAGACTATGCAGAATGTGAAGATGAAACTGATTTAGATTGCGACACGTTAGACGAAATATATGATAATCACGAAGATGAAGAAGCTTTTGAAGATTGTTTTTCGGAAGACGAAGACCTTCTTGATATTTAAAATTAAAAGGATATAATATGAGAACAGCAAAAGAAGTTAAAAATGTTTATAAAAGGGCAATTAAAGCATTGGTTAAATTAAAAGCCGATCGTGCTAAACTTCAAGCGGAATATGAACAGTTGAAGTTGGCAGAAGGTGTAAGTGAGGGTGAAATAAATCATGTATTAAGCAAAATTGCATTCCTAAATTACGACATTAAAAGGTTGGAAGATGCACTTAAAGGAAAAAGTAAGTATTTTAATGTTGGAATTAATGATTTGCTTGCGGCTATTGTTATTGAACTTAAAAAGAAAAATCCAGACGATTTGGTGGAGTGGGTGGTTGAAACCAAATGTGAAGTTGCACAAAAAAAGTCAACCCAAAATATTGCCACCAAGTTGTGTTATGGTGCAGTTCTGGTTAAAGCGGGAAAAAGGTTAGAGTTACCACTAATAAAAGTTAAAGATCAAAAAATAACAGCAACGCAATTTTTTATGGCAAATAAAAAAGTTAATCTTTTAAAATTAGGCATATTAGAAGGTGAGTGTGAAGCATTTAAAGGCGAAGCTTTTCAAAAAGAGTTTTGGCTTCTTGTGGAACGCAACTTGCAAGCAGAACTTGACGTTGTAAGAGATCAACGCGGCTACTCAATTAAAGATGCCAAAAAGGCCTGTGCGGATAAGATTAACGCAATTGGAGATTTGAGAATTTAATTATTGTTTCAAAGAGATGTGTAACAAAATATAAAAAGATAAAACAAAACATAAAAAATCGGCAGATTGCCGATTTTTTGTATGTCAATGCAAATATAGTTTGCCAATCTTTAGTTTTGGGTTGCCACGTTGCAATAATAAATTGCTTCTCGGGAAGCTTCATCGTTATGTAATACTGAGCAATAGCGAAGCATCTCTGAGATTCTTCACTTCGTTCAGAATGACAGATGGTGTATTTTCAGAATAACAGGTGATGTATGTTTAGAATGACATTAGGGCGAGGGTTGATTGGTTTTAGCGGATTAGCGATAGCGTTAAGTGAAACCAACTGCCCGAGCCACATTTATGTGTTTTTAGCCATATCCACTTTAAGTTTGTGTAGAATTTTCTTTTCTAGGCGGGAAATGTAACTTTGAGAAATGTTAAGTGTGTCTGCTACCTCTTTTTGGGTTTGTTCGTTATAGCCATTTAATCCATAACGCATACACATAATTTGTTTTTCCCGGTCGTTTAAATTAAAAATGGCATTTAATAGGTATTTCTTTTGGTCCTTTAATTCAATTTCCTCATAGGCAAGATTTGTGTCGGGAATAATTTCGCCAAGTGTCATGTTGCTTCCATCGTCGTCGCCAGAAAGGGTGTCGTCTAAACTAACGTCATTTATAGATTTATTAACCTTTCTTAAATACATTAAAATTTCATTTTCAATGCAACGGCTGGCATAGGTTGCTAGCTTAATGTTTTTATCTAGTTTGTAACTATCCACCGCTTTAATTAGGCCAATGCTGCCAACACTAACAAGGTCTTGCAGATCTAGTTTATTGCTTTCAAAGCGCTTAGCAATATACATAACAAGGCGCAAATTGTGTTCGATAAGTTTACTTTTTGCGCTTAAATCGTGGTCGTCCTGAAAGGCGCGAACAAGTTTAGTTTCCGTTTCGGTTTTAAGTGGGGTTGGCAAGCTTTCGCAAGAAAAAATGTAACTTACAATGCTTTCGCTGTTTAACAAATTTATGCTAAATAAATTTTTAAAAAAGTTCTTAATTTTTAACCAAAATTTTCTCATAACACGTCCTTTTATGTTTATAAATAAGCGGGGGATAAAAGCGCTTTATAGTTAGTTTTTTCAAAGCAACCATCACAGTTTACAGCTATAAGTGGAGCTATAATTTGTTTTGCTTTTTTGCCGGTGTTAACAATAATTTTATCTATTTCAAACACTTTCAAATTTGTTGTGCCTGCAATAGAGTTTAATGCTATTTGTTGGCTGGGTTTTAAATAGAAATCAATTAAACTAACCTTGTTTAATTTTAAATAGGTTTTAAGGTCTAGAATAATAACCGGCTTTCCATTTAACGTTAGCAAATTGCCAGTGTCTAAAAACGCATTTATTGTTAATTTACGATTATTTTTAATTAGGGTTGTTTTGTAAATAAAATGTCCACTTTTAATTTTAAATTTAATGTGCTTAAATACCATTTCAAACAAATATGTTAACCCTACGCATACGGCACACACGGTTTCTAGTTTAATTTTGCTGCTTATAACAACGCCAAAATTTGTTATGTAGGCGCTGGAAGAGAAGTTTGTTATAATTCCACCAAAGGCATGAGTGAAAGCAAACAGCAAAATTAAGTTGAAAACAAATTGTTTTTTTGTTTGTTTAAATGCAATTAAAACCATTAAAACTGCGCTGAAAATTTTAAACAAGTTAATTATGACCAAATTTTTTAAGCATACCCCTGCCACAACACTAAAAGCAGCGCCAACAATGCTTGCAGCAACAAGTTTAAAGGTGTTAGATTGCGGTTTGCAAGTTAACAACACCAAGCGTAGCAAGCAAAAATTTATTAATATATTTTGAAAAAGAAATTCTTCTATGTAAATTGTCATATAAAAATTATACAAATTGGTTCAACTTTTGTTTATACGTTTTATTTGTTTGTTTTTATTAATTTGTCGAATTAAAACAAATTTTAATATTTTAGTTTTTTTGCGGATAAAACGTTTCAACAAAGGCACAATATTATTGGAGAAAATGTATGGCAAAAAGAGTTTATATTTGTGGGGTGGATACAAGCACACTGCCAAAAATTTCGCACGCTGAAAGTGCAGACCTTTTAAATCGCATAAAAATGGGAGATGAAGAAGCGAAAAACTATTATATATATTGCAATATGCGCTTGGTTTTGAGTGTTGCGCAAAGGTTTATGAACAGCAAGGAAAATATGGACGATATTTTTCAAGTGGGTTGTGTTGGGCTTATGAAGGCAATTGATAATTTCGATTTAACGCTAAACGTGCAGTTTTCAACTTATGCAGTGCCAATGATTTTGGGTGAAATTAAGCGTTTTTTGCGTGACAGTTCCACTATGAGAGTTAGCAGAAGTTTAAGGGATACTGCCTACCTTGTTATGAAAAGCAGAGAACGTTTGCAAGAAGAAAGTTCTGTGGAGATTGGGTTGGAAGATGTTGCCACCGATTTAAACTTAACAATTAGGGAAGTGTATGACGCAATAGATGCTATGAGCACACCTCTTTCGTTAGACGATCACCTTATGAGTGAAGGTGACGAAGAAATGCGGTTAAGCGACCATATTGCCGACACAGAACATTCTATTGAAAGATGGATAGATCACACAGATTTATTAGATGCAATTAAGCAGTTAGACGACAGAGAACGAGAAATATTGAACTTGCGATATTTTGTTGGCAAAACGCAAATGGAAGTTAGTTCTAGTGTTGGCATTTCGCAGGCTCAGGTTAGCAGATTGGAAAAAAATGCGTTAGAGCACATTAAAAGAAGTTTATAATTCTTTTGACAAATTAACACAATTATTGTATATTGTTAATAGGAGAAATAATGTTTAATCTATTAACAATTTTAAACGCATTGGGCGGTTATAACCAAATGACATCTAGTATGGAACATGCCATATTTGCACAAGTTTTTATTGCTGTGTTTGCAATTATTTTTGTGGTGGTTTTGGTTGTTGTTATAGTAAAGTCAATAAAAAGCTCGATCACAATTTCTACCAAGGTTCGTGATGTTTTTAAAAAGGCATTAAATATTGAAATGCCCAAAACATTAAACAAAGAAGATAAACAGTTTTGTGAATATTGTGGCTCGTTTATAGAAAAGGGAAAGGCAAAGTGTGCATCTTGTGGCGCACAAATAAAAAAATTATAAAAAAGTAACCGCTAATTTATGGCGGTTTTTTTAATTCGACATTTAATTTAAAATTGTGGCAAATTTTCACCTAATGTTCAATTATTTTTAGGCATTAATTAGATATTATTTTCATTTAATATGATAACATAAAAGGGTAGATATCTATGAAAGTTGTTGTTTTAAAGAAAACGGCTTTAATTTTAACTTCATTTGTTTTAGTTTGCTTGCTTGCCTTTGGGTTGAACTACGTTGGTGTGCCGGTTGGTGCGGTTAATGCGCACGTTGGCAAAAGAAAACTACCAATATATGCGGTTGCAACGGCTGAAAACAAGGTTGCCATTTCATTTGATGCGGCTTGGGGAGCAGACAAAACCAGCGAGATTATGAATATTTGTGATAGTTACAATGTTAAAGCCACATTTTTTTTAGTGGGATTTTGGATTGAAAAATACCCCGAAAAGGTTAAAGAAATTTACAACAGGGGTTTTGAAGTGGGGTTGCATTCTAACACTCACCCAGACATGACAAAATTAACTAGAAACCAAATTAAACAAGAACTTTCAACCAACATAAAATTAATAGAAGATTTAACAAACTACACACCAAAATTATTTCGCCCTCCTTACGGGTATTATAACAACACATTAATAGATGTTTGTGAAGAATTGGGGCTAAGTTGCATTCAATGGAGTGTGGATAGTTTAGATTGGAAAGGTATTTCCGCCAGTGAACTAGCTGGAAGAGTAACAAGCAAAAGCAAAAACGGCAGCATAATTTTGTGCCATAATAATTCAGATAACATTATAGATGGAACAAAAATGATGTTACATTTCTTTACAGACAGAGGAACTAAGGTTGTTCCGGTGGGAGAACTTATTTATTATAATAATTTCACAATAGATTCACAGGGAATACAAATTAAAAAATAAAGGAGAAACAAATGAATTACGAAATGTTAAACAATAATAAGGTGTATTTGCAAGGGGTGGTGGATTGTTTGCCAACATTAAGCCACACGCTTTTAGACGAGCAATTTTACACCTTTAATTTGCGGGTGGCAAGGTTAAGTGGAAAAGATGACATTCTGCCAATAACCATGCCAGAAAAGCTAATGTTAACCACAACAATAGAAGTGGGCAAGCCACTTGCGTTGCGTGGCCAATTTAGGAGCCACAACAAATTAGAAGACGGCAGAAGCAAGCTTCAACTTTCGGTGTTTTGCAGGGAAATATGTGAATGGAACAGTGGGCAAAATTCTAACATTGTTGAGCTTAATGGATACATTTGCAAGTCGCCAATTTACCGTGTTACGCCTTTTAACAGAGAAATTTGCGATATACTTTTAGCGGTTAACAGAAGCTATAACAAATCGGATTATATTCCTTGCATAAGCTGGGGCAGAGATGCCAAATTTGCAGGAGCAATGGCGGTTGGAACTGCCGTTCAAATAGTTGGCAGAATTCAAAGCAGAGAATATATTAAACGCGTGGACGGCGAAGATCCGCAAACCAGAATTGCGTATGAAGTTTCGGTTAGCGAAGTTACAACAAAAACCACAGAAAATGCATTATAGAGCGAAAAAAATCTCTTTTTCAGGAGGTTTTTTTAATTTGTATTTGTAAATCACATTAAATATTATTTTATTCAAAATAAAACAAATGTTCGATAAAATTGGCGAATTTTGTCGAAAATATCCCCCATTTCACATAAGTTTTTGTAAAAAACTGTCATATACACTTGACTTTTCGACAAATCATAATATATAATTTTTTCAATTTTAAAAGGTGGGGTATGATTAACGTTTTTGATGGAGAAGCAATTGTAAAAATTTACAGATTGTTGGAAAAAAGGTGTGAAGTTATCGACAAATTCATTAAAAATCACGCCTATTATTTTGGTCCTTGTTCGGCAGAATATGGGGCTATTGATGTATGTAATAATATTATAGATTTAATTGAAAAAAAGAATGAGCTAATTAATTTAAAAGTGATTGCGGACGAGGCACTTTCTCGCCTAAGTGAGCAAGATAGAAAGGTGCTTTTTATTAAAATGCACTATAATATTTCAATGGCAGAATTATGTGGGGTTTTAGATCTTAAAGAACGCACTGCATTTAGAAGAATTGAACGTGCGTTTGAAAATTTTTCGCAAGCTCTTAATGCATCTAGATATGTTAATAAATTGGAAAAAATTTTAAGGTCGCATGAATGGATTGCAAAAATTAGGGAAGATGTGAAAGATAGGCGCATAGCGTTTAGGCCGGCAATGGTTAATAGTATTTAACTTCACTGTTTTCGGTGTTTTGTTTCTTCATAATTTTACTGTTTTTAAGCATTAAAAACGCAAACAAAACGGCAGGGACACACAGCACAGCAATTACAACTGACGTAGTTTTATTTTCCATGGGTAAAGCGTTTGTGGGTTCTTCAATTTCACCAAAGTTTGGGTTGGTGGCGTAGGTTACAGCTTCTGTGTTTAAAGGGGTTGGCGACATTTCATCGCAAAAATCGCTATACACATAGCCGTAATAGTCCTTATCGGCGGAGTATTTGCAGTAGTACCAAATATTGGTTCGGTTTTCAATAATTGCCTCGCCAATAATGCTGCCGTAGTAGGTTAAGTTTTTTGTTAAAAGTGGTAAATACACAACTTGACCATTACTGCCATTTTCGGTGTTCGGGGCAAGACGCATATCTCTGCTTTGCTCGCTGAAAACTCTAAAATTTACATTGGTTAAATAGGGGGTTAAGGGTGTGCCAACAATGGGTTGCACGCACTCTTTTTTTACATATCCATTAAAGTTTAAATAATTAACCTTATAAAACTTGCTGTTTTCACTTGCAATAAGTTCAACAAAATAGGTGCGTGGAAGAGTGAAATATACGTTGCTATAATCGTCTATATCAACTGCGTTTTTATATAAAAGCACATCATCTTGCATAATTCGAGCATAGCAACTGTTTATATTGCTGGCATACACGCAACCAATTGAATTTTGAAACAACAAAATTAAAATAATTAAAAGGCACATATCAAAATTTTAGCACAAAAAATTTGAAATAAATTGGCAAGTTTGGGATATTAGTGCCGAGTTTTAGTGTAAAGTAACGGCGAAATGGAATTGATTGAAAAAATTTTGCAAATAGAGCAAATTCAACAAGAACGAATTAAAAAAAACAAGCTCAAAACTTATAACAGTGGCGAGAAAAAACATCTAAAGCAACTAGCATTTCATAAATGTTTAAAAAAGAACAGATGGGTGTTTGGTGGAAACCGAAGTGGAAAAACAGAATGTGGCGCGGTTGAAGTGGTGTATATGGCACGTGGCTGCCACCCATATAGGGAAATTAAAGGTGCAACAAGTGGATGGGTGGTAAGCTTATCCACGCAGGTTCAGCGTGACGTTGCGCAAAGCAAAATTTTAAACTATCTTAACCCAGATTGGATTGAAGATGTGGTTATGTTGTCTGGCAGAAAGGATAATTATAAGCATGGGGTTATAGATTACATTTTAGTTAAAAACATATTTGGCACAACCAGCAAAATTGGCTTTAAAAGTTGCGACCAAGGCAGGGAAAAATTTCAAGGAACAAGTTTAGATTATGTGTGGTTTGACGAAGAACCGCCTTACGATATTTACCAAGAATGCAGAATGCGAGTGCTTGACAGATTTGGCGATATTTTTGCAACTATGACGCCACTAAAAGGTATGACATTTGTTTATGATGAAATTTTTTTAAACAAGTTTAATGATAATGAAATTTGGTGTGAATTTATGGCGTGGGATGATAACCCATATATTAGCGAGCAAGCAAAAAAATCTATGCAAGCAAGCATGAGCGAAGCAGAATTAAAAAGCCGAAAATATGGCGAGTTCATTGATGCTGGAGGAAGAGTTTACCCAGAGTTTGACGAGCAGATTAATGTTATTGAACCCTTTAACATTCCTTACGATTGGCAAGATAAACTATCCATAGACCCCGGGCTTAAAAATCCACTTTCTTGCCACTGGTATGCAGTGGATTACGACGGCAATGTTTATATTGTTGCCGAACATTATGAAAAGGAAAAGGACATTGAATATCATAGCGAACAAATCCATAAAATTAGTGATGAATTGGGTTGGCACAGGGCAAGCAATGGAATGATTGAGGCGCTTATAGACAGTGCTGCCAACCAAACAACATTAGCTTCCCGCAAAAGTGTTGCAGACCTATTTTACGAACATAACATTTTGGTTAATGCGAATGTTAATAAAGATGTTTTTTCAGGCATTCAGCGGGTTAAAAGTTACTTAAAAAACAGCCTAGGAGAAAGCAAACTATTCATTTTTAACACTTGCAAGAATTTAATTAGGGAAATTAAATCGTACCGCTGGGGCAAGGGAGAAAGCCCGGTTAAGGTTGACGACCACAGCATGGACGAACTTAGATATTACATTATGTCTAGGCCAGAAAATCGCCAGCCAAAACAAGAGTTAAACATAATTCAAAAGCAAAAAGAACGCCTTATTAGGAACTTAAAAAGGAGATAGATATGGGTGGATAAAGTTATGGATTCTAGCACAATTAAGGCCATAAAGCAGTGCATAACAGGAATGAAAACTGAAGAAACAACCAGTGAATTTGTTCGAGATGACGAAACTGGGAAAATGATTATGGTTAAGCAAAAGAAAATTGAAAAAAATCTTCCGCCTAACAGTGATTTAATTAAAATAATTTACCAAAAACTAACCGAAAAAACCACCGATTATAATCAACTTAGCGACGAAGATTTAGAGAAAGAAAAACAGCGATTATTAAAACAATTAAAGGAGAAAGAAAATGCTAGTGGAAAAAGCAAAACATAAAATTAAATGCGACGCAAGCGGGTGCAACAATAGTTGCAATTACGTTATTGTAAACAAAAAATTTATTTTTGATGGAAATGTGTATTTGTGCGAAAATTGCATCAATTTGCTTTACGGCGAAATTGGGAAATATGTTGTGCCAAAAAATGTTAAACCAATATACAAAAAAGGGGGAAAAGATGAATAAATCGAATAATAAAATTGTGGAGATGGTTAGGGCGGATTATTTAGCCCGCAAAGAAGCCAGAAAGTCGCTTGAAATGCAGTGGCAATTAAATATTAATTTTATGATGGGCAATCAATATAGCTATATTGCGTCAAACGGCGGAATTAGGGAAGACGAAAAGCAATATTTTTGGCAAGAAAAAGAAGTTTTTAACCACATTGCACCAATTGTAGAAACCAGAATTTCTAAAATTGCTAGCAAAACACCTAGCGTTACAGTTCTTCCGGCAAGCACAAACGAAGCAGATGTGGAAAGTGCCAAATTAAGCAAGGAGATTTTATCGTCGGTTTCCAACAGGTTAAATTTAACCGATATTGAAAAAACGGCAACAACTTGGAGTGAAATTTGTGGCACTTCGTTCTATAAGGTTGTTTGGAACACAAATAGTGGCAAAATGGTTGCAACCGACGAACTTGGCAACGCCATTAAAGAAGGTGATGTGGAAATTGAAGTTGTTTCGCCTTTCGAAATTTTCCCAGATAATTTATCTTGTGAAAGGTTGGAAGATGTTAAAAGTATAATTCACGCAAGGGCGGTGGATATCGACCAAATTAAAATGCAATGGAATGTTGATGTTGAACCAGAAGATGTTTGTGTGTTTAGTTTAGACAGCAAACTTGGCAATATTGGTGGTTTGGGCTACGACGCACATATTAACAAAGTTGCAAACACAGAACTTGGGCACCATTGTGTGGTTATTGAAAGGTATGAACGTCCAACTAAATCACACCCAAATGGCAGATTAACCATTGTTGCAAGCAACAAACTTTTGTTTGATGGCGAACTTCCATATGAAAATGGCGAACTTTCCACAAGAACGTTCCCGTTTGTTAAACAAATTTCCAACTATTTGCCTGGCAGTTTTTTTGGCGTTAGTGTTATAGACCGCTTAATTCCACTTCAAAGGGCTTACAATGCAGTTCGCAACCGTAAGCACGAATATTTTAACCGTTCTGTTATGAATGTTTTGGCAGTGGAAGACGGCAGTGTGGATACAGACGCTTTGGAAATTGAAGGGTTAAGCCCGGGCAAGGTTTTGGTTTACAGGCAAGGAAGCAAAGTGCCGGAAATTATGCAAAACCCAAAATTAACCATAGATTTTAACGAAGAAGAAAATCGCCTTTTAAGCGAGTTTAAAACAGTTTCTGGCGTTAGCGATATGATGAGCGAATCTCAAATGAAATACACAAATATGAGCGGTGTGGCTTTGCAACTTTTATCAGAACAAGATAACGAACGTTTGTCCACATCAATAGATAGCACTCGCCTAGCAATTAAAAACGTGGCAAAAGCAATTTTAAGATTATATAAGCAATATGCCGTAATGCCAAGATTATTAAAAATTGCGGGCAATTCTGGCAAAGTGCAAATGTATTATTGGGATAAAAACGAAATTTGCAGCGACGACGTTGTGTTTGATGCATCAACCGATGTTGCTAACTCGCTTGCACAGCGTAGAACAATGCTTTTAGACCTAATTAAACAAGGTTTATTATTCGACAGTAATGGAACATTCAGCCAAAGTATGCGCAAAAAATGTTTAGACCTTTTAGGCTTTGGTATGTGGGAAAACACAACCGATTTAAACAGTTTGCAAATAGAAAGAGCAAAACAAGAAAATATAGATGCAGAAATTGGTGCAGAATTGGAACTTTTAGAAATAGATAACCACCAAATTCACATTGATGAACACACTGCATATCTTTTAGGTGCAGACCTTAAAACCAAACTAAACAACAAACAAATTAAAGAAAAATTATTAAAACACATTGCAGAGCATAAAAATCTGCTTAAAGAAAAAGGAGAATAATTATGGAAATGGAACAACCAAAACAAGAATGTTTAGGCTCCACCGAAAACTTGGGTAAATTTAAAGATGCGGAAAGTTTGTTAAAAGCGTATTCAAACCTAGAAGCAGAATTTACCAAAAAGAGCCAAAGGCTCGCACTGCTTGAACAAGAAAGCGAGAAGACGCAACTTGCTTTAAACAAACAAGCAGAAATAGAAAAAAGAGTGGAAGAATTTGTAACAAAATTTGAACAGGTTAAACCTTTTAGGAACGTGCTAAAAGAAACTTTAACCAATCAAGAAGGTGCTAGTTTAGAAGAAACTGCGGTTAAGCTTCTTGCAGATAATTACAAATCGGCAGAACACTTTGCCAATGATGGCGAATTTTTGAATAACTACATTTTTTCCAATGCGGAAATTAAAGATAAAATCATTAAAGAATATCTTTCAAAAGTAACTCAAAGTTCACCAATCAAAGTGGAAAGTAGCAGTAACATTCTTTTATCTAAGCCAAACAGCCCAACAACAATCCAAGAAGCGGGCAAATTGGCAAAATCAATCATCAAACAAAAATAGGAGAATTTTATGGTAGATTTAACCACAGCACAAAATGCACTTAAAGATGCATATTTGGTTGCGGCATGCAATCAATTAAACACAAAAACAAACCCTTTGCTTGCCAAAATTAAACAATCGTCTAGCGATGTTTATGGCAAACAAATTATTAAAGTTGCACCAGTTGGACTAAATGGCGGGATTGGTGCTGGCAGTGAAACTGGAGAACTTCCAACTGCCAAAGAAAACAATTATGTTCAATTTAAAACAACACTTAAAAACCTTTATGGAACAATTGAAATTAGCGATAAAGCAATTCGTGCAAGTTCCGCAAGCAGTTGTGCATTTATCGACCTTCTTAACGCCGAAATGGAAGGGTTGTTAACTGCGTCTAAATTTAATCTTGGACGTATGCTTTATGGCGATGGAACTGGCGCCGTTGCAACTGTTTCGTCTTTTGCTGGCGGAGTTGCAACCGTTGATTCTGTTAAAAATTTAATGGAAGGAATGGTTGTTGACGTTTATGATGCGGTCGGAGATGCAAGCACAAACAAAGGGCTTAGAATTGCGTATGTGGACAGAGTTAACAAAACAGTTGCCTTCACCACAACTCCTGCATCTATGAATGCGGGCGACGTGTTCTATGTTCAAGGCAGCAAAAACAATGAAATTACTGGTTTGGGCGCAATTTTTGGTTCTAGCGCAACACTTTATGGTTTGAACAGAGCTGCAAATAAATGGCTTAACCCATACACAAGTTCAACCAGCCAAGAAATTAGTGATTCACTTCTTCAAACTGCGGTTGACTTTTTAGAAGAAAACACTGGTTCTAACATCGACTTTATCACTTGCGGCGCAGGTGTTAAACGTGCTTATCAACAATATTTGGCTTGCTATCGCCGTAATATTGACGTTACCAATTTAGAAGGCGGATACAAGGCCATTAGCTTTAATGGAATTCCAGTTGTTTCGGACAGATTTGTTGCAGACGACACCTTGTATATGCTAGACACAAGCAAATTCACTCTTCATCAACTTTGCGATTGGGAATGGATTGAAGGCGAAGGCGGAAAAATCTTACGCCAAAAGGCAGGATATCCAGCCTACACTGCAACTTTGGTTAAATATGCAGATTTAATTTGCGACCAACCAAATGGCCAGGCAAAATTCACAAATATCAGTTCAACAGTAACAAACCCATTTGCTTAAAATATAACAATTAAAAGGACAAGTTATGCGCTTAAAAATTAACAGTGATGTATATGAAATTTCAAAAAGGATTAAATATATAGATAAAAATTATTACATAGTTTACAATACATCAACAGCTCTTTTCGAGGTGCATAACTCTGCCCAAATTGGAACAAGTTATTGTTTAACTTTACCTTTTAGTGCGTTAGATGAGCGCACTTTAAATTATGTTCATCAAACAAAAAGTGCAAATATAGATAATATTTTAGCAAACATAGAAAACGAAAATAAATTACGGGAGAACGCTGAAAAACGAGGCGTTCTTTCGCAATTTAATGATGCAATTTCTGACGAATTTATAGAACGATAGTTCCTTAATTTGTCATTTAAGGAGATAAAACATTTAATGAAAATAAGAAACATAATTCAATCCGCTTGCGAATTTCTGGGGCTTTCAGCAGAACTATCAATTTTGGAAGAAATAAATGAAGAAAACCAAGCCGAAGCTTTGGAAAGTGCAAGCATTAAAAAACTTTTTAATTTAACCAAATTTTCTTTGCAAGAACTTTGCACAAGTTATGTGCCGGTTTCTAAAATGCAAGAAATTGAAGTGGAAAACTTAAACTTTCCATTAAACAATTTAACCAACTTCATTCGTGTGCAAAACGTGTATGAAAACGAAAATGCCGTTGCATTTAAAATTATTAATCGTTGCCTTGTGCTAGAAAGAGATGGGGTTTACACAATTAAGTATTCAACCTATCCAGAAATAACTTCGCTTTTTGACGATGTTGAGTTTTTGGCTCAATTAGGAATGGACGTTGTTGTGTTTGGTTTGTGTGCATATTATTGTCTAAATAAGGGAATGTTTGAAGATTTTGAACGCTACCACAATTCCTACATAGAAAAGGCTGGAAGTTTAAAAGATTTACGATGCTTTATATTGCCACAAAGGAGATGGGAATGAAAACAAAAAAGCGCATTGAAATAAACAAATTTAATAATTTCAATGTTGAAAGCAGTGAGGTTGTAACTGATAATTTTTATAACTATCATCCAACAAACGCACTCAAAAATTCGTTGGGTGTTGGAGTTGCAACTTTTCCGCTTATGCGTGGAGCCACGGCAGAGAGTGAACTTAACAT
Organism: uncultured Clostridia bacterium; assembly: GCA_937896905.1. Classification (GTDB taxonomy): domain Bacteria; phylum Bacillota; class Clostridia; order Christensenellales; family UBA1242; genus Onthoplasma. The sequence goes on along the minus strand of CALBOE010000006.1, from coordinate 4,915 downwards.
TGATTCTGCAGGAATAACTCAGGTTAAAGGTGTGGAATATTTTAAACAATATTTTCCAACTTCTGGCAACACTCAACACAGAGTTTTGTTATATGGAGATGACAAAAAGGTTTACATTCATCAACTTTTTGATGGAGATGCCGATCTTTATTGGCTTTACGGCTTGCAGTTTGAAAGTGCGCCATTAACCTTAACCTACAAAAAGGATAATAACGATGCAATAATTCTTGCCAGTACAGACAAAATGGTGGTTTGGCAAACAAATCTTTCACCATACACAATACAAAATGTTCCAATAATAACAAGTATGTGTATGAACGAGGGCGTTTTGTTTTGCACAATTAAAGAACCCGCTTTCAAAGTGTGGTATGCAACAAACTTAAACCCTGAAGCCATTGGAAACATAAGCAACAATTCTGGATACATATCACTTGAAGACGATTTGGGTTATGCCAGAAAAATTATCACTTTTAATGAAGATGTTTTTGTGTTTAGGGAATATGGAATTTCTAAAATTAACTTTACTAAAAATCATGCAACAGTAAGCCAGGTTTATGCTTCTAATACAAAAATATTCACAAACACTGTTAGTGTGTGCGGAAATGTTGTTATGTTTGCAACTGTTGAAGGGATTTACTCTTTTAATGGGGTAAAGGTTAGCAAAACAGATATTAATATCTCTACAATTCTTCCAGTTAAAAACGACAACGCAACCGCTTCAAGTTTGGGTGAAAACTATTATTTGGCCTTACGTTTAAATTTTGGAGATAGTAAGCAAATTTTATGTGAACAAGAGGATTATAAAAACAACGCAATTTTAGTTGTTAACACACAAGATTTTTCCTATCAAATAATTCGCGGAGTTGATGTTGCTAGTTGGCTTCCAATTAAGCTGGACGAATTTGAAAAAATGTTAATAACATTTAACACTGGGCACACCGAAGCTTTGGGGCAAATTGTGGAAACCAGCACTTATTTTGGGTCGGCTCTGCCAAAGTTTTGGGCAACAAAAGTTATAACAAACAATTTTTCCACAAAACTATTTACCAAGTTGCAAGTGGTGGCGGATTGCGGAGTTAAGTTCAACTTAAAGCACGATAATGGTGCAACTTCATTTACAACGTACGTTAATGGTTTAAACGAATTTAATTTTCAAATTTGTTGCAAGCAGATTTGGTTAGATATTTCTTCCAACGAAACAACTGCACAGGTGGAAAGGGTGGAACTGGGCTATTATGAATATTAATTTAAACGTTTTCAAAAAGTTTAATATGTATTATAGATTTTTGCACAACATAAAAGCCAATTTAATTTTTGAAAAACTATCAAAAATGGAAAACCTAAAAAATAAGGAATAATTATCCTAAGGAGTAATTATGAAATGGAATAACCGATTAACAAACTATAACTTTTGGATTTCACTTGTAAGTGCAGTGTTGTTAATTTTGCAAGCGTTCGATTTGCAATTTGATGTTGCTTATGCCAACGAAATTGTAACTGCTGTTCTTGGGCTTTTGGTGGTTATTGGAATTATTAATGATCCAACCAAATCAAGCGTTAAAACAGAACATAAAGCAGAAAACAAAACAGAAACACCTTCAGAAACTCCTGCGTTAAATGTGGAAAGTATTCAACAACCAATTCCGGAAGCGGTTGAAGGCGAGAATTTGCCATTGGAAAATGATGGCGAAAATATTCAACATGAAATTGCAATAGAAGTCAATTCAACAGCAACAGTGGAAGAGGCAGTTACGGAAGGATTAAACAACACACCCTTTGTTTCTGCGGTTGAAAACAGTGATGGCATTAATGAAAACGATTTTAAAGCTATTATAAATAAAATCTCTGCAGATTTAAACTATTGCTTAAATCAACTTGCTATCAACAAAACGGTGGAAGAAGAGAGTTTAACAAATGGGCAACTTACAGAACTTAACAAGGAAATTTTGCAAACTGAAGAAATGCCCAAGCCTGAAGATATGTTAAGCGAAAACTCGTCAACGCAAGAAGAACAATCTACGTGCTACAGCATTGTTAATTAAAAAACGGCACTGAATTGCAGTGCCGTTTTTTGCTTGTTTAATTGTTATTTGGCTGGGGTAGTTGGATTCGAACCGCGTCGCAAATGCAACTTTGATAATCGTTTGCAAAGTGTTGCAAACTTCATTGGTAGTTGCTTTGCTCCTTATCCCACTCAATCATAATTTCGTGGGAGCCCTATAAACGCGTTGGTTCTTTAACGATAATAAAAAAACTTATCGGTGGGATAAGTTAGTTTATTTAATTGGCTGGGGTAGTTGGATTCGAACCAACGCATGCTGGATTCAGAGACCAGAGCCTTACCGCTTGGCGATACCCCAATAAACCTTATTATTATATCACACCAAACAAAAAAAGCAATTGATTTAAACAAAAAGATTATTATTTAAAGTGTATGTAGAATTATTCAGTAATTTTGCCAAATTTGTTTGACCTTTGCTTGCAAATTGGCTTATACTGCTAATAACAAACAAAGTTAAGCCACCTTTATATATTTAACTTGATAGTTTTGGGGTGATTTCTAGCAAGGTCGATTAAACTAGGATTGAGTTCTAAAAATGCGTAATATTTTATTAAAAGGCTAGTATAATAACAATAAGGAGAAAATTAGAATGAAGAAATTTTTAAATTTTATGCTTGTTGCATGCTTAATGTTTTCCGGAATGATGGTGTTATCTGCTTGTAACGATAACCCTGGTTTTGTAGGAGATGTTTGGGATGGAACAAAAACAACCGTTTCCGCTGCCGTTAACAATGAAATAACCATTGAAACCGCAGAAGAACTTGCAGGATTTGCAGAAGACGTTAATAATGGAACAGATTATTATGGTATTACCATTAAGTTGACGCAAGATTTAGATCTTAAAAACAAACTATGGACACCAATTGGTAAGTTGATTGTTAACGGATCTACGTCAGTTTTGGAAGAAAGTCATTTATTCAAAGGAACGTTTGATGGGGGCAATCGCAAAATCCATAATTTAAAAGTTGAAAGTTCTACATCACAACAAAAAGTTCAACACGATCAAACCGGGGTTTTTGCAGTAGGCTTATTTGGCGCTATAAAAGGCACAGTTAAAAATGTAAAAGTGGTTAATGCTGAAGTTACTGGCAATCACTTTGTTGCTGTTATTGCGGGATGGGGATCTAGAAACACAGTTGTTGAAAACTGCCATGTAGAAAATGCTGAAGTTTCTTGCATCTATGCAAATGATGATGAAAGTGGAGATAAAGCTGGCGCAATCATGGGAGCAACGCACGGAGTTATTAATAATTGTTCTGTTAAAAATACCGCAATAGATGCAGATAGAGATGCTGGTCAAATAGTTGGTTGCTTAATAGACACCGCAGCAAGTCAAGAAGGTAACACTGTGGTAAATGTAACGGTTACAGATAATAATATAAATCAAACTCCAAACGAAAATATTAAAAACGAACCTGTTGGAAGAATTAGATAATAAGAAGGATAAGGGCTCTAATGTCTAGGGCTCTTTTTTCTTTTTTTGTATTGACAAATTTTTGTTGTTGGTTTAACATAAGCGGTATATAAAAGAGGTGTAGTATGAGTAAAGAATACAATTTTGATGGAATGCAAGAGTTTGAAGTTTTTCAACAGTTAACAACAATGGAAGAACTATTTAGAAGAAATGCAAAAATCAATCCAGAGTTGCATAAGGGCAAAATTGCGCCAGAGGAATTGCCGCAAATGTTTAAAGCGGCATTGCAATATGTTAAGGATAATGGCTTCGACGAATTATATGAAGAATATTTATCCATCAAAAGCACAGGCATTAGAAGAAGTGTGTCCATAATGAATGTTTACGATAATTTTGTGTTTAATCATCCTCTTGTAACCTTAGTTGCTTTATTTATAGAATTAGGATTTTTAACAAAAGAGTTGCAGATAAATGTCGACCGACCACAAATTAAATTGGGAGATAATGTGCTAAGCTTTGACGAAGCAAAGAAGAGTGCTTTGGCTGAGGGCGTGATATTAAAAGATGGAACACTAATTCCAATAAAATCAATCCAAGGCCACAGGCTTGGTGCGTTATGGGTGTATTTAAATAATTTGGATTACCAATCAGCAATTCGCCACACCAACGATTGCATTTCAACCGACCCTATATTTTCAAGCTTAAGCGACTATATTGTTATGCCAGACGAAATGTACATATCTCAACCTCAGGCAAAGGCAATGTATAACATTCATTTGGCAAATTCTCGTGGCAAAACAACATTTAAATCGGTTTTGGAAAACAGCAGAGATATAGCAATTGTGCCGGGAGCAAACAGAAGAATTAGAAACTATAATGCGGGGATATTAGAAAGCGCTTTGGGCGAGGAAATATTTAACAAGGCAACAACGCTTAACGAGTTGCGTTCAGACGATTATTTATTTTAAATAAATTAACCGCTCTAATTAAGGAGTGGTTTTTTGTTTTATTTATTTTTTAAAAAATTAAAATTTAACAAATTAACATTTTAAAAAAATTTAATTAAAAACGAAAAAAAGTTAAAAAAAAGGATAAAAAATGCGATTTTTTAGCAAAAAATAATAAATTTTATTAAATTTTTAATTGTTTTTTAATTTTTAAAGCGGTTTTTTGTGTTGTTTATTTTGTTTGTAAATTTATTTTTTGCATTTTAATTTAGAATTTATTTTCGGTTTTTGCTCACATTTTTTTGTTTCTTGGGTGTTTTAAAAAAATATAATTATTTGCTTAAATTGTTTGTTTTTTTTGGTCGTTTTGTGTAGAATAATATAAATACTAAGCGCAAAATTAGTCGCTTAAAAATTAAATTTAGCAAGGTGAAAAGCTTTGCGAAAAGGAAGAGGTGTAGTATATGAAAACAACAACCAAATCAACTAAAT
>CALBOE010000005.1 GCA_937896905.1 uncultured Clostridia bacterium | reverse complement strand
AGCCAGTTCTTGTGAATGCATTAGATGTTAAATTTTGCGCTGTGCCATAAGTGAAAGATTGGTTAGACATTGAGCCACTGCCGCCATTTGCGTTGAACTTAACCGTGTAGGTATGCGTTACCCAAATTGCGTATAGGGTTGTTGTTGTTGAGGCCACAGTTGAGGTTAAAGTTATAGCTTGGCCTTTAGGATATTCTGCTGAAGTTGCCGTTTGGCTAGAACTCCAACCAAGAAATGTGTGGCCATATTTTTGTGGTTCGGTGAGTGTGGATGCGTCTATTGTATATGTTGTTGGTTTTGATGGATATATCTTATCGCCATAACCATTGTATAAAAATGTTTGCGTTTTGGTTTCTGATGTAGAAGAATCCGTGTGGAATGTGGCTGTAAAAGTTCTTTGCCAAATAGCATAATATGTAGAGCCCGCAACTGAAGATGACCCCGAAATATCTGTGGCTGTGGAAATTGTGTAGTCATATAGATTTGCCGCGCTTACTATTGTAGTTCCTGTGGATGAGGAAGACGTCCCCGCATAAGTAAAGCCATCACATACAAAATCAGCATCTAGAAGATGTTTTCCATTTATGGCAGGTGTGTTATCCAAAAAATAAACTTGAACTTGCAGGCTGGAGCAACTAGACGCTGAAGAACTCTCCCAGCATGTGTAATTGGTGTAAGATTTATAACCGAAACCATAGGTGTTGTTGCCCGCTCCGTCAGCCGTGTTGCTGTGCACTTTGGCGGAACTGACCTTCGCTAGCATGTGATAATTGCTATCTTCTCCATTTGCATCGTTCACGTAAATGCCTCCGCCGTCTACAGTTGCGTGGTTGTTTACTATGGCGTCTGACGCAGTTGTGAATGTTATCAAATTGTCAAGGTATTTACAAGCAGATCCCATATAAACACCACCGCCACATTGTGCTGTGTTGTTGCTGATTATCCCATCAACAATCTCTATCCATCCAACGTTTTTAAGCCCATTGCTTTGTTGCTTGCTGCCCATATACACTCCACCGCCCCAATTTGCAGTGTTGTTTGAAATTTCAGTAGAATTGTCTAATACAATTTTGTCGTAACGATATTGAACCCCATAGCCTTGATAATATATCCCACCACCACACTCGGTTGCGGAGTTGTTTGAAATATGTGCACCAGAAAGTGTGATATTAATATCTGGAAGATTGTCAGTGCTGTTAGGTGTATAAAATATACCACCACCATTGGGAGCTTTATTATGTGTTATTGTGCCCGCAATTGTATTTACTTTCGCGGTGAGATAAATTCCTCCACCAAAATAGCGCGCATCGTTATAACTTACAAGCGCATCTGAGGCCAAAGAATTTTGATAGGCAAGACTATAAATCCCTCCGCCTCTACCTCGACCAGAATTATAGCCTTCAGTTACAGAATTGCCTTGCACTATTGCCAAAACACCATCACCATTGCCCATATTTAAATATCCACCACTGTATCCTGAATCGGCTATAGCTACATATATACCCCCAGCGTCCAGACGTGCACTGTTGGCATAACTTGTTATAGTTGTTGAATCATAACTTTTCGCCCCTATAATTCCATCATAAAAATTAAAAGTCGAATGATAGGTGGAGGAGATTGACTGAAAATATACACCACCGCCACAATTCATCGAATAATTGTTATAAATCCAAATATCTTCCGCATTGCCAGTTGAAGATTTAAAAAGAAGTGTGGAAGCACTTGACGTAGTGCCCAAGAAAGCAGACACACCACCGCCATCTGTTGAACTATTTCCATAACATTGTAATGATGATATTGTTTTATTTCCAGTTATGCTTTGTTGACCAACCATAAATTCAAACTTGCCATCTGTGCGTTTTTTATGCGCAATGGTTTGGGTTGCAGGCTGATAGCTGAATTCCCCTTCGTCGGTTATAGATAAACCACCGCCGTTACCCGCTGATATGTTGTTGGCAATTTCTAACCCATCAATTAACAAGCCACAACCAACAACTGCCATACCTCCGCCGTTGCCTGTGGTTTCACAGTTTTTAATTGTGCCGCCTTGAATGTGGGTTTGTGCATCTTCACTACCCATGCCTGATGCAACGCCGTTTAGTAATAACGCACCGCCATCACTAACTGTGTTTATGTTGTTTTGTAGCACAACATTATCGTGCATGGTAAAATCTGCACCTTCAGCATAAACCAATGGGCCAGTTGTTAGGTTTTGTGCTTCCACCTTTTCCTTTTGGC
>CALBOE010000004.1 GCA_937896905.1 uncultured Clostridia bacterium | reverse complement strand
TAGTGTATGCCACTGCCCCGCTAGCACTTGTTGCCCAACCACTAAAGGAGTAGCCTGTTCTTGTGAATGCATTAGAGGTTAAATTTTGCGCTGTGCCGTAAGTGAAAGATTGGTTAGACATTGAGCCACTGCCGCCATTTGAGTTGAATGCAACTGTGTAGGTGTGCGTTACCCAAATTGCGTATAGGGTTGTTGTTGTGTCGGTTGCTATAGAGAATGTGTAGGTGGTGCTTGCAGCGTAATCTGTTCCGCTTCCATTTGATGCTCCGTCCCATCGGTTTTGTGAATAGCCTGTTACTTGAATAAATGCTGCTGTTTTAACCGAAACATTAATTGCCCCTGCATTGGTGCCATTGTAGGTGTAGTATTGCGTTGCAGTGCCGCTTGTGTTTGCTGGCGCAGTGCCACGGCCATTGGCGCTGTAGGTTAATGTTTGAGTTATGGTTTTGCTCCACACTGCGTAATAGCTGGTTGCACTGGTTGGGCTTTTTGTTCCACTTGTCCAGGTTGCGCTTGTGCCAGTTGAACTGGTTGTCCAGCCACGGAATGTGTAGGTTCCGCCATGCACGCTGTAGTTTGTGCCAACAGTGTAGGTTGATGGGAAACTTACGGCAGAATATGTTGGCGTGCCGGCCGTTCCTCCAGTTGTTGCCGTCCTATTAGTTGAAAGTGTGTAGTTAAAATATTTAGGCACACCAGTGTATGGCGTGGTTTTTGTGTTTGTTGCTGTAAATTTATCTGTGCTGCTGGTTTTATAGAAAGTGTGAGTAACCGTTGAGGTTGCATTTCTTGTGCCAGTGTTATTTGTCCACACCGCGTATAATATTTTTGTGGTGGTTGCAGCACTAACTGTTACTGAATAAGATTGACTTGCTGTGTATTCTCTTGTTGAATCGTCTGCCGTGCTCCACCCATCAAATGAGTATGCACTGTTTGTGTGCGTAGCGGCAGCAGGAGCAGTAACAGATATAGACGTTATAGTTCCATCATAATCACAATAGGTTGTAACTGTTGCGCTATCAACATAATCGGTCGTGCTAGTTTTATAACCACGCGCTTTTGCATTTCTGCTCCAAACCGCATAGTAGGTTCCGCCAGTCACTGTTGCAGTTGTGCCTGTAAATGATAAATTTCCACTAACAACTGTTGGTTTAGTTGTGGTGTTTGCAAAGCTGTTTGATGTGCTAAGCCCCGCAAACGTATAACCAGATTTTGTTGCTTTAAATTCGCTTACGCTTATACTTTCGGTTATAGATTTTGAGGCCGACAAATCTGAACCATATGCATTGTAGTATTTCTCAACTCCAACTGCCGTGGCCGTACTGCTAGCATACAGCTGTACATTATATGTTCTATAAAATATACCATAAAGCCGTGTAGGAGAATACGAATTAAGGTCTTCTTGTGAAAACTGATCGTCAACATAATCAACTTTTGTTGCCGTGAAAGCAGGTATTGTAAATGATGAGAGCGGGGTTACAGACGTTGAGGTTGTTGCAAAGCCCGCAAAAGAAAATCCGGTTAAACTTAGGCTAGCAAGACTAGATGCAGGCACTGTGCGTGCTGGGTCTAAAAATGCCATTGTTGCCACACTGGAACATTCTGAATACGTATTGCCGTAATAAGCATAAACGTTACGGGTACTTAGTCCATAAGTATTCGAACCCGGTAGAGAAGTTCCTCCTGCAACCTTGTTGTTATAAATGGTTTCTGAACCAATACCGTAAATTGTTAAAGCATTCTTACGCTCAATATATATTCCTCCCCCTGCCGCTGTTGCGTTATTGTTAAATATTTTAGCAGATGAAAGGCCACAACTTCCCCTATCTCCATTATAATATACGCCACCGCCATTTTTTGCTTGATTATTTGAAACTTCACTTGAAATGGTTAAATCGGCTTCCATGTATGACGCCAATCTAGAGATGTAAGGAAGGTAAACTCCCCCTCCATTGCCTCCTGCGGTGTTGTTGCTAACAACAGAGGTGGATATTATACCCGCTGATATGCGTATGCCTCCTCCATTCCCCGTAGCTTTATTGTTAGATATAGTGCAACTCGTAATGTTAAATTCACACATGTATCCTGGCTGATAGTGATAAATTCCTCCTCCATCGCCACCCGCTTCATTCCCAACTATTGTTGCATTAGCAATGTCGTCATCGTAATAAACCTTTATCTCAGCAGTGCCAACTGTTCCTCCTAATGAATCTAAGTACAACCCTCCACCATTGTTTGTGGTTTTATTATAAGAGATTTCGTGTGTGCCTGTTGCGTGATAAAGGGTATACTCGCCTCTTGGAGCGCTGGTAGATCCATCTGTCGCGTAAGCATTATCTCTCGCATCTGAGTCGTCATACCTTGCATACACCCCTCCGCCAGCAGCTGTTGCGTTGTTTCCAACAACCTTTGGGACATTTGCATCACCATCATTATTCCAATAGAAGTGGATATATTGTGTATATACTCCACCCCCGAGATCTGTGGCCGTATTTGCATAAGCATCATTATAACTTCCTGTTTTGCTACCAATCACACCCTCATTAAAATAGAATTTTGAGCTGATAGACAGATATTGATAGTTATACACATCTGCGTATACACCACCACCATTTGTTGCACTATTTGCATATATCCATATGTTTTCCGTATTTGTAGCTTCAAATGTCACAATCCCGGACTGGGGAGAGAGGTGTATATACACACCACCGCCATTTGTTGCACTGTTGCCATGGCAATCTAATGTTGCAACTGTTTTGGTGGATGTGTAGCTAACGCGAGCCATAAACTCAAACTTGCCATTTGTTCGCTTTTTATGTGCAATTGTTTGAGTTGCTGGCTGATAACTAAATTCGCCTTCATCAGTAAGGGCCAAACCGCCGCCATTACCCAATGCTTTGTTGTTTGCAATTTCTAAGCCATCTATTAATAGTCCACCTGAAACAACTGCAACACCACCACCGTTTCCTGTGGTTTCACAATTTCTAACAATTCCACCTTTAAGTTGGTTTTGCTCGGCCTCAGCGTCATCGCCCAATTCAATGCTGTTTATTAATAACGCACCGCCATCACTAACTGTGTTTATGTTGTTTTGTAGCACAACATTGTCGTGCATGGTAAAATCTGCACCTTCGGCATAAACCAATGGGCCAGTTGTTAGGTTTTGTGCTTCCACCTTTTCCTTTTGGC
>CALBOE010000003.1 GCA_937896905.1 uncultured Clostridia bacterium | reverse complement strand
TCCTTAAACAACAAAAAAGATATGCAAACAACAGCATATCTTTTTTTCATAGTTTTACAAACAAAAAGAAGACACTTCAAACCGTGGGTTCAAATGCGACTTCACTTGGCGGAACAGTGGTAATAGTATTCTAACAATTATTATTTATCAAATTTAATAGTTCTTCGAATTTTGTTCCATATCCAGAATCTGAGTTAAAATGTCCACCATTTTTAATATTTATTATTTCATTTGCTATTGAATTAGCAAAGGCTTCTAATGCAGACAATTTTACATACGGATCATTTTCAGAGATTATGCAAGTTATATCATTACAATGTTTCTTAAATTTTGACAAATTATCTACAAACATACTTTGGTTTACCTTATCATAATCGCCACCATCTACAGAATAGTTGTTAAACCCACTTACGGATACCAGTTTGTTTATTTTCAAATTGTTGTTAATCAAATATTTAATAGCAAAAATAGGTCCAATACTTCTACCAATAAAGATCGAATCCTGATTAATTTTATCTTTATAGTGGTCCAATGTTTTAGCCCACGCATTGTAACATTGAACATTAACACCAACGGGAAAATCCAAGCAAAAAACTTCGCCTTGTTTTTGAAGTTCATTCTTTAACCATGGTAAATAATGTTCTTGACTATCACCAAAACTTCCATGAATTATGAAGTAATTTTTCATATATACTCCTTTCAATGTATATTTATTTTCAATTTTATTATAACACAACTTTAAACTTTTTGATATTAAATGTTAAAATTTTTCATTTATATCTATATAAACATCTAAACTTATTTTAATTTATGATGATAATTATGTCAAACAAAAAAATTCGAACACTTTTTCAAGTATTCGAATTAAGTTGCCAATGGTGGACCCTCAGGGACTCGAACCCTGGACCCACTGATTAAGAGTCTAATCAACCACAAATACAAAGTACTATAAAATAGAGTAAAATGTGAATTTTCATTTCTGATTGACCCAATTTTTGACCCAACTTTTAAGCTAAAACATAGCTAAAAACAGCAATATTTCTGCTGTTTTTTAAATATATTCTTCTTTGCAAGAATATATCTCTAACAAAGCATCGAAGGCCAATGAAATGTTACTATACATCTCATCGGCAGTTAGGAAACGGCCATTTATGTCGAATGGATTTTCAAATGCGTTGGAAACAACTTTTTTAGCATCTGCTATAAATCTTGTTAATATGTATTGGTGTAGTTCTGGCAAGCAAATCTTACTTTCTGGTATTAATTGTTTTTGTTTTTCATTCATAAATTTTTCTCCCTTCAAAATTTTCAAATTTTAAATTTTTTAAAAAATTTTAAAAATTGACGGCACCGCCAACAAGTTGGCGGTTAATAATGTTGTACCAACAACAAACAACGGCAATCTCGAGCAGGGCACATTCGGGCGATCCGCCTCAAATGCACCCCGCTTCGCTTCTTGCCTTTTCTTTGTTTTTTGTTGATAATGTGTTACACACTGTGCTTGCGTGTTCTTGCGAGGGTTTTCTGTGGGTTGGACTTATTTTGTGCGTGTGTTTTTTGTCCAACTTTGTCTTATGTGTTCCAATGCCCTATACACACTTCGCTCTGCAATTTCAAGATGATGCGCTATTGCAAGATTGGTTAGTCCTAACTTATATTTAAGCACAATTATCTTCTTATTACGGATAGACATATTATTAAATATCTTAATTGCAACTTTTAACTGTGTAAGAACCTCAACTTTTTGCTTTGTTATTTTTAAAATTAAATCCACATAGTCTAATGTCGTACCTAGATTAGACGATGCCAGCCCAATGTTTAATGCTCTGTTATCTAATTGTTTTAATTTTTGTTGATAGGTAAACAATATTTTAAAATCCATAACAATTTTCTCTTTTAGGTGTTGATATTTAAATTTTTATGTGTTATACTTCTTGTAGAGTTAACGGCAACCCTTTAAGGCAAGGCGAAAGGCCGAATTGTAACTTTTTTTTTAATTTATGTCTTGACTTTTTGTTTTTTTTGTGTATAATAATTGTAAGCTAATGTTATGGCTTAAAAAATTGAACTCAACGAATAGTAGGATTATCCTATGTGTTGGGAAGTCGAGAATAATCTCGGCTTATTTTTTTTGCTTTATAACACGATTGACTTTTTCTTTGTCTTCTGGTACAAACTTCCATCCTAGTAGAACTTTACCAAATGTTTTTTTAGTTAAATTAACTTCGTCTAATTTAGGACGTATGTATGCTGGTTTCGTTGGCGTTTTGGGGTTTGGATTTTGTTTTAATGGAATATTATTTATTTGATGCGTTGTAGAATGTTCAGTTATTCCAATAAATTTAACTTTTTTCCTGGATTGTTTTTCTTTATTTAGTTCAATATCAATTTTAACTATATATGCTGGATGTCCTGTCCTGGCATTGTTTCTTCTGAACTCACCTGGTTTGACTATATCTTTATTTTTCATAATTTCTCCTATGGGGTTTCCTTTTGTTTAACACGTTTGTCAGTTGATGGTAGTTGAATACTTAATGAAAGTCGCTGGTCAACCAATCTGCTAAATATACGTTCTTCATAACGTTCAACAATCTGTTTTAGGTTTAGATTGGTTGAAATCAACGTTGGCAGTTTTTTCATTTGCCTGGAGTTGATTAAATTATAAAGATATTCGACTGTTACGTTTTTGAATATTGGTTCAGTCCCAAGGTCATCGATGATTAAAACATCAGCTTTAAGATAATCCATAAAATCATAACTTGAACCGCAATGATACAATCTGGCATCTTCATTTAGGTTAAATGCAGTGACAAAACTAACCACCACTTGCTTTTTTATTAATGCATTTGCCACACATTGCAATAAGAAAGTTTTTCCACTTCCACTGCAACCCATCAATGTGATGTTGGTTTTTTTTACATCGGGGAATTTTCCGCACCAGGTTTTCAACAAATCACAAGTTTTTATATCTTCATCCGTCATAATTGATTTATCACAATCATCAAACGTGTGGAGTGTATCCAAGGAACTACAATTCATAGAAAGTTGTTTTGTTAATTCGTCTTTCACGCACACACACCATTTATCGTTGTATTTGCCACTGTCTGAGCAAAACTTGCAACTATATTTAGGCAATAAATCGTCAAACGTTAAACCATAATCATTTAACACCGTTTCAAACTCTTCTTTTGATTTCAGAAACTCAGCTTGTAGCACCTCATGTTCGAAATCACTATTTGCCCAATGCCTTGCAAACTTTGCTTTGAGATATTTTGTGTAAGATGCTTTAAATGGATTTTCCAAACACATTTTATTAATAAAATTCTCACACTCATTTTCTGCCATTGACCGTTTTAAGTGTTTTGAATTAATAATCTTGTCTAAAATTTGTTTTTTATTCACTTTATACCTCCGTATTGTCTAGGTCTGCAAAACAACCCCTTATTTGTTCCTCATCGTAATTGTTATGAATGAAATCTTGTTTGGTTGGCGTTGAATGCTTTATTTTTGATTGATTTTTCTTCCAATCGCAATACGCGAGCCACTTTTCACCGTTATCTGCAAAATGGGGTAGAGCATTGCCTTTATACATAAATGCTTTTAAACTCCATCGGCACTCCATAAAATAATCTGCATTGTTCAGCATTTCGCTATAACGAGAGATATGTAACAAAATTTGTTCAACAGAATATCTTTTAAGCGCTGTTTCTATTGCTAGCTTGGTTTTATTGTCCAAGGTTTCACAAATTAAAAGATTCGAACTATTCCAGGCATTAAAAATCACACACACATTATCTGGCTCACTTTCTTTTTTGTGTGTTTTTTCTTTTATATTTGTAGTTTCTATATTTGTAGGTATATTATTTGTATATGCATTTGTTGAATTCGACAAATGCATTTGTTGATTTCGCATAATGCATTTGTCGTTTTCAACAAATGGCTTGGGCGGAGTTTCCTCGCAAGATGTGCCAACGCCGACAGTTGGGGCAACAATATCTTCAATGTGAGTTTGGTTTTCTAACTCGTCCAATTCTTTAATGGGTTGTTGTTCATCTTTTGGTGGCTCCAATTTGTCTGGGAACAGTTCTGCAGAAGCATCTGCATCAATTCCATTCAAAAGATTAACACCTTTTGGTGTTATGGTGTAATATAGTGAACGATTGGCAGTGCCACTTAAATCATCACACAAAATTAATCGTTCTTTTCTTAATGTCTCAAGAGTTGTGCGGATTTGATAGTCGGTTAAAAAGCCAAATTCTTCTTTAAATCCTTTATAAGAATTATAAGTCCAATAATAGCCATTATTAAAGTGCATACGGTTTGCTGTGTTATGTTTAACCCAATTATAGATGTATAACAACAAGACGCCTGCTGCCATGCCATATTTATTTGCCGTTGGTTCGTTCATTTGAATATTCATAAAATCTTCCTCCTGGTGTAATTTTATTTGTTATTATTTAAAACTTCTTCAATGTGAGCTTGGTTTTCTAGTTCGTTCGGTTCGGTAATTTTTTGTGCTTCCGTAACTATTTCTTGTTTAATAGGAACTAGCGGTGTTGAATTATTTTCGTTTGTAGATACGTTTACATTGGTTAATTGCTTAATATCTGAACATTCAAGTTCTGCGGTTATCTTTTTACGTTTAAATATGCGTGCAAAAAAAGCAAACGGATTTCCACGTTTTTTTGTTATGTTTTTAGCACCAAGTTTAACTTGATAACCTTCATTTTTTAGAAATTCTTCTAACACTTTATTAAAAGTGGCATTACTTAAAGCTCTTTGTTTTTCGAGTTCAGTCACGTACTTTTTTTGAGCTTTGCTTTTGCGTTGAAATCTTTCGTTTTCGGCTTGATTTTCAAACATAGTATCGTGGTGCCCCATAATAACTTCGTGTGCATTTAATAATTCAATGTACTTGTTTATATCAATCACTTTGGCCCTCCTTAGCGTTTTTTATTTTTTCTTTAGAACGTTTTTTACGGTCATCTTTTGACGTTTTTCCATATTCAACCGGTGGAGTATAGGGATTGTTTTCAACGTACTCTTCAGCACTCAAACAACGTTCTTTTATATTACAGTTAATGCCATGTTTAAGCGCCAACTGTTCAAAATATTCTTCACCTTCCTGACTGTCAAAATGCTTAAAAATATTGCCTTTAAAAGTGAAGTACGTTGTTTTGTAGATTTTATTGCCGGTTGCAGAGCTTCTTTCCATGGCTTGCAACTTATTAAAAATGTGTAGTTTCCACGTTGTAGATTTTATAAAACCATATTTGTCATAAGAATGTTTCATTTCCGCAACTTCAATAATTGTGCAGTTATCTCGTATGGTCAAATCTAATCCGCTTCCACGTTGAGTAAAGCAAAGAACGTCTAAATGCCATTTGCGATGCAGAGATAAAAACATAATAACTCTTGGGTCCATATTAGCACTATCTCGTCCGGCAACCTCTCGTTGAGCCTCGTCCCAACCTATAATAGAAAATGGAGGAGGGCACCACGTTTCATAGAACTCATCATACAATCCAATTTTGTCCCCTGGCAGGTCATAACTTTGTATCATTTTCCCACGATGCTTTGTCCAGATTGTTTCATTGGACTGCACACAGTGAAGAGGTTTATCGAAAGCTTTTTCATATTTATCGCTTAATGCATCAATTCTGTTGTGACATAATTTTAGTCGTTTCTTTGGAGATAGTTCCAGGAACTTTAACAGTCCTTTACTATCCATATTAACGTCTAAAGCATTGCGTAAAAAAGGTTCCAGCATTGCAGTTTTTAATGCGGATTTGCCTGTTCCAGATGGTGCATAAAACAAATAAAGCATTTTCCCCCTTAAGTGAAATTGGTAATGCTAGAAGGCGAAGGGAGTTCGCAACTAGCATTTGGCAGGCGGTGCAGGACTTAAACCCACACAAACACAGTTTAATGTGCATCAATTCTTTCCGCCCAGAAAACACCCAACTGGGTGTTTTTAATAAATCTAAATTAAGGTTAACCTTGAACCGGTTCAGTAACGATGTACAATGAAAAGTAATTTCCAAGGTTAAATGGTATATCTTCAACGTTTGTATAAACTGCTCCGAAAGAATCTTGATAAGCAGTTGCGCATAAATTGTTCTCAGATAACTGTGTTGAAATACTATTAATTTGGTTAGTTAAATACTCTCTAAAATCTTCCTCAGAAACACAAACCCTATCTATAGGATCATAACCAATCATATCGCAGTGAAGGTCTATGACACTTAAATTTGCAGAGTTCACAACCGTGCCATCTTCCGCTTGTAAAATTAAATACAAGTTAATATCGTCATTTAGCACAAACGTGTTTGAAATCTCAACCTCTGTGCTATTGTGAAGGGTTGTTGCGCCAACCAAAGAGTAACCTTCTGGAAGTTGCAACTCGGAACTAACCAATTCTGGCAAGTGTACTTCTGAACCTCTCATTGCTGCAGGACAAGGAATATAAGCGGAACCAACCACAAAATGAACTTGTGAACAAATTTTTACAGTTGAACCATCTGCATTGGTAAAGACAGCAAAAAACTGTTGTCCATCATTCCAGTCAGAAGAATTGACTTCTACTATAGAATTAATATCTTCTGGATTTGTGGACCAACCGGCGAACGTGCAATCGGCTGGAACATATTCACTAATATCGGGCACGTAAAAATCATCATTATTAAAGAATCTAACGGAACGCAACTCACCAGCATCAGAACCTTGTATATAGAAATCGTAGGTTTTTGCAGTTTCGTATCTCGCGTATAATTCCAGCAAGCCATCTTTTAATTCAAGTGTTGACACATCGATAGGCTCACCATCTGGAGTTAAAGACCAACCAAGCCAATTATAACGTTCTGGGCTGTTTAGGCATTGTTGATATAGCCAATGATTGTTCAAGTCCTCTATTAGTCCTTGACGAGAATCTTCATAAGAACCATCAGTAGAGTAATACATATTACCGATATAAGCCTGGGGGACTACATCACATAAATCCCAAAATATAAATTTTAAAATGCCCATTTCTTTTAACTCTGCATCCATTGGGTGTTCATTGGGCTGATTTAATGCATTGTCAAGTTCGGTTTGCGTTCTATCTAATTCTGTTTGAACTTCCTTATATTCTGCGCTTGTATAGGTTTGATTACCGTTTAAATAATCTTTTACAACCCCTTGGTTGTCTTTTATATAGATACCGCCAGCAATTGCTGTGCTAGCACCTAATGTTGTAGCCAAAACGGCCATCGTTGTTAAAAATTTTGACATTTAAATTTCTCCTTTTATTCAATGCCTTGGTCTAAGGCATGAGTTAAATTAAAATAGCAGTATGAATAGACATAATTCATTCCTGGGTTTGCTGTTGCGCACATTTGGATTTCAGACGTTGTAAATTCAATATTATCCGCTCCATAGTATGCGAAATAGAACTGTTGGTTTTCTTCATTAAAACCAAAAAACATTAATTCACCAGCCTCAGAAACAACGGAAGTTAGAGAAATACACTTTAAAATCTTGCCATTAGGTCCGCCTGCAGAAGAGTAAGCATCCGCATAATTGTAAGAACTTGAAAACTCATCACTCTCAACCGCATAAGGTAAGCAGCTGTTTAAATATTCAATTATTCCATCGCCTAATTGGACGCTAACAGCATTATTTTGCAGCGTGCTTACCGTAATTGTTAGCCCATTAAATGCATAAATGCCACTAAGTATGTGAGCATAGCGTGCTTTGATTATGGTACTTTCAGTTACGGGTTTTTCCAAATCAACAGGAATGTCAGTATCAGCATAGCAATAACCAACGAATGAATAATTCGTTCTATTATTTAATGGTGTTGGAATTACAGCATTAACAGAATTTAAATTTGAATTTTTTTCAACAAGATAACTGGTTAAAACAGTGGACTCGTCACAGAACGTCACCTCTATTAAATTGTTAGTTTCTTGTGAGTTTTCATTCTTGTCTTGCATTGAATATGGATTCTTCGCAAGGGTTATAATAAAGTTGTTGGTTTGAAAATGGTTAATCAAATAACCCAAATCTTCCGTTGGCAAGATTACTCTAAGTCGGCTTGATAGGTTGGTGAATGAAAATGCAATAGTTATATCAGAGGAACAAAGCTTGTTAAGTTCAACGTCATAATAATTAATTTTATACGTTCCAGATATTGTTCCTGCATTCGATGTTAGGTTGTTAATCATGTAATCATTAACGTAAATGATATAGCTGTTTTTAACACCATCAAATGTTTTATGTTCAAAGTTATATTCATATAAAGCTGTACCATCTTTGTTTGAGAAAGAAACATCATTAATATTTTGGCTGAATATAACATCTTCAGAACTTAAATAGTCCTTAATTTGAAGTGAGGTGTAGTCAACTTCCGCAATATTACCAATGGTAAAACTTTCAGGCGCAATGTATTCGTTATAGTAGTTAACTCCTAACACCGTTGCAATAACGATAAACAAACTCATCACTGCAATTTGTAGCCAATGTTTTTGTTTCATTAAACACCTCCCAAGTTAAATGTTGGAACTATATCACAAGCGGATTGATTATAAACAGTTAATGCTTCGTGGTTTGTTGCGGAAACATTAAAAGCTTCAATATCGAATGTGAAGTTTTGCAAATCAATTCCATATATAGCCAAATCGATTTCATCCAAATTGATAGATATTGAAATTTCAGCATTAGTTAAATTGTTTAAATATTCTGCAAAGGTTTTGTCAATGGTTATGTAATATGCGCTTTCTAGTGAGTTATAAACAAAGTTTATATTCTTTGCGGTTATTTCAATTTCACTGTAAGCATTCCAATATTCGTCTAAATCTGAGTGGGAATAAAATTCCCAAGCAGTTGAAGCATTAACCATTTTGAAAAGAGAGTCGCTTGCAACTGTTGCGCCATTTTTAGTGTAGTCAACAGGAACCGTTAAATAATTTCTAACTTCAGTGGTTTTATCTAGTGGGTGATATTGCCTTCCGTCGTATTTTTCAATGGTTAAATATTCTGCACAGTCCATTAATGGCAATGGGAATTGTGAAAATTCTTCCTTGCCAGAATTGTTAATTGCAGATGTCATTAGATAATCAAATACTTCATACCACGTGTATTGCGCTGTACGTGTTTCGGTTGTTTTCCACCATAAAAACACCGTTTTTTCTGTTGTGTAAGTATAAGTTTTTAAAGATAATCTATAAAATTCGCCACCAATATCTATAAGCAAAAAGTCATCAACCTTATCTTCTGGCAAAATTGTATAAGTTGTTCCGCCATCAGCTGTGTAATACAAGGAAAAATCTCCAAGCACATAAGTTTCATTAACCATTTTGCCTTTATATTTTTTGTACAAATCTGAAAATTCAATATGGGCAGGAATATTTCCAATAAAATCAGAAATTCTGCGAATTTCCCAATCTCCAACGCATTGAATACCAAAAGAAGTTACACCATTACCATCGGCGTCTGTATAACTGGAAAATTGTAAATCATAAACAGCTTGTCCATTGTTGTTTTCGTTTCCGTGAACTTTGATGGTTGCAATGCTTGCTTGATTTTCATCAAAAGACAGTTTGTCGGCATACGTAACACCAATAGTCCAAGGTTTTTTAGTTGTTGCCATGTTGTAAATAACAAAGGCAGAAACAACCAAAGAAATGGCTGTTAAAATGTACATAATAATCATAAAGACCTTTTGGCCTTTTTTTAATTCACTCATAAACCACTCCTTTTAAAACACTCCGGCATTCCAGCCAAAGAAATTAAAGATGCCAGATAGCCACCTTAATGGTTTAACGAATAAGAACTCGAAAAACCAAGCCAAAGCATCAAACAGCCACGTTCCGGTGAATAATGCCACCACAACAATAAGCAAAACAATAATCAAAAATTTTAAAAATTTCATAATTAACCTCGTAATTGTAGTGTCGAGTATAAAGGTTGAATCATTCCGGCGCCATTTTCAAACCAAGATTGAATTTCTTGTGGAACTGTTACTCCAGATTTGTGCGCCATAACGCAAACCACAATAACAAAAGCAACAATGGCAACCAGCAATATAGCTAAAAACCAAGCCCAAAATTTTTTCATAATATTTCTCCTTTTATCCCTTCCTTTAAAACTACCAGCAAAATTAACAAAGGCAATATTCAACACCGTTTTCCAACATAATAAGTTCTGCACAACTATCTATTTTTCGTTTTTCTTTTAGCACGTTCTGTGCAGAGTTTATGCTAACTTTCACATCAACAATCTTCTTATTTTTACGATATCTAACAATTAAAACTTGTTTCATTCTTGCCTCCAATGCAAAATGACGGCCAAACTTTGGGCCGTCTTATCTAGCGAATAATTAATTTTGCGTTTGCAACTTTTCTGCCTTTGCTGTCAACAAGACCATAAGTTTTTTGTGTTGGCTTTTTAGTTGCAGGTTTTTTAGTTGCGGTTTTTGACGCAACTTTTTTGCTTGCTGGCTTTCTTGCCACAGTTTTTTTAACCTTTTTCACTTGCTTTCTCCTTTTTTTTGAAATCATTTAAACCATACCAGGATTGTTTTCCTGGAGCGGTTTCGACTAAAACCATTGGTTTAAATCTAATTTGTGCCTTGTGAAGTTCTTTCATTTTGTTGCTGAACTCACTTCGGCTTTCTGTGATGATGTGGTTAGGAATGTAATATTTTAGAACCTTCATTCTTTACCACCAATTAGCCCAAGATGTCTAATCATTGAAGCTTCTTCAAATCCCTTTTGGGCTCGTTTATTTAAAAGACCTTTTAGATGGATAATGTCTTGCCTTAATGCCTGATTAGTTTTGCACGCCTTAACATAAGATTTGTTTAAATCTCTGTTGTCTTGTTCAAGTTCTGCAATTCTAGCATCTTTAATTTCCATCAATTCGGTTAAACTTTTAGGTTTATTCTTCATAAATT
The DNA here is from genome assembly GCA_937896905.1 of uncultured Clostridia bacterium. Lineage (GTDB taxonomy): Bacteria > Bacillota > Clostridia > Christensenellales > UBA1242 > Onthoplasma. The sequence continues at coordinate 3,218 of CALBOE010000003.1, read as the reverse complement.
TTCCTTTTACCACCAGGAGGTGGAGAGCACATCAATTAAGAAAACTTGGGGTACTAAACTTAATGTGCTCTTAAAGCATTTAGGGTGCATTCTGGTAAAGAATGCGATTGTCTACAGGTACAACAACTCAGGGGAAACCTGCAGACTGTGAAAAAATTTTTAAATTGCCAAGCCCCGGGTTTAGCCCGGTGAGAAAGAGGTGTATCTGGCTTGGCATGTGGTGGGCGTCGTTGGGCCCAAATGTTATTATTCTTCGCTTTCGTCTGGTTCATCTTCTTGTGGTGCTGGTGGATACAAGCGGTTAGCAAATTCATAAAACGACACTAACCTTGAACGCATTAAATAAACCTTTACTAAATGGTTAATAAAATCTACAAATTCGTTTAAATTGTTTTCGCCATTTATCTTGTCGCAATATGTATAAAAATTTTGAATTAAAACATTGAAACACCCTGTTTCCTTTCCAACTTTAACTTCATCTAAAATTAAATGACATAAGGCTTTTTCGGTTCGTTCTTTGCTTATTTGTTGCGCAATCAACACGCTTGCAAGGACAACAACCACAAGCCATAGCATAATAATTAAAAATAACACAGTTTCATTTCTCCCTTTATAATGAATTTTGTTTGCGCCAACTTGCAGATTTGCACGTGCAACAGACTAAGTTCAGTTGGCATTAATTGGACTTTATAACAGTTTTTTAGTGTAATTAAACTTGGAGAAAACTGTCATTTTTCTCCCCTTACAATCCAAACACTTATAAGGCAGTCGATTGCTTATGTATGGAAATTTACACAAAGAAACAGTCGCCACCAAAACTCTCAATGCTTCAAGCACTGTCAACAATGGTGTTAACACCGTGGTTGACATTTCAAAAAAGAAATAATCTTTTATCACCCGGCTAACCCCCCGGGTGTTTTTTTAATTACACTATTAAACTGTCATTGTCCAAAGGTTTCCTATTTGAGTTTGTCGAATGTCATTTAGGAAGTAAAATTTACTTTACTTTAGTAAATTTACAAACATTTTAACGGTTGCAACATAAAAAATCAAGCAAATTTACGATATTTCCGTAAAATAATTAGAATTTTACGCAATTACTTTAAAATTTACACCATAAATGCTAAAGTTTTTATGTCGAATGAAAATTTAGGAGGTTTTTTATGAAATTACGAGACTATCGTTTAAGATTGGGTTTATCTCAACGACAACTATCGGAAAAATTAAATATTCCACAAACAACATTGTTTAGTTATGAAACAAATGCAAGTCAACCGCCAATTGATACACTAATCAAGCTTGCAGATTTCTATAACTGCAGCATTGACGAGCTTGTGGGCAGAGAAGCGGACACAATCAACTTGAAGTATTTAAACGAAAGTGAGGGGTATTTAATCCGCAAGATATTAAAAATGAACCAACTCGAGTTGGCAAAAACAAAAGCCTATGTTATGGGTTTAATGGATTAAGGGAGGATTTATGTTAAGGAAAATTGTTGTAGGCATAGCGTTGATAATAATGGGATTTATCGCATACTCTTTTTATCCAGAAGCAATGTATCATTTATCATGGAATCAAATTGACAATGCTGTTGCAGCCTCACGAGAAATTGAAACAGCTTTAGATTACGTTTATGCTATTGAAAAAGATTTTGAATCAACTGACGTTTGGGGTGCGATGTCAGACGGTCAAAAAAATGAGTGGATATCTAAATGTCGAGCAAAAGGCGTTATGATATGTCTTTCATTTATTGCTGCGGGAGTAATAACGTTTACAATTCCAGTTAAACTAAAATCAAAATCTGATGATGAAAAATCACAAAAAACAACAAGCAAGTTATCGTAGAGGGAGTAGTAATGGCTGACATTGAAACAGAATATCAAATCTTTTTAGAAATTTTAAAAAACAACACGAAGAATGTATAGACCTTCGAAACCGTGTTGACCAACTTATTGGCGAAAATGAAATAGCTGCAGCAAGATATCAGGGCAGAATGGATAAGGCAGACATTAATCGCCAAAAGCAATTTAAAATATTATTAATCAGTAATGGAAATTCCAACTCTCAAAAAGGAGAAGAGGAATTGAAAAATGTAAGAAAACGCGCCGATGGACGTTATGAATGGCGCAAACAAATTAACGGACTTAAATATCAAATAATAAACAGAAATAAGAAAATTTTAGAAAGCAAAATTAAGGAATTTAAAAAATCTATATCAATAACAGTTTCCCACGATGGGGAATCTCACAAATTTATAAATTTGGCTGAAGAATGGTTTAGTTTGTATAAAGCAAATATCGCATCTAGTGCAACATATAGAAGTTGCATTAATAACCACTTCCAAATTGAGTTATTTAAAAAGGACATCAAAACTTTAACCTACATGGAGCTGGAATTGTTTTTAAGCAAAATAAAAGCACCAAGAGTTAAAGCCTACTGCTACTTCATAATAACCGGTGTTTTTAAAGAAGCATTAAAAAGGAACTACATAACCAGAGATGTTTCTGCACTAATTACAAAACCAAAAAATGAAAGTGTTAAAGGCGAAAGCTTCACTTTAAGAGAACAGAAGCTAATTTTAGACAACTTGGATAAATCTAATATGAAGTATGAAATCCTGTTTTATTTGTTAACCGGTTGCAGACGCGAAGAGGGTTGTAGGACCAAATTTGAACATCTGGATTTGGAAAACAATAAAATATTTATAGATAGAACCAAGAGGAACTGCACAAAAGGTTATGTTCCAATTTCTGAACACTTCAAGCAAATTCTCCAGGATAATTTTAAAAATATGTTTACACGGTCGCCGGACTTTTACACTAAAACCTTTGGAGAATATTTAAAATTCCTTAACATTAAAAATCACAAACTGCACGATTTAAGGCACACCTTTGCAACAAATATATATTATCTTGGTGTTCCAGATAAAGAAAGGCAATATTATTTGGGTCACAAAAGCATAGTTATGACTAACGATATTTACACACATTTAGACCTAACTATAACAAAAAATGACATATTAAATCTTTATAAAGATTTATATCCAAACTTTTGACCCAACTTTTGACCCAACTTTTTTGCCAAAAATATGGATTTTTAGCAATTTTGAAACTTGAATAAAAACAGCAAAAACCCCCTATAAAATAGGGGATTGTAGTGGTGGACCCTCAGGGACTCGAACCCTGGACCCACTGATTAAGAGTCAGTTGCTCTACCAA
>CALBOE010000002.1 GCA_937896905.1 uncultured Clostridia bacterium | reverse complement strand
AGAGCAGCTGACTTGTAATCAGCAGGTTGGGGGTTCGATTCCCTTCACTAGCTCCACAAACACCACATATTGTGGTGTTTTTTTGTTTGCTGTTTACTATGTATAATTCAAAAAAACTAGCGCAGTGTTTAAGTGAGTTCGATTTGAGTTCGATTTTCAGTCCATATTAAGTATAAGATTAATTTTGTGTGATTGTTTAAGTGGCCCTGCCAATCGTTCGTTACATTCGATTTGGCATGCCTTTATGTATTGACAAGGTGTAATTATTATGTTAAGATAAACACATATTGGAGGGTATATATGGATTACGAGATGATTGTTGCAAGGTTACATCATTGTTATTGCACATTTGGTGATTGTAAAGCATACAGAGATAAGGTTCGCGAAGCAGAAGAACAAATTATTAAATCAAACGTTGCTGAAGCAATTCTTTTATTTGCCGTTAATATTGTTGGTGCAGATGTTAATAAATTGCAAGAAGCCATTATTAAAACTGGAAACGCTTATCGTATTTTTCAGTTTGCTACGGATGTAGAAAATGCAGACTATAAGAGATTAATGGATATTGTAGAGTCTTTAATTCCAGAAGAAACTGATGAGATAGAAGATGGCAATAATACAACAGTATAACTAAATTTTATCAAGAGCACATTAGTGCTCTTTTTCGTTATTTAGGACTTAAAAATATTGCATTAAATTTGTTTATTTGTTAGAATATTACTATGAGATGTAAATGTGAAAATTGTGGTGGGCAGGTTAATTTTAGCCCAGAGAATAAGGGAAATGTTTGTTCCAGTTGCGGTTCCGTTTTTCCTATTAAATATAATTATCAATTTAACAAAAAACCTTTTTCTGCGGTTATGGGGGAAGAAGGTGTAGAACTTGCCAGTGCTGTTAAAAGTGCAAAGTGTTTAAGTTGTGGGGCAAATGTGATATTCCCTAAGTTCCAAGTTGAAAGCGTTTGCCAATATTGCGGAAGCCCTGCGGTAAGTGTTAGCAGTAAGAAAAAGTTAATGGCGATAGACAGCGTTATTCCTTTTTCTTTTGGCAAGGAAGAAGCTTTAAAAAAATTCAAATTGGCAGTTAGTAAGCGATTTTATGCCAACAAGCGCATTTTTAAAAATGTTACAGAAAAAGATGTTAAAGGTGTTTACGTGAACGCTTTTGTGTTCGATATGAGCGTTTCAAGTAACTATCATGGCACGTTTACCTACAGCAAAGAATATACCAACTCAAAGGGCGAAAGAAAGTTTAGAACAGAGTATAAAACTGTTTCTGGTGTGTTCGAAAAAAACTACGATAATTTGGCAGTTGAAGCCAACTCTAATCTAACACAAGAGGAATTGAAAAGCATTTTGCCATTTAACTATGCCCAAGCAGTTGATTTCGAAGATGACTTTATTTCAGGGTATATGTTAGAATATAAGGACAAAATGTTTAATGAATGCGTTGCAGTTGCTGAAAATATCATTAAAACAGACATTGAAACATCTCTTTTAAGGCAATATAAATGCGACCACATTCAAGAGTTGACTTTACGTACTGAGTATCCTATTAGAACATATAATTTTTGCTTGTTGCCGGTGTATTTTATTTCCACAACAAACAAGGGAAAACAGTATAAAGCAGTTATGAACGGGCAAAACGGAAATGTTGGCAAACTTCCAACCAGTGCCGGTAAGGTGTTGCTAACTGTGTTCTTTGCACTTGCTTTTATAATTGCTATTGTGTTTGGTATTATGTTTTTTTGCCAATAGAATCTAAAATGTTGAAGACCACGTTGTTGTGGTCTTTTTTATTCTCGGCACACTTCAACAAAAACTGTTATTTATTCAACATTTGTTGTTATTTTTTTTATTTCCCGCTTTGTTAGAATGGGTGCAAGGGGGAAGAAATGGAAATTAAATCTCGGGTTTTAAACAAAACCTTATACATCTTGCTTTCTGGCGAATTGGACGAATATACTGCACAAAACACCAGAAAGCAACTGGACAGTTTGCTAGACACAGTTAAAGGCTACGTTCAAATTGTTATGGATTTATCCGAATTGACTTTTATGGATAGCACAGGTGTGGGGGTGTTAATTGGCAGATATAAAAAGATGAGGGAGAAAAACAAGCCAATTTTTATAACCAATCCTAGCAGAAATGCAGAAAGAATTTTTAAAATGTCGGGGCTGTTTGAAATTATGCCCAAAATAGTTTAGGGGGATATATGAAGAATGTTGTTGAAGTAAAGTTTAAGGCGGTTCCAGAAAATAATGCGTTTGCAAGAAATTTAGTTGCGCTTTTTATTGTGCCATTAAACCCAAGCATTGAGGAACTTAACGATATTAAAACTGCAGTTAGTGAAGCGGTTTCTAATGTTATTGTGCACGCCTACCCAGAAAATGTAGGTTACATTACAATGAAAATGAGTACAAAACAGAATAATCTTAGCATAAGTATAACAGATAATGGCATTGGTATTACAGATATTGACCGAGCATTAACACCTTTTTATACAACCAAGCCAGACCAAGAACGAAGCGGAATGGGCTTTACAATTATGCGTAGTTTTATGGACGAACTTGAAGTTAAAAATGAAAAGGGTGGACTAACCGTTTTAATGAGCAAACAAATTAACAGTGCAATGGTGGTGTAGATGCTATCTTCCAGTGAAACCGTAGAATTGCTGGACCTTGCAAAAACTGGGGACGATTTGGCAAAAGAGAAATTAATAACCTGCAACTCTCCATTAATTAAAAGTGTTGTTAAACGCTATTTAAACAAAGGGATAGATTACGACGACCTTTATCAACTTGGAGCAATGGGATTTGTTAAAGCAATAAATAACTACGATGCAAGTTTTAATGTTAAATTCACCACCTATGCAGTGCCAATGATTGCAGGCGAAATTAAACGTTTTTTGCGCGATGATGGCAGTGTTAAAGTTTCCAGAAGCATTAAGCACACAGCAATTCAAATTAAAAACTATATAAACGAACACACACATAAGTTTGGAACAAATCCAACGCTAGAAAATATTTCAAAATCACTCAATTTGGATATTAATGATGTGGTTTTGGCGCTTGAAGCCAACACATCGCCACTTTCATTGAATGAACAATATAAGGGCGAAGAAGATGGTGCAGCCATTATGGATAGAGTAAGCGACGACTTTTCGCCCGAAAAGTATTTAAATCGCTTAGCTTTGCGTGAAATGATTGAGCGATTGAACGCAAGAGAAAAACAAGTTATTATTATGAGATATTTTTTAGATAAAACCCAAACGGAAATAGCAAAAGAACTTGGTGTAAGCCAAGTTCAAGTTAGCAGAATTGAAAATAAGGTTTTGAAAGAAATGAAGCAAAGCATAGATATTTAATTTGTGCTTTGTTTTTCTTCACTTAATTTGTTTGTATCGTTGCTAATTGTATCATATTTTTCTGGTTTAGAAAATTTTTCAAAGAAAGCGGAAACATTCTTTTTAAAGTTATTAAGTTTTACCGATAGTGATGGGGTGTTTGCATCTTTATAGGTGTCTATGTTTTTTGTTAGTTTAAACTTACTTTTTTTGTTTATTGTGTTGCTTTGTGTGTCTTCATCTTGTGTGTTATTGTTGTTATTAACACCATAGTTGGGGTTGTTGCTAGCGTTTTGATAATTTTGATATTGGTTGTATCCGTAAGGAAAACCTGCACCATAGCCGCCCATTCCACCAGCAAAATTGCCGCCATAAGAACCGTAGCCATTGCCATACATAAACTCGTTATTCAGCAATGCCGTGTTAAAAAACGTGTCGATATTATGTGGAGTGTTGGCATAGAAAGAGTCTATGTTACTATTGGTTGGTTTGGTATTTAAGGTGTCGATATTTTTGTTAGAGTTGTTGTTGGCTGTTGCGGTTTCACTATTTTCATCAACCTCTTTTGTTTCGGTTTGGTGTGAGGTTGAAGGGTTTGTTTTATTTTCTACAACATTACCATTATTATCTATTAAATAGTCCTTAATAACAGGAGGTTGATTGTTCTGTTGAAATCCATATAAAATTCTGCCTGTATTATTTGGTGGCAAAACACTATTAATGCGGAACATATTATTCATTAAATTAAGCGAAGAAAGGCTGTTTTCTAGCATTTCATTGCCGTCTAGTAGATTGTTAAGTACAACCAAGTATTTAAGCGATAAACTGTCTAAATTACCATTTTCGTTGGCAAGTAGCGTGCCTAAATCGCTTAAACTTAATGAAAGTTCGTTTGTTAAACGAGAAAGATGCTTGCCCAAATTTTTAAGCTCATTGCTTTGCTCAGTAATTAACAGTTTTTGTTCGCTGGTTAATTCAATCTCTCTGTTTTGAACCTTGTTTAAAAGGTTTTCGGTTTCTAGAATGGCTTCTGTTAACTCTTCTTTAAGCTCGCAAAAATCTTCACAACTGTTTTCAATGTCGGTTGAAATTGAATATAAGGTTGAAATTTGCTCATTTTGTGCGGTTGTTAAGTTTATGTTATCGTCGTTTTCCTGTTCTTGTTGATCTATTGAATTATTATAATTTTCAGTGTTTAAAGCAGTGCCGTTGTCAACCTGCGCGGTTACATTATTGGTGGTTCTGTTTTCTTCGGTTGAGGAAAATGGTAATGGCATAGGTTTTGCACCATCTTTAATAGGGCCATCAATTTCAGGGCCTATATATTCAGCTTCAGGAATATCTTCGGCAGGGCTTTGTTCGATTGTTTGGCTGTTAACTAAGGTTGCATCAACAGGACTAACAAATGTTAATTTATATTTATTTAATTTTTCTTTACTTAATTGTTGTTCGTTTAATTGGCTGTAATTCTTAAAGTTTTGTTCAAAGTTTTCTACATTTTTTTGTATGTCTTTATTTTGAGTGGGATTTGAATTCATTTTGGAGTCGCTTCCAGCAGCAACCAAAACCCCTGCACCTAAAACTGTTATTATTGGTAAAATATTTTTCATAATTTCTCCTTAGCATTATTGTGGCAAAAATAATGGAAAATATTTATTGTTAAAAAATAATTATTGTTTTATATTTTTAATTTTGGTTAATAATTTGATAAGGAGCGATTATGAACGAAAATAAAAGAAATACAAATTACAATTTATATGTTGAATCTAAACTGCCAAAAACAAAAGCTTGGCCATCGCTTTTTAAAGCGTTTTTGTTGGGTGGGCTTATTTGTGCAATTGGGCAAGGGCTGTTTGATTTATATTCCTACTGGTTTCCTAATTTGGCCGAAAGCGAAGTGTCTACTTGTATGCTTATGACAATAATTTTTATAACCTGCTTTTTAACCGGATTGGGCGTTTATGATGTGGTTGGAGCCTGGGGTGGCGCTGGCTCGGTTATTCCAATAACAGGGTTTTCTAATTCCATTTCAAGCCCGGCAATAGAGTTTAAGAAAGAAGGAATTATTTACGGCATTTGCGTTAAGATGTTTACCATTGCGGGTCCGGTTATTGTGTGCGGAGTGGTGGGATCTATTGTATGCGGTTTTGTTGGATTATTTATTTAAGGGGATTTTATGCAAACAATAAAAATGAAAAACAACACATACCTTTTAGAAGGGTATAGCATAGTGGGGCCATTAGAAGGGAAAGGACCAATGCATGACTATTTTCATTATATTTTACAGGACGACACGCTTAAAGAAAAAACCTTTGAAAAAAGCGAGCGAAAACTTTTGCAAGATTTAATTCGTGGGGCAATTCAAAATTCGGGGCTTAATTTGAGCGATATAGAGTTCTTTTTTGGTGGAGACTTATTAAACCAAATTGTTAGTTCGTCGTTTACGGCTAGGGAGTTAGGGCTGCCGTTTGTTGGAGTTTATTCTGCTTGTGCAACAATGACAGAAAGTTTGGGGCTAGGGGCAATTTTTGTGGACAACAAACTTGCTAGTAACATAATTGCTGCCACCTGCACACATTTTAGCAGCGCAGAAAGACAATATCGATTTCCATTAGAGTTAGGAAATCAGCGCCCGCCAACAGCACAATGGACAATTACCGGGGGCGGTGCAAGCATAATTTCAAACATACCAAGCAAAATCAAAATTACGGCTGTAACGTTTGGCAAGGTTATAGATTATGGCATTGCAGACGTTAATAATATGGGTGCAGCAATGGCGCCGGCAGCGGCGGAAACAATTAGTGAGCACCTAAAAAACATGGGCACAACAAGCAGTGATTACGACTTTATTGCAACGGGAGATTTGGGCAAGTTGGGTAGTGAAATTTTAATTGACCTTATGGAGCAACGAAACATCGTTTTGGGCAAAAATTATGCAGATTGTGGTTGTATGATGTACGACAAAACCGAAAGGGTGTTTATGGGTGGCAGTGGAGCAGGGTGCAGTGCTAGCATTTTGAACTCTTATATTATTCACAAAATAAAAAAAGGGGATTTTAAACGAGTTTTGTTGGTTTCAACAGGGGCTTTGATGAGCACAACAACCGCTCAACAAGGCGACACAATTCCGGGGGTTGCCCACGCTGTTGAATTTGAATTTGCCAGCGAAAGCCCACAAAAAAATACTGACACTACAAGGGTTGAAAATAATAATGTTAAAATGGCAGATTATAATTCGAAATCTGCAACAACAAGAAAAAATCAAAGCAAAGCTAGGGGGCAAAAATGAATGTGTGGGATTATGTAATATCATTTTTAGTGGGCGGATTTATTTGCTTTCTTGGGCAAATTTTGGTTATTCGCACAAAAATAACAACTGCCAGAATTTTAGTTTTGTTCCTTATAATTGGTATGGTGCTAGAAGTGTTTAACATTTTTGCTCCATTTAAAGAGTTTGCCAAAGCGGGCGCAAGTGTTCCAATTATTGGGTTTGGAGCAACTCTTGCAAGAGGTGCAATTATGGCAACAAAAGAATTTGGAATTATTGGTATATTCACAGGAGGATTAACTGCAGCTGCTGGTGGAATTTCTATGGCAATATTTGCTTCGTTTATTTTTGCGCTAATATTTAGTAGCAAAACGAAAAAAGGCGGACATTGACGTAAGATGTCTTAATATGGCGTTATTAATTTAATCGGTTAAAATTATAATATTTTAATATATGAAAAAAAGATTGAACAAGCAAAAAACATCTTTAATTGTTCTAATCTTTTTTATTGTTGCTTTGTTGGTTTATTATTTTGCGGTTGCAAGCCCTATAATTAAAACGTACAGCGAGGCAGAAACAAGAGCGCTGGTGGAAAAAAATATAAATATGGCTGTTAGCAATGTTATTAACCGAAGTTTAAGCTACGACGCACTAATAGACATAACCTATTCGTCCACAGGGGAAATTGTGGCATTTTCGGCCAATCAATATGAAATAAATAGTATAACAAGGGAAATTATTAAGGAAGCACAATTTCAAATGAATGGGTTGGGAGACGATGGCCTTAATCTAAATCTTGGCACATTTAGTGGCATACCTTTCTTCATCGGCAAGGGACCCAAAATTAACCTTAAACTTGTGCCTATTGGTGCGGTTAGTAGCAAGTTCGACAGCGAATTTGATGCAGTTGGCATTAATATGACAAAGCACACGCTGTTTTTATATATAAACACCCATATAAGCATTGTTCTACCGGTTAAAAGTTATGAAATTTACTCCACCAACCAAGTTATGCTTGCCGAAAGCATTATAATGGGTAAAGTGCCAGAAGTGTATTTAAACGGAGGTAGTTTAGGGAAATCTTTAAACCTTATTCCATAGCGCTTAAAAGCACCCTCAAAAAAACAAATAACTTTCCCAAAAGATATTGCAATATCCCAAAATGTGTGGTATCATCTTTTAAGTTTAAAGGAAAATGACATGGAAAAGAATTCAATAACAAAATTAGAAAATAGCATTTTTATTAACTTTGTTAAAGGAATGCACAAAGATGCAAGAGTGTTCACTCCAGTTAGAACTAGTGGTTGGTTAGTGAAAGTTGCAGTAAATGCACCCGTGCTACAAACAAAAGACAAAAGAGAGCATTTTGAATATTTGTTTTATGACAACTTAGAAAGCGGGTTAAATTATGTATGCATTTTTGAAGATGACAACGGAGTAAAATTAGATAGGTCTAAATTATTTAGCAAGTATTTAGAACTTGTTGAAATGCAACAACAAGAAAACATTAAACAAGTAAATGAATGTTTAAGCAATGCAGAAGATGAATTTACGGTATTATAAAACATTAATTTAAGCAAACCCAAAGAATTTTTTAAAAACCTATACATTTTGTTGAAATATGTGCTATAATACACCTATGTTATATTTTGACAATGCTTCAACAACAAAAATAAGAGAAAAGTCGCTTGAAGAGTACAACAAGGCAAGCGAACTTTTTTATAACCCAAGCGCAATGTATGGGGTGGCAGGGCAAGTTAAACAACAAATTGAAGACTCAAGGCAATACTTTTTAAAAACACTTAAAGGCAAAGCAAATTCAACCCTAATTTTCACTGGCAGTGCAACAGAAAGCAATAATGCAGTTTTAAACACAGTTATAACAAGGAAAGATAAAAAATACATATTTTCCGCTGGGGAACATAGTTCAGTTCATAACACCGCAAAACATTATAAGGAATTAGGTTACAACGTGGTGTTTATTCCGCTTTTAGATAATGGTGGGATTAACGAACAAGCACTATATAAAGAAGTGGACGAAACAACGGCACTTGTTAGTATTATTCACGTTAGCAACGAAACAGGGGCAATAAACAACATAAAAACCATAACCGAAACTGTTAAAGCAAAAAACGCACAAACCTTGGTGCACAGCGACGGAGTGCAAGCTTTAGGCAAACTAGATATTAATCTTAAGGATTTAGGCGTGGACTTTTACACTGTTTCTGCCCACAAAATTAATGGGCCAAAAGGTATTGGAGCGCTATATATTGCAAACCCTAACAAATTTAAGCCATTTATTATGGGTGGAGGGCAAGAACTAAGCTTACGTGCAGGCACCGAAAATGTGCCGGCAGTTATGGCATTTAAAACCGCCTTGGAAAATCTGTCTAAATTTGACTATTATGCCCACAAACAAGCAATTTTAAGCAATTTAAGCGGAGATTATGTGCTTGTTTCCAACAACAACTGCGTTAACAACATAATTTCACTTTGCTTTAAAGGCGTTAGGGGCGAAACCTTGCAACATATGATGGAAAGCAAAGGATATTTAATTGGTACTGGTTCTGCTTGTAACAGTAAAGTGCCAATTAATCGAGTGCTTGAGCAAATTGTGCCAAAAAGCTATATTTCTGGCGCAGTACGAATTAGTTTTGGGGCAGAGATTACAATTGAAGATTGCAAGAATATGGCAAAAGAGCTTTCAATTTCTGCTGAGATTTACACTAAAAGGATAAACAAATGAATAACGTTATTTTAATTAGATTTAATGAAATACACTTAAAAGGTGGAAACAAAAAATACTTCACCCGTCTTTTGCACACAAACATTAAAACAGCATTAAAGGGTTTAACTTGTAAGGTGGAAGACATACAAAATCGTTTATTAGTTAGAGATTATGATGACGAAGATGAGATTGTGGCTGCTTTAAAGTGCGTTTTTGGAGTTCACTCAATTTCTAAAGCCGTAGAACTAACTAACGATGTTGACGAAATTAAAAATTATGTTAATACCATAACAATTAAGTCAACTTTTAAGTGTGATGTTAACAGGGCAGATAAGTCGTTTCCTATTAAATCTAACGATTTTGCTGCAGACCTTGGAGAAATTTTATTAAATGCAAATCCTAATGCAAAGGTTGACATTCACAATCCAAATCAAACTGTGTATGTAGATATTAGAGAAAACGGAAAGACCTTTGTGTTCCATGAAATTATTTATGCATATTCTGGCTTGCCACTTGGAGAAAAGAGAGATGGATTATTGCTGCTAAGTGGTGGAATAGACAGCCCTGTTGCAGGTTTTTGCATGGCTAAGCGAGGTTTAAGGCAAGATATTTTACATTTTGATAGTTTTCCATACACAAGCCCACAAGCAAAACAAAAGGTTATTAATCTTGCAAAAACAATTAAAAAATTTATTGGTGCTAGATTTATGTATATTTGCAGTATGACAAAGGTTCAAGAAGAATTTCATGTAAATTGCAACACCGAATATGCCATAAACCTTTTGCGCCGCAGTATGATTAGGGTTGCAAATGCACTTTGCGAAAAATATTCATATAAAACCATTATAACTGGAGAAAGTTTGGGGCAGGTTGCCAGCCAAACCATTGAAAGCTTAACCACGACCAATGCCGTTGCAAAGTTTCCAGTTCTTCGTCCATTAATTAGCTTTAATAAGGAAGAAATTATTAAAATTGCAAAAGATATTAACACTTACGAAACAAGTATTTTGCCATACGAAGATTGTTGCACAGTGTTTTTACCAAGAAACCCAATAATTAAACCACGCATTAAAGATGCAGAAATTGAAGAAAGCAAAGTGGAACTAGATGCTCTTATTCAAGCAGTTTTAAATAACATAGAGGTTATTGTTTTATAACCCAAACAAACGGAAATGCACCACCAACAATATGTGGTGTATTTTTCTTGCAATCAACACAATTAATTTGATTGGTGCAAAAATTTTCTTAACATATTCTTTGTAAAATTACCGTAACTCTTGACTTTTTACTTATGTTAAGTGTATAATGTTTATGTTGTTTTTTAACAATTTTTAAAGGGTAGGTATTATATGAACATAGTAAGTTATGGTTTGCTATGTAGTGTAAGTGCACCTATTGCAGTTATTTTGTCGATTATTATGTTAGCCGTTGGTGCCGGTGTGGGTATTGGCGCATATGCGGTTATTATGAATAAGAAATCTAAATCAGCAACTATAAAGGCAGATAAAATTCTGGAAGATGCACGCACTCAAGCGGACCAAATAAAAAAAGAGCAAGTTGCTCAAACAAACAACGAAATTAGCATTTTAAAACAAGCTTTCGAGCAAGAAAATCGTGAACGTAGGGAAGAAACAAAACGCAATGAAGATAGATTGTTTGCGCGTGAAGAAAACCTTGCGAAACGTGAGTCGGTTTTAGATAGAAAAACCGAAGAATTAGAAGCAAGCAAAGAAAGGGTTCAAAACCAAATTGCAGCTTTAAATTCCAAAGAAAACGCGTTGGACGAGCTTCAAGAAAGCATTAATAAAGAACTTGAAAAAGTAAGCCAAATGACAAAGGAACAAGCGCGTCAGGTTATTATAGACCGCTACGCCGAAGAAGCCAAGATTGATGCGGTTAAAATTGCAAAAGATATTGAAGACAGAGCAAGAGAAGAAGCCGACAAAAAAGCACGAAATATTATCACTCTTGCAATTCAAAAATGCGCAGTTGACAACACAAGTGAGGTTACAACCAGTGTTGTAACACTTCCAAGTGAAGAAATGAAAGGCAGAATTATTGGCCGTGAAGGTAGAAACATTCGTGCATTAGAAGCAGCAACCGGCATTGATTTTATTGTGGACGACACTCCAGAAGCAATAACCTTATCCGGATTTGACCCTGTTAGACGTGAAGTTGCAAGAATTGCTCTTGAAAAATTAATTTTAGACGGAAGAATTCATCCGGCAAGAATTGAAGAACTTGTTCAAAAAGTTCAAAGAGATGTTGAAGAAACAATTAAAGAAGCTGGCGAAAACGCATGTTTTGACGCAGACATTCACAACATTCATCCAGAAATTGTTAAGGTTTTAGGGCGACTTAAATATCGTACAAGCTATGGGCAGAATGTGCTAAATCATTCATTGGAAGTTTCATACATTGCAGGTATGTTAGCGGCAGAGATTGGAGCAAACGAAAAGGTTGCAAGGCGAGCTGGATTGTTACACGACCTTGGCAAAGCTGTTGACCATGAAGTTGAAGGAACTCACGTATCTATTGGTGTGGAACTGGCAAGAAAATATAAGGAAAGCGAAGCGGTTATTCACTGCATTGAAGCGCATCACAATGATGTTGAGCCAAGAACTTTGGAAGCAGTTATTGTTCAAGCAGCGGACGCAATTTCGTCTTCTCGCCCAGGCGCAAGAAGAGAAAGCATTGAAAACTACATTAAACGTTTGCAAGACCTTGAAAATATTGCAAATGCATTTAATGGGGTTGCAAAAACTTATGCAATTCAAGCAGGACGTGAAATTAGGGTTATGGTTAAACCAGAACAAGTTAATGATGAAGAAGCACAAGTTCTAGCACATGACATTGCAAAACAAATAGAAGCACAGCTAGAATATCCTGGGCACATTAAAGTAAATGTAATAAGAGAAAGTAGATTTAGCGACACCGCAAAATAGCAACAAAAAATAGACTAGAAATAGTCTATTTTTCTTTTTGTTTGGCAGGGGTGGAAGGAGTTGAACCCTCCTCTGGAGTTTTGGAGACTCTTATTCTACCGATGAACTACACCCCTATATTTATTAGTATATATAAATGAGAGGATATTGTCAACAAATTAAGGAAAAATTTTTTATTCGTTGCTAAAAATTTGCTTTTAACTTGACTTATTTAATGTTTTTAATTATATTAATAATATTACAAAGGATTAATTATGAGATACTTTAAAGCAATAGCAAAAATGGGGCATTATGGCTGTGGAAAATGGAGAGATGTTCCTATTTATGTGTATGCCAACAATTTGATTGATGCAATGATATTTGTTAAGGCCCTGCCGGCAATTAAGCTTGGGAAAATCCCAGACTTAAAAGAAATAACGGAAGAAGAATTTATTATTGGAAGAGCTCAAGATGAATATAAAAGAGCAATATTAGAAAGCAAGGGAATAGAGTATGAAACATGTAACAATTTACACTGACGGGGCATGCAGTGGAAACCCAGGAGCTGGTGGTTGGGGTGCAGTTTTATTTTATAAAGATAGAATGAAGGAGTTTAGTGGGTATAACCCTAACACAACCAATAATCAAATGGAGTTAACGGCGGCAATAGAGGCATTAAACAAATTAAAAGAACCCTGCGAAATTGAACTGTATAGCGATAGCGCATATTTGGTTAACGCTTTTAATGAGGATTGGTTAACAAAATGGCAAATGAATGGTTTTAGGAATGCAAACAAAAAGCCAGTTTTGAACGTTGAATTATGGCAAGAATTAATTGAACTAAACAACAAACATAAAATTAAATGGATTAAAGTTAAAGGTCATGCCGACAATGTTTATAACAATAGATGCGACCAACTAGCAACCGGTGAGATTGCAAAACACCAAAGCTAAAAAATAGGATTGTTCAATCCTATTTTTTTTGTTTATTTATTTTTATAATTCCTTTTTCTTGAATGCAAATGTGGCGAACAGTTTTGGAAGTATTAATAAAATTAAAATAACACAAACGGTTAATATTGCATTAGTTCCAGTGAACACTTTGGCACCCAAAAGGTTGGAGAAAATGTTGCCTTGTTGTGCGTATATCGAACTACCGAACAAAGCATATAGTGAAATGTGAGAGAAAGGATAGAATGTTAGCCAGGAGTTAACACCGCCAACGAATAATGGTAGCATAAAGTTAACTAAATAAAGCATCAATAGTATAGTAACAGCAAATAAATCGGATTTAAACAGGCAAGAGAACAAAAGTGCAATTGATGTATAAATTGCAATTTCTAATAGCATGCTAGCAACATAAATTACAAACATCACAGCAGGGTGCAACACAATTGCCGTCGTTCCGTTAAATATGGTTAAAATGCTTAGCGAATTAATGCCATAAACAACATTACCAACAATAATGGCAATGACAGAACTGAACACACTTAAAATAAACGACATAAGCATAATTGCAAAGTATTTACCAAACAACATTTTGGTTCTGCCAACAGGGCGAATGGCAAAATATCGCATAGATCCTTCTTTAACCTCACCAGCAATAGAGCTACAAGCAGACATAATTGCATAAGCAATTAATACAAACGAGAATAAACGCATGCTAAAATAAGCGTAATCATAACCATTAATTTCTGCGTTAGCGGTTGTGCCTATTGTTAAAGGGTTGGCATAATCGAATTCAGTTTTGTTATTATTAAACAAATAATCATAACGAATTAAACTAGATTGGCAGTTATATGGCGAATATTTGTCTAAATACAGCAATTGAAGTTGCTGTGTTGTTGTTGTGCATTCAAAAGCAATGCAAATAAGTTCGTATTTAACCAAATTAGTGTAAGTTGCACAAGTGGAAACATATACGTTAACCAATTTTTCAAATTTGTCTGCATTTGAAAGGTTAAAATCGGCGTTTGTTCCAGCACTGTTTTTAAACTGTTCAATTTCATTTTCTAGTTGAGTTAAACGGCTTTTAATAACTGAAAATTTTGATGTGCTTTCTGTGGAAGTGTATGATTTAATAAATTCATTGCTAAGGGTAGGGTATGCAAATTCATTTATAGCCGTTTTAAGTTTTGGCAAACATTCCGCTTCAAACTCAGAACATTGAGCAGAAATGTTGTTAGAACTTATACTTAACAAATCAAGGCTAGAATCATATGCGGCGGTGTAGGTTTGATAGTTTGATTTAGTTGTAACAATAGGGTAGGACATTTGTGGATTTAAATTTATGCCAGTTAATATTGTTGTATTTAGTGCGTTAATGCTACTTATTAAAGCGTTTCGCGCATTGTTAATGCTTGTTTGGCTTGCGTTGGTTAAAACTCCATAATCGCGGTAATTATCAAATTTTGCTTCTACATCTGCCATTTGGGATTGTATGGCGCTTTTATAACTTGTTGAATGGTATTTGTACGCTTCAATCATGTTAACAGTTGCGTCAACATCGTCCTTAACTTGAATTTTAATGCCACTTTCAACGCCATTGTTGTTGGAGTAGTAGTTGGTGTATTTTTCCAGCACGGTGGAGCCATTTAGAGAAATGTAGGAACTTTGGGCAATGGTTGGTTTATAAATAAACACCCCCAACACTAGAATTAAAGCAAGCAAAACAGACAAGACATAAACTCCTGGCTTGCTTAACATTTTTTTAATTTCTGCGGAAATAACTTTAAACATATCTATCCCCTATATAATGCTTGAAGATGGGCGGTCGCCATTCAAGATTTCGAAATACAATTCTTCTAAAGATTTTTGTATTTTTTTAATGCTGTAAATTTTAATTCTGCTATGTGTTAAGTAAGAAACAACAACGGCAATATTTGCTTCTTTTAAAGGAAGAATAATAGAATTGCCAACGATGTTACAATTTATTTTATATTTCTTTTTAATTAACATAGCAGCATAATTAGGGTAATTGCAAATAAATTGTATTCTTTGCTTAGATTGCAACACTCCGCCTAATTCTTCCATAGTTTTGTGCTCAATAATTTTACCATTATTAATAACACCAATTTCATCGCAAAGTTGTTCCAATTCTGCCAAATTGTGGCTAGAAATTAAAATTGCCAAATTCTCTTGCTCGGCTAATGCTCGTAAAATATTACGCATCTCTAGTATGCCATTTGGGTCTAATCCATTAGTTGGCTCGTCTAAAATTAACAATTTTGGGTTGTTTAACAATGCCTGTGCAATTCCCAAACGTTGTTTCATACCTAATGAATATTTGGAAACCTTATCCTTTATGCGGTTTTCCATTCCAACTAATTTAAAAATTTTGGGAATGCGCTCCAAAGCTTTTTTTCCATAAAACTTTGCAAAAAGTTTTAAATTTTGCAGGCCTGAAAGATAAGGGTAGAGTTGAGGAGTTTCAATAACTGCACCCACTTTTGAAATGGCACTTTTAAAACTTCTGCTAACATCAAATCCGCAAATTCTAACTTTGCCAGAAGTTATTGGCGTTAACCCTGTAATCATTCTAATGGCCGTAGACTTTCCTGCACCATTAGGGCCAACAAATCCAAATATTTGACCTGCAAAAATGGAAAAAGAAATGTTATTAACAACTTTCTTTGTTCCATACTTTTTTGTTAAGTTGTTTAAGGATAAAACTGGTAACATTAAAACTCCTATTTCTTACGCATTGCCCAAAAGGCAAATATTAAATCTATTAATACAGTTGAGGACATTAACATTGGGGAATAGAGGTTTGCAAAGCTTAACTTGCCAAACAACACTCCAACAAGAGATTTATTTACTATAACACCAATAGCAATGCAAATTACAGCAATTGCAAGCACAAATAAACATCTAATAATCAATTGTTTTTTATAATTTATTTTATATTTGATTGTTTTAAATTCTTCACGCACTTTTTCTAGTTTAAATGCACGGCTGGCGGGGAATAAAACTATGTAGATTGATGCTAGGATAACAAAACCATAAAATATTGGTGTTCCACCTGTAAAGTTGGTTACAACAACTCCCAAAATTAACATTGCAAGCATATAAATTGCAGAAACAATTGATTGAGCAAACCATGTTTTAGATGCCCATTTAGCATATTTATATTCTTCGCTAGATTTTAAATTGGTATAATCAACAAATTTAACATTATCGTAGTTGTTGTGGGCATAAACAGTTGGTTTTTCTGGCAAATTTTGCACCGAGTTTTCATAAATTAATGTTAATTGTTTTTTATATTCTTTAGTTATTGCGGTTTCTGGCTGTTTTGTAAATTTAGAAACTTCGGTATTTGTTGCAAATTCTTCGTCTTCTGTAACTCTTTCCTCTTTTAAAAATTGAATGTTGGCTTTGTTAAGCTCCATTTCGGTGGCTGTGTCGATATTATTATCTGCAAATATCTCATTTGTTGGCAACACAGAGGGGGTGGAACTACTTTCAACAGGTTGTTGGTTTTCATAAATTGCATCCATAATAGAAAAGTGTTCTTTTTTTAGTCCTTCTGCAATGTGTTCGCTGCTGACAACGGGTGGGGCAGACGGTGTGTTTGGTGTAACTTTAGGTTGCTCAGCCGGTGCGATAACCTCGTCTGTAATTTCACTTTGCAAAGCTTTTGCAACAAGTTTATCAAAGGAAGGCAGAGTAGAAACCTGCAATCTGCCATTATTAGTAATTTTGTAGTAATGACGTTTTCCACCAATTTCACTATCTTCCCAGTAGGAAGAAATAAACTTGGATTTTTCTAGTTTTTTCAGAATGGTGTACAACATTGGTTGTTTAATTTCAATTTGGTTGTTAGATTTTGCCTCAATAGATTTGATAATTTCCAAGCCGTACTTATTGCTATCATTTAATTCTAGAAGAATTAATGGAATTAAATCTGCAGTTTTCATAACACCCCTTTATAAATAAAAAATAACTAATATAATTATATATTAATAATTAATATTAGTCAATAAAAATGTTATAATAAATTCTCTTGCGAATGTCCGTTGAATTTATTGAAAAGAAATATTTTAAATTTTGTTGCGAATTAGTCCAACAACCTTGCCTAGAATTTGCAAATGGTCGGTTATGATAGGGCGCATAAAAGAATTTTCCGGTTGAAGGCGAAAAAAGCCATTTTCTTTATAGTAACGCTTAACTGTTGCTTCATTATCTATTAAACAAGCAACAATTTCGCCATTGTTTGCCACGGATTGTTTAGAAATAACAACTAAGTCGCCATCATATATGCCAACATTTATCATACTGTCGCCTTTAACTTTTAACACAAACATATTGTTGCCACTAAACAAGTTTTCCGACACAACCACTTTGTCAATCATTTGTTGTTCAGCCAAAATTGGTTGACCTGCGGCAATGGTTCCAAGAATTGGTAATGAAATACTGTTTTCGTCAACCACATCAGCAAGTTCAATGGCACGATTTTTATTGCAATTTCTGGTTATTTTACCCATTTTTTCTAACTTTTTAAGGTGATAAACTGCGCTTGAAGTGGAATCTAAATTCAAACTAGCACAAATTTCCCTAACTGTTGGGGGGTATTTGTTTTTTTCTAGATATGAAACAATAAAATTATAAGTTTGTTCGGTTTTATCCATAATTAACTCCTTATTTGTCATAATATAGCACAAGATTCAAACATTTGTCAAACATTTGTTCGATAATTTTTAAAATTTTTCTAATTTAAATAATAGGTTAGGCTATTAAAGTTTTTTGTTACTTAAAAAAGGCAGTGTTAGCCACACCAACAAAAATGTGTTTATGCTAAATATCAGCATAAACACGGCAGATTTTTTCACGTAAACTATTTCATATCAATGCAATATATTGAGTATGAGAATAGAAAAGCGCACTAATCGTTGTGTATTTTAACTTTGCCTGCAACAGAACGGCGGATATCATCGCTTATTGCTGCATAGTGTTTCTTGGTTGTGTTAACATCTCTATGTCCCAAAACTTCTGCAACAATGTAAATATCTTTAGTTTCGTTATAAAGGTTAGTTCCATAAGTGGAGCGGAGTTTGTGTGGTGTTATGTTTTTAAGCGGAGTGGCCACCTTTGCATATTTTTTAACCAAATATTGCATTGAGCGTACCATCATACGCTTTCCTTGGCTAGATATAAACAAAGCACGTTCTTCTTTTGGCAACTGTAAACTTTCCCTATAATCCAAATATTCTTTTAAAATTTCTGCGGTTTCTTCGCCAAAGTATAGTATAACTTGGTTTCCACCTTTTCTGGTTACCCTAAAAGAATTTAAATTAAAATTAATATCGTCAACATTCAAACCCACACACTCACTAACACGTATTCCGGTTGTTAAAAATAAGGAGATTATGGCATTATCCCGCACCTTAAATTTTTCATTATACTTACGTTGATGTTCCCCAAATCCACTTAAAGTACCGCACGAATATATCAGTTCGGCCGTTTCTTGGGGTTCTAGGCGTATTATTGGCTTTTCGTGCAACTTTGGTGAAGCAACTTTGCTTGCAACATTTGCTTTAAGCATATCTTTATTGAAAAAATACTTAAAAAACGCCCTTAAACTTGAGAGTTTACGCAATTTACCTCGTTCGCTGTTAGTAATAACTTCGCCTGTATCTTTGTCGTAATAAGAAAGATAGGACATATATCTTTCAATAACGTGGGCATCAATTCCATCAATGTCAAGCATGGTAATGCTTTTAATTGGGCGATTGAAAAATCCGGTTTCATATGTTACAAGATAGCTAAAAAAGGTTTTTAAATCGGTAGCATAGTTTAGGCGAGTTAGTGGAGTGGTGGTGTCTTGTATTCCTATGAAGAAAACACTACAAAAAGCAGGTAAATCTGCTAACATTTCGTTTAATTTGCGCATATTTTTGCGGTTTCTATCCAAATAATAGTTATTAGACATAGCTTCCACCTCTTAAATTGATTTAATTATATCATATCTTTGCGTAAAAAACAAGAAATATGGTGAGCATTAAGCTATTTTTGTTGACTTTTTTATGTTATAGTGTTAACCTATAAATATTCAAAAAATTTAAGGAAATTATTATGATTGATATTAATTTAATTAGAAAACAACCTGAATTGGTTAAAGAAAACATAAAAAAGAAATTTCAACACCAAAAACTTCCACTTGTAGACGAAGTGCTTGAATTAGATGAGAAAGTTCGTGGCTTAAAGCAAGAAGGCGATAATTTAAGAGCTATGAGAAACACCTTATCTGCACAAATTGGCGCTTTAATGAAAGAAAAACGAGTTGAAGAAGCGAACGAAATAAAAGCAACTGTTGTGGCAAATAACGAACGAATTTCTGCCATTGAAAAAGAAGTTGCTGAGTTGGACGAACTTATTAAAATCAAAATGATGACCATTCCAAACATTATTGCGGACAATGTTCCAATTGGTAAGGACGACAGCGAAAATGTGGAACTTAAACGTTTTGGTGAAGCCTTTGTTCCTAAGCACGAAATTCCATACAATGCCGATATTTTGGATAGGTTTAATGGATTAGATAAGGAAAGTGCCGGCAGAACAAGCGGTAATGGTTTCTACTATTTGTTAGGAGATGCAGCAAGATTATCTACGGCAATGATTAGTTATGCAAGAGATTATATGATTAACAAAAACTTCATTTATGCAATTCCTCCTTTTATGATTAGAAGTGAAGTTGTTAATGGGGTTATGAGTTTTGCCGAAATGGACGCAATGATGTATAAAATTGAAGGTGAAGATTTATACCTTATTGGCACTAGCGAACACTCTATGATTGGAAAGTTTAAAGGTCAAATTTTAAAAGAAACCGAACTTCCAATAAACATGACATCATACAGCCCATGCTTTAGAAAAGAGGTTGGGGCACACGGTTTAGAAGAACGTGGAATTTATCGAGTTCACCAATTTGAAAAGCAAGAAATGATTGTTATTTGTAAGCCGGAAGACAGCATGGAATGGTATGAAAAAATGTGGCAATACACAGTTGAAATTTTTAGAAATTTAAATATACCAGTACGCCAACTTGAATGCTGTTCTGGCGACTTAGCAGACCTTAAAGTTAAATCTTGTGATATTGAAGCATGGAGCCCACGTCAACAAAAATATTTTGAAGTTGGGTCATGTTCCACATTAGGAGAAGCGCAAGCAAGGCGTTTAGGAATAAGGGCCAAAGGCGCTAACGGAACATATTATCCGCACACACTAAACAACACGGTTTTAGCATCAACAAGAGCGCTAATTGCATTCCTAGAAAATAACTATAATCCAGACGGAAGTGTTAACATTCCGGAAGCATTACGTCCATATATGGGTGGGGCAGAAGTGATAACACCAAAGAAATAGTATAACCAAACAAAAAGCGAAAAGTAAAGAGAACTTTGCAAGAGAAATGAACATTATAGGTAAAATACTGACATTTTTTTGCAAAAAACTCTTTACTTTTTTATTTGATAATGTTATACTTAATTTGCTTTTTAATTTTTCCAAATTAATATTTAGGAGATTTTTTTTATTTATGTTCTTAATTTTAATGCCATTCATTAAAAAGTTAATAAAAGAACCGTATCATGTAATGTTTGTTTGTATGATGCTATATTTTTCAGTATTTAATTAAAGTCTCTTTAAAAATGCCAATCTTAAATGATTGGTTTTTTTACGCAAAGATATTGATAAATTCACTCTTAATTATTAGTTTAATATTTTCAACAAAACTTGATTTTTTATGCACGTATGCAGACGTATATATTAAACCGTATAATAATAAGATATAACGGCAAATGGTTCATTTTCTAAAATGCTCTCAGACGAATTGATCGCAAAAAAGATGGGGAATTGGTCGCTTGTCATTCTATAATGCGCTCACACAAATTCAATGACATTTAAATAAACTATTAACTGACATTAAGTAATACAAGGTATTATAGTAACATTTATTTTTTCAATATCAAATTCGGTGCAACTTTAAAGCATTTTGTATTTGTGGATAATATTTATGATATGTTGTCGAATTAAGTAAAATAAAAAAACATAAAATCATATATGTGGACAAAAATTGTGTTTTCCACACAATTTCATTGCAATTTTAACCAATCTTTGCGCAAAAGAAGTGTTTTGCGCAAAGATATAAAAATAAACTTTCACATTGCCCTAAATTAGTCCACATACAAATGTCAAGCAAAATCATTACTTTTTTGCAACTTTATATCGTTTATTTGCAAATTATTTTCATTTCTACCCTAACCCAGTTATATATATTAGGCAACAAAAAAGCCCTAAGAAATTAGGACTTGCTTTATAAAGTTAAATCAATTTAAAATGTTAATTAAAGAGTTTGTTCATTTTCGTCATGCAATTTAATTTCAATTGGTTTAGCAGTTTTTGGTTTGTTAATTTGTTCGTTAACATAATCTTCGGCATATATTATTGTGTTTGTATCTGGTGCGGTATATCCTCTAACACATTCGTCCCAAAATAAATATCTGCCAATTTTGGGTACAAACAATTTATTTGGTAAATCAACAATAACTCTTCTTGTTTCAATCTTATTCCCAATTCTTACGTGTGATTCCATTTCTATTCTTGGCATATTCTCTCCCTCCAACTTAGTTCATTATATAGTTAAAACATAAGGTTGTCAATATCTATATTAAGGTTTGAATAGCGTTTGCAAGCCCAATTTTGCCATGAGCATAACTTAAACAACCTTGCATATATGCAGTGAAAGGTTCTCTTATTGGGCCATCGCAACTTAGTTCTATGCTGCTGCCCTGATTAAAACTTCCGCTAGCCATTATAATTAAATCTTCATAGCCATCCATCTCCCCCGCTACGAGAGTTGTGTCGCTATCCACGGCACTGGAATATTGAATCGCTCTACAAAAATCAATCAATTTATTTTTATCCTGCAATTCTATGCTACAAACAATATCGCTAATAGGTTCGTTTAAGCTTGGAACAGTTTTATAGCCCAATTTGCTTAATACAACACTTGTTAGAACAACAAGTTTTTTCGCTTGCGCAACTATGTGTGGCGAAACAAATAACCCCTCGAAAAATGATTTATAACCGGGTTCATAAGAGCCAGTGTCGAAGCTTAGTGCTGGGCTTGTTAATTTATATGTAATCTGTTCAATTAAAGTTGCTTTTCCTGCAATATATCCACCTGTTGGAGCAATTCCACCACCCATATTTTTAAGAAGCGAACCTATAACCACGTCTGCCCCAACGTCAGTTGGTTCTTTGGTTTCTGTAAATTCACCATAGCAGTTATCCACAACAACGCAAGCAGAAGTTAAAGGTTTAATTTCTTGAATTACTCTTTCAATTTGTGAAATGGTTAATGCATTGCGTGAAGAATATCCACGAGAACGTTGAATGTATAGCATTTTTGGTTTAAACTGTTCAATGGCTTTTTTTATGGCTGGAATATCAAAATCATTGTTCTTTAAAGCAATTTCTTTATAGTTAATTTTATAATCCTTAAGAGATCCAATATCCTTGCCCTGCTCGCCGTAAAGAATTTTTTGCAATGTGTCGTATGGAGTGCCAGAAATGCAAAGCATTGTGTCATTTGGGCGCAGAATACCAAATAAGGTTTGGCTTATTGCTTCCGTACCACAACTTATTAAAGGGCTAACAATGGCAGCTTCCGTGTGAAAAATAGAAGCAAACAAACTGCAAAGTTTTTCTTTGCCAATATCGTTATGCCCGTATCCGCTACTACCAATAAAGTGATATGATTGCACTCTGTTTTCGTTAAAAGCATTTAAAACTTTTAACTGATTTTGCAGTTCTATTTCTTCAATTTCCTTGAATTTATGAACACATTCTTGTTCGCTTTCTTTAATTAATTGCCAAGATTTTTCATTAATTGTTATCATTTAAAAATTCCTCTATTTTTTGTTTAGCTTGCTCCACACTGCACAACGTAAGCTCTGGTATGGTTTTTAAGAATGTTAATTGACGTTTGCAATAGTTTCTGGTATGTTGTTTAATTAAGCTGATTGTGGTGTTAAAATGGGTTTTATTTTCGTAATAATCGAACCATTCTTTATATCCAATTGAGTTCATTGCCTGATGCTCTCTTTTGGCACCCAGCTTAATTAAGTTTTCTACCTCTGCCTGCAAACCTTCTTTTAGCATTTGGTCTACTCTTGTGTTAATTTTTGCATATATGCTTTCCCTATCTTCAATTAAGCCAATTGAACACACATCAAAACCATCTAGAGGTTTACTTGTTATGCTAGGCAAATTGCCAAAAGTTTCGTTTTCTAAATATCGTATAACCCTTTTTAAATTGTTTGGGTGAACCAATGCTGCCTTTTCAGGGTTTAGTTTATTTAGTTGCTCCCACACAAACATATTGCCATTTTCTTGCGCTTCTTGTTGTTTTAATGCTCTAAATTCTTCGTTGCTGGCACTGCCTAAACTGTAACCTTGCAACAATGCCTTAATATATAGCCCCGTTCCCCCCACCAAAATTGGTAGTTTGTTGCGAGCAATTATGTTATTTATTGCATTTAAACAATCTGTAATAAATTCGCTAACGTTGTATGTTTCTGTGAAATCTTTAATGTCTATTAAATGATGTTGAATTTTTTGCCTTGTTTCTATGCTTTCTTTGGCGCTACCAATATTTAATCCTTTATAAATTTGAACGCTATCTACCGACACTATTTCACCGTTATATTTCTCGGCAAAAAAGCATGCCAAAGAACTTTTGCCACTACCAGTTAATCCAGTTATAACAACAATTTTATTCATTATACAATTCTTTTAAACCATTTTTCAATTTGAGATTTTGCAACAACAGTTACAATTGGTCTGCCATGCGGACAAAGCAAAACAGGATTTTTCATATCTAAATTCTTTAATAGGTCGTTAATTTCCAATTCCGACAGGGTCATGCCTGCCTTAACACTACTCTTGCACGCTTTTTGAGCTAAATAATTATGAACTTCATTGTTCATTTTGGGCTTTAAATTCTTCATATCGTGCAATAAGTCGTCTACGAAATTCTTTAAATTTATGTCTTTTAACTGCATAGGTACAGCATTAATAACAATTTTTCTATCGCCAAATGCGTCAACTTCAAAGCCTAAATCGAAAAGCTCCTGTTTTAAATTTAAAATGAAATCTACTTCTTGTTCTGTCATTTCATGTGTGTATGGAATTAATAAATCTTGCACAACAACTTTGCGCGATTTAACTTGCGCAGTAAACTTGTCGTAATTAAGGCGCTCGTGCCCTGCATGAAAATCTAATAGCAACATATTGCTGTCTTTTTCTAGCACCAAGAACTCGTTAAACAATTGCCCAACAACCTTAAATTTTGCAAAATTTTCAACATCAACCAAATGTTCTTCTGCCTGGTTTTCTTTGGTTTTGTTCCAAACAAAATCCTGCTCTGTTTGCATAGGTTTGGTTGGTGTGGTTGTTTCTTTATTTAAATCAAACATTGTTATTGGCGAAAAGGTGGTTTGCTTTAAAGAAACAAAACCATTTGGTTTGGAAAGCTCGTTAGGTGCAATTTCAATTTCGGTTAAACTGTTTAAATTTGGAGCAATTAATTGAGTTATAGCATTTTCTTCGCTAATTGATGCCTCTTCTTGCCTTGCAAAGGTTGGCGTTGGGTTGATTGCCTGATATATTGCCGAACGTGTTGCAGAATAAACAAGGTCGTAAATTTTGCTTGGGTTAGCAAATTTCACATTAAGTTTGCTAGGGTGCACATTAACGTCTACATCTATGCTAGGCATAGTTAAATTTAAAACGTAAAATGGAAATTGCCTGGTCATTAAATATTCTTCAAATGCCATATAAACCGCTTTGGAAACAATTTCGTCAACAACATAGCGAGAATTTATCATAAGGGTTTGATAGGTTGTGTTTGGCTTGCTAAAACCAATTTTAGAAACGCAACCGCTTAAAGATATATTACCTATTGATTTTTCAACTTTTAGCAAACTTTGAGCTGTTTCAGCGCCATACACACAATATATGGCATCTAACAAGGTGTTACCAGCAGTTTTATAAATAGTTCTACCATCTGCAACATAAGTAAAACTAATGGTTGGATTTGCAAGAATGTATCTAGCCATAATATTTGTTATTTGACTTTCTTCCTGCTTTGGCTTTTTCATAAATTTGCGCCTTGCTGGCGTGTTATAAAATAAATCGTTAACCTCAATTTTTGTGCCATTGTCACCACTAGATGGGTTAATTTCACCAAATGCTCCACCGTCAACTTCTAAAGAATAAGCGTGTGCCACGTTCTTGGTTTTTGTTGTTAGTTTAGTGTGGCTAACATTAGAAATGCTGGCAAGAGCCTCACCCCTAAACCCCAAAGTTTCAATTGCTTCTAAATCTTCAATCTGCTTAATTTTGCTGGTTGCGTGCGGCAAAAATGCCTTAACCATATCTTCTTGGTCTATACCTTTGCCGTTATCTTTAACTGTTATTGATGTGGTTCCACCATCTACAATTTCAACATAGATTTTGGTTGCTCCTGCGTCTATTGCATTATCTAGCAATTCTTTAACAATAGAAAATGGGCTTTCCACCACTTCACCGGCAGATATTCTATTAATTATCATGGTGTCTAAAACGTTAATGGCCATAAACTTAATTCCTTTTATTTATTTTGCAAGGTTTATTAAATAGTTAAGCGTATCGAATGCAACAATTGGCGTTAAGTTATTGATATCAATTGCTTTAAGGTTATCTATAATTTCACTTTCTTTTTGAACTCCATCTCCAATGCGCTCTGTTTCTAGTTCCGAAATAAGTTCCTTAGAACGAGCAATAACTTCGGCTGGTAATCCCGCTAAACTAGCAACTTCAATACCATAACTTCTTGTTGCACTACCACGCATAATTTTGCGCAAAAACACAAGCTTGCCGCCTATTTCTTTAATGGATATGCAATAATTTTTAACGCCTTCGTATAAGCCCTCTAATTGCATTAATTCGTGATAGTGTGTGGCAAATAATGTTTTAACATTCAGTTTTTTAGAAAGATATTCCACCACCGACCAAGCAATTGAAAGCCCATCGAAGGTTGAGGTGCCCCTGCCCACTTCGTCTAAAATTATTAAGCTGTTATTTGTTGCAAAGTTTAAGATATTTGCAACTTCAATCATTTCCACCATAAAGGTAGATTGCCCAACAGAAAGGTCGTCACTTGCACCAATTCTTGTAAAAATTCTATCAACCAAACAAACATTTGCAGTTTGGGCTGGAACAAAACTTCCAATGTGTGCCATGTAGGTTATTAATGCAACTTGGCGCATATATGTAGATTTACCTGCCATATTTGGGCCGGTTAATATTATTGTTCGTTGTTCTTCGTGGTTAAGCAAGCAATCGTTAGGAATAAAGTCCTCGCTCTTTCCAACTTTTTCAACAACTGGGTGTCTGCCAGCAACAATGTTAATTTCACCGTTTGTTACAATGTTTGGTTTGCAATAGTCGTTTCTAACAGCAACTTCTGCCAAAGAAAACAAACAATCTAGCACAGCAACTATACTTGCCACTTTTTGCATAACGGCCGCATTTTTTAGCAACTGCGCTTTAAATTCTGCAAAAATTTCATTTTCTAGTTTTAACGCCTGCTCTTTAGATGTTAAAACTTCTTCTTCAAATTTTTTAAGTTCCTCGGTTATATAGCGCTCGTTATTAGAAATGGTCTGTTTTCTAATATAGCGGAAAGGCACTTGCTCGCTCATTGATTTGTTCACTTCAATATAGTACCCAAACACCTTGTTATATCCAATTTTAAGGTTTTTAATGCCCGTTTCATCGCGTTCTTGCTGTTGCATTTGAAGAATGTAGCCCTCGGCGTTTGTTTTAATGCTTCGTGCTCTATCCAAAGCTGGGTTAAATCCATCTCTAATATAGCCGCCGTCTTTCATAAGCGCTGGTGGCTCGTCTGCAATGGTGGCATTAATAAAGTTGGAAATTGAAGTTGTATCCTCAATATTGTTAGCAAGTGTTTTTAATCCGCTGTTGTTACACATACTAACAATGTTCTTAACATTTAAGGTTTGCCTTAACGATGTTGCCAATGCGTTACAGTCCTTTGGCATTAAGTTGCCATATGAAATTTTACCAACCAAACGTTCAATATCTTGAATTCCTTGCAACGCTTTTTTTAGTTCTACTCTAATAAGTGTGTTTGTTGCTAAATCTTCCACCATTTCTAGGCGGGCGTCTATTTCTTTTTTGTTTTGAAGTGGTTGCCTTACCCAGTTTTTTAGCAATCTAGCACCGCCAGCTGTGCAAGTGTTATCCAACACCCAAAGCAAAGTGCCATATTTAGAGCCGGTTCGCATGGTTTGCTCTATTTCAAGGTTACGCCTTGTGTTGGTGTCGATATACATATATTGATTGTCTTGCAAAACTCTCGGCAAGGAAAGGTGTTTTAAATCTCTTTTTTGAGTTTCTTTAAAGTATTCAAGCAAAGCACCAACTGCACTTAAACAATTTGAACTATCGAAATCGTAACCTTTAACCGACCTTAAACCATATTGTTTACAAATAATTTTTTCTGAGTTGCCAATAGCAAAAGCCCAATCGTGATATTGGCTGAAACGAATTTTATCATCTGCCATAACACAAGGAAGCTGCTTTGAAAAATGCTTCATTTCTTCATTGCATATAATTTCGCTTGGCATAACCCTAACAATTTGATCGTTAATATAACCCTTAACATTATCACCAGAATATTCTGCAACATTCATTTCGCCGGTAGATAAATCCGCATACGCATAAGATATTGTGTTTTTATTTTTATAAATACACATTATATAGGTATTTGAAGCGTCTTGTAACATGGTACTTTCCATAACCGTGCCTGCCGTAATAATGCGCACAACGTCCCTTTGCATAACTTTGTTAACCATTTCGCCAGTTTGCTCACAAATTGCCACCTTGTAGCCCTTTTCAATAAGTTTTTGGGCATAGCTTTCGTAGGCGTGAAATGGAACCCCGCACATTGGCGCACGTTCTTCCATTCCGCAAGTTTTTCCAGTTAGGGTTAAATCTAACTCTTTACTGCAAATAATCGCATCTTCAAAAAACAGTTCATAAAAATCGCCAAGCCTAAAAAACAATATACAATCTTTATATTGTTCTTTAATGGCCCAGTATTGTTTAATTATTGGTGAACTTTCTTTTTCTTTAGCGCTCATTACTTATAACTCCCGATAGTTTATGATTTCTAATTTCTTCCACCTTAACTTTTGCAAAGAAGTTGTGATTGCTAAATTTATAGGTTGGAATATAAATTTCTCTGCCACCATCTGTTAATCCAACGGCTACCCCATTTTTGTGTTGAATTAAGCAATCGTAGGTTTTGTTAAAGCATTTTTTAACTTGCTCTTTTTGAATAACCTTGTGCAAACGCAAAAGTTTGTTAACCCTAACATTTTTTTCTTTTTCTGGCACTTGATCTTCGAACGTTGCAGCAGGGGTTCCACTTCTAACAGAATACATAAATGCAAAAACTTGGTCGTACTGCACTTTTTTCATCAATTTCATTGTTTGATTAAAGTCCTTTTCTGTTTCCCCCGGGAAGCCAACAATAATGTCTGTTGAAAGTGAAATGTTTGGAATTGCACGTTTAACCATTCTAATTTTACGCATATATTCTTTAGCAGTGTAGTGTCTGTTCATTTTTGCTAGAATTGGAGTGCTACCAGATTGCACAGGTAAGTGCAATGCTTTGGCAATTTTGGGCTCTGTTTTCATTACTTTAACAATACTTTTGTCGAAGTCCATTGGGTGCGAGGTCATAAATTTAATTTTAAAATCACCTTCTATTTTGCAAAGTGAAGTTAAAAGTTCTGCAAAAGTGGTTTTTTCTTCCAAATCCTTACCATAGGAATTAACATTTTGCCCTAGTAAAGTTATATATTTATAACCCTCTTGTTGAACTAACTTTTTTACCTCGTTAAAAATTTCTATGGTTGGCCTGCTTTTTTCTCTTCCCCTTACATGAGGAACAATGCAGTAGGTGCAAAACTTGTTGCAACCGTAAATTATGTTAACGTATGCATTTGTTTTATCGTCCCTAATGCAGGTTGCCTCGTCCATGCTCTGCGTTGGACTGTCTATAATATCGTAAATGCGTTTTTCTGTTTTGCCAAACTGTTCTAAATATTTTGCT
Source organism: uncultured Clostridia bacterium (assembly GCA_937896905.1). Taxonomy (GTDB): domain Bacteria; phylum Bacillota; class Clostridia; order Christensenellales; family UBA1242; genus Onthoplasma. Next base: position 117,680 of record CALBOE010000002.1, on the reverse strand, counting down.
AGCATATTAATGTTATGTGTTCCAATAACAATATCTACCAATTTTAGGCGAGTTTTAAGGTTATATTTGCCGTTTTTTTGTTGAGGCATACAACCACATATAACAATTGTTCTGCCAGCTTTTTCTTCTTTCCATTTTTTTAATGCCGATATGTTGCTATATGCCCTGTCTTCTGCCCCCTCACGTATGCAACAGGTGTTAAAAACTGCAAGCGTTGCTTGCGAAATATCGTCTGTTTCAGCCATTCCAATAGATGACAATATGCCACGAATTTTTTCACTTTCGTGCACGTTCATTTGGCAACCATAGGTGGTTATGTGGTAAAATTTATTTTCAAAATTAATCATGTTAATATTATAGTATAATATTAAATATTTTTCAACTAAAATTTACACAAAAGTAATTAATCTATTATTTTTGCAAATACTAAAAATATGACAAAAACTCGGCACAACAGAGCCAAAAAGGTTGTTTTAATTATATGCTTATTTTTAAGTTTGTTTTTTGTTGCCTGCGCAGTTACAGTTGCACACTTTTTTAATAAATATCATCTAGATGTTAATGCCCTAACAAGTTTAAACAACGGAATTAAGGTTTCTTCGGCTAGTGGAACTGATAGCACACTTTATAATACCAATCGCTCTATTATTGAAATAGAAACCCTGCCCAATTACGTTTTAAATGCGTTTATTGATGTGGAGGACAAACGATTCTACACCCACAACGGATTTGATCCACTAAGAATTATTAAGGCGGGCTTTGTTAACATCGCAACCAACAGTAAATCGCAAGGAGCATCTACAATAAGCCAACAACTAATTAAAAATGCCCTTTTAAGCAACGAAAAAACCTACGAAAGAAAAATTAAAGAGATTGTTTTGGCCGTACAAATGGAAAAAAAGTTTTCTAAAAAAGAAATTTTAGAAATGTATTTAAACACTATCTATTTTGGCTCTAATGCCTATGGCATTGAAAATGCAAGCCAAATTTACTTTAATAAATCAGCCAAAGAGTTGAGTATAAGCGAGGCTTGTTGTTTGGCAGGAATGATAAAGTCACCAAGCAAATATTCACCAAAACAAAATTATAGTAACTGCATAAAAAGAAGAAATGTTGTGGCAAATGCGATGTTAGAGCAAAACAACATAACTAAAAACGAACATTATTCAATAGTTAATTCTGAAATAAAGTTTTGCGAAAAAAGCGAGATTGATTTTGGATATGAACAAGAAGCCATTTACGAAGCATGCCAACTTTTAAACCTAACCGAACGTGAACTAATTAATAGGAAATATCAAATCATAACCAATAAAAACGACCACATTCAAAATGCCGTTGTTAAAATTAATAATGAGGTATTAGGCGAAGCGGAAAAAGCCACACAAACAAGTTTAGACGGATTAAGCATTGTTGTTAATAATTGTGGTGAAATCGTTGCCTACTATGCTAACAGTCAATATAACTTACATAATATGAAGCGTCAGCCAGCGTCTCTTTTAAAACCACTGGTTGTGTACTTGCCGTGCATTGAAAACAATATATTGACACCAGCAACACAAATTTTAGACGAACCTATAAATTACAATGGCTTTAAACCGCAAAATGCCAACGGCGCATTTAACGGGTATGTTAGTGCTCGCCATGCTCTTGCTCACTCACTCAACATTCCAGCAGTTAAAGCTCTTGAATTTGTAGGTTTAGATAAAGCAAAAAGCTCGATAGAAAGGTTCGGCATTAACATAATGGAAAACGATTTAAATTTAAGTTTGGCATTGGGAGCCCTAACGCAAGGAGTAAGTTTACTTGACCTAACCTCCTCCTATGCTACCCTTGCAAATTTGGGCAACAAATACGACTTAACCTTTATTAGTAAAATTTTGGATTCGAATGGAAAGGTAATTTATGAAAATGAACATTTTTCTCAGCAAGTTTTTAAGCAAGAAGATTGTTTCCTTGTTAATGATATGCTTAAAACAACTGCAAGCGAAGGCACGGCAAAGCGTTTAGATAGTTTAAACTTGCCAGTTGCAAGCAAAACAGGAACAGCATCTAACAATGATGGCGTTACTGACCTATATAACGTTGCCTACACGCCACAACACACTACATTAAGTTGGATTGCTTGCAACAAAGACATTGTTCTGCCTTCTGGATTGATCAGTTCTGTGCAACCAACAGAAATTAATAAGAGAATTTTAAATGAATTATACGATAATCCTATTAACGATTTTGTAAAGCCAAATACTGTTGAAAAAATGGCGTACGACAATTTAATTGCCCAAACTCGCCACATTATAACTGCTCCATCTAGTTCTAAAGAGAGATATGTTTCTTACGACTATTTTAAAACAGAATTCCCGCCACAACCAGCGCTTGCGGAATCAGAACTAAACTTAACAGCCAAAATTGATAAGTTTGGAGCAACCTTAGCATTTGAAGCTGTTAAGTATAAGGAATATTCAATTGTTAAAAAAACAATTAATAAGCAAGTGGAAATTGCTTGCATTAACGAAAAATCTGGCTTGGTGGAATTTGAGGACAACAACGTTTTCACGCACGACGAAATAACGTATTTCTTGGTGGACGAAACTGGCACATCTTCCAATTATGTTACTATAAAACCTAAAGAGTTTTTAATTAACACTTTAAATTTAGAAATTTTAAATGGCAAAAAACGTTGGTCGGTTTAGCGGTGCACTATTTAGTTAAAAGCAAGAGTTCTTAAAGTTTCAACGTATTTCTCGTCTAATTTAGAAGTTAAAAACATCACTGTTAAGGCGTTATCTTTTGGTGAAAAATGTAAGTTTTTTAAAAGCAAATCCGAATTATGAACAAAACAAGTATTTGGGCAAATCTTCTTAAATTCGTCGGCAACCAATTCAAAATGTGTGCACCCTAACACTAATTCCTTATAATTATATAATTTATAGAGTTTAACATAGGTTTTAACAATTTTGTGTATAGTGTTTTTATTTTCTAGGTTCCTTTCAATTAGTTTTGCCAAATTTTTCAAGGGAATGCATTTGCTATTTGTTAACCGCTTTGCCGTTAGTGTTGTGGTTAAATAGGTTTTGTGTTTGTTAAACGGCATTAAAATCACATTTTCTGCTGGTTTGTTGCCAATTAAAACACAGGACGCAGTGTTACAGGCAACTATAATTTTATCTGGTTTATATTGCTCATTCAACTTTGCAATTATTTCGTTTAAACGGTTAATTAAAACTTCTTTATTCTTAGTGCCATAAGGCATAAATTGATTATCTGCATAATAAATATAATTACCACAACCATACTTCTTTATAAACCTTCGCAAAACACTAATTCCGCCAAATCCACTATCAACAATAGCCAAGGTTGGTTTTAATTTATTTAACATATAATAATTTATGATTTTAGCAAAATTTTGTGTGAAACCGCTTGCAATTTGTGAAGTTATTTGTTATACTATGACTTGAAATGGAGGTTTTTAGATGGCTAATATTAAATCTGCAAAAAAACGCATTAATGTTATTGAAAGGCAAGCTTTAGAAAATAAGTCATACAAATCTAAAATTGCAACTTATGTTAAAAAATATAAACTTGCTGTTGATAATGGAGAAACCGAAAACGCTGCTAAACTATTAAGCGAAACTTTCTCATATATCGATTCTGCTGTAAGCAAAGGCATTATGCAAAAAGCAACCGCTAACAGAAAGAAATCTAGATTAAGTTCTTACACCAAGTAACAAAAAGCACTTCCCTATGAAGTGTTTTTTCTTTTATATAACCTTTTAAACAAGCTATATAAAAAAGCACATTATATTGATGTGCTTTTTTCATTATTTGCGCTCTGTTTTGGTTTGAGCTTAAGTTCTGGGTGTGCTTTATATTGAATCTCTAACCATTTATCTAGCAATGCACTGCCCTCTTCGCTCATTATAAAATCATAGCCACGCGCGCCATCGTTAAACAACTTTGTAAACACATGCAAGGCAAATTGAATGTTGTTTGGAACAAATGTGTCGCGCATCATTGCCCTTGGCATTAAAATATGCTTTGAACTAGCTTGATTATATGTTACACAGCCATAATATTTTAGCAAGGAATCATACACCGCCAAAAATTTGGCGTCTTTAAAATTTAATTTTTGAGATTGCGTTAAAATTTCTAGCACTTTAACACAAAATTGCACCGCCTCGTCTTGTGGCGTTAACCCAGAAACAAGGTCACATTTTTCAAGTTGAACCAAAACATCTATCGCTTCTCTGTGAGAGCCAAAAAACTTTTTTGTATATTGAGGTTGCTTATCCGATTTTGCCATACTTTTCCTTTATGTTAGTTATTGTTCTTTTCAAATTCGTAACTAGATTTACACATATCTTTAAGCGTATGCTCTGCCGTGAAATTTAGTTCGGTTTTTGCTTTGGTTGTGTCGGCATAGCAAGTGGCAATGTCGCCAGGTCGCCTTGGCGCAAACACATATTTAACCAAATTGCCATTCACCTCATTAAAGGTGTTAACAATTTCTAACACGCTGTAACCTTTGCCTGTGCCTAAATTATAAATATGTAAACCGCCGTCTGCTTTAAGCTTTTTAAGCGCCAAAGCATGCCCTAAGGCTAAATCACAAACATGAATGTAATCCCTAACACCTGTGCCGTCTTTGGTTGGATAGTCGTTGCCAAAAATGGATAATTGCTTCAACTTCCCTGTTGCAACCTTAGTTATGTATGGCATAAGGTTGTTTGGAATTCCATTAGGATTTTCGCCAATAAGGCCAGATTCGTGTGCTCCAATTGGGTTAAAATATCTTAAAATTACCACATTTAAGTTTTTGTTAGCAACGTGGGCATCTTTTAGTATCTCTTCAATAAACAATTTGGTTCTGCCATAAGGGTTTGTTGCCCCGGTTGGGAAATCCTCTTTAAGCGGCATTTGTTCGTTGGTGCCGTACACTGTTGCAGAAGAGGAAAACACAAAATTGCAAACTCCAAATTCTTCCATGCATTTTAGAAGATTTAGGGTGGTCATTATATTGTTTTCGTAATACATAATTGGCTTGTTAACGGACTCTCCCACCGCTTTATATCCAGCAAAGTGAATAACGGCATCTATGTTGTTTCTTTAAATAAATCTCTTGTTTTGTTATAGTCTTTTAAATCAACTTCAACAAATTTAAAGTTTTTACCTGTTATTTGTTTAATTTTATCGTAAACCTCAATTTGGCTGTTGGATAAATCGTCCGCAATGATTATCTCTTCGCCACGATTTAGCAATTCCACTGCAGTGTGGCTTCCTATATACCCTAATCCACCAGTTAATAATATCATCATTCAACTCCTTCAAAAATTTAATATTGTTTGCCAAAATACAAACGATAACGGCTAGGTTTGCCACAGTAAATGCACTTGTTTTCGTTTGAGTCGGTGTGAATAACTCTAGTTTTAATGCCCGAATTTTGGCGAATTTCTTCTTCACAATCGCTGTTTCCGCAGTGATATGCTAGCACCACCTTTTTGTTATTAACCGCATCCACCATTTCGTTATAAGCGTTTGTTTCAACAATGGATTTATTTAGGTTTTCTTCTGCTTGCGCATACATATTGCTTTGAATGTCTGCAAGAAGATTTTTAACCTCTTCCACAATGTTGTTAAGTTGAAGTTGCACTTTTTCGTGAGTGTCTCTTCTTACCGCTGTTGCAACGCCATTTTCGATATCTCTTGGGCCAATTTCTAAACGTAATGGAACACCTTTCATTTCATATTCGTTAAACTTCCAACCTGGCGTGTTATTGGAATTGTCTAGTTTGATGCGCAAATCTGCCATTTCCAATTGAGATTTAACTTCTTCACACTTTTCAAGCACGCCCTCTTTCTTGCTGGCAATTGGTATTATAACCGTTTGAATTGGAGCAACATTTGGTGGCATTCTTAACCCACGCTCATCACCATGCACCATAACAAGCGCACCAATTAAACGAGTTGACACTCCCCAGCTGGTTGAGTAACCATATTCCAATTCACCTTCAGCATTTAAAAAGCGAATTCCGCTTGCTTTTGCAAAGTTTTGACCCAAATCATGAGTTGTTCCTGCTTGCAAGCATTTGCCGTCTTTCATAATGGCTTCCATTCCATAAGTTGCAACTGCGCCGGCAAACTTTTCGTTTTCTGTTTTTCTGCCGGTTAAAGTTGGAATTGCCATTAAATTCTTCAAACAGTCGGCATAAATTTTAAGCATCTTTTGAGTGTCTTTTTCGGCATCTTGTGGTGTTGCTTGAACAGTGTGCCCTTCTTGCCACAAAAACTCGCTTGTTCTTAAGAATGGTCGAGTTGTTTTTTCCCACCTTAAAACGTTGCACCATTGGTTCATAACCATTGGTAAATCTCTATACGATTTAATCCATTTTGCAAAACTATCACAAATAATGGTTTCGCTGGTTGGGCGAATGATTAATTTTTCTGCAAGCTCTTCCCCGCCCGCATGGGTTACAACTGCCACCTCAGGTGCAAAACCTTCAACGTGTTCCGCTTCTTTCATTAAAAAACTTTCTGGAATTAATAGTGGGAAATAAGCATTTTGTACGCCAACTTTTTTAAATTCCTTGTCCATATAGTGTTGTATGTTTTCCCAAACGGCATAACCATAAGGTTTAATAATCATTGTGCCTTTAACCGGGCCATAATCTACCATATCAGTTTTTAGCACAACGTCTGTGTACCATTGCGCAAAATTAGTGTTAATATCTGCAATATCATTTACAAATTGTTTATCCATTGTTCGTTTCCTTTTCTTCAAATTCTTTTTTTATTAGTATAATCTTCCCTTTGGCTTTTTCCAACTCTTTTAAGCAGGTTTTTGCCAACTTGCAACCTTCTTCGTAGAGTTTCAAACTCTCGTCAAGCGGCAGCCCTTCTTCCAAGCTTTTGGTTATTTCTTCCAATCTTTTAACGTTTTGTTCTAACATTAAACTTCTCCTTTTCTTTAATTTCTGCTTTAAGTTTTGTGTTTTGAGTGGTTATTTCCACCAAATCTCCAACCTTAACAGAACTGGTTATTGGTTTATTGTTTTGCGTAACATAAGAATATCCGCTCATCAATAGTTTTGTTGGACTTAGTTTATCTAGTGTGTTAACTGCCAAATCAACACTGTATTTTGTTGTGTTTAATTTGTTATCAATCGATTTATCCATTCTGTTAAGCAATGAATGAATGTATAGGTTTTCGTCCGCAATTAGTTCGTTTGTTTGCCTTTCTATATTAAGCATTGAATAGTTAACCGTGTTAAGCAAGCTTTCAAAATTAGTTTCAACCCTGCTAGCAATGCCATTTAAAAGGTCCTTAACATAATTAATAACATCTTGTTGACTGTATGTTACAAGTTCTGCTGCCGCACTTGGTGTTGGTGCTCGCAAATCAGCAACAAAATCTAAAATAGAAAAGTCGGTTTCATGCCCCACTGCACTAATTAGCGGTTTGTTACAATAAAATGCCACTCTTGCCAATTCTTCGTCGTTAAAAGGCATTAAATCTTCTAAACTGCCACCGCCTCTTGCAACAATTATTACATCTACATCTGTAAAATTGTCAAAATACGATATGCCCTCAATAACTTGCGCAACCGCATACTTACCTTGCACCTGCGCATCATATACATAAAGGTCTAAATTAGGATTTCGCCTTGAACTAACATTTTTAATGTCTTGCAACACCGCACCGGTTTTGCTAGTTACAACACCAACCGAAGAAATAAATCTCGGCAGTGGAATTTTATGTTCTTCGTTAAACAAACCCTCTTCTTGTAACTTTGCTTTCATTTTAAGGAATTGTTGATATAACTCCCCCTGCCCACACAATTGAACAGAAAAAGTATTCAAAGAAAGTTTGCCACCTTTGGGATAGTATTTAATGTTTCCTCTGCATTCAACCATATCGCCAACGCAGAATTCTTGTTTTGCCCCAAATTGAACACAACTTAAAAGATTGTCATTATCCTTAAGCGTGAAATATGCAACGTTTCTGGTTACAGAAAAACTAGACAACTCGCCAGTTATAGTAATATCTTCTAGCACAACCTCATTGTCTATTAAATCTTTAATTATTCTATTGATTTGGCTAACTGTAAAAACTTTCATTTATTTAACTATGTCTGCTAAAATGCCATTAATAAATTTAGGGCTTTTTTCGGTTGAAAACTTCTTTGCAAGTTCCACCGCTTCGTTAATTATAACCTGTTTCGGATTTTCTTTAACATAGTTAAGTTCAATAACCGCCAAAATAATAATGGCAAGGTCTATTTTATAAACCCTTTCTAGAGTGTAACCTTTCAACTTAGATGAAATGGTTTCGTTAATTTCATTATAGTTTTTTGCAAAATGATTTAAAATTTTGCCAACAAATTCTAAACCATCTTTATCTGCCGTTTCTAAAATGTCATCTTCTTGTTGGTTGAAAAATTTAGAGTATATGGTTTTAAATGCCAATTCCCGCATTTCTGTTCTTTTCATTATGTGCTCCTTATATGGTTTTTCTTTAAAACTTCTGCATAAAACAGAAAAACTCTCTCTATTTGAGAGGTCGTTTTTCGGCATCTTTAATATGCACGTTAATTGCCTTAATGTTTATTGGCAACAAAGATGCAAGGCTGTTTTTAACGTTTTGTTGAATTCTATACACCACGTCGTTAACTTCGCAGTCGGCCGCAACAATTACGTAAATATCTATTAACACACCTAAGTTTGTGTATTTAACTTTAACGCCATTACCAACGTTTTTGTCAAAGAACTTGCTAAAGAAAAGTTTTTTAGATTTATAAACATCTATAACGCCTTCAATTTCTTTTGTGGCAAGCGTGATGCTAGACACCACCATGGATTTATTTACAATTGTATCGCTATCGCCATTAAAATTTTTTAATTGTGCCATAATAATTCCCTCTGCGTTTATTATATCACAAAGAAATTAATTTAGCAATTATTCTGACGGAATAATAATAATTTTATCAATCTCTACGCCTAATTGTTCGGTAACCACAGATGTTATTTGTGCCACTTCTGCCCCAGTTAATTCGGCCGACTGAACAAAAACGTTAACGTTTGAACTAGAAGAGGTTACAATTGCATCTGAAAACCCTTTGCCTCGAATTATCCCTTCTGTTACTAATTCCTTTTCCATTTGAGCAATCAATTTCAATTTATTTTCGCTTGCTTCTTGTTTGGCTTCGTCAGACGAACTTGCGCTTGCAATTATAGAGTCGTAAAACTGAATTTCTTGTGTTCTGGTTGCTTCTCGTTCTGTTCGGTAGGTTACGTAAAAATTTGCAGTTGCCCCAGATGTTTGTGTTGTAACTCCGCTAGAAATTGAACTGTTTAATGCCACATTCACAAACCCGGTTACTAACAATAAGGCAATCATTACAGATAAAATTATAATTTTTTTTCTTTTTGTTAATGTTTTCATAAATCCTCCTTAATCACTACATAAAATTTCAATACTTCCATTTGAAACGTCTACAACCGCTTGTATTGCATGCAACACTTTCATTCTGGCTGTGGTGTTATTAACCCCCTTTGCTGTAACAATAATACCTTTAATGGGTGGAAATTTGTTTAGGGTTAATTGCGAGTTTTCCACTGTTGCTTGGCTCATATCTAATGTTATCATAATGTTCACATTCGACACACCCCCAATGTTACATAAAATGTTTTCAAGGTTGCTTTCTAAATTGCTTACATAAGCGGTTATTGTTAATTCATTTGCTTCTGGCGAAGTTTCCACATTTTTTTTGTTTGAGCCCCCAGAGAAATATATTAATAGCAAAATAACCACGAAAATTACAGCAACATAAATTTCAATATGCTTCACCCTTTTTAATTTTTCAAGCCATTTGAACGTGGGTTTTTTTTCTTTTTCACTCATTAAACACTATTTCTCCGCCATTTAGATTTGTGTGATTATTCACCACCTTGCTTATGAATTCATATTTATTTATATGCTTGTTGGACGAGCTTATTGACAAGTTTTCCAAATTAACTGTGCAAGAAATTATGCTAATATCATCGTTTTTTAAGGAATATTCAAGAATTACGCTCACTCCGTTAAAGCCTTGCTGCTTAAGGTCGTTTTCAATATTTTTTTGTTTAGTAGAAACTTGCTGTTTTGCAATGTGATTTAAAAGTTGTGTGTTAATTTGCACGTTTTGATATTGCAATGTAATATTCTTTGCTTTGCTTATGTAATTAATTGCTGGGCTTAGCAACACAGCCACAACGAAAATTGAATAAATGCTTTTAATATATTTGTTAATTGCCCCATTAGGGATTATTATGTCTATTAAAACTCCCGCCAAAACTATACCTAAAACACTTAAAATATATCCGCTCATCATACCACCACATTGCTGGTTGTCATAATCAACCCAATTGAAATTAAATACATAAACCCAACCGCTAAAATACTGCTAGAAAGCATTGTAACCGACTTTGACGTGCTAGATAAAAAATTAGAAATTTGGCTGTTGCCCATAGGTTGCAAGATTGCCGAAAGCAGCTTTAAAACCAAACTAAACATAATTATTTCTAGCAAAGGAGAAAGAATAGTAGAAGCAATAAGCAATATACCAACCAAACCAACAGAGTTTTTAATTAAAATGGTGCTTGCCATAATTAAATCCATTCCGTCGGCTAAATACCCACCCATAACAGGAACATAGCTTTTAATTGTGTATTTGGTGGTTCTTAAGCTAACACTGTCGAATGTTCCTGCTGAAATACCTTGAATGGTGAAAACTGCAAAAAAGAGTGTGAACACCAAACCCACCGACCATTTAAATAAGCTAGATATAAATGCATTAAACTTATCTAATTTAACGCTCGTTGATATGTTGGAAATAATTCCAAACACAAAACTTATCATAAACAACGGAACAATAAAATAAGAAAAGAAATCGGCAACATAAGTAGTTAAAATTGCCACAATGGGTTGAAACACTCCCACACTTGCTTTTGCCCCTAACCCTATCATTAGGGTTAACAAAATTGGAAAGGTAATGTTCATTTGATTAACCATATTGCCAACCGATTTATTTACACTGCTTGTTATGCTTGTTATTGCTCCAATAATCAAAATAACAACCGCAAACAAGCACACAAGATTAATCAAATCGTTAGTTGATTTTTCGTTAAACTTGCTTTTAACCCCGCTTAGCATATTGCTTATCACTCCAATTGCCACAATAATAGACAATATGGGCAAATATCTAATAAACATATCAATAATGCCCGAAAATATGGTTGCTAGTAGCGATGAGTATGAAATTGCGTTGTTGCCAGATATAATGTCGTAAACCTTATCCTTAACATTAGATAAGGCAAAAATATTAGTACCCGATTCTTGAAACGTTGCAACAATTTCGTTAAATCCAGAAAAATCAATTTGATTCAATTCGTCTAGAACCGAAGAGTTTAAATCTTCGCTTATTTGCACAACTTCATTGGTTGCACAAAAGGTTTGCAAAGGGCTTATAGCAGAAAACATAGCAATAATTGCCACAAGCATAATTGTTAGAGTTTTATTTTTTTCTTTTCGCCTAATCATAACAACTCCATAATCATATTTATGACGGTTGTTACAATGGGCAATGCAACCATAAGCACCACAAGTTTTGCAACAAACAAAATTTTATCTGCCAAACTGCTTGCCCCAGCATCAACACAAATGTTTGCACCAAACTCGGCAATATAGCCAATTGCAATAATCTTAATAAGCGGTGCAATCAAGTTTGAATCTACACCTGTTGTTTTAAAAATTCCATAAAAATATGATACAACAGAACTAAGAGTGTTAACTGTCATTGTTATAATTAAAATACTGCCAGCAAGAGTAATTAACATTGCAATTTCAGGCTTAATTTGTTTAACAATCATTGTTGAAAGCACAGTTAGCAATGCAATGGCTATAATTTTAATTAGTTCTGCCATAAAATCCTTAAATTAGAAATAAATTTTTTATTGTTGTGAAAAGTTGTTCAACCAAATCTATAACAACAAGCAAGCTAATAACCAAACCTGCCAGTGTGGTTATAGACGCAATCTCTTCCTTGCCAAAATGCTTTAAAATTTGGTTCACCATAGAAGTTATAATTCCAATGCCAGCAAGTTTAAAAATAATTTCCATATAACTCACCTAAATTAATAAAATACCTAATCCCACCGCAAACAAAAGTGATAGTTTTATTATTAGTGGGCAAAACTTGTTTTTTTCTTCTTTGGCTTTGGTTAGTTTGTCCTCAATTTGAGCAATAAATGAAGATATTTGCCCCATTTCATTTTTTACGTCATATTGACCCAACGAACGAACAATAGTTTCCAGCTGCTGTTTTTCGTCTAAATCTAAAACGTCAATTTTATTTAATTTTAATTCGTTTGTTGTTAAAAAGTTTTTATATTCTTCAATAAACAACTTAAATTGCCTCTTTGCCTTTGTGTTCTCTAAAAACTCTTTAATCTTTTCCTGTTTAAACGACACATTAATTTTATATTGCTCTAACATTTGTTTAAGGTTTGTGTAAAAATCTAATTTCTCGCCATACTGGTTGGAAAGCGAAAAAGCAATTAACATAACCACGCAAATTAAAACGCAAATAAGCATTATTTTCATACTAACCTCTGCAATAAACACAGTTAAGTTTGTCGTCGAAAATATAATTTAACGTGCCGGGGCCATCGTCGTTAGACAAAACAACAAATCTGGAAAAATACTTTTCATTTAAAACTTGGTCAAAACATGGTTTGCGCTTTAATTGGTTGATATCTTTTGCATGAATTGTGGCAACCACTTTAACTCCAGAATTAATAGCTTGCAAAATGCTGTTTAGGTCACGTGTTAAATCTAATTCGTCTGTTACAATAATATCTGGCCGCATGCTTCTAATTGCGTTATTAAAGGCAAATTGCTTGCTAGAATTAGTTATAACATCACAAAAGCCACCCAAAGGAATTGCGGGCGTGCCGTCAATAACCGAGCAAATTTCACTTCGTTCGTCCACCAACAACACATTTTTGCTTAGTTTTCTTTCACTAAGTTGATAAACAAAATCTTTTATAAATGTGGTTTTCCCTGCCCCTGGTGGCGAAATTATTAAGGTGTTTTCAACTTCATCTCCGTTAATTAAATAATCAAGCGAAGGAACACTGCAATTTTTGATAAAGTGCGGAATTCTTATGTTTACTGCTTGAAAATCTTTCATGGTAACTGTGTTGTTGCCATCTGTAACAACTGTTCCGCAAAGCCCCACCCTTATGCCGTGTGGCAGAGTTATAAATCCATTAATGATATTATCGTTAAATGCATAAAGCGAGTTTTCACTTATTCTTCTAACAAAATTATCAATGGTTATACGGCTAGCTTTAATTGGATTACCATCTTCCCCAATTAAATAAAACTTCTTGTTTTTAACCACAATTATAATGTTTTCGTTTGCTCTCATTCTAATTTCAGTTATGTTGCTAAAACTAAAAGATTTAATAATTGCGTTATAAATATCTCTTTCTAAATAATCCTTTAACATATTAAAAATTATTATTTAACACTCTTTTAAATTACAAAAAAAAAGCAATACCTCAAGAGTACTGCTTTTTCGACTTTTATTTTACTAACTATATTATAACCTTTCCATATATTCGCCTGTTCTTGTGTCAACACGAACACGGTCGCCTTCGTTAACAAATAAAGGAACTTGAATAACATAACCTGTTTCTAATGTTGCTGGTTTGCCACCTGTTTTAACAGTGTCGCCCCTAACGCCTGGTTCTGCCTTTGCAATGGTTAATTCCACGAAGATTGGTGGTTCAACGCTAATTGGTTGACCATTGTAGAACTGAACGTTGCAGTTTGTGTTTTCCACAACAAAGTTAAGTGCGTCTTTAACGCTATCATAGTTGAAAGGAATTTGGTCGTAGGTTTCATTATCCATAAAGTAGTACAAACCACCTTCATTGTAAAGATACATCATTTCCTTTCTTTCAATAGAAATGTCGTTAATTTTTTCACTTGGATTGTAGGTACGTTCAATAACTTTACCTGTTATAACGCTTTTTAGTGTTGTTCTAACAAACGCTGCGCCTTTTCCTGGTTTAACGTGTTGGAAATCTACAACCAAAAATAAACTTGGTTTTTTAGGGTCGGTTGATGTGCCGTCATCAAAAATAACACCCTTTCTAATATCTCCTGCTTGAATCATAAAATTTTCTCCTTAACTGTATAATTATATCATAACTTTTATATTTTGCCAACTTATTAGCCTAAGAAAAGGTACATTTTGGCATTTAATTTACAAACTTTTATTAGCGCAACCGTGTCGAACTCGTCATTTAAAGCATAAATTCCATCTTCTGCATTAATCTGTAAGGTTTGCCCATTTAAAATTTTTGCTTGTTCGTTTGCGTTTAATTTAATTTCATTTACATTTAAAACATTTTTAATTATAACAACTTTTTCTTGTATGTTTTCAGTTGAAATTTCTGTTATGTCGTGGCAGTTCTCTAATTTAAAGTTGCCAACCGAAATTCTAACCAAACTTGTCATAACTGCAACAGTATTAAGCGCTGCGGCTAAATCCCTACCAATGGAACGAATATATGTTCCACTGCCACAGTTAATTGTTAATGTTAAAATGCCATTTTCATAAGAAATTAATTGAATTTCGTTAATATTGACTTTGCTTGGCTTAAGTTCAAATTCTTTATTCTCTCGTGCCAAATCGTAAGCACGTTTTCCATTAATACTTTTTGCACTATATTTGGGTGGAATTTGTTCAATTTCCCCAATAAATTTTGGCAAAATCTGCTCTATTTGTTCTTTGGTGGGAACTATGCTGCTTGTTTCAGTTACTTCACCTGTAGCATCTAAAGTGTTTGTTGTTTTTCCAAACTCGAATGTTGCAACGTAGGTTTTAGTTTTTTCTTGCATTATGTCGAACAGCTTTGTTGCCTTGCCTAAAGTTACGAGCAAAACACCTGTTGCCATTGGGTCTAACGTTCCCAAATGCCCCACTTTTTGCATCTTTAATGTGTGTTTAACCTTGTTAACGACATCAAAACTAGTCCAACCTGCCGGCTTATTTATTGGCAACACTCCTTTAAGCATCGCTTTCCTCGTCTGGCTGTGTAGCATAAGTTATGGTTTTTAAAACGCTATCTATTTGAGCAGAATAAGCGCTGCTTGTATCTAGCATAAACTCCAATCTTGGTGTGGCACGCAACTTAATTCTTTGCGAAACTTCTCGCCTAATAAACCCACCAGCACCCTTAATTCTTGCCAAAACTTCTTCTGGCGGCGTTGTACCCATAGATGTTATATAAACGCGCGCATAACCCAAATCTGGTGTAACTTCAACACCACACACACTAACCATAGCGTTTATTTGTGGATCTCTAAGTTCGTGATCTACAACATATGAAATAACTTTTGCAAGCTCACTATTAATTCTTTCCATTCTTACACTTTTCATTATTCTTCAATCCTTTTTAGCGTGTAACATTCAATTCTGTCGCCAACAGCAATTTCGTCAAAGGTGGTTTTAATTCCACATTCTCTATCCTTGCCAGCTTCTTTAACGTCATCTTTAACAATTTTTAAAGATTTAATTTCGGTTGTTGCAACAAGTTCCTCGCCACGATAAATTTTTGCGTGTTCTCCGCGCACAATTTTGCCGTCCATAACCATAGAACCAGCAACAATGCCCGCATTAGATAGTTTAAATACCATCATAACTTGAGCTCTTCCTAAATACACTTCTTCATATTTAGGTTCTTTCATACCTTTAACAACTCTTTCAATTTCGTCTAAAAGTTCGTAAATAATTTTATAAGAATAGATTTTAATTTTCATTCTTTCTGCAAGAGTTTTAACTTTGCTATCTTGGCTAACGTTAAATGCAAGCATCATTGCATTTGATGCGTTTGCAAGAATAAGGTCGCTTTCGTTAATTGCTCCCACTCCGCTGTGAAGAATGTTAATTGCAACTTCTTCATTAACAAGCTTCATTATTGAAGATTTTAGTGCCTCTAACGAGCCATTAACGTCTGTTTTAAGCACAATATTAAGAATCTTCTTATCTTTTTCACTAGATTTTTGCAATAAATCTTCAAGAGTGCTTCCGCCACTGCCTTTAATTAAGTTTTCTTTAATTTTTGCTTTTCTTTCTTCAACAATTTGTTTAGAAAGTTTTTCATCTACCACGGTGAAGGTTTCGCCAGCACTTGGAACTTCGTTAAATCCTAAAACTGTAACAGGCATTGACGGTGTTGCAACTTTAAGTGGGCGGTTGTTTTCGTCTATCATTGCTTTAACTTTGCATATGCTTGTGCCTGAAATAATGGTATCGCCAATGTGTAATGAACCATCGCTAACAATAAGTGAGGCAATCGCACCACGGCCCTTATCCAACTTGGCCTCCATAATCGTTCCCATTGCTGGAACATCTGGATTTGCTTTAAGGTCTTGCATATCTGCAACTAAAAGGATAGTTTCTAAAAGTTTATCAATGCCTTCGCCTGTGTGTGCAGAAATTTTACATATAATTGCATCGCCACCCCACGCTTCAGGAAGAACATTGTGTTCTGCAAGTTGTTGCATAATTCTATCTGGATCTGCATTAAATTTATCCATTTTATTAATTGCAACAATCATAGGAATGTTTGCAGATTTAATGTGGCTTATTGCTTCAACAGTTTGCGGCATAATTCCATCGTCTGCTGCCACAATTAAAATTGCAATATCGGTAACGCTTGCGCCCCTTGCACGCATTGCTGTAAATGCTTCGTGTCCAGGAGTATCAATAAATGTAATGTATTTATTATCTACATTAACTCTGTAAGCACCAATGGCTTGTGTAATTCCGCCCGCTTCGCCCAAGGTTACTTTGGTTTTTCTAATGTAGTCTAACAAACTTGTTTTACCATGGTCTACGTGCCCCATAACAGTTACAATTGGCGAACGGGTTATAGCTTCTGCCTCGTTATAAGAACGAATAGTGTTTTGAACTTCTTGCAATTTTTCTTCACTGGTTTTGTCTAATTTCTGCACAAGTTCAATGCCCATTTCTGCCAAAATAAGTTCAGCCGTGGTGAAATCTACCGCCGAGTTAATTGTAACCATCATACCTAATAGCATAAACTTTTTAATAATTTCACTAACAGGTCTGCCCGTTATTTCTGAAAGTAATTTAATTGTTATGTTTTCGGTGGTAATAACTGCTGGGCCTTGTGGTTTTTCAACAACCACAGGAGCGTTATCTTTCTTTTTAGAGCGAAGTTTGCGATTGATAATTCTATCTTCTTCGCCACCCTCTGTTATCATTCCTCTCTTTAATAAGTCACGCTTGGAATAGCCCTTCTTCTCTTCAAAATGTTCGCCAGTTTTCTTTTTATTTCCAAAATTACGTGTTGGACTTGCAGTTATAATTGGTTGAGCATAGTTAATTGATGGTCGCTTAGTTGCTTCCTTACTCATTGCTGGGCGAACACCGGGTTTGACATTTGCTTGATTTGGTTTATAATTATTGTTAAATGGACGATTTTGACCATTTTGTTGATATCTGTTTTGCCCATTCGCTTGATCGTTTTGCTGATATGGCTTTCTTTGTCCATTATTGTAGTTACTTTGATTATTAAATCCTCCCTGACGATTATTATTTGGATATTTAGAATTGTATGGGCGGTTTTGATTGTTTTGGCTTCTGCCCTCCCCATTTTGATTGCGGAAATTAGCATTTTGCCCTTGATTTTTGCCGTTTTGAGGTCTGTTTTGAGCTGGTTGTTGAGGCTTTTGTTCAACGGCAAGATTAATAGGAGTTTCGTTTGGCACTGAAACAACAGAAGGCAATTCTTCCTTCTTAACCTCTGGTTTTTCTGCAAGTTTTTGTGCTTGGCTAAGCATAATTTGGCTTTCCTTTTCCTTAACCGCACGTGTTAAACTGCTCATTTCATTTTTAAGGTTATAAACCTTTTCTGCAAGGGAAATGAACAGTTTGTCCTTTACCATTGCTTGCAACTGTTTAATTGCCTTATTAAATTCTTGATTTTTTATTTCGTTTGCCAAGATAAAATTCTCCTTACTCTGGGTTTATTTTAATGAATATTCATTTATTATTGCTTTACTTAAACTTTCGTCGGTTAAAGCAAGAATTTTAATGTTTTCAAGGTGTGTTAAACTGTCTAACTGTTGCTGGCTTTCTATGCAAGCACATTTTTGTTTTGCTGCAACATTTTTTGCAAGATCCTTTAAATTTTGACTTGCCGTTGAACAAACCATAATTAAATGCAGTTGTTTTAATGTGCGCTTAATTGCAGATTGACCTACAACTATTTTGTTCGCTTTTATGGCAAAGCCCAAATAACTAACTATTTTGTTCATATTCCACCAACCTGCTATAAATGTTTTCACCAACATTCATTTTAAAGGCTTTATTTAGTAATCGCTTTTTTATGGTTTGTGCTAAACACGCCTTGTCTTTACAAATATATGCACCACGACCGCCAATTTTGTGTGTTAAATCTATTAAAAACTCATTTTCTAGCTTTGCAATTCGTAGCATTTCATTTTGCTGTTTGTTTGCTCTGCAAGCAACACATCTGCGTTCAAATTTTGTGTGCATAACACCTACTCATCTATATCGTTAAAGAAGTCGTCATCTAAAATAATGCTTGCGCTAGTTGTGCTAACAACATCATTAACCTTTTTCTCTGCCGCTTGCGCTTGGCTTGCTTTAACATCAATTTTATAACCGGTTAACTTTGCTGCAAGGCGAACATTATGTCCTCCCTTACCAATTGCAAGCGAAAGTTTGTTTTCTGGAACAAGAACGTTTGCAATTCCTGCAACCGTATCAACTGTAATTTCACTAACTTCTGCTGGGCTAAGCGCTGCAACAATGTAATCTGCTGGGTTTTCGCTGTGATTAACAATATCAATTTTTTCGCCTTTAAGTTCGTTAATAACCGAATTAATTCTTGCCCCCTTGTTTCCAATGCACGCACCAACAGCATCTAGGTTTGGAACTGTTGTGGAAACAGCAATTTTAGTTCTTAAACCAGCCTCACGAGAAATTGAAACAATTTTAACATCTCCATTTGTTAATTCTGGAACTTCCATTTCTAGCAATAATTTAACAAAATTTGGGTGAGTTCTTGTAACTTGAACAACCGCGCCTCTAAAATCGTCTTTAATGTGGCGAACATAAACCTTAACACGGTCGCCAGGTTTTAAATTGTCGTTTGGCAACATATCTCGTTTTGTTAACAATCCTTCAAGCGTTGTGCCACCAATTTCTAGGTAAACATTGTCTAAATCTAAACGCTTAACATTTGCAACAATCAATTTGCCCTCTTTTTCTGCAATGTCCTTATAAATGGATTGTTTTTCAATTTCTTTAATTTTTTGTGTTATAACTTGTTTTGCGGTTTGAACTGCAATTCTGTTAAAGTCCTTTGTGGTTTCTTCGTTCATAACCATATCGCCAAGTTTGTAACTACGTTTAATTTGTTTAGCTTCTTCTAATGAAATTTCTTTTTCTTCATCTTCAACGGTTTCAACAACTGTGCGATAAGAATAAACCTTAATGGTGTGTTTTTCTGGGCTTAGTTTAACTTGCGCATTTTTTGCCATTCCGTAAACTTTCTTATATGCTGCTGTTAATGCTTGTTCTAGTGCCGCAACAAATGTTCCTTCGTCAATTCCTCTTTCTGCCTCTAAATCCTTTAATGCTTCAAAAAAATCTTTATTTATCATAATTTCTCCTTAAAACTCTATATATGGTGTAATATGCGCAATGTCCGCATTCTGTATTGTGATATTTTCGTTTTCCAAATTAAATTGAGTGCTTTGTTCATCTCTTGCAAGCAAGGTTGCCACAAACTCTTTTCTATCGTTTAATTTACGATACAGCTTAACTTGAACTTTCTGATTTAAGTATTTTTTAAATTGCCAATCGAATTTAAGTGGTTTATCTAATCCGTAACTCGAAACATCTAAAGCATATGTTTCGTCGTTGGTTGGGTTAAGGTCGTCTAAAACAGTGTCTAGCATGCGGCTAACAGAAACACAGTCGTCTAGTGTTATGCCATTTGCCTTGTCGATATACACCACCAAGTGCATACCATCTACCTTTTTTAAATATTCCACTTCCACCAAGCGAATCTCGCCTTTAAATAATGGTGAAATGCTTTCAAAAACTAAATCTGCAATTTTCATATTTCTCCTAAAAACTAAGTTAGGAGTGGCTCTGCCACTCCTAATCCGTTACTTTATTGTACCACACAAGAATAAATAAATCAAGGGTTTTAAATAAATTTTCTACATTAATTTAACAAACACTTTTGCTGTCGCTGTAGCGTCGTTAACCGCTCTGTGTGCATTTTCAAGCACAATGTTTAAGCGCTCTATAACTGTTCCAAGTTTATAGTTCTTTAAACCAGGAAGCGTTTGCCTTGCCATTTCAATGGTGTCTTTAAGCGGATTATCGAAATTATAGGATAATTTCTTTGCTGCGGCATACACAAACCCTATGTCGAACGAAATATTGTGCGCAACCAAAGTTGAACCATAGCAGAATTTATAGAAATCTGGCATAACATAGTTTATGCTTGGAGCATCTTTAACCATGTCGTCAGTTATTCCTGTTAAGTTGGTGATTTCTTTAGGTATAGGCTTAGAAGGCTTAACAAAGGTTGAAAACACTTCTGTTATTTGCCCTTCTACAACTTTGCACGCACCAATTTCAATAATTTCGTCTTTTGCACTTTCTAAACCCGTAGTTTCAAGGTCGAACACAACATAAGTTCCAGGAAAGGTTTTATCGTCTTCGTCAAACAATCCTTTTTGTTCGTAATCGATATATTCTTTGGGGAATACGGTGTGATAATTGTCATTAACCCCTTTGGATTTGCTTTTAATTTCTTCCTTAGTGAATTCGCATCTTGCAATGGTGTTGGCTGTAAAATTTAATTTGCCATTAAATTCTCTAAATGAGCCATAACAGCAAACTTTCATTCCTGGTTCTATAATGTCGCCTTTAACCTCGTCTGCCTGACGTGGGAAAATTGAACAATACATCGTTTTATTTTCGCACCTAATGGCAAAATTATAAAACGCCTTTTCAATTTCTGTTTCCACCCCGTTTTTAGTGTATTTTCTCTTGTAACTTTTGCGTTGGTTAGAAACCACTTCGCCACATATAAGAACGTTTTCAACTGGAGCTGTAACCTTGCTAAAATCGGTTGCCACACTTCCCTCTGTTTTGCCAATAATATCAGCAATGTTGGTTAAAGTGAAAACTGTTTTTTGTTCTGCCTGCTTAATGCTTTGCATAAACTCCATGTTGCTTTCAATAAAACTTGTGTTTGTTTGTGCAGGCATGTCTTTTTTTTCAAATTTTACTATAAAATCCGAGTAAAAACTTTCTTTTAATTTTTCCGCAATAAACTCCTCGCGGTTAAACTCGCTGGCATATTCATAAGCCGACGGTGCCAATTTTAAGGTTGTGTTAACTAACAAGTGGTCAATTTCAACAGAAATGTCCTCATAAGTAAAATCTTTAGAAATTGCCGGGAAATTGTTGGCAACGGTTGTGTAAATATAATTAGAAATCGTTCGCTTATCTAACGGGCAACTTGTAAACTTTAAGTCGTATTTAACAAAGTTTCCAATAACTTCATTTAGCGTTTTAAAAATTTTTTCTTTATTATCCTCTTCGGGTTTAAATGACATTGGATTATATAGAAAATTAACCGTGCAAACGCCAGATTTTTCGCTATAAACCGCATCTTTAAATTTTAGCCCATCGAAAAGTTTATCTAGTATTAATAGTTTATCATTCATGAAAAAAATATAACAAAAAAAATCGAGAATGTCAACCCTCTCGATTTTTCTAATTTTAAAATTAAACTGTTGTTCCAGCTTCTTTTTGGTTTTCTTCTTTAATTTCTTTAATTAAGCAATCTATTTTTGCAGATTGTTTATCCATGCCTTTTTTTCTGCAGAATTTTTGTGCGCCTAATAATGGATTGATAAATCCTGTTTGTTTTGCTGTTTCACAAATTTGATCTAACATTGCATTGACAGCACTGCTTCTTTCTTCTCTAGAAAGTTTAATGTGTTCAGTTGAATCAACCCAATCTAAGAATGCTTCTGCATTAGTTTTAGACAAATTCAAGTGAGCCCAAGCTTCTGCAATTTGTTTAATGTTTGCTGGACGAATGTTGTTATTTGCAAGGTTAAATAAATTTTCTGCCAATATCTTGTGGCTTGTTTGACCTTTAACAGCCAAAGCACATAAAGCATCTTGCAATTTGTTAAATTGCTCCATCGATAGGTTTTTGTTTGCCCATGCAAGTTGAGAAATCCATTTTACGCTTCCTGTTTCAATCATGGCATCAATCAATAAGTCGTAATTTGATTTTGATTTGAAAGTTAACCAGTAAATTGCTTCTGCACAGTTGGATTGAATAACTTCAACCACAACTTTTCCGCTTGGTTCGCCTTCGTACTTTCTTACTTTTTCAATAAGTTTTTCTTGTTCTCTTGTTACAATTAAATTTCCCATAATACTCTCCCTTTCCCGTTTTGGATACTCAAAGTATAGCATAGAAAAATTGGGCTGTCAATACCCAATTTGTAAATTTATAGAAATTTTAGGTTACAGAACAAACTGCAGTATGTCCACCACAATCACAAAACCTAACAACACAATAAGTCCAATATTGTTAATAGCATTAATAATTTCTCTTTTAATTGGCTTTTTTCGTATCCATTCAATGGTTACAAATATCATTTGAAAACCGTCCAGTGCGGGAATAGGAAGAAGATTAAACACAGCCAAATTAACAGCAATAACAGGCAAAAGAATTAAAACGTTTAAAGCATTTGTTTGCGTGCTTGTTGCAATCATATTTATTGTTGTTACAGGCCCACCTAACGAAGTTATTGAAAGTTGGCCCGTTATTAACTGCCCAAAAATCACCAAAACTTTCCATGCCCATTTACATGTGAATGGCACGGCTTGTAACAATGCTTCGCCAAAGGAATATTTGTATGTTTTAAAAGAAAATTCATTTTCAGTTGCATCGTTGTGAGAAAGCATACTCCAACCCGCATATTCACCCTGTTGATTATAAATTACATTAATGTTAGCAATTGAATTTGTTTTCTTATTGTCCCTTTCCACGTTAAAAGTGAGTTCACAAAGCACCATATAGTAGGTTTTACCATTTTGTTCAAATGTGTTTTGCTCCAAAGCTATGTCATCACCAATGTAATCTCCATATCTTTCTAAAATACCGTCAGTAATTAATGTTGTTAGGTATTTATCTTTAACAAAGTCGATTTTTTGCCCTTCAACGCCATAAATCACATCGTTTTCTTGCAATCCATTAACAACTTGGTAGTTTATTGAAGAGGCAGAAATTGTATTAACTTGAACTAAATCGTATCCATTAGATAGAAGCAAAATAAAAGAAAATATTATGGCGCTTAGAAAGTTGAAAAATGCACCAGAAAATAAGACAATTAATCGTTTCCATGGCTTTTGATTGTTGAACGCTTGTGGCGACGCGTTCCCATGCTCGTCTTCACCTTCAAAGGCACAATATCCGCCAAGCGGGAAAGCTCTTAGTGAAATTTTTTCTCCATTCTTTTTGGTTTTTTGTAAAATTTTAGGGCCAAAGCCAACGCTAAACTCGTTAATTTTAAATTTAAGAATTTTGCCAGCCACATAATGCCCCAATTCATGAATTAGCACCATTAGCAATAAAACAAGAATGGCTATAAAAATATAGCCAATATACTTAAAAACAGAAGCTACGCTTAATAAACAATTCATCATATTAATTTTATTGCCAAACCAGCTAATTTATTCTTTTTACAGCTAAGCAAAAACAACGGTTTCATTACAAAATAATTAATGTTACAAGAAAAACATAAGCAACAACCAGCATCATTGCATCAATTCTATCCAACATTCCGCCATGGCCAGGGAATAATTTGCCACTATCTTTAACCCCTGCCCAACGTTTTAGTTTGCTTTCTAACAAATCTCCACATTGACCCAATGCAGAACCAAACAATCCAACAAGCACAAACTGCCACCAAGCAAGATTATAAGTGGCAAAGGCAAGCTTAAATGCACCAATATTACTTAAAATTGTGAACACTAAAACCGCACCTGCAACACCGCCAAACAATCCGCCAATTGCACCGCTTATTGTTTTATTTGGGCTTATTTTAGGCGCAAGTTTTGGCCCACGCACAGCACATCCAACCAGGTATGCAAATGTGTCGGTTAAGAATGTAACAACAAGCACACTAACTATTAAAATAATGCTTAAATTTCCAACATTAGAATAATAATCTATGTGGTTTAAATTCAGAAATAAACTGAACAATAATCCTGGATAAAAGCAAACTTTTAAGGTGTTTAGTCCAATTTTTAAAGTGTGCTTTTCCTGTGTTTGCCTATAATGATTGTTTTCGGCAATAAGAATTATTAAAAAGTACACAATAAGTGTTAAAAGTTGCAATAATCCCCAAAATTTATACGAAACCAATTGCCGTGTGCATAAAAACACAACGTAATTAATTATGGGATACGCCACCGACATGTGTTTGCTTGTTGAAGCATTGCCCTTTTCCATTATGTTGCACATTTCCAAAACTGAAACCATTGCAACAACAACCACAAACACGTCAAAAATGTATGTTCCAATGTTTAGTGGTAAAAATTTGCCAGCCACCAATAAAATGGCTGTTAATGCTATAAATATACTAGTAATCGTTCTTTGTTTCATTTTATTCCTTTATTGCACCAAATCGTCTATTTCTTTTCATAAAGTTCTTTAATGCCTTAATTAAGTCGTTTTTAGAAAAACTTGGCCAAAGTGGTTTTGGAAAACACCACTCGCTGTATGTGCTTTGCCAAGGAAGGAAGTTGCTTGTTCTTTGTTCGCCAGAAGCTCTAATAACAAAGTCTAACGGCAACATATCTGCAGTGTAGAGATATTTTTCAAATTTCTTTTCGTCTATGTTCGTTTCGCCACTTTGCAGAATTTTATTAACCGCATTAACAATTTCTTCTCTGCCTCCATAGTTTATGCAAGGGTTAAGTATAAAACCTGTTTTATGCTTTGTTAGTTCCATAATTTCTTTTGCTTTCTGCCTAACAATTAGTGGTAACTGTTCGTCTTCCATATCGCCAGAAATAATAACACGAATATCCTTATTTAGGTATTCTGCTTTAAATTTATCAAGCATTTTGTCGAACAATGCCATTAAATAATCCACTTCTGCCTGTGGTCTATTCCAGTTTTGTTTAGAGAAACAATAAATGGAAAGATTTTTAATACCTAATTCCTGCACAAACTGAATGTGATTTTCTAAATTATCAAACCCATGTTTGTGTCCCACGCTTCTAGCAAGCCCACGTTTTTTTGCCCATCTACCATTTCCATCTATAATAAGACCAATGTGCTTTGGCATGCGAGGATCAGTTTTTAATTTTTCAATATTCAAACTAAACCTCCATAATTTCAACAATTTTCTTTTCGCAACTTGTATCAGCCTTAGCAGTATAAGAATCTAATTGTTTTTGTACATCTTTTTCAAGGGTAGCATAATCGTCTTCACTAATTTCACTGTTTTTCTTTAGCGCTTTAAAAACATCTAAGCAATCTCTGCGTGCATTACGCATTGCAATTTTTGCTTCTTCCAAAAGTTTTTTAGCATCTTTTGTGTATTCCCTTCTCCTTTCTTCGGTTAACATTGGGAAATTAACACGTATAATTTTTCCGTCGTCGCTAACAGAAACTCCTAAATTAGCAGCTTCTATTCCATTTCTAATTGCGCGCAAGGTTGATGCGTCCCAAGGCGAAACAACCAACATTCTTGCATCTTGAACCATAATGTTTGATGTTTGATTAATTGGTGTTCTTGTTCCATAATAATCAACTTTAATGTTTTCAATCATTTTAGGGTTTGCCCTGCCAACACGAATTAACATTAATTCGTCTATTAATCTATTAAAGTGCTTGTCTAAACTTTCTTCAAACTCCATAAGAGCCATTTCTACTTTTTCGTTCATTTAATCTCCTTAAGGAAACACTAGTTAAAAGCAAAAAATACACTTTTACAGCATAATCCAAATTTATAATAACTAAATTGAAAAAAAATAGCAAGTAATTTACTTGCTATTCCCTCTAAATATTATTTCATTTGAGATTGTGCTGCAACTTCGGCTGCGAAAGCTCTCAACAAGTTCGAGGTTTCTTGCAAAGTTTTTTAACTTCTACTTCATTTGGGATTGCGCTGCAACTTCTGCTGCGAAATCGTCATTACGTTTTGTTAAACCTTCGCCCATAACCATAAGGTGGAAACGGCGAATTGTAATTTTCTCACCAATTTTTGCAATAAGAGCAGTTAAAACGTCTTTAACTTTCTTTTTGCCATCTGGGTCTTTAATATATGTTTGTTCTAGCAAAACAACTTCTTCATAATATTTGTTCATTTTGCCTTCAACAATGCGGTCTACCATTGCTTCTGGCTTACCTTCGTTAAGAAGTTGAGCACGATTGATTTCTCTTTCTTTTGCAACAACATCTTGTGGCAATTCTTCAATACTTACACAAATTGGACGAGATGCAACAACTTGCATTGCAACGTTATGAGCAAATTCACGTAGTTCTTCGTTCTTTGCTGCAAAGTCGGTTTCGGTGTTAAATTCAACCAAAGAAGCAAAACTTCCACCACCGTGAACGTAACTATCTACAAAACCTTCTGCTGCAATTCTGCCTTCTTTTTTAGCAGCTTTAGCAATTCCTCTTTCACGTAAAATTTCAACTGCTTTGTTTACGTTTCCGTCTGCTTCAACAAGAGCTTTTTTGCAGTCCATCATACCTGCACCGGTAAGATCTCTTAAATTAGCAACATCTTTTGCTGTAATATTCATATACTTTCTCCTTTTTAATTAACAAGTTATTGAATTAATATTATTCTTTAACTTCTTTTTTTGCTGGTTTACGAGTTTTTGCAGCTGCTTTTTCTTCATCTTTTGCAACTTCGCCAGAAACCATAGCTTCCATAGAAACGTCTTCGTCGTTAGCGGTTAAGTCGTGAAGAACAACTCCACCCTTTGCTTCTAAAATAGCGTCTGTTAAAGCACTAATAATAAGTTTTACAGAGCCAATAGCATCGTCATTTGCTGGAATGCATACGTCAACATCATCAGGATCTCCGTTTGTGTCAACAATACCAACAGTTGGAATTCCTAAACGTTTAGCTTCTTGAACTGCAATGTGTTCTGTGTGTGGGTCTACTAAAATAATCAACCCTGGAAGAGATGTCATATCCTTAATACCCAAAAGGTTGTTTGCAAGTTTATCTCTTTCTGCTCTAAGTTTAATAACTTCTTTTTTAGGTAGCAAGTCGAAATCTCCAAGAGCTTCCATGTTGTTTAGTTTGTTCATTCTGTCAATTCTCTTACGGATTGTAACGAAATTGGTTAATGTTCCGCCCAACCAACGAGAGTTAACATAGAACATTCCAGAACGTTCAGCTTCTTGTTTAACTGTTTCGCTAGCTTGTTTCTTTGTGCCAATGAAAAGCACGTTTGCACCTGCAAGCACTTTTTCTTTAACGAAAACGTATGCTGCGTCGATTTGTTTAGAAGTATCTTCCAAGTTAAGAATGTGAATATCATTTCTATCTGTGAAGATGAACTTCTTCATTTTTGGGTTCCATTTTCTTGTTTGATGACCAAAATGGCAACCAGCTTCTAATAATTGTTTCATTGAAATAACTGACATAATTTTAATCCTCCTGTTTGTGTCTTCCCCATCAATCATTTTGCTTTTTAACCCAAGGGCAACAGTGAAGCAATCATAATGGGTGCTTTTTTCATGAACTATATTAGTTTATCAAACAATAACAGTTTTGTCAACAATATATTAAAAATATTGTAAAGATTTTTTACTTTACAGTTGTTTTTAATTATTTCCTTCGCCTTCTTCAATAAGTTGTTGATATATTGTTAAAACTTTATCTATGATTTTTTCGTCGTTAATTACTTCCAACTGCTCGTTTTCTTCGTCTAGGGCAAACAAAACTCCTTCGCCGTCTTCAACGCCTTGCATTGGTGTTATTGGAATTAAAATTGCATAGGTAACATTTGTTTCTTCTAGCGGAATTAATGCCACTTGCTCGAACTCAATTTTGTTGCCGTCATCGTCAAACAAAATGATGTTGTCGTTATTATTTTCGTCTAAAAGTTGCTTAATTGGATTTTTTGCTTTAACTTTTGTGGTTTTTTTGTTTGTATTGTTCATTTATTATCTCCTTAAATCTAAGTAATCCTGCAATATGATTGAAGCGGATACACTATCTAACTTTTCCTTGCGTTTTTTCCAATCTCGTTCGGTTTGTTTCAAAAACTCTTCGGCCATAACAGAAGAAAGACGCTCGTCAACAAAATTAACAGATATTGCAGTTTTTGCGGTTAGTTCTGCCATAAATGCTCTGGTTTTTTGAGCTATTTCTTGCTCCTGCCCCATCATATTCATTGGAAGCCCGCAAACAATTTCGTCTACCTTTTGTTCTGTTATTAAATTGCAAAAATACTGTATGTCGTCCTGCAAATTTTTTCTGTGGTAAGTTTTATGTGGCGACGCCAAAACTTTTGTGTCGTCAGAAAACGCAACACCAATTCTTGCCAGCCCAAAATCAATCCCCATTGCTTTCATATTAATATATTAGCAAAAAAAATGATTATTGTAAAATAAAAAAATAAGCGATTTTGTTTTTCAACAAAAAAATCTCTAAACTTTACGGCTTAGAGATTTTAAATTTTAATCATTTTGTTTCTTTGCTTTGTTGGCTTGCGCCTTAACTTCGTCGCTGATATCTTCAATAATTTCTTTGCTTTTATCAACTCCCTTTTCAATTGCTTCTGCAAAAGGTTTATTGCATTTGCAAGTTATGGCTCCAACCATAAAGCCAATGCCCATTCCTATCAATAACTCTTTCATAACTCCTCCTACGCTTATTATTTGTAGAATTTGTTAAATTATGTGGAAATTTGTGGTGAGAAATTGCTAAATTTTACCAACTTTAATACACGCCAAAATCGTCATCATCAAAATCGTCAAAATCCACTTCGCCAGATGTGTTTTCGTCGCTTTCATTAAATGCATCTTCATCATCTTCGTTCATATCAACTAAAAACTCGGTAGCATTTAATACATTGTCGTCTAAAACAACCTCTGCCTCTTCGTTTAAGTTATCATGTGAGTCCTGTGCCAAATTTTTTGGTTTTCTACCTCTTCTTGGCTTGGTTGGATCTATTATGGTGTTTGCTTTTTCCAACTTTTCTTTGTAGTCTGCCACCGCCAACTTAATGCAGTCTATACAGAAATTTATGTCAATGTCGCTTTCATCTCCCAAGGCTTTTTTAACACTTGTTTCATCTAAAAACAACATTGCAATCATTTTGCCTTTTACCATTTCGGTTATTGTTGAACAAATTGCAATAATGTATGGGTTTGCTTGTGCCCTAAATTGGCAGTTCATAATAATTCCCATATCTATTCTAAGGGAAAACTCCACATGTGCGCTTTCGTCCGCATTGCTAAGAGATGCAATTCCATCTGGTTTTGAAATTCTGCCAGCATTTTTAGGGTTTGAAAATAAATTTAAAACAACCTTGCTATACATCTTTGCCGTCCCCCTTTCTCTTACGAATTTTTAAGCCATAAGTTGAAGAATATGCACGAAGTTCGTCAACTGATCGCTTAATTATGGCAACTGCCGCATCTATTTCTTCGTATGTATTATTTTTGCCCAAACTAAAACGAACTGTGCTTCTTGCCACATCATTATTAGCACCAATGGCAGAAATTACGTGCGAAATTGACAAACTGTTGCTTGTGCATGCACTTCCAGCCGACACTGCAACCCCATTCAAATCTAGTTTTGTTAATAAACTTGTGCCGTCAATACCTGTGAACGAAACCGAAATTATGTGTGGAAGTTTTTGTTTAACTTTCGCATTAATTGTTATGTTTTCTACCAAATGGGTTAGTTTAGTAAGGAAATATTCACTTAATGCTCTAATTTTATTGTTGTTGGCTCTCATGTGAGTTGTTGCAATTTCTGCCGCCTTAGCAAAGCCAACAATTCCAGCTGTATTACTTGTTCCGCCCCTTTTCCCACGTTCTTGGTTGCCACCAAAAACAATAGGATCTAATTTTAACTTGTTAGAAACATACAAACAACCCACGCCTTTAGGCCCATAAATTTTGTGTGCAGAAATTGTCATTGCGTCTATTCCTAAATCCTGCACGTCAATCACCATATTGCCATAAAGTTGCACTGCGTCTGTGTGAAAAATTATGCCTTTTTCGTGAGCAGTTTGAGCAAGTGCCTTAATGTTTTGAATTGTTCCAATTTCATTGTTGGCACACATAATAGAAACCAAAACAGTGTTAGAAGATAGCGCACTTAAATACTGTGCAAAATTTACAAAGCCATTGTGGTCCACATCTAAATATGTAACTTTAAAGCCATTGTTTTCCAAATACTTGCACGCTTCCAAAACCGATGGATGTTCTATTTTGCTTGTTATAATGTGATTTCCATGAAGGCGATTGGCATTTGCCAGCCCAATTATTGCCCAGGAATTAGCCTCACTTCCACTTGCAGTAAAATAAATTTCATTTGATTTTGCATTAATGGAATCTGCAATAATATCTCTGCTGTGGTCTATTAAATTTGCTGCATCTCTGCCAAAAGAATGAATTGAAGAAGAGTTTCCAAAATTGTCGGTTAAAACAGGCATCATGGCATTTAAAACTTCGGCACTCAAACTTGTGGTAGAAGCATTGTCTAAATATATTCTTTCCATAAAATTTCTCCACTTTGAATTTAGCACATATTAATAAATTTGTCAATAGTTATATTTATATAAACATCTAACGATTTTTAGCATGAAAAAATCGCCACAGAAGGCGATTTCCATGTGTTAATCTTCATTTGGGTTCATATACGTGCAACGAGAAACAAAGTTAAGCATATCGTCGAATGAATTTAGCCCAACAATGCTGTCTATCTTTTTACCCGCACGGAAACAAACTACCGTTGGAACACTAAAAATACGATACCTTTTAGCAATATCTTCGCTGTCATCTATATCCAAATTATAGAATGGAATTTCTGGCAATTTTTCTTCCACACGTTCCAAAATTGGTTTTAACATTCTGCAAGGCATACACCAAGTTGCAGAAAAATCTACAACAGTCATTTGCTCACTATTGATTATTTCGTCAAAATTGTTACTATTAATAACTCTCATTTAACTCTCCCCTAATTAATGATTTTTTGAATTATTCTAGCACACATAATTGTTGCCATACTTACCGGATAGTATACCACACTTCCAATGGTTTTGCAATCAAATTTTATGGCTTTTTGCTTGGTGTAGCACACTTCTAATTTGTTTATGCCCTGCACCGCACAAAACTTTCTTAAAATTTTTGCAATTGCATCGTAACTTGTTTTTTTAATATCTGCAATTTCAAATTGCGGAATTTGTTCAAATCTATTGCCTGCACCCATGGCACAAAGAATGTATTTGTTTAATTCCTTTGCCTGCAAAATTAAGTGCTGCTTGGCTTTAATGTCGTCAATACAATCTACAATTATATCATAGTTATTCAAATCTATTTGTTCTGCAGTTTGTTGGCTATATTTAATTGGAAAAATGTTAATGTTTAAATACGGATTAATTTCTTGTAACTGTGCTTTTAATTCTTCCACTTTAAGCCTGCCAACATTGTTTAGATTTGCAACAAGTTGACGATTAACGTTGGTTACGTCAATTGTGTCGAAATCAACAACATCTAAATTTTGAACTCCACTTCTAACCAAAAAGTGACACAACGCCGAACCAACACCGCCAACACCAAAAACAATAATTTTAGCACGCAAAATTTTGCTTAACTGTTCTTCATTAAGCATTAAAGAAAATCTATTTAAATATTCCAAATTTTGCGCCATACACTCCCTTTACCATTATCCCAACTGCAAGGTTTAGCTAATTAAATTACAAAACATACTTTTTAAAGTCGTGCGTGTGGATAACAGTTTTCATTGCGTTAAGCACAAAAGGTTTATCTATAACAACATCAACCATAGGATTGTTGTCGCTTGCGTTAAAGGAAATATCTTCAAGCAATGTTTCCATTATGGTTTGCAATCTTCTTGCCCCAATGTTTTCTCTTGTTTCGTTTTCGGTTTCTGCCAGTTCTGCAATTGTGTTTATGGCTTCGTCGATAAATATTAAATTAACATTATCCACTTTCAAAAGTTGTTGATATTGATTTGTTATTGCGTTGTGCGGAATTGTTAAAATCTTTTTAAAGTCGTCTTTATTCAAACTGTCTAACTCCACTTGAATTGGAAAACGCCCTTGAAGTTCTGGAATAAGGTCGCTAACACTTGCAATATGGAATGCACCCGCTGCTATAAATAGGATATAATCTGTGTGAACTACACCATATTTAGTGTTGACAACGCTGCCTTCAACAATTGGAAGAATGTCCCTTTGCACACCTTCACGTGAAACATCTTGCCCATGATTTTTCTTTGCTGCTATTTTATCAATTTCGTCAATGAAAATAATCCCCTCTTGTTCTGCCCTGAAAATTGCTTCTTTGTTAAGTGCATCTGGGTCGATTAATTTTTCGCACTCCTCTTCAAGCAAAAGTTCCTTTGCTCGTTCAACTGTCATTTTCTTTAATTTGCGTGGAGCCTTAATCATTCCACCCATAATTTGACCAATGTTAATTTCCGCCCCAATTCCGTCTAACATATTAATTTGTTTTGGCTGTTCTTTAACGTCAATGTCTATGCTGTCTTTATTAAACTTGCCAGCCCTATAATCTGCATAAAACTGATGACGGAATGTTTCTGTGTCAACACCTTCTGGCTTGTGCTCTTTCTTTAAAGGATACAAAATGTCGGTTATTTTTTTATCTACCACCACACTTGCCCTATCTTTAATTTTATCCATTTGCTCTTGGCGAACAATACGAACAGATGCCTCCACCAAATCTCTAACCATGCTTTCAACATCTCTTCCCACATAGCCCACTTCTGTGTATTTGGTTGCTTCCACCTTAACGAAAGGTGCGTTAACAAGTTTTGCAAGACGCCTTGCAATTTCAGTTTTACCAACACCTGTTGGCCCCTTCAAAATGATGTTCTTTGGTGTTATTTCGTCACTAACTTCTTTG
This sequence comes from uncultured Clostridia bacterium, assembly GCA_937896905.1. GTDB lineage: Bacteria > Bacillota > Clostridia > Christensenellales > UBA1242 > Onthoplasma. The sequence continues at coordinate 84,374 of CALBOE010000002.1, read as the reverse complement.
GTTAGTTTGCTTCTTCTATAACGATTACGAAGTGCAATTGCAACCGCTCTTTTTGCTTTGGCTTGACCAATAATGTAGCCGTCTAAATTGTTAACAATCTCTTTACAAGTCATCATATAACTACACCTCCTCCACAACATAATTTCCGTTTGTGAAAACGCAAATTTCTGTTGCAATTTCCATTGCTTTAAGCGCAATTTCTCTTGCATCTAAGTTTGTGTTTTTAATTAAAGCTTTGGCAGCCGAAAGTGCATAGTTTCCACCACTGCCAATTGCACAAACCCCATCGTCTGGCTCAATAACATCGCCTGCGCTTGTTAAAATTAGCAATGTGGATTTATCTGCAACAATCATAAGTGCTTCACCATTGTTGCGCCCTGCCGAACGAATACTTTTTGCAAACTCAACACCACTACGCATTAAACTTCCGCTGTATTTGTTAAGCATTTTTTCAAATTCTTCGCACATTGCAAAAGCATCTGCTGTGCCACCGGCAAACCCAACAACAACTTTGCCGTCAAACAATCTACGCACCTTGTGCGCTTTGCCCTTAAATATAACCTGTTGCCCCATTGTTACTTGGCCATCGCCTGCTATAACCGTTTTTCCATCTTTTTTAACTGCAACGATGGTTGTTCCTCTAAATTGTTCCATTATCTCTCCTTAATTTCCTTAGATTTTTGTTCCATTTCTGCCAAGGCACGAATTTTATATTGTTCGTAACGTTTTTGTTTGTCCCGTTCATTAGTTGGGTTTAAAATGCCAAAATTTGCATTTATTGGTTGAAAATGATTAACGTCTGCATTAACAAGATAGTTATAAAGCCCGCCAATAATTGTGTTTGCAGAAAATGTAATTGGCTGTTTGCCGTTTAAAATTCTATCCACGTTTATTGCGCAATAAAGCCCACTTGCAATGCTTTCAACATAGCCTTCAACGCCGCTTAGTTGGCCCGCTATGAAAATATTATTGTTAACTTTAAGCCTAGAATATTCATCTAAGCATTTTGGATAATTAACAAAATTGTTGGTGTGCATAACACCATACCTTAAAAATTCTGCATTTTCAAGCCCTGGAATAAGCGAAAATATGCGCTTTTGTTCTGGGAAGGTTAAGTTTGTTTGAAACCCAACCATATTGTACATTGTGGCGTATTCATTTTCTTTTCTAAGCTGAACAACAGCATATGGTTTGCCCTCTTTGTGTGGATTTCTAATTCCAACTGGCTTTAGTGGGCCAAATCGAATTGAATCTTCTCCTCGCTTTGCCATAATTTCTATTGGCATGCAACTTTCAAAAATGTTGTTTTTCTCAAACGAATGTAGTTGCACTGTTTCTGCATTAATAAGTTCATTATAAAATTTTAGATATTCTTCCTTATCCATTGCACAGTTTAAATAATCTGCGTCTCCCTTATCGTAACGAGAAGCAAAAAATGCTTTGTTCATATCTATTGAACTTGCAGCAATAATTGGCGCAGCTGCGTCATAGAAATACAAAAAACCCTGCCCAATTTTTTCTTTTAGGGCATTGCACATTTTGTTGGTTGTTAATGGCCCAGTTGCAAGGATTGTTATTGCGTTTTGCTCAAACGAATCGACTTCTTGCGAATATATGGTTATGTTTTTGTTTGATTTAATAAGTTCGGTAACTCGGCTTGCAAAAAGTTCTCGGTCAACCGCCAACGCTTGCCCGGCAGGAACCCGGCAAGAATATGCCACCTTTAGCAAGCTGCTGCCAAGTTGAGTTAGTTCCCTTTTAAACAAGCCAGACGCTGTGTTTTCGTCATCGCTTTTTAATGAGTTGCTACACACAATTTCAGCAAAGTTATTGCTGTGATGTGCTGGAGTTAAAAATTGACCTTTAATATCGTACAAATTAACTTTGTGCCCTAAATTGGCAAGATATAATGCAGCTTCGCTTCCCGCCAAGCCGCCACCAATAATATTAATTTTCTTTAACATAGGTGCACCCCTTATTATTGCATAGAATAGTTGTTGATTTGGCATTATATTTTTTAAACAACCTTTCATTGCATTTTGGGCATTTTTCTTCTAGCGGTAAATCCCAAGAAACGTAATTACATTTTGGGTAGTTATCGCAACCAAAGAAAAGTTTTCCGCGTTTAGAGTGCTTTGCACTAACAACTCCGCCACAAGTTGGGCAAACTCCTAAATCTTGAGGTTGATTAATATTTTTTGTGTTTTTGCATTGTGGGAAATTAGAGCAAGCTAGGAATGTACCAAATTTACCCTCTCTATAAACCATCATAGAGCCACACTTATCGCATTTGATGTCACTTGGTTTTGGTGGGGCTTTTGGCATGCTAACCCCCATTTGTTCACTGGCATAAGCTAGGCGTTGTTCAAAAGGTTTATAGAAACTATCAACAATATCTTGCCATTTAACCTTTCCTAATTCAACATCGTCTAATTGTTGTTCCATTTCTGCCGTAAACTTAACGTCCATTTCGTGTTTGAAATATTCTTCTAAATATTCAGTAACTTGAACTCCTAGTTCGGTTGGCACCAGATAATTTTTTTCCGTTTTAATATATTCTCTATTAAACAACGTCATAACAGTTGCAGCGTAAGTTGATGGTCTACCAATGCCTTGAACTTCCATTTCCTTAACAATTGTATCCTGCGCAAAACGTTGTGGTGGTTTTGTGAATTTTTGTTGTGTTTCTATTTTGTCTTTTGCAACAACTTCTCCTTCGTTTAAATCTGGAATGTTAATTCCATTCTTTTCATCGTCTTGCACTTTATACACCTTAGTGTAACCATCAAAAATAAGTGCTCTGCCCGTTGAGCGGAACCTATACTTATTTGCGGTTATATCCACTGCCAAAGTGTCGTATTTAGCATAAGCCATTTGGCTTGCCACAAAGCGTTTAAAAATAAGTGTGTAAAGCTTTAAATATTGGTCTTCAACCTTGCCCTTTAAATATTCTGGAGTGTATTTTAAATTAATAGGGCGAATAGCTTCGTGAGCGTCTTGAGCGGTGTTTTTGCTTGTAAACTCATTAAATTTGCCTGGGTGATAATCCTTACCATAATTAGAAAGGATATATTCCCTTGCCATAAATTGCGCATCTGTGCTAACACGTGTGCTATCTGTTCTAATGTAAGTTACAAGCGCAGTTTTGCCCTCGCCTGCAATCATAACACCTTCATATAGCGATTGTGCGCATTTAGTGTAGGAATTCAAGGTCATTTTAAGTTTTTTGATGGCATCTTGTTGTAGGGTACTAGTTATATATGGTGCTAGCGGTTTTGAAAAAGAAACCTGCCTTTTAACCGTTTCCACTTTAAATTCTGCCGTTTCTATGTTAGCAAGAATCTCATCAACTTGCTCCTTGCTGGTTGGCTCTATTTTCTTATCTTCAAATTGCACCAATTCTGCCTTAAATGCTGCTCCGCCTTTATTTAGGTGAGCAAAAACGTTCCAATATTCTTCTGGAACAAAGTTTGATATTGCCTTTTCTCTATCAACAATAAGTTTTAAAGTAACACTTTGAACACGCCCAGCCGACAGTTTGCCATGAATTTTTTTTGAAAGAAGAGGACTTAATTTGTATCCCATAATTCTATCTAAAACTCGTCTTCCTTGTTGAGCATTAACTAAATCGTAGTTGAGTGGTCTTGGATTTGCAATGCTTTCGTTAACCGCTTTTTTGCTAATTTCATTAAAGGCTGTTCTAACCGCCGCACCCTCTGGCAACCCAATTATTGTTGCAATGTGCCAAGCCATTGCTTCTCCTTCCCTATCCGGGTCGGTTGCAAGGTATATGGCTTCCGCTTTTTCAGCCTGTTTTTTAAGGTTGGCTACTAAACCTTTTTTTTCTGCTATAATTTCGTATTCAGGTTCGTAATTGTTTTCTATATCAATGGCAAAACTTTTTGCCGCCAAATCTCGAATGTGCCCTTTTGTTGGGAAAACAATATAATCTTTGCCTAAATATTTTTCTATGGTAGATTGTTTACCCGGACCTTCGATAAATACTAACTTCATAATTCTCCTTACGCTGAAATGTAACTGTTGTTTGCAAGTTTAAGAACTAAACCGTCCATTTCAAGCATCAGCAAAATGGAATTTAACTCTTGTGCCGAAAGTTTAGTTTCATCGGCAATTTCTTGAAATGTTCGTTTTTCAGTTTGAATATAATTTAATACAAGTTGGTGTTTAATGTCAAGTTGAACGAAACACTTTTTTTCTGGTTTGCTATTTTTTAGCCCTAAATTAGTTAAAACATCTTCTGGGCTTAAAGTGATATTTGCCATATTTTGTTTAATAATTGCATTTGTTCCAGCCGATTGTGGAGAAGAAATTTTTCCGGGCACGGAAAAAACCTCTCTGTTAAAATCGTTGGCATAGTTCGCAGTGTGAAGCGAACCGCTTTTTGCACCTGCTTCAGTTATTAAAACACCCCTAGAAAGACCTGCAATGATGCGGTTTCTTATTGGGAAATGATACAGCGCCGGCAGTATACTTGGGCAGTTTTCACTTATAACAAGATTGTTTTCTGTTAATTTGTTGAATAACTGCATATTGCTTAAAGGATAAATGTGATTAAACCCACCAGCCAACACTGCAATAGTATTTCCATTTTCTTCCAATGCAGTTTTATGGGCAATTGTATCCACACCTATTGCCATTCCAGAAATTATTGTTATATCATTCCCGCAAAACTCTTTTGCATACTGTTTTGTTGTAACAATGCCATAATCTGTTGGCTTCCTTGTTCCAACAATTGCAATAGCCTCTGTGTTTAGCAGTTGAACGTTGCCTTTGCAATATAGGCAAAGCGGCGGTGATGGAATTTCCTTTAAAATGGTTGGGTAGTTTTCATTATAAATTGTTATTGTTTTAATGCCTTGCTTTTCATAATCTTGAATGGTTCGTTCTAGCAACTCATTGTTTAATCCTGCTTGCATTTTAGACACTTCATCTTGCGTTAAAATTTCATAAATTTTGCTATTCGATGCGAAAAACGCTTTAATGTCCTGCTCAACATTAAAAACGCTTAAAAGTTTAATCTTTTTTTGATAGGTTAAAAATGCAAAGGTGTCTAACCACAAAATGTTTTTATCTTTAACTGTCATATCACACCGAATACTTTTTATCTAACGAACGATATTGAATAGCTTCCAATATGTGTTGTTTTTCTATGTTTTCTTTACCATCAAGATCCGCAATAGTTCTGGCAACTTTCAAAATGCGATTATATCCCCTTGCGGAAAGGTTTAATTTTTTAAACGCATATTCTAACAAATCTGTGCAATCTTTATTTAATGTGCAATGCTGTTTAAATTCCCTTTCTCCCATTTTGCTGTTGGAATAAATTTTGCCATCTTTAAATCTTTCAAGTTGCAGTTGCCTTGCTTTATCAACTCGCTTTTTAATTTCCGAACTTGGCTCTTCCAACCTCGTTTCTGTTAGGTCGTCATAACTAATGCTATCAACTTCAATGTGCAAATCAATTCTATCTAGCAATGGCCCGCTTATTTTAGAAAGGTAGTTATGAATTGCGTTGGGGCTGCACTTACACTCTTTTGTGGTGCTTCCGTAATAACCGCATGGGCACGGGTTCATACTTGCCACTAAAACAAAATTTGCAGGATATTGCACCGTTAAAGCATTCCTTGAAACAGTTATGTATCCATCTTCCATTGGTTGACGCAAGGTTTCTATGGTGGTTCTTGCATATTCTGGCATTTCGTCTAAAAACAAAACACCATTGTGCGCCAAACTAATTTCTCCCGGTTTTGCTTTGTTTCCGCCACCCGTTAAAGCGATTAATGTTGCTGTGTGGTGAGGGGTTCTAAATGGTCTTTCAATAACTATGCCTGTTGAACTATCCAAAACTCCTGCCACACTATGAATTTTGGTAACTTCTAAGCTTTCTTCAAACGTTAAATTTGGTAATATTGAAGGAAAACACTTAGCCATCATTGTTTTTCCCGCCCCAGGTGGGCCAATAAGTAAAATGTTATGCCCGCCTGCCGCTGCAATTTCCATTGCCCTTTTTGCACTTGCTTGCCCACGAACATAGGCAAAATCGTGCTTGTAATTATGCTTTTTGAAAGCGGATTCATAGGTTTTACAATTAACTTTTTCAACTGTTTCTTCGCCTTTTAAAAATTTAACTGCTTGTTTTAAACTTTCCATTGCATAAACTTCAATGCCATCAATAAACCCTGCTTCAGCAGCATTGTGTTTTGGGATTATAAATTTTTTATAACCCAACTGTTTGGCAGAAATTAACATTGGCATAATACCATTAAGTTTTCTAATTTCGCCATCTAAACTTAATTCGCCCAACACAACATAATCTTTAATTGCTTGGTGCGGAATGTCCATCTGAGCGGTTAAAATGGCAAGCGCAATAGGAAGGTCGTACATACTACCTTCTTTTTTAGTGTCTGCCGGAGCAAGATTGACTATAATTTTGTTAATTGGGTAGTTAAAGGCACTGTTTTTAATTGCAGCCTTAACACGAGATTTACTTTCCTTAATGGCAGTGTCGGCAAGCCCAACCACATCATAAGCTGGCAAACCAGAGTTAATATCCAACTCAATTTGAACAGGGTATCCCGAAATTCCATTTAAACCAAAAGATAAAATTTTTGCTAACATACGCACCTTCTTTCCCTCATACTACACCAATTAGAAAAATTTGTCAATTAATTTATCAAACATATGTTCGACGAGTGACTGCCTAAAAAAGAAGACACTATCTGTCTTCTTTAATTTTAGCGGCTTTAGCATTTGCATGGGTAAAGCCTAAAAAAAGACCTAACGGTCTTCTTTGATTTTAGCGGCTTTACCAGAAAGATTTAACATCTGCTGTAATTAGAATTACTTAGCAGGAGTTTCGCAACTTTCCGTTCTATCCTCTAAAAAAAGACCTAACGGTCTTCTTTGATTTTAGCGGCTTTACCAGAAAGATTGCGAACATAATAAATTTTTGCTCTACGAACTTTACCCTTACGAACCACAACAATTTTATCAATTCTTGGGCTGTTCATTGGGAATGTTCTTTCAACGCCAATGCCAAACGAAACACGGCGAACGGTGAAGGTTTCTCTAACGCCTGCACCTTTTTTTGCAATTACAACACCTTCGTAGGCTTGGATACGTTCCTTGTCGCCTTCTTTGACCTTAACTGACACTCTTACAGTATCTCCAACATTGAAAGGAGCAAGGTCGTTGCGTAATTGTTCTTTCTCGATTTGGTCGATAATATTCATACTTACCTCCTAATTCAGCGTTCTTGCGTTGGACCGTAGCGGACCGCTGACAACTTTTACAATATAACACACAATTAATATATTTGCAAGTATTTTTATGAAAAAAGATGTAATTTTTTAAAATGCATCAATAATATGCGTTATTTCTGGTTCTTCAAATCCAACAATTGAAATGGCGTCAAATCTGCTGGGTGCTTCTAGTTGTTTGTGTTGTTTTTGCCACATTGTTGCAACCTGTCTAATTTTGTGCTGTTTTCGTTGGTCTATGGCTTCAAGTGGACTTCCAAACGCATTGCTTGCCCTAGTTTTAACCTCCACAAAAATAAGGGTTTTATTATCCTTTGCAATAATGTCTATTTCTCCAATTAGGTTTTTAACATTTGTGCCAATTATTTTGTAACCCTTTTGTTTAAGATAGTTGCACGCAATTATTTCGCCTGCCTTTCCAAATGTATTTTTTTGCACTGTTCTTCCCCTATTATGTTTTTTAAAAAACTTAGCCTGTGAATTGGTGTTATTCCAAATTGTTTAATGGCTTCTATATGTTTTTTTGTGCCATAGCCAACATTGTTTTCAAAGTCGTACTGCGGATAGGTTAAAGCATATTCTTCCATTAATTTGTCCCTATAAACCTTTGCAACAATAGATGCGCACGCAATAGCGTAGCTTGTTGCATCTCCTTTAATAATTGCTTTTTCGTTTGGTGCAATATCTAGTTTAACAGCATCAACAAGCAACAAATCAGGCTTTATTTTGCTGTTTAAATAACACTCCTTCATTGCTTCTTTGGTTGCGTTTAATATGTTAATTTCGTCAATAACTTGTTCGTTTTTAATGGCAATGGAAACGCTAATTGCTTTGTTTAGAATTTCGTTGTATAATTTATCTCTATTCTTTTTTGTTACCTTTTTACTATCATAAACTCCGTTTAGCATTTCGCTGTAGGGCATTATAACACAAGCCGTAACCACCGGGCCCGCAAGTGGGCCACGCCCAACCTCGTCTATGCCTGCAATGGTTGTTATGTTTTCGGTTAGCAGTTGTTTATCGTGTTCAAAAGTTTTTAAAGTGTCTATCATATTTTTCCTTTTAGGTCTTTCACCGCACACATATCACGTTCTTTTGTGTCATGTTGAGCGAAGCGAAACATCTTTTAGATTCTTCACTCGCTTCGCTCATTCAGAATGACATTTAAAGGCAGGGTTGATTGGTTCAGGCGGATTAATGTTAGCGTTAAGCGAATGGTAATTCTTTGAGCTCACCATTGATAATAGAACCTCCATCCTAAAGGCGAGAAGTGTTTACCTGAGCGGATTAGCGAAGCGTTAAGCGAATGGTAATTCTTCAAGCCTACTCTAGGCAAATCTTCCCAAGTTTACCTGCACGAAATTCGGTTAACAGAATTTTTGCAGCACGCTCGTAATCTATTTCGCCACCTTTAATCATACAACCACGCTTTTTACCAATTGCTTCCAAAATTTCAACATTGTGTGTGTAATTTGCACTATCAACACCATATTTAGATTTCAAAATGTCGCCATTAATGCTGTTCAATCTTCCTATTAATTCGCAAGCAACTTCAGGCAACGGCAAAATGTCGTCTTTAACACTGCCAACAAATGCAAGGTTGTATGCGGTTTCGTCCTTTTCAAAGTTAGGAAGAAGCACACCAGGTGTGTCCATAAACTCTATGTTGCCATCAACTTTAATCCACTGTTTACTTCTAGTTACGCCTGCCTTATTGCCTGTTACTGCCCTACCACTTCCACACAAGTTATTTACTATGGTGCTTTTGCCAGAATTTGGAACTCCCAACACCATTGCACGAGTTATAAAGTTAACTTGCTTTTCGGCATTTTGTTTTAGGCGTACAGCAAAAATCTTTTTAATTTCGGCAGTTATAACTTTTGCACTTCCACTTATTGTGGCGTTAAGTTCCACACAGCTGTGCCCTTGGTTAATAAAATGCTCTTTGGCTTTAATAATGTCGGTTTTTTGCACCAAATCTGCCTTGCTTAACACAAAAATTATAGGTTTACCTTTAATAACCCTAATAAATTCTGGATTTATGCAACTTTGTGGACATCTAGCATCTACCACATACACAAAACAATCGCAAAGCTTGCTATCATTTTGCATTTGTTTTAAGGTTTTGTTCATATGCCCCGGGAACCAATTTATCATAACTCACTCTCTTTTAATCTTTAATATTCTAGCACAAAAATTAGTGCTTATTCAATAAATCTGGGCGATTTTTTTGTGTTATTTCCAGCGATTGTTGTGCGCGAAATTCTGCAATTTTTTTATGATTTCCGCTTAATAAAACTTCTGGCACAACAAGCCCACGGAAATTGCTTGGGCGAGTGTATTGATTATATTCCAAAAGGTTATTGGAAAAACTTTCTTCTGCTGTGCTTTCTGCCCTTATAACCCCAGGAAGCAAACGAATTACACTATCCGCCACCACCATTGCTGGAAGTTCGCCACCTGTTAAAACATAATCGCCAATAGAAAGTTCTTTAATGTTAAAATAATCTATAACACGTTGGTCTATTCCCTCGTAATGCCCGCAAATTAAAATTATATGAGTTTGTTGGCTTAACTGTTTTGCTATTCCCTGGTTAAACACCACTCCTCTTGGGCTCATATAATAAATTTGGCATTCGTCTGTTTGCATTGCTTCTATTGCTTTAAAAAGTGGCTCGCAAAGCATAACCATTCCCGCACCGCCACCAAAAGGTTCGTCGTCACATTTAAAGTGTGGTGGGTTGGCATAATCTCTTATGTTTATTATGTTAATTTCAATTTTACCATCTTCTGTTGCTCTTTTTATTATGCTTTCTTTAAGTGGCGCAAACATTTCTGGAAAAAGGGTTAAAATGTCTATTCTCATACGCGCATATCCTTAAATGTTTGTTCATTAATAACAAACGCATCTGCTTGTTCACTGTAATCAATAATTCCATCAACATAAGGAATGGAATAAGAAACAACCCCACAGCGAATGGTTAGTATAACGCTGGCACCATAATCCTCATAATCTACCAACTCGCCCAACTTTTCGCCTTTCTCGTTAATCACTTGCTTACCTAACAAATCGCTTAAATATAATTTATCTTTAAACTCTTCTGTTTCATCTCTTTTAATGTAAACAGATAAATTTCTTAGTTTGTCCGCCTGTTCAACTGTGGCAATTTCTTTTAACGTTAAAATGAAAGCATCATTATTCAATGCCTGAACTTGCTTAACATTATATGCCGTTAGTTTGCTGCCAACATAAACTTGTTTAATATTATTCAAACCGATTTCAATATAGCACAAAACTTTAACTGCACCTCTAACTCCATGTGGGCGAGCAACTTTTCCAACTTCTAATAAATTTTCCATATTTTTTCCCTTTTATTGTTATATGATTAGTATTATTATAGCAAAAAGTTTAAAAAAAGCAAAGCGGCGGACATAATATCCGCCAACAATGATTATTTTTCATCAAATTTAATTACAATGCGTTCTTTGCCATCAATGGTTGATTTAACAACTGTTCTAATAGCATTTGCAATGCAACCGCCTCTACCAATAACACTGCCAATATCTTTTTTGCTTACTCTAACCTTAAAAACCTTAGTTTTGCCTTGGCTTTCTGCAACAATTTCAACGTCGTTAGGAGCAGATACAAGATTTTTAACAATGTATTCCAACATTTCTTGCATAGTTCACTCCTTATGCTTTCTTTTTCTTGTTATTTGTTTTTGCAACGCTGTTTCCCTTAACTTCTAAAACACCAACTTTTTGAAGAAGTGTTTTTGCAGTTTCGGTTGGTTGAGCGCCGTTTTTAAGCCATTTGGTAGCCAATTCGGTGTTAATTTTGATTTCAGCTGGGTTTGTTAGTGGATTGTAAGTTCCAATTTGTTCAATGTACTTGCCATCTCTTGCAACTCTGCTGTCTGCAACAATAACACGATAGAATGGTGATTTTTTATCTCCCAAACGAGTTAATCTAATTTTAACTGACATAATTTCTCCTTATTATATTTTCTTCACTAGCCCAAGGGCTGTAAAGCAATTTCACTTTACATTATATATCAATCCTAAACACTTGTCAAGGGTTTTAATAAGATTTTTTATTTTTTTATGGGCAACTAAACGGAAAATGCTTCAACCTTGTTCAATGTGCTTACATTTTTTAGATTTTTTGAAAAGATTTTACTAATTTGTTGCAACTCTTCTGTTGTTATTGTGCTACATTTCCCCAATTCAACTTGTTGCAATTTTTGTTTAACTTCTCGCACCAATTCGTGAGACAACCCCTTAGATAGGTTATTTATCATAACTTGTGTGGTGCCCAACCTTGGCAATTCTTGCAAATTGTATTGTTCTTTAACAATACTTAAAAGGGTTTGAAGGTTCTTTGCGTTTGGTGGGGTTTTTGCGCTGCTGGTTCCAACTTCTGCTGCAAATTTGTCGGTTGGTATTATTAAAGATAAGCCATCTGCAAAAAATATTGGTTTAATAAAATTACCATCTTTTGCATAAACCCAAAATAATTTAGATAAGTCCACTTGGTTATTTTCGCCAAAATCAGCTTTTGAAATTTTTTTAACCAGTAATTTTTTTAACATAATCCCTCCTTAAAAGTTATTTGTCTGCTCGTTGTTTTTTATATTTTGTCCAAAACGGGTTTTTAACATTTTTATTTCTTGTGCACTAAAACTGCTTTTAAACAATAAATCCTTTTCTTCAGGTAGCAAATTTCCAAATCGTCTTAACATTGTGATGGTGTAATCACAGTTTATTGTTTCAACATTGCATTGTCTTTTTATTCTTTCTTTTAACTCTTGTATAATTTCCATTTTATTTGCATCAATCACAAACCTTTTAGAGTTATTTAAATTTACAACAACTGTTCTTTTTGTTGATACAGGGATTATTACCACGGGCAAAAGCAAATTGCCATTATCTACATAAAACCAAACTATGTATCTCGTTTCAAATTCCATAACTTTCTCCTATAGTTTATTTGGATTATAGCACACCGATTTTAGGATTTCAATAGTTAAAAACAAAAAAATGGGATTAAATTCCCATTAATTTTTTTAATTTAAAACTACTAGCCACCCATAAGTTTGCGTATCATTGCCATCTTGCCGCCTTGTGCTTTTGGGTTTTTCATCGGCTCATAGCGTGTCCGCTATTTGTATGATGAAGCTTTTGCCAAACGCCCATTGGCGTTAGCCACCCATAAGTTTGCGTATCATTGCCATCTTTCCGCCATGTGCTTTTGGGTTTTTCATCATACGCATCATTTCTTTGGATTGATTAAATTGTTTTAGAAGTTGGTTAACATCGCTAACTTGCGTGCCACTGCCTTTTGCAATTCTTGCCCTGCGACTTCCGTTAATAATATCGGGGTTTGCCCTTTCTTTTGCCGTCATACTTTGAATTATGGCTTTATTTTTTTCTAACTGTTTTTCGTCTATTTGATCCTCTATTTGTTTAAGTTTGCCACCGATGCCTGGCAACATTCCTAAAACAGATTTAAGCCCGCCCATTTTTTTGAGAGAATTAAGTTGTTCAATATAGTCGTTAAGGTCGAAACTGTTTTCACGGAATTTTCGTTCCATTTCTTTTGCCATTTTTTCGTCTACCGCTTCTTGCGCTTTGTCTATAAGAGTTAAAACGTCTCCCATGCCTAAAATTCTAGACGCCATACGGTCCGGATAGAATGGTTCAAGGTCGGTTAACTTTTCGCCAACGCCAACAAATTTAATTGGCTTGCCAATAACAGAACGAATTGAAAGTGCCGCACCGCCACGAGTGTCACCATCTGTTTTGGTTAACACAACACCTGTAACGTCAAGGGCGTCGTTAAAGGCGGTGGAAACTGCCACGGCTTCCTGCCCAATCATGGCATCTATAACTAACAGAATTTCGGTTGGATTAATAACCTTTTTAACATCTTTAAGTTCTTCCATTAGTTTTTCGTCTATTTGAAGTCGTCCAGCGGTGTCTATAATAACTGTATCTAGCGCAAACTTTTCGGCATAAGCAACCGCTTCTTTAACAGTTTTGGTTGGTGCCTGCGAGCCTCGTTCAAACACATCTATATTAATTGATTTTCCAAGCACTTTAAGTTGGTCTATTGCCGCTGGGCGGTAGATGTCGCACGCAACTAAAAGTGGTTTCTTACCTTCCTTTTTCAGTTTAAGTGCCAACTTCCCGCACATGGTTGTTTTACCACTACCTTGCAAGCCACACATCATAATTACTGTTGGTGGTTTTGGGCTAACAATTAGTTTTTGATTTTCCCCACCCATTAAAGCAGTTAATTCGTCCCTAACAATTTTAATAACTTGTTGTGTTGGGGTTAAACTTTTTAAAATTTCTTCACCAACTGCAAGTTCGCTAACTTTATTAATGAAGTTTTTTGCAACAGAATAGTTAACGTCTGCCTCTAAAAGCGCAATTCGAATTTCCCTCATTGCTTCTTTAATTTCTAAAGCGGTTAACTTCCCGCGCTTTGTCATTTTGCTAAAAATGTGGTTTAGTCGTTCGCTTAGGTTGCTAAAAAATGCCATTTTAATCCTCCAAAATTGTTATTAATTGCAGTTTGGTTGCAATGTCCATTTGTTGTAAAGTTGTGTTGTCTATAATTTCTTTTATTTTGTTATCTCTTGCTATGAATTGCAACTTTTCTTCCATATTGTTAAGCGAGTTTAGGGCTGTATCTAATGCATCTTTAACTGCCTGACGAGATATTTTAAGTTCTTCGCTAACTTCAGCAAGCGAAAGGTTGTTATCTACATACATTTTGATAATGTTTCGTTGCCTTTCTGTTAGCATATTGCCATAATATTTAACCAAAATGGCAAAGTTTACTCTTTCTTCTATGTTCATAATTTTAAATCGCCTTCCAAGATGTTATGTCTTTTAATGCAAATGCTCTATCCTCTTGTTTGTCTACATCAAAGGCATTTAAAAGCCATTGTTCTTCTTTATGCCATTCTGTTGAACCCCAAAAAATGTTTTTGGGAATAATATTGCGTTCTGAAGTTACACCTTTCCAATTTGTGTATACAATAGAAACGATTTTTTTATCCATAAACTACTCCTACATCAAAATTTTGTTTACAAAATTCTTGGCATCAAACACGGCTAAATCGTCCACCGACTCGCCAAATCCTGTGAATATGATTGGAACTTTAAGTTCGTTAATAATAGGATAAACAACTCCGCCTTTTGCAGTTCCATCTAGTTTTGTTAAAACAATGCCATCTATGTTTACGCTGTCTTTAAAAGCCTTAACTTGCGCAATGGAATTTTGCCCAATAGAAGCATCTAAAACAATTAGGTTAAGTTTTTTAGCTTCTGGATATTCCCTGTTTACAATGTTATTAATTTTTTCCAACTCTTTCATAAGGTTGGTTTTGGTGTGCAATCTGCCAGCCGTATCAACAATAAGCACATCATTTTGCTTGGCTTTCATGCTTGCAATTGCATCAAACACCACAGAAGCACTATCAGCACCTTCGCCTTGCTTAACAATTTTAACTTTTAAACGGTCTGCCCACATATTAAGCTGCTCAGTTGCCGCTGCACGGAAGGTGTCGCCCGCTGCTAAAAGAACATTCTTTTTTTGTTTTATAAAATGCTTTGCCATTTTGGCAATGGTGGTTGTTTTGCCCACCCCATTAATACCAACAACTGTGATGATTAACGGGTAGGTAAATTCAACTGGTTCAACTGCTAGTTTGTTTATTAGAAGTTGCTCTAATTCGTTTTGGGCACGCTCCACATCTTTAATTAGTTTTGCCTTGCACACCGCACGAAGTTCGTCCATAATGTCCATAGCGGTTTCAACACCCATATCGCTAGAAACAAGAAGAGATTCTAGTTCGTCGTAAAAATCTTCATTAAGTTCGGTTCTTTTAAATGCATATTTCAGCTTTTCAAAGAATTTTTTAAATATTCCCATAGTTTAGTTAAATCCTCCTAATTTCTGTATGTTGTGTTGTTATTGGTTTATGCACCATTTATTTTGTAAGGCGCACTTATTCGCCATCAACTGCTTTAACCGCCTCGGCAAGTTTAACCGACACAATTTTACTAACGCCCTTTTCTTCCATTGTAACACCGTATAGTGCATCAACAACTTCCATTGTTGGTTTTCTGTGCGTAATAACAATAAATTGTGTTTCGTTGCTAAAACGTTTTAGGTAGTTAGCATATCTATCAATATTCGCGTCGTCTAATGCTGCCTCTATTTCGTCTAGGAAGCAGAAAGGCATTGGTTTAAGTTTTAAAATTGCAAACAAAATTGCAATTGCTGTCATTGTTTTTTCGCCACCGCTTAAAAGTGTTATGTTGCTTAATTTCTTTCCTGGTGGTTGAGCAATAATTTCAACACCTGCTGTTAATGGATCTTCGCTTGGAAGAAGTTGTAAACTTGCTTCCCCGCCACCAAATAATTCTTTAAACACCTTTGAGAAGTTTGCTTGTATTTTAACAAATTCTGCATTAAATTTTTCTAACATTTCTGCCGATAAATCTTTAATAATTTTAACTGCGTCTTCTTCTGCTCTTCTTAAATCCTCAACGTCGGTTAACATTTTGTCGTAACGCTCGCCCTCTGTTTTATATTCCTCTATGGCGTTAACGTTAACGAAGCCCAATGAAGTTATTTGCCCCTTAGTTCTGCTTATTTTAATTAGGGTTTCTTTAATGTCGAAGTTTTCGTCTTGGTCTTTGAATGGTAAGCAATCGTTATAAGTTAACTCATACTCTTCATATATGCGTTCTTGCATATTTTCAATATCAATATCAACCTTTTGAAGTTTTGTTTCTTCCTGATATATTTTATTGTTTAAACGAGAAATTTCATTGGTTATTTCTTGCTTTTTGTCGTCAGTATCTTTTAACTCCCTCATCAAAGTTTGCTTAAATTCGTCGAACTGAGCAATTTTTGTGTTAAGGTCGTGCAGTTCTGCAACTAAATCGGTAGATTTGTCGTGCTGCGCTTTTTCCTTATTAATTTGCATTGCTTGGCTATACACTTTTTGCTGGCTTTCATATTCTGCTGTTAATTTTTCAATAGACGCTTTTAGTGTTTCAATTTCTTGCGAATAGGTTTCAATATCCTTATTTAATGCTCTAATTTTTTCTTCGGTTGAAGCAATTTTAACCTTAGATGCCGTTAAAATTTCCTGGTGCTTATCTCTTTTTTGTTTAAGCTCTTCATAAGCAGATTTGGTGCTTGCTGTGTATTCGTCTGCCTTAACTTGCGAAGAGTTAAAGTCTAATTCAAGTTGGTCAATAGAATTAATTTTTTCTTCCAACTCTTTAACAATATTTTTGGCAATATAAAGTTGACTATTCAATGCAAAAATTTCTTGATTAAACTGTTCGTCAGTTAATTTGAAACCATCTAACCTGCTGTTTGCAGAATAATAGTTGTTGCTTATTATTTGAAGTTCTACATTTTCTTTTTCTAATGCCTGTTTAGCATTTGCAAGGTTGTTGCTTGCCTGTGAAAGTTTTGCAGAAAGCGTTGCAATCTCTCGTGACTTTTCTTCAATGGTTTTAGTTAAAGCCTTAATTTCGTTTTCCTTAGAAAGCAGTGAACTATCATTGCTTTTCTTGCTTCCGCCCGACATACTTCCTTGTGGAGAAAGCACATCACCTTCTAGCGTTACAATTTTAAACGCAAATCCGCTTTTTCTTGCAAGTGCAACTGCATTATCAAGCGTATCACAAACCACAGTGCTGCCTAACAAACTATCAATAACAGGTTTAAATTGAGGTTCGGTCTTAACCAAATTATTAGCAACACCTAAGCACCCTGATGCATTAAGATATAGCCTATCTGCCGCACTTATGCTTCTTGGTTTAACTGCACTAATTGGCAAGAATGTTGCACGCCCCATATGCTTATCTTTAAGGTAATTTATTAGGGTTTTTGCATCGTTTTCGTCTTTGGTAACAATGTTTTGAATACTGCCACCTAAAGCTATTTCTATTGCTGTTTGGAATTTGCTTTCAACCGAAATTATATTTCCAACAACGCCTTTAATTGCACTGTTAAGTGTGGAGTTTGTTTTGCCGTCTTGAAGCAGACGTTTAACCGCAAATTGATATCCTTCAAAATCTGCTTGCAAGTTAGATAGAATATTTTTTCTGTTTATATCGTTACTTAAACTTGTTTTTGTTGCATAAATTTGAGTGTTAAGTTTTTCAACTGTTTCGGTTAATTCTTTCACTTGTTTTGTTAAGCTTGCACAACTATTTTGCTTTTCAACCATGCCTTTATTCAGCAAGGCAACTTCATTTTCAAGGTCTAATATTGTTGCATCTAACTTACCCTTTTCCGCTGTTAGTTGTTGCAATTTTTCTTGATCTGTGTGAATGTTTTCTTGCAAAGTGTCGCGTTTTGCCATATATGCAGAAAGGTTAGATTTTATGTCGGTGAGCTTAGATAAATTATCAATTATAGCACGGTGATTTTCTTCTTTTTCACCCTCGCTTTTTGTTATTTCGTCTATTAATGCTAGGTACTGAGCTGTTGCCTCTTGCATTTGGCTATACAAAGCATTTAAATTGGCAGTTTCTTCTGCATGAACCGCCTTTGCAGAGTTTATAAATGCAGTGCGCTGATTTAAATCCATTGTGCTTGCATTTAATTGGTCGGCAATTCTGTCCATTTGTTCTTTCAAATGCTGAGTTTGTTGGCTTAAAAGACGGCTATCGCTCTGTTGTTTTTCCAAAGCAATGGTTGACGTTAAAACCTTTTCGTGTAGTTCGTTGGATTTTTTATCTAACTGATTGATTTCGTTTAAAGATTTATCATACTTTGCCTGCTCGGCTTCCAAACTGGTGGTTAAAATTCTTAAATTGTCGTTATATCCTTGCAATTTAACGTTAATATCTTGTTTGGTTTGTGCTGCGTGTTCAAATTGATAAATATAGGCATTAATTTCAAGTTGTTTTAAAATATCCCTATATTCTAAATATTTTTTAGCGTCTTCACTTTGACGTTTTAATGGCCCTAACCTGCGTTCAACTTCAGACATTTTTACGCCAAACAACTCTAAATTATCCCTAACACGTGCAAGGCGATTTTCGGTTTCGGTTTTGCGGGCTTTATATTTTGCAATTCCTGCCGCTTCTTCAAAAATGGCACGGCGTTCTTCCGGCTTAGATTGAATAATTTCTTCCACCCTGCCTTGCCCAATAATAGAATAACCGTCTTTACCAATGCCGCTATCGTACAAAATATCTCTAATATCTTTCAATCGGCAAGGTTTGCGATTAATCATATAATCGCTTTCGCCACTTCTGTATAATTTACGGGTTAAAACAACCTCGTCGTACTCTATGTTAAACCACTTTTGGCTGTTATCAAACACAAGGGAAACTTCGCAATAACTAAGTTTTTTACGTTTTTCACTTCCGGCAAAAATAACGTCCTGCATGCTTTTACCACGCAACGCCTTGCTTGATTGTTCACCTAAAACCCAACGAATAGCGTCGCTTACATTCGACTTCCCACACCCGTTAGGCCCAACTATAGCCGTTATGCCCCCATCAAAACTAATTTTTGTGGAATCGGCAAACGATTTAAACCCAATCATTTCAATTTCTTTAAAAGTAATCATAATTTCCCCATTTGTGTGTGCAGAGCCAAATAATACTCTGCTTTTGGTTTTTGCGCAAATTAATATCCACAAAACCCCATATACTGCATATTATACCAAAAAAGCAACAATTTGCCAAATTAAATTAACACAAATTAAAGAAAGTTTTATTTATTTTTAGCAACATCAAACCATAACTTGTGCAACAAAAAACAGTTCCTAAGAACTGCTTTCTATGTTTAAAAGTTGAATTAATGTTTGTTCGTCTATTATTTTAATTCCCAACTCTTGCGCTTTGGTTAATTTGCTTCCTGCATCTTGCCCCGCAACAACAATATCTGTTTTTTTGCTAACACTGCCTGAAACGTTCGCCCCCAAATTTTGAAGAAGTTTGGTTAGTTCTGGGCGAGTGTAATTTTCTAGCGAACCGGTTAGCACTATGGTTTTATTTGTGAAGTGTTCGTTTTGCCCGCTCTGCTCTGGTTGCATAATTGTAACACCACTTTCAAACATTTTGTTAATGTTTTCGTTGTTGCTTTCGTCGGCGAAATATTCAACAATGCTTTTTGCAACAATTTCTCCAACATCGTCTATTTCGGTTAAATCTGCAATTTCTGCCGCTTTTAAACTTTCTAAATTTGAATACTTCTTGCTTAAAACATATGCTGTTTTTTTGCCAACATTCATAATGCCCAACGCAAATATAAAATTAGACCATTCTATATTTTTGCTTTTTTCTATTGACGAAATTAAGTTGTTTATTTTTTTATCTTTAAAACCATCTAATCCCATCAACATTTCGGGTTTTAGGTTAAAAAGTTCATAAGGATACGCTATTGAGAATTTTTTAAACAAAACTTCTAGTGTTTTTTCACTTAAACCCTCTATGTTAAACGCATCTCGAGAAACAAAGTGAATTAATCTATCAATAATCTGCTCAAAACAGCCCTTATGGTTAATACAGAATAAATTTGCACCAATTTCTGTTAGTGGCTGATTGCAACTTGGGCAAAGCGTTGGCGCAACAATTTCTTCTGCATCTGTAGCTTTTTCTGCAAGCCCCATAACTTCTGGAATAACTTCGTTGCTTCTTCTAACAAACACTCTGCTGTTAATACTTATGTTTTTACGCTCAATATCTTGTGTGTTATTTAATGTTGCCCTACTAACTGTTGCGCCGGAAAGTTCTATTGGCTCTAGCATAGCTATTGGAGTTATTTTGCCCGTTCTGCCAACTTGCCAAGAAACGTCTAGCAGTTTGGTTGAAAGCTCAACAGGTTTAAATTTAAAGGCCATTGCCCACTTTGGGAACTTGTTGGTGTAGCCAATGTCGTCCCGCACTAAACAATTGTTAACCTTAATAACCATTCCGTCTATCATAACGTCTAAACTTTCTTTAACCTTATCAACCTTTTCAATTTCTGCTTGAATGTCCTGCGCTGAGGAAAGTTCTTTAAAGAAGTTCCCGCTAACAAAGCCTAATTCCAACAAAAAGTTGTGCATTTCGGTTTGAGTTTTTAGTTCTTTGTTTTCTATACTTAAAATGTCGTAACAAAAGAAATCTAGTTTGCGTTTTGCTGTTTCTTTTGGGTCTAAATTCCTAACTGCACCAGCAACACCATTTCTAGGGTTTTTAAGTGGAATTTCTGCGGTTTTGTTATATTCTTCAAATGAAGAATTAGTCATCATACATTCGCCCTGCACCAACAATTTGCCCTTAAAAGGCACAGTTAAAGGAACGCTTTTAATGGTTTTAACCTGTGCTGTTACATCTTCCCCAACTGTTCCGTTTCCTCGTGTGGTGGCAGATTTATATTTTCCATTTTCATACGCAATAACAACTTTTAACCCGTCATACTTATATTCCAGCGAAAAATTAAGGTTTTTATCCCCTGAAACTTTGCGCATATCGGTTATCCATTTGTTTAGGTCGTCGAAATCTTTAACCTTATTTAAACTGTAAAGCGGAATTTCGTGCTTACGTTTTTTAAACTCTGGCAACACATAATCTCCCACCCTGCTTGTTGGGCTGTTAGGCAAAGAAAAGCCTAGTTCCTGTTCTAGGCCAACAAGTTCGTCATACAAAGCATCATATTCCGCATCGGAAATGGTGGGATTATCGTAAATATAGTAATTCTTACTATGTTTGTTTAACTCGTCGGTTAACCACTTTAATCTGGCGTGCTTATCCATTTTACTCCTTAAATTCTATTGGCGCATATTCAAGCGAAAGCATTTTTTCGCCAACAATATCAAATTTAATTTTAACAAAGTGATTGCTGCTATTGGGTGTTATTTCAATAATTTCGCCATCACCAAATTTAGGGTGCACAACTTTAGCACCAATTTTTATGCGAGAAAAATCAACAGTTTTCTTTTCTACTGTTCCTTTATTAAAGGTATAGTTAAAGGATTGATTATTATTTGATTGTAATGTGTTCATATTGCCTCCTTTTTTATTTGTTGAATTATTAAATGTGCCAAGCGGAGATTTTGAAAAACCAACTCCCGCATGACTGCTAATATTGTATGCATTAAAATTAGAATTTATTTGCCTATCTTTAACCAGACCTAGTTCTTTTAAAAAGCGGGATTTAACGCTATATTCTCTTTTCCCATACATAAAGCGAGATGCGCTGCTAGATAAAAATAGGTCCTTTTTCGCTCTGGTAACTGCCACGTACATTAATCTGCGTTCTTCTTCTAGGTCGTCTTTATCGTCCCTTGAAATTGGAAAAATCTTTTCTTCGCAACCGACTATGAAAACGGTATCAAACTCTAAACCCTTTGCCCCATGAACCGTTGCAATAACAACACCTGTTCCATCGTCAGTGTCCATTGCAGACGATAAGGTTACAGATTGCAAATAGTCTATTATTGTTGCACCTTCGTTATTTTCCTCAAATTCCCTAACCGAGTTAACAAGCGAATTGACGTTTAAAAAGCGTTCGTATTCTTGTTCGTTTTCCTTGTCGAACGACTGTAAAATTTGAGTTTTTTCTAATAGGTATGTAAAGAAATCGTACATGCCCATTTCGTCCATGGCCGTTTGTAAATCTTGCAACAAATTCTTTAGCCCAACCAACTTTTCTTTTAATGGTTTTGGCAAAATTTCATTTTCTATGTTCATTATTGTTTGTTTAAGTGAACAGCGGTTTCTTAATGAAATTTCGGAAAGTTTTTGAATGCTTGTGTCGCCAATTCCTCGTTTTGGAAAGTTGATTATTCGTGCAAAACTAATGTCGTCGTCTGGATTAACAATTGCAGTTAAATATGCAAGCACGTTTTTAATTTCGGCACGCTCGAAGAATTTGAAGCCATTATACATAACATGAGGAACATTATAGGCAAGCAACTTCTCTTCAAACGCACGTGAAAGAGCGTTTAAACGCATTAAAATTGCCATTTCGTGATACGGCACTCCCATTTGATGCATTCTTAAAATGTTGCGAACAACAAAATCAGCCTCGTCGGTTTCTGTGTTTGCTGGATAGAAGTACACGTCCGAACCTTCGCCGTTTTGTGTGTACAGCTTTTTATCTAACCTGTTGCGGTTATTTTTAATAATTAAATTAGCACTTTCTAAAATCTTTTTGCTGGAACGATAGTTCTGTTCCAACTTAAACACTTTTGCGTCTGGAAACTCTTTGGTGAAGTTAAATATATTGTCTATATTTGCCCCACGCCAACCGTATATAGATTGGTCCTCATCACCAACAATAAGAATGTTTCTCGTTTTGCTGGCAAGTGTTTTAATTATGTCGTACTGAAGTTTGTTGGTATCCTGAAATTCGTCTACGCTGAAATAGGTGTATTTATTTTGAATGCTATCCAAAATGTCTTTATTTGAGGAAATTAGATTATAAAAATTAACTAGCAAATCGTCAAAATCCATTGCATTGTTCTTTTTTAATTCTTCTTGATAGCGATTATAAAAACGAACAAATTCTGGCGTGGAACGGCTGTAGGAATAAATTTTAACCCACTCTTCAATGCTCATATTTTCATTTTTAATGGTGGAAATGTTGTGTTTAAAGTTGCCTTTTGTGCTTTCGTCGGTTATGTTCATTTCTTTGAAAATATCTTTAAAAATTTTGGCCGTATCCGTTTCACTAAAAATAGTAAAATTTTCTTTATACCCTGGCACAAAACTAGCATAAGTTCGTAACATTCTTGCACAAAAACTGTGAAAGGTGCAAACTGTAACCATATCTCCATTTGGTGCAACTTTTGAAATTCTATCTTTCATTTCGCCAGCCGCTTTGTTGGTAAAGGTTATTGCCAAAATTTTGTGCGCCGGCACGCCACATTCTGTTATTAAATATGCAATGCGATAAGTTAGCAATCGGGTTTTTCCGCTGCCCGCCCCCGCACTTACTAAAACAGGGCCATCTGTGCAGATGACCGCCTGATATTGTTCTTCATTAAGCAGATTTTTATAGTCCATAGTTAGATTATATCAAATAAAAAGTTTGCGTGCAAGCATTTAAACTTTTTAAAACTCATTTAAATTAAATTTCTATTTTTTATGCTTTTTTTATTTTCAATACCCACCGCAAAAACAGCAAAAAAAACACTAGCAAACGCTAGTGAAGTTTTTAATAACGTCCTTTTTTCATAGCACGTTTTCTTGCAGCTTTTTGTTTTTCTTTTTTGGCAACACTTGGCTTAACGTATTCTTGTTTCTTTTTCAAGTCACCAATAATGCCGTCTTTTTGGCATTTACGTTTAAAACGCTTTAATGCGCTTTCAACTGATTCATTTTCTCCACAACGAACGGTTGTCATATCTTCACCCACTTTTAGTTCTAAATTCTTCTATATTTTAAAGGATAAAAATAATATTGTCAAGAGATTTTGCCAAATTGTTTGTTAAAAGTTTATTTTTAAAACAACTTACAAGGAAAAAGAATTAAAACTCCTTAAGTTTTTCGCCGCCCAAAATGTGAATGTGCAAATGGTGAACAGTTTGCCCAGCATCTTTGCCCTGATTAATTAAAAGGCGGTATCCATTTAATAAGCCAAGTTCGATTTGCATATGGGAAATTTTGCTCATAATCTTACCCAACAACGCCGCACCCTCTTCTGTTAACATATCAATATGTGGCACGTGCTCTGTTGGAATTGCCACCAAATGAACTTTCGCCTGAGGATTAATATCCTTAATAATCATAAAGTCGTCGTCTTTATACAACGTTGTGCTTGGAATTTCTCCTCTTCTAATTTTGCAAAATACGCAATCTTCCATTAAATAACCTCCCCAATCATACCATTTTGGCAAACATCTTTTAGTTTAACTTTCACAACTTCGCCAACCTGATAATTCCCTTTTATTTGCGTGTAAATATAGTTTTCTGTGTAGCCATAACTCATTTTTTCATTAGCTTCTTCAATTAACACTGCGTGCATTGTGTTTAAATTCTTGTTATAGCACTTTTTAATGTTTAACTTATTTAGTTCTATTAATTTTTCTTCTCGCTTTTTAACAACTTCTTTTTTAACATCTCCGCCCAATTTTTCCGCCACGGTTCCTGCCCTTTCACTGTATGGAAATATGTGCATAAAATCGAACCCTATTTCTTTTAGGTTGTTAAAAGTTGTTTCAAACTCTTGGTCGGTTTCGCCTTTAAAGCCAACAATTACGTCAGTTGCAATAAACGCATTTGGGAATATCTTTTTAATATTTTTAACCACTTGTTTAAATTGCTCTATTGAATAACGCCTATTCATACGCTTTAAGGTTTCGTCGCAGGCCGACTGCAAACTTAAATGAAAGTGTGGGCAAAAGTTTTTACAGTTTTTAAGTGTTGTTAACATTTCTTCGGTTAAAACATTACATTCTATGGAAGAAATTCTAAACCTTTTGTTTAATTTATCAATTTCTTCAACAAGAGTTTTTAAGGCAAGCTCGCCATTAATGCGATAGTCGCTCATATTAATGCCAGTTAAAACAATTTCATTTGCTTGCATACTCTTAATTTCTTGCAAAATGTCGGCCATATCTCTGCTTCGGCTTCTTCCCCTTAAATATGGAATTAAACAATAGGTGCAAAAATAGTTACAACCATCTTGAATTTTTACGTATTGCCTGGTTCTGGTTTCTATTGGCTTTTTCATGTTAATAAACTTATTATGTTCCAGTTCAGGCAAAACTTTGTTTTGTTTGTTTATAAAATTAATAATATCGTGCTTACCATAGTTACCCGCTAATGCAATAACATTTTTGTTTGTTAAAAATTTTGCAGGGTTGTTTTGAACAGCACAACCAACAACAACAATTTTTGCGTTTGGGTTTAGTTTTTCTATTTTTGCAAGCATTTGGCGAGATTTTTTCTCCCCAGTGTTAGTTACAGCACAGGTGTTAACAACATAGACATCTGCCGGAACTAATCCTTCAAAAATTTCATACCCTTCTTCTTTTAGTTGCGCCATAATAGATTGGCTTTCATATTCATTAACTTTGCAACCAAGTGTTACAACACTAGCTTTCATAATTCACCGCCTTTAACATTGCAACACTTGCAACACAAGCAACTTCTGCCCTTAAAATTGTTTTACCCAAGCTGATTGTTTTTGCAAAACTTGAAAACTGTTCCACCTCTGCCGGCGAAAACCCGCCTTCCGGGCCAATAACAACAGCAAAATCCCCGCCAAAATTTTGTGGAGCAGTGTTAGCGTCTTCATAAGCAAAAAAGCAACTTTTAAGGTGCTTACAATCAGCCTTGATATCCTTTTTTTCTATTAAAGAAATTTTCATAATGTCTGCCCGCTCACATTGTTTGCTGGCTTGAATTGCAACATTATTAAGCTTTTCCAACTTCTTTTTGTCTAACACGGCAACACTAAAATCTGCCTTAAAAATTTTAACTTGTTTAACGTTAAGTTCTGCAAGATTATCTATTGCTGTTAAAAGTGCATCATTCTTTAAACTTGCCAAATAAACGGTTATATTGCTTTTTTCTTCCATTGCTCTGTTGGCAGTTTTTTTAACAATTTCCGCCTCAACTGTTTGCTTGGTTATTTCTGTAATTTTAAGGTGATAATCTAACCCATCACCATTAAATGCAACAATTTCATCGCCAACTTTGCACCTTCTAACGCGTGAAAGATGCTGAGCTTCTTGCCCATTGAATATAACCTTATTTGCTTGTGAGGTTTGGAAGAAATATCTATTATCCATTTTTGCCTTTTAACTTTTGAATTGCAAGGAAAGTGTCGTTATTATAAATGTAACTACCACTAACCAAAATGTCCGCCCCTGCGCGAACACACTGCGCACCCGTTTTATCGTTAATGCCACCGTCCACTTCAATTAGAACATTTTCATCTAGCGAACGAATATATTTAATTTTTTGCAAGGCATTTTTATTAAATTCTTGCCCGCCTTTTCCTGCCTTAACGCACAAAACAAGCACCAAATCTAAAAGTGGCAACAACTTCTCCACCACTTCGATTTTTGTTTCTTGGTCTATGGCCAAACCAGCCATAACGCCCTTCGACTTTATGTATTTTAAAAGATCAATCAATTTTTCTTCATTTTCAAAAACTTCGTAGTGTATGGTTATAATGTTAGCGCCAGCCTTTATATATTTAGCAACAACTTTTTCTGGATTTTTAACCATTAAGTGAACATCAAACAATAAGGTTGATTTTTCTTTAAGTTGCTCTAAATATGTGCTATCTACGGTTTTATATTTAACATACTGGCCATCCATTACATCTAAGTGATACAAATCTGCACCATACGTTCCCACTCTTTCCAAATATTCAATTTGGGCAGACATATTTCTGCCTGCTGGCAAGCTAGATGCCGAAACAACAACTTTACGCATAAATTCTCCTAGATGTATTATAACACAAATAAAAAATATTTTAAAACAAATTGCAACAAATAACAGAATTTTATTCCTTTAAAATAAAAAAGAAATTGGGGTTTGCCCCAATTTTTATTTGTGTTGTTTTAAAGTTTTAGCTCGCAACATTCCGCACGCGCCTTCAATATCGCTTCCTTGGCTTCTTCTTAAGGTTGCAGAAAGCCCCGCCTCGTTAAGTTTTGCAACAAATTGATGCGCTTCGGTTTTTGTGGTTGCCTTTAAACTTCCCCCGTTTGGATTTAGGCATATAACATTAATATGGCACTTTAACCCGCGAGTTAAGTTCTTTAACCTTGCAACGTCTTCGTCTGTATTGTTAACGTCCTTTATTAAACAATATTCCAGCACAACTCGCCTTGAATTTTCTTTAACGTATCTTTTTAATGCATTCATAACTTCATCTATCGAATATCTGTTGGCAATTGGCATAATTTGTTTGCGGTTTTCATCGGTGGTTGCATGAAGCGATAAGCAAAGCGTTATGTTGTGGTTAAGTTTAGAAAATTCGTCTATTTTATTAACCAAGCCACAAGTTGAAATTGAAATATTTCTTTCGCTTAAATTAAAGCTACTTTCTGCCGTTATTAGTTCTAACCAATTAACAACATTGTCGTAATTATCAAACGGCTCGCCACTACCCATAAGCACAATATTTGTGAAATTTCTTGAAGTGCAACTGCCGTTATCTGCATTAACAACCGCTATTGTGGATAGCATTTCGCCAGCAGATAAATTCCTAATTAAACCGCCCAAAGTGGACGCACAAAATTTGCACCCCATTCTGCACCCCACCTGAGTGGACATACAGATTGTGTTACCATAATCTTGCTTAAGAAAAACACATTCAATAATGTTATTATCGGTTAATTTTAAAAGATATTTTTTTGTTCCGTCTTTGCTAGTTAGGGTTTTATAAATTTCAACTGGTTTTAAAACGTAACTTTCTTTTAATGTGTCAATCATGGCTTTTGGAAGTTTGATTTCGGCATAGTCCTTTGCTTGTAGAATTGCATCAAAAACCTGCTTGGCACGAAAACGTGGGAAAGTTGCCAACTCTTTTTCTAATTCTTTAAGTGAAAAGTCGCTAAGAATTTTCAATTACATCTCCTAATTTAAATTTATTGCTGTTCATATATGCCTTTGCCGGCATTTTTTGCTTGCCCTCTGGTTGAATTGTTACAATTTCAACCGAACCATCTGCCGAGCCAACAATAAGCCCTTGTTTAGCGTTGCATGCAAGCAGTTCGCCTGCTCCACCAGAAAGATTGGACTTCGCAACTTCCAGCACCTTATATCTAGCGCCACTATAAACAAAAAAACAATTTTCTAGCGCCCTTACCTTGTTAACTATATTTGTGGTTGAAGAATTAAAGTTTAATAAATAATCTTGCTTTGCAATCATAGGGAAATAGGTTGCTTCTGCTTCGTTCTGCTTAATTCCAGAATGCTCATACTGCTT
This sequence comes from uncultured Clostridia bacterium, assembly GCA_937896905.1. Lineage (GTDB taxonomy): Bacteria > Bacillota > Clostridia > Christensenellales > UBA1242 > Onthoplasma. The sequence goes on along the minus strand of CALBOE010000002.1, from coordinate 56,162 downwards.
AAAATTGTTTATAAATTCGGTTATGCACTCAACACCTAGTATAGCAAGTTTGTTAAACACACTTGATGATGTGTCGCTTTCCTCGATAGGGATTTCCTTTTGAATATACATTTCGCCAGTGTCTATTCCGGCTTCGGTTCGCATAATGGTAACACCTGTGCTTTTTTCGCCATTAATTATTGCCCATTGGATTGGTGCCGAACCACGATATTTAGGAAGCAAACTTGCATGAACATTAAATGTGCCCAAACGTGGAATATTTAAAATGTGTTCACCTATAATTTGACCATAACTAGCGGTTACAAACATATCTGCATTTAATGCTTTTAAAGGTTGTTCCCCTTCCTTATTAAGTTTTTCAAATTGATAAATTGGAATGTTGTTGCTTAGGCAAAATACTTTAATGCTGGAAAATGTTATTTTCCCATTTCTGCCATTAATTTTATCGGGCTGAGAAACAACAGCAACAATATTGTTGCCGTTATTAATTAAGCCTTTTAAAATTGTTGTGCTAAATTCCCCTGTTCCAAAAAAAACAATACGCATTTATTCTTCCCCATCTTCTTCTAAAACTGCACCCTCTGGTGGCACACAGGTTTTATCTATGTATAAAACGCCATCTAGGTGGTCGGTTTCGTGGCAAATGCAAACCGCAGTCCAATCCTCGCAGGTTAAAATGAATTTGTTGCCATAACGGTCGAAAGCGCTAACTGTTACAACAAATGGGCGCTTAACATAGTTAAATGGCAAAGAAACACTTAAACAGCCCTCTTTTTTATACTGTTCGCCCGAAGTTTTTACAATGGTTGGATTAACAAACTCCATTTTCATTTCGTTAATGTTAATTATGAAAACGCGCTTTAAAACTCCAACCTGAACCGCGCTTAAACCTGCGCCCGATGTTACGGCAAGTGTTTCTTGCATGTCGTCTAAAAGTTCCCAAAGTTTTTCGTCAAACTCTTTCACTGGTTTACTTTTTTTTCTAATAAACGCATCTGTGTGCGGAACAATTTCTCTTGTTGCCATATTTTACCTCAAATTATTTGGATTTATTTCAACGAAAATTGAAACGTCTTTTTCAACAACGTCGCAAACCTCGTAGAATTCTTTTGTTATTGTATCATTTGGAAGATATCTAGTCAAGATTTGATAGCGATATTTTGTTTGAATTCTTTTAACCGGCGCTGGCATTGCTTGTAAAAATAAAACCTTTCCTGCATTGTTTTGTTTAACTTGCATTGCCTTGTCGTAAAGCTTTTTAGTCACTTCCTTTGCTCTGTTATCGCTTTCACTGCTAATTAAAATTCTTAAAATGTTGCTAAATGGTGGAAATGCTGTGGCTTGCCTTAAATTAATTTCCTTGTCGAAAAAGCCATTATAGTCGTAATTTGCTGCAAACCTATAAACATAATGTTTTGGTGCATACGTTTGAAGCACAACGCTGCCTTCGGCATCTTTTCTGCCCGCCCTTCCTGCCACCTGAGTTACAAGTTGAAAGGTGCGTTCGTTAGATTTATAGTCGCTGTTATACAAACTTACGTCTGCATCTAAAATTCCAACAAAAGAAACAAGTGGATAGTCGTGCCCTTTTGCAATCATTTGAGTTCCCACCAAAATGCTTGGCGAGGTTTTAGAAAATTGTTCTAAAATTTTCTTGTGGCCGTTTTTGCCACGGGTTGTATCGTTATCCATTCTAAAAACTGGCACATTTGGAAAAAGTTTATTCAATTCTTCACAAACCCTTTCGGTTCCTGTTGCACCAAATTTAATGTTTGTGCTGTGGCAATTTGGGCAGTTAGTTAACGCTTTATATCTTTTACCACAAAAATGGCATTTAAGTTGATTGTCTTCTTTATGATAAACCAAACTAACTTCGCAATCGTCACATTTTGCCCTGTAACCACACTCTCTGCACATAACAAACGAAGCAAAGCCTCGTCTATTAATAAACACAATGGCTTGTTTTTTGTTGCTGATACAGTCGTCCAACCCTGCAATTAGCGGTTTGCTGAATGGTGTTGCATTTCCATCTAACACTTCGTTTAGCATATCCACAATTTCAACTCTTGGCATTTTTTGTTTATTAATTCGTTCGGTTAATTCAACCAGTTTATACTCACCATCTTGCGCTTTTTTAAAACTTTCTAAACTTGGGGTTGCGCTACCCAAAACTAATGGGCAATTGTTATATTTTGCTCTATATTCTGCCACGGTGTGAGTGTCGAACCTTGGATTTGATTCACTCACATAAGAACTATCGTGTTCTTCGTCTATAACAATAACTCCTAAATTTTCAAGTGGCGCAAAAACAGCTGAACGAGCCCCCAAAACAACACGTGCTTCGCCAGAGAATATTTTGCTCCATTCGTCAAACCTTTCCCCCTCGCTTAAACGGCTATGCAAAACAGCAACTATGTTTGGAAAGCGAGAGTTAAACCTTTGCATCATTTGTGGAGTTAACGAAATTTCTGGCACAAGCATAATGGCAGTTTTGCCAGACAAAATTGCCTGTTCAATAAGTGTCATATACACTTCTGTTTTTCCGCTTCCGGTAACGCCTTTAAGCAAAAACGTTGCGTTAGTGTTGGTAATGGCCTCTACCGCCTTTTGCTGTTGATTGGTTAAAACATTCCTTTCAATGTTAGCAGGAGTTTCGGCTAGTAGGCGCATTTTTCTTTTGCTAAACTTATTAACAATGCCTTTTTCTATTAACGCGTTTATGCTTGCCCTGCCAAACAAGTTTATCATTTTTAAAAATTCGCATTCTCCATTATCGTTTAAATACGCAACCGCAGAAAGTTGATTTTTGGCACGTTTGCCTATTATGTTTATTGCCGTATCTAGGTCTAACGCAAGGCACAAATTAAATTCTATTTGCTCTTTTTGCGTATCTAACCTAACGCAAGAAGGAAGCGCCAATTTAATGCAATCGCTTAAACGCAAAAAAAAGTGCCCACTCATAAATTTGCAAAGTTGCAAAATTTCCGCTTTTAATTTGGGCACAGATTCTAAATTTTCAATTATAGGCTTAACTTTAGACGCGTTGTAATTTGTGGTTTCGCTTAAATTAACCACATACCCAAGAACTTTTCTGCCAGCAAATGGAACTTTAACCCTCATTCCTATTTCTGTGTTGGGCAAAGCAACGTAGTCGAAAAGACGGTCAACTGCATCTGAAGAAATGTCCACTATAACTTGTGCAAACATAAGCTACTTCGATTGAACCCCAATAACTTCGCCTCTTACTAATTCGTTGGCAGCATAATCTATTGCAAGATTAGAACTTCCATTTAAAAGTGTTGGAATTTTGTTTTCCAAATCCTTTGCCCTTGCGCCAACAATAACTGCAACGGCATAACGGCAACCTGCCAATTTTGAAAGTGTGTCGATAGGTGGTTCAAATAACATAATGCTTCTCCTTTTTAATGTAAATGTTATGTTGTTGTTTCGCTTAAACCGATAATCTTCAATATAATATTTGCCAATGTGCAACTTGTGCAAGGTTGCTAGATGGCAAATCAATTGAAGTTGATTACATTAACATTCCCCTTGTTTAATGTTGTTATTGTATCAAATTTTAAACATAAAGTCAAATTAATTATGCCCAGTTTTGCCCTATTTTTTAGCAATTTATGAATTTTTTTTAATTTTTCTTTTTAAGTTTTTCAAGCGCCAAACAAGCGGCGTTTTGTTCGGCTTCTCGCTTGGTAGAACCCTGCCCATAAGCCAAAAATTCGCCGTTAACAAACACATTTGCACGAAAGTTTGTTTGACCACCTTTTGTTATGTAGGTTTCTGCTTCGTATTTCACTTTTTGTTTGTTTGCTTGCACCAATTCCTGTAGGGTTGATTTAAAGTCCTTAACCATTCCAAGTTTTAAAGTTTCTTTAACTTGCAACGCTTCTAACACTGCAGTAGAAATTGAATGCAATCCAAACGATAAATACATAACGCCAATCATACTTTCAATGGTGTCTGCCAAAACAGCATCGCTAATTTTATCTTTAAAACTTTTGCCTATTTTAATGCGGTTTTCAATTTCAAGTGAGCGAGCCAATTTGCTTAAATTTTCCGTGCAAACCAAATTAGCTCTAACCTTGCTCATTTTGCCTTCGGCAAACTTGCAATTTTTATATAGATAAGTGCTAACAATTGTTGAAAGAACGCTGTCACCTAAAAATTCTATTCTCTCGTTGCTTTCACACTTAATTTCGTGTGCAAAAGAGGAATGAGTTAACGCCAAGCTTTTTAACTCATCACTACATTTTTCAAATAAATCTAAAAACCTATTCTTCATTAACTGCAACTTGTTTTGCAACCCTTTCAACCAATTTATTTTTTGCCAATGCAAACGCTTGATTTATTGATGTTGCCATGCTATCCGCCTTGCTATTGCCGTGGCATTTAATAACAATTTTATTAACACCTAAAAGTGGAGCTCCACCCACTTTGCGATAATCGTATTTACCTTTTATGGAATACAACCCCTTTTTAAGCATTAGTCCGCCTAGTTTATTTTTAAAGGACGAACGTGTTACGCCCTTAATTTCGCCAAACAAAATTTCGGCAGCACCTTCTATGCTTTTTAGGCACACATTTCCAGAAAAACCATCACAAACAACAACGTCTACATTTCCACGCATTACATCACGAGCTTCAATATTGCCAATGAAGTTAAGGTTGGAATATTTTAACATCTGGTGCGCTTCCTTAATCATTTCACTGCCCTTTTCTTCTTCTGTGCCAATGTTTAAAAGTGCAATCCTTGGTTTTTTAATGCCCATTGCTTTCATATATTCATTGCCCATAATTGCAAAATGAAGCAAATTTTCCGGTTTACATTCCGCATTTGCTCCGCAATCTAAAAGCATTACATTTCCATCGTTAACAGTTGGCAAAAGTGGCGCCAATGCTGGGCGAGAAATGCCATGAATACGCCCCAATTTTAACACCGCCCCAGTTAGTGTTGCCCCCGTTGAACCAGCACTAACCAAAGCTGCAGCGTCATCGTTTTGCTTTAAATAATCGTAAGCAACGACAATGCTAGATGTTTTTTTGGTGCGGATTGCAAGCGTTGGAACATCGTCATTGGTAACAACATCTGGCGCATGCACAATTTCTAACCTATCGCTAACAAAAACAAGACCTTGCAAAATTTCGGTTATTTTGTCCTTATCGCCCACCAAAACAACATTTAATTCTTCGTTTGCTTGCAACGCCTTAACTGCCCCAGCAACAATTTCTGCCGGAGCATAATCTCCACCAAATGCATCAACAACAATTTTCATATTTCCCCCTATAATTTACACAGCACGTTCTGTGTTTTTTTGAATGTCCTTTTCTCGGTTAAAAATAGATAGAACTGCCATTCTTTCCATTTCATCTTTGCAATATGGCAAAATGTAATTTAAAACCGTTTCGTTGTTGCATATTGGCATAAGATCTTCCACGCTCATTAAAATAAATTTTTCTGCTCTTTTCTCTGGATCAACTTTAGAAAGTGTTTCAATAATTTGCTTGGCCTTTTTCTTTTCTTCCCTTGCATCAATTGTTGCCTGACGTCTTTGGCGTTTAATTTTATTTACCGCTATTAACCTTTGAAATATACTCATAATCTTCTTTAAAAATTTATTTAAAAATTTTTCCCTTTAACGTTTATATTATAATTAACTGTAATCATTTTGTCAAGCAAAAACACATTGCAAAAAGAGCACAAAAAAAACAAGGAATAAACCTTGCTTTTTAATTATTTTGCATTCTTTTCAACATTAACAACTTGTGCGCCATCGTAGTAACCACAGTTTTTGCAAACTTGGTGAGCCACTTTCTTTTCGTGGCAATGTGGACATTCAACTAATGTTGGAACAGCTGCTTTCCAGTTAGCACGACGTTTATCTCTGCGTGCCTTAGACACCTTTCCCTTTGGAACTGCCATGATTTACCTCCATATAAATTTGCGCTTAAAAAAGCACTCGACAAAATATGTTAGTAGTATAACAAACTAAAACAATATTGTCAACTGCTTTTAAAATTATTTTTTAAAATTATTTGCTTAGTGCTTCTGTATCCAACGCAATCATAAACTCTTCGTCGGTAGGAATACGATAAACTTTAACTTTGCTGTTTTTCTTTGTAAATTCCTGAACTGTACCCCTTGGTGCCGTTCTGTTTAAATCGTAATCAAAATCTATTCCTAAGTATTCCATATCTTGGCAAACGGCTTCCCTAACAAGTTCATCATTTTCGCCAACGCCCGCTGTGAAAACAATGTAATCCACACCATTCATTGCAGCGGCGTACGCTCCAATATATTTTTTAATTGAATAAACTAGCATATCAAAAGCAAGTTTAACACGAGGTTTATCTAAATTAGCGTCAATATCGCGCAAGTCGCTATATTCGCCTGTGATGCCAACCAAACCACTTTTCTTATTTAATAAGTCGATTGCTTCGGCGGCGGAAAGTTTTTTTGCTTGCATAATTGCTGGAACAACGGCTGCATCAACATCACCAGAACGCGTGCCCATAACAACGCCTGCAAGAGGTGTGTAACCCATAGACGTGTCAACACACTCGCCGTCTTTAATTGCACAAATGCTGCTGCCGCTGCCAATGTGGCAAGAAATAATTTTCTTTCCTGCTAAATTGCCAAACAATTCTTCGCACTTCATTGCAATGTAGCGGTGGCTTGTTCCATGTGCGCCATATCTTCTAATTTTGTTTTCTTCATATAGTTCATAAGGAAGTGCATACATAAATGCTTTTTCTGGCATTGTTGAATGGAACGCTGTATCTAACACTGCAACATGGTTAACTTTTGGCAATAGTTCCATACAAATTTTAACGCCCATCAATGCCGGAGGATTGTGAAGCGGTGCAAAAGAAATATTTTCTTCTAAATCCTTCATATTTTCTTTAGTAACAACAAAACTTTTATTAAACTTTTCACCAAAGTTAACTAATCTGTGGCCAACGCCTTTAATTTCGTCTAGGCTTTTAATAACACCAATTTTTTCGTCTACCAAAGTTTTAAAAACCAATTCAAATGCTTCTTTATGAGTTGGCATTTCGGCTTTAATAACTTGCTTTGTGCTGGTTTTATAATCTGCAAAAGCACCGTCTAAACCTATTCTTTGGCAATAGAATTTTGCAAAAACTTCCCCTGTTTTTGTTTCCATAAGTTGGGCTTTAACACTGCTGCTGCCCGAATTAACAACTAATACTTTCATGTTTTTCTCCTTAATTTACAATGTGAATTATATCACAAAAATTCTGTTCTGGCAAAGAATTTTTAAAACCTTTAAACATAATCTTAATAAATTTAATAGATTGGGAAGGTTAAATTATTGCAACCTAACACCTCTTCACCTTTAACATTAACCGAACCATAGCCATTATCGGTTTCCACCCAGGTTGTGCCCTTGTTGTTATTAAATGCACCAACTGCCCTATATTTAAAGTCTGTTAACTCTTGCCCTTGTGAGTTTATTAGGCCATACCTTCTTTTAAATTTAACCCATGCAACTTGAAATTGGTTATGAAAAGTTGAGATTTGTTCGAACTTGAATGACGTTAATTGCTTCCCACTGATGCTAAATAACGCCCATTTATCTTTTCGCCTGAACCAAATTGTGTTTTGTGAAAAACAAGAACAACCATCATAAACGCACGGAATTAGTGTTTGACCAAAGATGTTTATTAATCCCCAATTATCGCCTTTTCTAACCCTTAACTGGCTTTGCCGCCCATTGTCTGGTTTTTCAATGTAATCATATATACTAAAACTTTCGTGTTCTGTAAAACGAATGCGTGCCATTTCGCCAATTAAGCCCATACTTGCTCCATTATACAACGAAAAAGTTTAGCATGACAAAAAAATTTGTCAAGCAAAATACACCTTTCGACAAAAAATTACATCAACTGGTTAGCGCTTTATTTGGAGTTTTGTTATTAGAACCGTGTTTATTATTTCTTGAACTGTGCAACCACGGCTTAGGTCGTTAACTGCTTTGTTAAAGTTTAGCATTATTGGCCCAACAGCCGTGTAGCCTGCCAACCTTGCAGTTAATTTATACCCAATGTTACCAGCATTGAGGTCTGGGAAAATTAAAACATTTGCTTTGCCGCCCACGCACGATTTAACCCCTTTTTGCCTTGCAACTTGCTGGCTTAACGCACAATCTGCTTGCATTTCGCCATCAAATTTAAATTTTTTGTTTTTCTGCGCAAGTTTTGTTGCAAGTTTAACTTTTTCAACCATCTCGCTTTCAGCACTTCCTTTGGTGGAGTAGCTTAGCAGCGCAACTCTTGGAGTTTCGTCTAAAATTGCGCTTGCAAATTCGGCATTAGCAATGGCTATTTCACTTAATTGTTCTGCCGTTGGATTTTCAACCAAAGAAACATCTCCAAACAACATTGTTGGCTTACCCTTTTTTAACATTAGCATACTGCCGGTTATTAAACTTTTGCCTGGTTTTGCTTTAACAATTTGCAACGCAGGTTTTAATGTTTTTGCAGTGCTAAAATTTGCACCCGCCACCATGCCATCTGCCTGCTCATTCTTTAACATCATGCACGCAAAATATTCTGGCGTTTTAACAAGCTTTTTTGCCTGCGTAAGCGTTAGCCCTTTATGTTTTCTAAGTTCAAAAAGTTGATTAGCATAATCTGCTAATTTTTCGCTGGTTTCAATGTCTATAATTTGGCAAAAAGGCGAAGCGGTAAAACTTTTATCAAATTCCGCCACCTTGCCAAAAACAACAATCTTGCAAAGTTTGTTTTTTAATAAATATTTGCAAGCGTCACACACTCTTTTATCGATATTTGCTTCTGGCAAAATTATGGTTGCGTTTATTTGCTTTGCTTTTTGCTTTATCTTTTGCAATTCTTTCATAGTTTCCCTTTATTTCTTTAAATTTGTTTCCATTCCTAATAGTTCTTTAATTTTAGTAATGTTTCTTGTTGTAGCATTCTTTCCGTTTCGTATTGCCCTTTGAACAGTTTCGGCACTGAAATCTAACAGACTAACAGTTGGTTGAGTGATGATTATTCTTAAATCCGCCAAGTTCGGCTTCATTTCGGTTATCATTTGAGTTCTCATTGTGCTTACATTCAAAATGTGTTCTAGTGTTTTAAGTTTAAGGGCTTCTAGCTGTTTTTCGTACTGACCAATAACGTCTACCGACAAAACCACCGCATCTGGCATTAGCTCCCTTGCAACGTCCTCGCCCAAATTGTTAACCATTCCGCCGTCTACGTAGTACTTATCTCCCACCTTATGTTTTGGAAACACTCCAGGAATTGCCGTGCTGCTTAAAATGCTATCTCTTAATAGCCCCTTGTCGAATCTTTTTTCCTTGCCCGTTTTAAGTTCTGTTGCAATTGCAACAAAGGGAATTTTACAGTCGCTATGCGCGGCTTCTCCAAGTTCTTTGGTTATTACCTTTGTTATTTTATCCGCACTTAATAAATTGCCTTTAAATAAAGTTGAAATTAAACTAAATCCTCCTAGCGAGGTTACGCTCTTTGTCATTTCCTCCATTTCGTTAACAGATTTGCCTGCGGCATACATTCCGCCAACCAATGCACCCATAGAAGTGCCAACAATAAGGTCGGGCTTAATGCCATGTTTTTCCAACACCTTTAACACACCAATATGTGCGTATCCTTTTGCCGAACCACCACCCAAAACCAAAGCCAATTTTTTCATAAATCCCCACTTAAATTTATATTATTATATATGATTAAAAAATTAAATGCAAATAAAATAATTATACTATTATTAGTTGCCATTTGTGCAATTTTTATTCTTAATCCAAAGGTTTATATTGCATCTTGCTTAAATGGAATTAGCGTTTGGGCATTTAGTGTTTTACCTACACTGTTTCCTTTTTTTATTTTAACTCGCTTAATAGTTAGTTTAAAAAGCACGTCAACAAACAGGTTGGACAAGTTTTTTTGTAAGGTTTACAGAAGCCCTTCTGGAAGTTTGTCCACATTCCTTCTTTCTGCAATTTCTGGCTACCCTATGGGAGCAAAGCTTATTTGCGCAAACCACGAATATGGCATTTGCAATAAGCACGAAGCTCAAAAAATGCTTTCCTATTGTTCAATTAGCGGACCAATGTTTATGGTTGGAACTGTGGGAGTTGCAATTTTAAATTCTCATTTGGCAGGTTTGTGTGTTGCAATTGCCAATGTGCTTGGTGCGTTAATGAATGGACTAATTTTTCGTGGAAAAAAAACAGAGTTCAAACCACAAACTATGCCAATAAAAACAATAAATTCAAACTTGTTAAGCGATACGGTTTACGAGGCACTTCACTCTGTTTTAATGGTTGGTGGATTTATTGTTTTATCTTTTCTGCTTATAGACATCTTGAAAAATTTTAATATTTTTAGCACAGTTGCCAGCACTATATGTTGGGTATTTAAATCTCCACAAGCAAAAGATGTTGTTACATCAATTATGAATGGCGGAATTGAAATAACTCGTGGGATTTTAGACCTTTCTGCCACAAACCTTCCATTAAACTTAAAAACCATCATTACTAGTGGACTTGTTGGATTTGGCGGTGTTAGCATTTTACTGCAAAGTTTAACCTTTTTAAAAAAGTTACATTTGCCAATAAAAACTGTTGTTTTACAAAAGTTGACGCAAGGAATTTTGTCTGCCCTGTTTGCAATTCCTCTAACGCTAATTTTTATGTAGAATTTGTTTGACTTTTTGTTTTTTTGATTATAGAATTATTATAATTAAGGGGTTAGTATGAAAGCTCAAAAATTTCAGTTTAGGCATAAAGATGTGCCAATGCTTAAAAAAGACGTTGCAATGCGAACTTTTTTCAGCCTGTTGTTTGTTGGAGTGTTTGTTTGGCAAATATTACTTATCTTTTTCAAATATTTTAACGCAAAACTTTCCACATTCGAAGTTGTGTGCTCTTCCTTAACAATGCTAATATCATTGTTTATGGCAATGGTTTCGTTTGTGTTCCTGTTCCGTTCCTTAAACAATTTAATTTGCATTAAAAAAAGTGGCAATGCCGTTGGCGTTAAAACTCCAATGTTTAACAGCAAAAAAACAGGATTTTTTAACTTATATTATGTAGTGTCAACAGTTATTGCTTGGGTTATGACATTTGTGCTTGTTTGTTCAATAACTTATGCCGTTTTAGAAGGAGTTTTCTACAATCAATTTTCAATTTTCCTTCCCGCCCTTGTTCTAACCGCCATTTCCGGATATAACAGTGTGTATCACCTTAAAAATGAACTTACTATCCTTAAAGAAGTGGATAACTACACAAGCGTTTATTAATTATGAAAAAGACCACTTTAATGTGGCCTTTTTTAATTTTCGATAATTTTGCTGTAAATGTACTCGTAGATATTAGCAGCAATCTCTCTCCATCTTTTGCAAGCAATGGCTGCGTTATGGCGAGTGTCCGACTTAATGGAAAGCGACATAATGCTTTCGGTTGTTAATGGTTCCAAAATTTTTAGGTCTACCGTATAGCTTCCGTCTTCATTTTTATAGCTTTTTGCAACATATTCTTGATTACGTTTAAATTGCAGTTTATTTTCCGCAGCAAATTGCGCAATGTTATCTCTTAAACTTGCAGGAATTCTTGTGTAGAACTGTGAAAGGCATTCCCTACCAGCAACTGTTATATTGTATCTGCTTTCATCACTATCTGTGTTTGGCTTATACACAAATTTGGAAACTATAAGTTGGGAAAGCAAATCTTTACAATCCATCCAGTTAACCCAATTGTTTTGGCTGGAACAAATTTCCAAAATTGAATTTTCTGTTAGCGGTATTTCCATTTTATCTAAAACATAAAGCAATATTAATTTATTAACCGTATTATCTGGCACAAATTCCATAGCATTCACCTTTTAACTATTTAATTATACATTATTCCAAAAAAAAAGACAACTTATTATTGCCCCTATTTAAAACATCGTACGCTAAAAAATGTTAAAATTCTTTTTTTGTTTTGTTGCCAATTGCCTATCACTTTGATATAATACATATAAATGGGGGTGCTTATGTCTAACACAAATATTTTGGAACTTTCTGCCTTTAACTCTGCTTGCGACGAATTTATTTCTGGCAAATATATTTTGGCAGACATCAAAATTGCATCTATTTTAAAGTGCATTGCGGCAGACGAAAAACTTAAAAACATTATTTCCTCGTGTTTAGAAAATTACGACTTTTTAACTAACTTTGAAAATTCCGTTCAAGAAACACCAAATGGCTTCAACTTAAATTTACCTGCTAATGAAAAGGAAATTATTGCCTTTACTTTTAGTTTGCTTTTTCGCTTTGATAATAAACAGCTAAACTTCTACGACTTCTTAAGCAAATATTTTGCAATTGAGGACGAACCTATGGGTAAAGAAATTGTAAATTTTGCCAAGTTGGTTATGCTTCCTTTTAAAAATTCGGTTAATTCTCTCTACTCTAAACGTCACATTCTAGTAGAGGCAGACGATTATCAAAAAAATTACTATAACAAAATTATTAATGCCATTCGCCTAATTGTTGCAAATGTAGATGCCTATAAACTAAAAATGAACGAAAAAGAAGAATTTACAATGCTTTTAAATTCATTATACATAGCTAGCGAAAAAAATGACAAAAAATTAGTATTCTCGCTTATGATTGCTTTGGACTACTTCTCTAGAATTAATAAGAAAATAAGAAACGCATATTTAACTCTTGAAGAATGTTTTGCTTAATGCAAAGCATTTTTTTGTTTAACAAAATTCATAAAAATTAAAAAAACTTGCTAAAAAGGGTTGATTTTTATATTTTTTTTGTATATACTTAAATAGTTGGAAATGGCACCATCGCCAAGTGGTAAGGCAAAGGTCTGCAAAACCTTCATCACCAGTTCAAATCTGGTTGGTGCCTCCAGCAGAAGCAACCGAGCATAAATGAAGTTTGCGTAATTTATTAGCAAATGATTAAAAAGCGAGAGTTGCGACGTGCCGGTGTGGCGAAATGGCAGACGCACAGGACTTAAAATCCTGCGGACTTAACCGTCCGTGTCGGTTCGACCCCGACCACCGGCACCATATAAAATTTTATGAAAAACTTGTAAAAATTAGTTGACATAACATTTTATAAATGGTATAATAGCATTGCAATCGTTTATGGGAGATTAGCTCAGTTGGTAGAGTACCTGCCTTACAAGCAGAGGGTCACAGGTTCGAGTCCTGTATCTCCCACCAACTCGATTGCCTTTTCTTTGAAAAGTAATCAGGGCTCCCACTAGAACTGGCTTCGAGTGGGAAAAAGGAGCAACTGAGCATAAATGAAGTTTGCGTAATTTATTAGCAAACGATTAAAAAGCGAGAGTTGCGACGTGCGGGAGTGGCTCAGTGGTAGAGCGTTGCCTTGCCAAGGCAAATGTCGCGAGTTCGAATCTCGTCTTCCGCTCCAGATGACTACATTTTGTAGTCTTTTTTTATTTTTTCTCTTTCCTTTTGAATATTTACCTGCTATAATACTTTGAATATGAAAAAAGAAGAGCAAATCACAGCCAGAAAAAATTTGCTTAAATATTGGGAACTGGACACTTTTGCCATGGTTAAAATTTGGCAAAAATTAGTTGAAGTGACAAAATAAGTACAAAAAAATGTACATTAATTGTGTTATTCTTATTGTATCAAAAGGAGATATAATTATGGAAACACCTACCAAAATGAAGGAAATCATTAATAAATACAACAAGGAAATTAACGACTTTGACTTTGATATAGTATATCAAGAACTGTATTATGCTGGCGGAAAAGCATATATCAAATATTTTACAGAGCTACTTACGGACGCCGAAGTACCAAACAAAAATCCACTTTATGTTATCATTGGTGACAAATTGTATAAAAGGGTGGATTAATGAAAAAAGAAAACACAATTACAGTGTTTTCTTTTTTGTTGTATGTTTTTTAATATTCTTTTTTAATGCATTTAAACATTAAAGATTTTCTTGAATTCTTCTGTCATTAATCGTTTTCTTTCTTTGATGAATTCTTGGAAGTTTAAAACATTGTGTTTGTCATAATTTTGTTTGATTAATATTTCTTCTTCAAAAGGAAGGCAAACAACATTTGTCACATTGGCAATGCTTTCATGTAACCAATCTTGCAAAAATTTATCATTCTTTTCACCGGAGTTGACTGCTCCATCTAAGAAGTGTAAATTTGCCAAGCAATTATATTCTTGTTTATAAAATTCAAGATCTTTTGCTGTTGCTTTTGGGAATGTTTTTCTTAATTGACGACCTTTAAACAATTTTTCAGGATGTAAATGATCTTGATGTTTTTCTGATGCTTTGATAGATATTTTTGGATATAATAAAGACAACACTAAGAATGTTCTGCTTCCACCTTTAGTTAACAAGAATAATGAATCGATAAAATCAGTATCAACTATAATATTTCTATCATTGAATCCCCACTCTTTAAAAGCTTCATGTGTTAAAAACTTGTTTTTGTCCCACTTGTTTTCTTCTTTTTTCTTAATAAAATCACACAAACTTTTTGCAACCTTATCTGAACCGCTTTGGAACAATTTTTTCATTTGAAACAAAACAAACACTTTTCTTATTTCATAAATTTCATCAATGTTGTTTTGAATTTTTTTGCTAATTAAGTCTGTATATTTAATTTCTGTCACTTCTTTTGTTTTTACATTTTTACACTTTTCACACAATCTGAGATAAATTAAATAGTTGATTGGCAAAACGGCATTTTCGGCTAAAATATAATTGGAGTTCATATAATAAGCTTCAGACAAAAGCTGCATTGTTAAATAAATGCTGTGCTGGATTAAATTCCACTGAGTTTGAATCTCTTTTGCATCCTTCTCAGAGAATTTTTCCAACTTTAATGCAGGGTCTAAGCCCTTTGCAATTAATGCAAACTTAATAATATATTCTTCTGTAAACTGAAAATCAAACGAATTGATTCTTTCCAATAATCCGTCAATTTTGTTACGCGCATCTGGCCAATAAGAAACCAACACGGAAAAAATTAAATTTGAATTTGACAAAGGTGTCCCTGAACTGTTCAACCTGTCAAAAACAGATAAAATATCATAAAGTGAACATTTATCATCAAGTTTATACACTAATAAATTTTTGTCTTCAAAAACAACCTTATATAGCCTTGTTAAGTTCTCTTTTTCAATGTCATTTTTACACCTGTCTGCTAAAAGTTGATTAAGTTTGTTTTCATATGCTAAAATATTTGCGACAATAAACATATTCTTTTCTTCAGCTTTGTTTTCTGACATAAACTCAAATTCATATGACACCTTGTTAAAAGAAGTTGTGTTCAAATTTGGCTTTTTGCCATAATTTAAACATAACACTCTTTTTTCTTTTGTCTTATTTTTAATAATGCTTCCGTTCAAACCTATATAAATTGATGTTAAACGTTGTTGACCATCAAGCAACAAAAAACTTTCTTTACATTGAGCATAACTCATGCTTTCATTATTGTCTACAGCATTGTTATAATCTCTTGATTGCAAGCATTTATAAAACTTTGTTGTTAAACAATTATTAGTTATACAATGAGATATCAAAAATGATCCTATCGGATATCCCAACATGAGCGAATCGAATAATTTGGTAATATCTTTTTCTTCCCACACAAATTTTCTTTGAATTGAAGGAAGAACATATTCTTTTTTGTCAACGTGTGAAAACATTTCAAACAGTGTTTGTGGTTTTTGAAAACCCTGACTAGTTTGATCTATTTGTGGCGCCACTGTTGTTTTTAGCGCATGTTTTAGTTTTCTTTTTTTATTTGACATATTTTATCCTTTATTTGTACCTTTTATTTAAATTTTTGATTTTCTTTTTTATTTCTTCACGAGTATCAATTGGTTCAACAAGCTCAATTGTATCGCCATATTGCAAGCACCAATATATGAGGGCTTGTTCGTTAGCTGTTACATCTGCATACACATGATTATTTTTTTGATAAAACTTTGCCTTCTTACCAAACCACTCCATTATGTATTCGGCTGAATACTCATTATCTATTTTAAGTGTTGCATCAATAGTTTTATTGTGGAACATATAAATATTTTCGTTGGCATATTTTGCCATGTCTACACCACTTTCACAACCTTTTAGTTTTGTTATTGGTTTAACATCTTCATCTAATATTTTTATATTGGAAATAAGTTCAACCTTATAGTTTGCAACTTCATCATAATAGTCATAATTACAAACCAGATAATACTTGCCTTGATTGTTTATTAAGAAATAAGGATTAATTACATAAGGTTTTTGATTTTTCTTTTCTCGTGTGTCCTTGTCAAAATAAAATCTATTATAATTAAACTGAACTTTTTTGCCTTTCCCAATGGCTTCATTTAACACATCAATTGTGTAAAACAATTGTTTATTATCCGTTCTTATAATTTCATCTGCCTTGCAAATGTATTTATACTTCTTTCGTTCATTTACACTTAAAAACTTTGATATCTTCTCGGCAAGTTCTCTTGAGCGTTTGCTATCAATAGACCTGCTTGAAAAAACCGCATCTATAAGAAACGAAACCTCGCTTGGTTCAAATTCTCTTTGCCCCAAATAGCAACCCTTTTCTGTTTTAACAATATCAAATCCAAAATCAATTAAACTATCAATGTTTGAACTTATTGACTTTCTTTCCAGCTCTAATCCATAATGATTTGAGATTTTAGAAATAATTTGCCCTTGTGTTAATGGGTGATTTTCGTCACTATACTCTTTTAAAACATTAACAATACACAGTAACGACATCTTCTTGTTGCTTTGTAAAACCATTTTTTCTCCTATGTTTATCATACCACAATAATTCGAAAATCTCAACTAAAATTTTATTCATTTTCAATTCTCCTTAGTAGCCTCCGCAAATCTCTTGCATAACTCTTTTAAAATTTATTTTATCAATAATCTTGTAATCTTTTTCATACCTAACGATTATGTTTCTCTTTGATAATTTGTTGATGATGCTTGAACTTTTAGCATAGCCAAAACCTAACAAACGAGATAGTGATGAAATTGAAATTTTACCACTTGTAAGGAAATATTCAAGCTTATATAACTTTGAAAAGGTTGGTTCAACGCAATTTAAAATATCAACAACATCTTCAATTTTTAACTGCTGAGTTTTAATTAAATCAATTAACCACGATAGTGTTAAATTTTTCTTTTCCGTTTTATTGAGTTTATCAAAAGTTTCCAGTTTTTCTGTTTTATTCATATCGCCTCCTAACAAAAACCCATGTTAAATTTTTCTTTATACTCTGGCAATTCAAAGTCTTCAGGTTTAAGAATTTTTATATTTTCTCCATACATTTTATCTTCATTTACAAGCCTTGTTGCTTGCTTCATTCTTGCTTTTTCCAATATGTTTCTAACAAATCTACCATTTCCAAAATTCTTCTCTTTGCTCTTAGCAATGGCAATAATTTCTTTAATTTTATTAACACATTGAGATATGTCAACATCCATATTTTTTGCTTGCAGATTAGCAATTTGCATTAATTCGTCTTCTGTGTAATCTGGAAACTCAATTATGTTTGCAATTCTACTTTTTAAACCAGAGTTTTTATCCAAAAATCTTTCCATCTCGTTTTTGTATCCAGCAAAGATAACAACCACATCTTCTCTTTTATTTTCCATTTCTTGCACAATAGCATTAATCGCTTCATCTCCATACATTCCGTCTTTCCCATCATATAGAGAATATGCTTCATCAATAAAGAGAACGCTGCCCATCGCCTTCTTAAATAACTCTTGCACATTAGGAGCGGTGCCACCAACATATCTGCTAACAATATCGCCTCTTCCAACCTCGATTAAATTACCATGTTTTAAAAGCCCTTTTTCTTTCATTACTTGCGCAACATATCTTGCCACCGTCGTTTTTGCTGTGCCTGGGTTCCCTACAAAACACATATGTTTACACGTGTTTTTTGCAAACGCCCCATTTTCATTGCAAGCTTTTTGTAATTTTGCATAGTTAATGTAATTGTCCAATGTTTCTTTAATGCCTTGCAAACCAACCAATTCATTTAAAGAGTTTAATGCTAATTCCTTTTTGTTTTCTTCTTGCAATTGTTCTTGTTCTGCTAAATTTGAGTATTGTGGATATTGAATATTTTTAACATATCCTTTATGCCAAATATTAAACATTTTAATTAGGTCATTTGCCTTGTATCCAATATTTTCATCAACCATTTCCGCCAATCCGTCAATTCGTTTGATATCCGCTTTTAAAGCATACTGTTTTAAAAATTCACGTGCCCTAGCATTTGATATTGTTGAATCATTTATCTCAATAAACAACAAATCATTCAAGTATTCTTTAAAAACTTTTTCTTGACTCTTATGTTTGCAACAAATAATAGTTGTTACTTCGCCTGCGTGCTTATACGCCTCTTCAGCAAACATTTCTGTTACCATACGTTCATCTGAAAACAACTCATCATCAGCTAGTCTGAAATTGCCTTCAATAACCATTACGCCACCTGTATTGACATTATAAGCGTTGTTTACTTCTTCGTGCCCAACTCTGTAAAAATTGTCTTTCACACTTAAGTCAACCACTGAATAAAAATTCCTTATTGACCTATTGTTGGTTTTTAAACCACTTAAAAGAATATTAACTACTTTGCGCCTCTCTTCATTGTTTGAAACATTTACGAAATAATGCACAGGGACTCCAAATGTGCCATCAATAGAATTTTGATAAATTCTTTCAATTTCTCTTTTTAATTCATCTTCAACAATTAATTCATCACAACGTTTCAACAACTCATCTTTTGTGAATGTTTTATCAAAGAACCTGCGTTCCCTAAACCAAAAACCACCAGTGAAATGCAAATGCAATCTATCCCTAATTTGTTTGGCATCTGAAATGTATCTATTTTCTTCTGCTACTCGTAATTCATGCAAAAATTGAACTGAAGAAATTTCTGTTCTTTCCGCAATAAGCATATCTATATCAAGTTTAAGAATAAGTTCATTAGCAACTTTATCTAATGTGTGCAACACATTCAATTTGCCATTGAACATACACATAAATTTAATGTATTCTTCTTGTCTATCTAAAATATAAAATTGTACATCTTCAAGCTCTTCACAAAATTGTTCACATTCCCGCCCTTCAATTTTAATACTCTTGCTGTATGGTTCATTTACATAAGACTTTGGCTTTTCTTCAATTTTTTCGCCATTGTGCGTGTAAGTATATTTAAAAAACAACATAACTTTTTCTCCTTTGTTGTTTTTAGAATAGCACACGGTATGCACCAAAAAACGTACACAAGAAAAAAGTTTTACATAAACAAACACCCTAATCCAAATAAAAAAAGAGCATTATGCTCTCTTTCCCTAACCTGCAAGGTTTTCTTGCGATTTTAAATATTCAACATATTCTTCTAAACACATATCTCGTGCAACCATTTCCTTTGCGTTTTCAATTCCAACATAGCGAATATGCCAAGGTTCGGGTGTTTGAATATGGGTGAACTGCTGTTTGCCATCTTGATAACGAACAACGAATCCAAAATCTGCCAATTCTTGGTGAAGTTTTGCATACATTTCCTTCTTTTCTTCTGGCGTGTATTTTTTTATGCGAGAAATTAGCTTAACTACCATTTGCGAGTTGTATGCCTTTTGTTCAATTCCTGCATTAATTTTGTGTAGTCCAACATCAATTGCCAAGCCAACGTGATGCTCGCTTGTTCCAGGTTTTGCAACAAATTTTTCTGTTTCTTCTTTCCCCCTTTGCCTAACATACTTATCGTATATTGATTGCTGAGTTTGAATTGTTCTACCTGCAGAAGTTAAAGATAGTCCAATGTTGTGCTTCTTATTCATTAAAGCTTTTAATGCCTCAAACGCCTTTAAGGTTTCCACTTCTATGTAAGTTTTTCCATCGGAATCTACAATTCCGTCAACATATTCATAATCTTTTAATGCTTCTTCGTCTAATTTGTTTTCTTTATTAACAACAATTAAATATTTATCATTTGCCATAATCTTTCTATCCTTTAAATAAATTTTTATTTTTTTGAAAAAACTCAAAATAGATTTTTGTGTTTTCCAATTCCCACCATTTTTTTATATCCACTGGAACTGTATCTAAATCGTAGATTTTTGCTCCCTCTAAAGCAAGAACAAACGGAGAATGAGTTGCTATAATAAATTGACAATCGCAATATCTTGCTTTTTGCTGTATAATTTCCACCAGTTGTTGTTGAAATTTTGGAGATAAACTATTCTCTGGTTCGTCTAAACAATACAAACACCCAGACTTCAACTTCTTATCGAAATAATCTAGTGCCGTTTCGCCATTGCTATGCAGTTCCACCTCCTTACCTGCCATCTTATATAGATATTTTCTTCGAGATAAGGAGCTTCTTCTTGCAATAACTTGTTTGCTAAACTCTTCATAATTATCAATGCCATTAAATTTTATAGTTTGTCCAAACTTAACTTCGGGATACTCTTCTCGCAATTCTTCGGTTTCATTTGCAATGTTTTCATTATTTTCTCTTGCTGTTAGCATATAATCAAAAATGTCATCACTGGTTATGATTCTGCTATCTTGTGGCACACTTCTATAAATGTAGCCCTCGTCGTCTTCTGCCATTTTAACCACACACAAATCTGTGAATGTTTGAAATAATTCGCTTTCATTGTAGAGCGAACTTCTTTTCACTCCCGTTTTGTTGGCAATTAAATTTAATAAAGTACTTTTGCCTGAGCCATTACCACCGTATAGTATTGTAATGTTAGAAAAATCTAATTCCGTCAATTGCTTTTTTGTAAAGATGTTACATGGATAAATATTATCTATATATCCAAAAGGTCCGCCGTTATATTCCATTCTTTGTTTTATAAGATCTTCTTCTTGACACTCGTTTGGCAATATGAATTTTTCAACGAATTTAGACATCAACACCTCTTGCGATTTATATTATTATAACACATAATAAAAGAAAAAGAAAGCCATACTCAACAATTTTATAAAATCAAAACAAAAAACACAGTTTTAGAACTGTGTTTGCTTGTTTATGAGCAAGATTTAGTGTGGGATTTTGCACTGGCAGATTTTGCAGAACTGCCGGAAGTTTTGCCGTTGCTGCATCTTCCGCAACCGCCTTTACCGCAAGCTTTTGCTCCACAATTTTTGCTTGCGCTTGAATTTGTTGCGCTTGTTGCCTTGGCTGAACCGTTGCTTGCACTTGAATTTGTTGCACTTTCTGCTTTAGTGTTGTGCAATTTTTCATGTTTCTTTTTACCGAACATAACATCTCCTTTTATGTATTGCTACACTGATAGTTTGTGCAGGAAACAAAATTTCATTCGTCCAATGGGCAAAATTTAACGCAAACTTGCCGCCATCTTTTGGGATTGCTTGACTTGTTGCAATTTGGAAGTTTTAAAAAATAAAAAACTGAATAAAAAAATACACCCCTAAATGTGGGGTGTATTGATTAATTAAATACACAATATACGTTATTCAACAGATATAATGTAGTAGTATACAGGTTGACCACCAAACACCATAGAAACGTCTATGTTATGGAAATGCTCTTCCAAAGTTGCATTTAAATTTGAAGCATCTTCTTCTGTTATTCCATCTCCATAAAATAAGGTTATATTACTTGTATCTTCGTGAACAAGTTTTTCAACAAGTGCCAAAGTTGTATCGGCAATAGACTTACCTGTGGTTAAAACAGAGTGGCTATCTAAGCCCATAATGTCGCCAACGGTAACATCAATTCCATCAACGTTTGTTGTTCTAACCGCGTATGTAACTGAACCAGAACGTACCGCACTGGCAGCTTTTGTCATGGCTTCCAAGTTTGCTTCTGGCGTTTCGTTTGCATCAAACATAAGCACCGCACTTATGCCCTCTGGCACGCTTTTGGTTGGAACAACAATTAAGTTTTTGTCGGTTATGTCGTTTGCCTGAATTGCAGACATAATTATATTCTTATTATTTGGGAACACAAATATGTTTTTAGCATTCACTTTATCGGCCGCGGTGGCAATATCGTTAGCGCTTGGGTTCATAGTTTGTCCGCCACTAATTACGTAATCCACATCAATATCTTTAAACACATTGTTTAAGCCATCGCCCGCAGCAACTGCAATCATACCATATTCTTTTGGTGGAACTTTTTCTTTTTGCTTTCTTAATTGACGGTTTTGTTCTAACATATTTTCAATTTTAACGCCATTAAGTTCGCCAAGTTGAAGCGCATAGCCCAACGCCCTGTTTGGTTCGTTGGTATGAACGTGAACTTTAACAAGTTGCAAATCGCCAATGCAAAGCACGCAATCGCCAATTTCCATAAGGCGAGTTCTTAAAGTGTTAATGTCGGCATCGGTAGTTTTTTCAAAAATATTAACAATAAAGAATTCGGTGCAATATCCAAACTTAATGTCCGCCAAAGATTCATAATTTACGTGCAACTCTTCGCTGGTAACATCTTTTTCAACATTGTCAACAAATTGAACTTCGGTTGCTTGCCCTGTTAACGCTTGATAGAAGCCACTAAAAATAAACATTAAGCCGCGGCCACCAGCATCAACCACGCCTGCTTTTTTAAGAACAGGCAGCATGTCTGGCGTTTTTTGAAGTGTTGCTTCGCCATAGGCAATAATTTCATTTAAAAAATCTTCAAAACTCTTTGCAGATTTGCATGCTTGTTTGCTCTTTTCTGCCAACGCCTTAATAACTGTTAAAATGGTTCCTTCTTTTGGAACGGTTACAGCCCTATAAGCCATATCTGCACCGCTTTGAACTGCTTTTGCAAAATCTTTAATGGAAATTTCGCCTTCGCTTGCCATTAAAACCGAGCAAATGCCCTTTATGATTTGTGAAGTTATAACACCACTGTTTCCTCTTGCCCCTTTCAACGCACCGCGGTTAAAAGCAACACAAACCGCATCTATTGTGTTAGATTCGCAAGCGTTCATTTCTTGCGCTGCGCTTTTTAGGGTTAAACTCATATTTGTTCCCGTGTCGCCATCTGGCACAGGAAAAACGTTTAGGGCATCAATGCCGTCTTTATTTCCATCCACCTGAGAAAATGCTGTTGCAAACATTTTCCTTAAAGCGGAACCATTAATTGTTTTAATCATAATTTAATATACTCCTACACACGAACATCTACGATATGAACAACCACGTTTTTAACAATCATTCCGGCAAATTTTTCAACTGAGTATTTCACGCTTTGCCTTATAGACTCAGCAACTGCTGACGCAGAAACACCACAGTGACGCATTACCACATAGACGTCAATTTTCATACAATCATTAAGAAGAGAAGTTACCACAACCCCCTTATGCGCAGTTGTTATTGCATTGCCCTTGAAAAAACTGCGTTGTGAAACCAAACCAACAACTCCAACACACTCCAACACAGAAACAGCAGCAACCTTGCTGATTGCTTTTTTGCTTATGCTAATTTTGCCGAATGAATTAAAGGTTGTTAGTTCCATTAAACTCTCCAATGATATTATATACCATTATTATGAAATAAGCAAACATTTTTTATCAATTTGTGAAAAATAGTTGCAATTTTGTTTATTGTGTGCTAATATAGGTTTGTTTTGAAGAAAATGTACGGAGGTCAACAATGAAAGTATGCGAAATTTGCGGAAAAGGCACTTCTGCTGGCAATAACGTAAGCCACAGTATGCGTCATACAAAAAGAACATTCGAAGCCAACATCCAAAAAGTTGATGTGGAAATAAATGGAAAGAAAGGCAAAAAGAATGTTTGCACAAACTGCTTAAAAACAATGAAAAAAGAAAGCAAGTAATTTGCTTTTTTTCTTGGAATTTATTTCCACACAAGCAATAGGCTTGCCCTATTGGTTATGTTAAATAAATGGAAAGAAAGGCAAAAAGAATGTTTGCACTAACTGTTTAAAAACAATGAAAAAAGAAAGCAAGTAATGTTTTCTTTTTTTGTTTTATTGCCCACTCTTATTAGTTAAATTATATGGTTTGTTTAAGTTTTTATTTGAACTAAAACTTTTTTTATGCTATAATTTATTTAAGAGGTATACAATGAAAGATGCTAATTTTGCTGGCAATGCCAGATTTGCCGTAGATATTTTAGGCAACGAACACCATTATAATTGCATGGGCTGCTCTATTTCTAGTGGTGAAATCACCCCGCCTGGCGGTATTATATTTGAAGGAAATATTGTTAAATTGGCAGCAGACCCAGAAGTTCCAATTCCTGGTTTTTTGGTTGTGAATGTTAAAAAACATGTTAACTCCTTTTCGGAGTTTACACCCGAAGAAAGGTGCGAAATTGCCAATGTTATTGCGCACGCCAGTTCTGCTTTAAAGCAACTTAATGTTACACAAACCATTACCATTGTACAAGAAGAAAGAAGCCGCCATTTTCACTTGTGGATTTTCCCAACTCACCCATGGATGATTGAAAAGTTTGGCAAAGGAGTTGAACATTTAAGAGCTATTTCCGATTATGCAATAAAATACTCTAATAAGGAAACGGTTGCAGAAGTGCTAAATGTTGTTGAAAAAGTGAAAAAATATTTTAAAACACACAACATTGCAGATTAATTTGTGCTACCCTGCGTTTGCAACAAGAATACATTTTAACCATATTTCTACCGTGTGCATATAAATGAATATGAAAGTTATATGTTGGAAAGCCCCTAAAATTCTTTCCCCTATTATTAAATTGCTGTTTAGAAAATGCATTTATTACGTGGGGAAATAAAACCTTTCGTGGCAGGTTACACTGGTACACAAAAATGAAAAAGCAACTAGGTTACTAGCTGCTTAATTTTTTCTTATAGTTGTTTGTTTTTGGGTAGCTTTTAGCATTTATGCTGGATTGAAGTTCTTTAATTAGTTTTATTGAATGTTTGTCTATATCTTTTGGCATTTCGCCTTTTAAGGTTACAACAATATCTCCGCTGCCAATGCCTTTTAAATACTTAATTCCTTTACCTTTTAGTGTGTATTTGGTGTTAGATTGTGTTAATGGTGCAACATCAATAAGGGTTGTGCCTTTAAGGGTTGGAACCTCCACCTTGCCTCCAAGCATTAACGTGGTTATTGGAACATAAACATCAACAAACAAGTCGAACCCTTTACGAACTAATAAATTGTGGTTTTCAACAGTAATTGCAATGCGCAAATCTCCCGCAATTCCTGTGGTTGAAGCAGTTTGGTGCCCTTCTCCATTCAATCGAAGAGTTTGGTCGTTATCTATGCCAGCTGGAATTTTAACCTTAATTTTGGCAGTTGTAGCCTTAACTCCCGCACCTTTACAGGACGAACATTTTTCTTTAACAACCTTGCCTTTACCGCCACAATTACGGCAAACTCCTGTTGTTCTGGTCATTCCAAACAAAGTTTGTTGGGTATAGGTTACTCGCCCTGTGCCGTTACATTCGCCACAAGTTACCGAACTGCTACCAGTTTTAGCACCGCTTCCCTTACAAGTTGAGCACCTTTCTTTGCGATGAATGTTAACTTCTTTTTCACAACCAAATGCCGCTTCTAGGAATGTTATTGTTAAATCTATATTAACATCTTCGCCCTGTTCTCTTTGTTGGGCAGCCCTGCCACCGCCAAAGTTAGAAAAAATGTTAAAAATATCTTCAAAACCACCAAAGCCTGAAAAACCATCTCCACCGCCAAACCCTTGTGGGCCATCTGCCGAACCAAATTGGTCGTAGTTGGCACGCTTTTGCTTGTCGCTTAAGGTGGAATACGCTTCGTTAACTTCTTTAAACTTTTCTGCTGCTTCTGGAGTTTTGTTTAAGTCTGGATGATATTTTTTTGCCATTTGCCTATACGCCGACTTAATTTCATCATCGCTGGCGTTTTTGTTAACTCCAAGAATTTCATAATAATCTTTATTTGCCATTTTTGTTCCTATTACTATTGCTAATTAGCAACAACTTTTTGTTTATTATATACAGCAACAAAAGAACAAGCAAGCATTTTTAACTTGTTCTTTGTGCCGTTCAACTTTTAAAAGGAAAAGTTATTTTTTATTCTTCTTCCACAACAACTTCCGGGTCGCCATCGCCACCATCTTTTGGTTTGTCGCCGCTATCGCCTTGTGGGGCTTGTTGTTGCATATTTTGATACATTTTTGTGAATATATCGTTGCTAACCTTTGTTAGTTCTTCGGTTGCTTTTGTTATTTCTTCCATGCTTTCGCTGGTTAGGTGCTTTTTAGCTTCTTCACAAGCATTTGTTAAAGCAGTTTTATCTTCTTCGCTTAGTTTGTCGCCATTTTCTTTAATGGTTTTTTCAATGCTCATTGTCATAGCATCTAAATTGTTTCTAGAATCAATAACTTCACGTTTTTTCTTGTCTTCTTCTGCGAATTGTTCTGCTTCTTTAACAGCCTTTTCAATTTCTTCGTCGGTTAGGTTTGTTGATGCAGTAATTGTTATTTTTTGTTCTTTATTTGTGCCAAGGTCCTTAGCAGAAACGTTAACAATACCATTTGCGTCGATATCGAAGGTTACTTCAATTTGTGGAATTCCTCTTGGTGCTGGTGGAATGCCAATTAATTGGAACCTGCCAAGAGATTTGTTTTGTGCTGCAAACTCTCTTTCACCTTGCAATACGTTAATTTCAACACCCGGTTGATTATCTTGTGCGGTTGAGAAAATTTGAGATTTTTTGGTTGGGATTGTGGTGTTACGT
The DNA here is from genome assembly GCA_937896905.1 of uncultured Clostridia bacterium. Classification (GTDB taxonomy): domain Bacteria; phylum Bacillota; class Clostridia; order Christensenellales; family UBA1242; genus Onthoplasma. The sequence continues at coordinate 29,419 of CALBOE010000002.1, read as the reverse complement.
TCAATAAGTTTTGTGCAAACTCCGCCCAAGGTTTCAATACCAAGAGATAGTGGAGTTACGTCAAGAAGCAACACATCTTTAACTTCGCCACCAAGCACGCCAGCTTGAATTGATGCACCAATTGCAACACATTCGTCTGGGTTAATACCTTTAAATGGTGTTACTGGAATTTCGTTTGCAAGTGCTTCTACAACACATGGAACACGAGTTGAGCCACCAACCAAAACTACATTTGCAATTTCGTATTTTTCAAGGCCAGCATCTTTAAGCGCATTTCTTGTGCATACCAAAGTTTCTTCAACAAGGTCGGCAATCATGTTTTCGAATTTTGCACGAGTTAAGGTGTATTCTAAGTGTTTAGGGCCAGTTGCATCAGCGGTTATGAATGGCAAGCTGATTGTTGTTTGAGTTAAAGTTGAAAGTTCAATTTTTGCTTTTTCTGCTGCTTCTTTCAAACGTTGTTTTGCAAGTTTGTCTGCACCTAAATCTATTCCATTTTCATTTTTAAATTCTTCTATTAATAGATTCATAATGCGTTCGTCGAAGTCGTCACCACCAAGTTTTGTGTTACCATTTGTTGCTAAAACTTCAAACACGCCATCGCCAATTTCAAGAATGGAAACGTCGAAAGTTCCACCACCTAAGTCGAATACTAAAATCTTTTGATTTTTTCTGTCTTGTTTATCTAACCCATAAGCCAATGCTGCTGCGGTTGGTTCGTTGATTATTCTAAGAACTTCAAGCCCTGCAATTTTACCGGCATTTTTTGTTGCTTGACGTTGACTATCGTTAAAGTATGCTGGAACTGTAATAACCGCTTGTGTTACTGGTTGGCCAAGATAAGCTTCGGCATCTTTTTTAAGTTTAGATAAAATCATAGCGCTAATTTCTTCTGGGCTATATTCTTTATCGTCTACTTTAACTTTGTAATCTGTGCCCATTTCACGTTTAATTGAAAGCACGGTTTTATCTGGATTTGCAACTGCTTGACGTTTTGCAACTTGACCTACCAAACGGTCGTTTTCTTTAAAGCCCACAACAGATGGGGTTGTTCTTCCACCTTCGCTGTTTGGGATAACTGTTGGTTGCCCACCTTCCATAACTGCAACGCAGCTGTTTGTTGTACCTAAGTCGATACCAATAATTTTTGACATAAATTTTTACTCCTTTATTTAGTTTTTTAATTACACTTGTTTGGCACTAAAAACTATAAAATTGCCAGCAAGAGATTTGGAAAATGTGTATTACGAGTAATATCATTTTCCGCAACGCCTTTAGTTTATTTATGGCAGTTAAAGGGTTTAAACCTGCCATGTTTTATTTTACTATATTTAAGTACCTTATCCATTTTGTGATTTTTGCTTGCTGTTCGCTTTGTGTGGTTTGTTCGCCATGCCCAGAAAGCATTAAATTAAATTGTAAGGTTTTAATTTTGTTTAAGCTTTCAATTAATTCATCGGCATTGCCGGTTGGCAAATCTACCCTGCCAATTGCTGTTGCAAACAATGTGTCGCCACTGAATAAGATTTTGTTTTCCCCTGCGTTTATTAGGAAACAATATCCGTCTTTGGTGTGCCCTTTGGTTTGAATGCACTCAACTTCAAATTCGTCTATTGTTAACTTTTCTCCATTTGCAACCTTTGTTAGGTTGTTAATTTTATATATTTGCGGATTGTTAAATAAATCACTGCAATTTTTGCTTTGGTCTGCTAACATCTCTTCCGCATATTCGCCCGCATAAATTGGAACATTTAGTTTGCTATACTCTTCTATGTGAGAAATATGGTCGTAATGGCAGTGAGTTATTAACACCGCTTTAACTGGCAGGTTTGTTAGTTTTGTTATTTCACTTAAACCAACTCCAGCATCAACCACAATAACCCCACTTATTCCAATTATTGCGTAGGTGTTTTGCTCTGCATCTTTTGATATTATTTTTTCTATTTTCATTGTTCTACTTTTTAACAATAACCTGGCTGTAGCGAATAACTTTGCCTTTATACATAAACCCTTTGTATGCTTCTTTAACAATGTAACCGCTTTCAATGTCTGCCGAACTATCCGTGTCTATTGCTTGGTGGAATTCTGGATTGAACTTTCCGCTGGCATCTATTGTTTCTACCCCCATTTTCGAAAGGGTATCTAATATACCCTTTTCAATAAACTTAATGCCCATTAGTGTGTTTTTGTCGGTTATCATGTCGGTTGCCATTTTAAAACTATCTAACGCCGGAATGAATTGTTCTATTGCATCAATAAACCCGTCCTGCCTTGCTTCGCTTAATGATGTTATCATGCGTTTGCGGTAGTTATCGAACTCTGCTTGAACTCTTAATAAATCCTTTAAATAGTTTTCGGTTTTGTTTGGCTCGCATTCAACACTGCACTTCTCGTTTTCTGTGCAAGAACATTCTCCTTGTTCGCAACCGCACTCACAGCCTTTGTCGCACCCACATTTTTCACAATGCGTTGTTTCGTTTGGGCGAACATCGTCTATGTTGGGCAGATTTTCTTCAACATCAATGTCGTCAACACTTGGTAGGTCGCTTACCGTGGGCTGGTCGCCTTCCGGTACTAAATCTTCCAAATTTGGCAAATCTTCTTCTACAAGGAATTCGTCATTAATTTCTTCGCTATTAGCCATTATTGTCTCCTTTTAAATTGTCTATTTGATTAACAATAAATTTTAGCGCTGCCGCAACGTTGGCGTAATCTATTCGCTTTGGCCCAACCAATGCCAAACTTGCAATTGGCACACCGTTTATTACAATTGGCGCACTCATAAGCATTCCGCCTTTAAGGTTTTCGCTAGTTTCATCGCCTATGGTAAATTTTAGATTTTGCGAATTGGTTGTTACTTCGTTTAAAATTCTATCGTCGTTTTCAAGGAAATCAAACACGTTTTTTGCGTCTTCAAATTCTGCAACACTCCACCCGTCTAACATTTTGGTTGGATTTTCGTTGGAAACGTCACATTTTGTTTTGATAACTTCCACCAAAACTTCGGCAACGCTGTCTATTAACGCCTTAAACTGTAAAATTTGCGCCCCTGCGGACAAGCAAACCGTGCTGATGTTATCTAACATAAAACCAATTGTTTTGTTTTTGAAATGTTTGGTTAAATAGTCGCTGGCTTCTAGGCATGCGCTACGGTCGATATTACTATCTAATGCCATATTATCATCTATTATGCCCGCATTCGTTTCCACCAAAAGCAATGCATCTTTTTGAATTAGTGGAATTATTTGAATGTTGGTTATAATCAAATTCTGCAAACCATGTTGCACGAGAACTGTTGGGCAATTCGTTGCCTTGCTTAGCCGCTTTGCAAGTGAACTTAGTGTGCTTATTAAGCTAACCGACTTGTCTTCATAGTTGGACAACACTTCTTTAATTGCTCTTCCGCTAAGTTTATCGTTTTCCAGCAAGGAGTTTACATAAACCTTATAAGCCAAACTTGTTGGCACTCTTCCCCCAGAAGTGTGCAGTTGCTTAAAATATCCCATGCTTTCAAGCGCGTTTAATTCGTTTCGAATTGTTGCGGAACTTATGTTTTTAAAGTGCAGGTTAAGCCCACCACTTGTTATTGGTTGTGCAGTTTTAATAAAGTCGTCAACGGCAACAAGCAAAATGTTGTGTTTACGCTTGTTTTTATCGTCTATTATCACATCTTCTCCTTTATGTGTTTTAGCACTCTTATTATACGATTGCTAACTCTATTTTATTCACACTGCTAACAAATGTCAACTAAAAATGTCAAAAAAAATAAAGAATTTTAACGAAATTTTCAAAGTTTTTCCGTTTAGCGCAAAGAGAGCAAAACAAACATACAAAAAACGGGCGATTTGCCCGCTTGTTATAACAATTCTATAATAATTGAGTTGGAAACATAGAAGAATGGTTCTGCAATTCTTAAATGATTATCTTTAATGGTAATCATATGTAAGTTGGAAAGTTTTTGAATTGCTTCGGCTTTTGTTTCTAACAAGTCCTCCCCAAATTCTTGCTTAAATGCTTCTAAATCTAACCCTTCGCTCATTCTTAACGCAAGCATTATTCGTTCGGTTCGTTTTTCTGCATTCGTAATATATTCTCGCCTATATGTTGGATTTTTGCTTTGATAAAGTTTATCTAAATAAACGTCTAACCTTTTTGTGTTAAAGGTTCTGTATCCATCAATATAACTATGTGCGGAAACGCCAAGCCCAATATATTCTGTGCCATTCCAATATTTTTTGTTGTGTTCACATTGGAAACCCGCCCTTGCAAAGTTAGAAACTTCATACCTTAAAAACCCTGCTTTTTTAAGCATTTTGTAAACAGTGTTGTAGGCATCTAGCTGCTTTTTATCTGCCATTGGGCGAATTTGCCCCGTTCTAACCTTATCATACAACATTGTATGGCGCTCTATTTGCAAGGCATAGGTGGAAATGTGTTTAACATTATGTTTAATTAAAAACTTTATTGTTTTAATAATGCTTTTTTTGCTTTGCCCAGGAAGCCCCAACATAACATCGCTATTAACGTTATAAAACTCGCTTTCCTTTAATATTGCAAATGTTTCTTTAACATTTTCCAACGTTTGAAACCTGCCGTGGTTTGCAAGCAGTTTACTATCTAGGCACTGAACGCCAACACTTATGCGGTTTACTCCCGCTTCGGCATACTCAAACAATTTATCTTTAGTGAAAGAAGCCGGATTAACTTCAACTGTAAATTCAACTTTATCTTCAAACTTAAAACTTGTAAAAAGTTTTCTGCTTAAACCCGAAATAAACCCCTCGTAAACAACACTTGGTGTTCCGCCACCAATAAAAATTGAATTAAAGGTTCTTCCTGCTAATTTCTTTTTTACCCTATCAATTTCTGCACATAACGCACCTAAATAATACTCTTGCGCTTTTCTATCCATAGAATAGGAAACAAAGTCGCAATAGTCGCACTTCCTACTGCAAAACGGAATGTGAATATAAATCCCTAAAGGCTTTTTAACTTCTTTCATTAGTATCCCCTACTTAATTACATTATAACTTAAAAATTAATAATTTCCTAACAATTTTGAACAAAACACATAAAATTAATCTAATTTTAAAATTGTTACAAATGCTTCACTTGGAAGTTCCACGCTTCCTAACCTACGCATACGCTTTTTGCCTTCTTTTTGCTTTTCTAAAAGTTTGCGTTTTCGGCTTACGTCGCCACCATAGCACTTTGCAAGCACGTCTTTACGCATTGCCGAAATTGTTTCCCTTGCAATAACCTTTCCGCCAATAACGGCTTGAATTGGAATTTCAAACAAGTGGCGAGGTATTACTGTTTTTAACCTTTCGCAAAGTGCCCTGCCCCTTGCGTACGCTTTTTCTTTGTGCACAATTAAGCTTAACGCATCGCAAATTTCGCCGTTTAGCAAAATGTCTAGTTTAACAAGTTCGCTTTCCTGATAGCCGTGAAGTTCATAGTCCATACTCGCATAGCCTTTGCTTAGCGATTTAATTTTATCGAAAAAGTCGTAAACAATTTCGTTTAAAGGCATTGTGTAAATTAACCTTGTGCGGTTGGCGTCGATATACTGCATGTCTAAGTAAACCCCGCGCCTATCTGCACATAAATCCATAATTCCGCCCAAATAGTCTTTTGGGGTTATAATTTCCATTTTAACAATAGGTTCTTCCATCTTTGAAACCGTTGGCATTGCCGGCATTTCGCTTGGATTGGTTACGTTATATTCCCTATTTTTATTATCCCAAACCTTGTATTCAACGCTTGGCGCTGTGGTTATAATGTCTAAATTAAATTCTCGTTCTAACCTTTCGGTTATAATTTCCATGTGAAGAAGCCCCAAAAATCCGCACCTAAAACCATGCCCTAGCGCAAGTGATGTTTCTTTGGAAAAATGCAGGCTTGCGTCGTTTAATTTAAGTTTTTCAAGCGCATCATTAAGTTCTTGATATTTGTTGCCGTCTAGTGGGAAAATTCCACAAAACACAACGCTTGTTGCTTGCTTATAGCCATCTAATGGTTTTTCTATTGGGTTGTTTTTTAAGGTTATAGTATCTCCCACTTTTGTGTCGCTAACATTTTTAATTGATGCCGCAATGTAGCCAACATCTCCTGCACGCAACGCATCAACCGCCACCGCTTGTGGTTTATAAATGCCAACTTCGGTTACAACAAAACTTTTGTTGGTTTGCATAAACAGAATTTCATCGCCAACTTTAACGCTGCCATCAAAAATTCTAACCATAGAAACAGCACCTTTATAGCTATCGTAATAACTATCGAAAATTAATGCTTTAAGCGGTTTTTCTTCCTTTCCTTTTGGTGCGGGCACATATTTAACAACAGCATCTAAAACACTTTGTATGTTTAGCCCTGTTTTTGCACTAATTTCGCACGCTTCGTCGCAAGGAATTCCAATAACGTCTTCAATTTCCTTTTTGGTTGCAGGAATGTCGGCACTGGGTAAATCTATTTTGTTTAGCACTGGAATAATTTCTAAATTTGCATCTATTGCAAGGTAAACGTTCGCCAAGGTTTGCGCTTGAACCCCTTGGCTGGCATCAACCACCAAAATTGCACCCTCGCACGCAGCCAAAGAACGGCTAACTTCATAAGAAAAGTCAACGTGACCAGGAGTGTCTATTAAATTTAACGTATATTCTTCACCTTGATAGGTGTATTTCATTGTTGCAGGGGTTAGTTTAATTGTTATGCCACGTTCGCGCTCTATGTCCATGCTATCTAAAAGCTGGTCGGCCATATCCCTTTTTGCAACCGTGTTTGTGTGTTCCATTAATCTATCTGCTAGGGTTGATTTGCCGTGGTCGATATGCGCCACAATGCAAAAGTTGCGAATTTTATCTTGTCTATCCATATTGCAATTTTAACAAGAACACATTTAATTGTCAAATTTTTAATGGTGATATTTAAAAGTGTGCGATACTTCGCATTGCTGAACATAACTTTTTTAATAGGACATACAAGTTTCGACATTCTTCTTCATATACTCGCTAAGGAGAGTTTATGGTGTTTGAAACAATGGCCCAATTTTTGAGCAAATTAATGTTTTTTCACGGGTTTATTAATGAAAGTGGGTTTCCAAAACCTTTAACAAAAGAAGAAGAGGAAAAGTATGTTGAACTATCTAATGACGGCAACAAAACTGCAAGAGAAAAACTAATTAACCATAATTTGCGACTGGTTGTGCATATTGCCAAAAAATATATTCAATCTGCCGAATCGGAAGAACTAATAAGTGCTGGAAGCATTGGACTTATTAAAGCGGTGGATAGTTATAAGGCTGGCAAGGGCTCTAGCCTTTCAACCTACGCAAGCCGATGCATAGAAAACGAAATGTTAATGCTTCTTCGAGCCAACAAAAAACACAAATGCTGTGTTTCGGTGGAAGAAAATGTTGGCGAAGGTAAGGACGGATCTCAACTGCAACTTAAAGATATTATTCCCCAAAATAAAGAGCAGGATCCTGACGTGGTGGTTGAACGTAGGGTTTTAATGCAACAAGTGGTTAACAAAATGCAGAAGATTTTGCCGGAACGGGATTATAAAATTATGTGCTTGCGCTATGGCATTGAGGACGGCATTCAACGCTCTCAACAAGAAGTTGCCAACCTTATGAATATAAGCAGAAGTTACATATCTCGCATTGAAACCAAAGCCCTTGCAGACGTAAAAACTCATTTTAAGGACGTATTGTTTTAAAAAAAGGAAAGTTGAACTTTCCTTTTCTTTATATCTTTTAACATTCTGTAACGGAATATACGTTGTTTTCTTGCGCCCACTGCCTAATCTTTTTCAATGCACGGTTTAAAATTTTGCCAACTGTTGTTCTACTTTTGCCCACTATAGGCTCAATATCTCTTAAAGTTCGCTCCTTGCCATCAAAAAAGCCAAATTTAAGCCCAACAATCATATACTCTTCCTTTGTTAGAGCGTCCTTCAAAAACTGATGCAATTTCTTACTAGCTTCTTCGTTTTCTATTTGTGCAAATCGCAGTTCTGTTCTGCGGTCTGCAAGCAAATCTAAATACAACACCTTTTTATCGCCATCTTGGCTGTGAAACACCACACCGTCGTAACTAACAAAACCGAAATGTTTGTTCGTTCTAGATTTTAACATTATTTCATTTGCTATACATCTACTCGCATATGTAACAAACTTCACTCCCTTAGTTACATTGTAAGTATCAACCGCTTTAATTAAACCCTCTAAGCCCATAGAAAAATAATCTTCGTCCGTAAAACCATCAACAGGCTTAAACTTGCTTGCAATTTTAACAACCAGCCCAATCCACTGAAGAATAATATCGTTTCTTGCAGAAGCGTCGCCGTTTTTCATTCTGTTAAAATATTCGTCCGTGTTAAACTGTTGCTGTTTGCCTAATTTTATCATTTCTTGAATTAATGTCATATGTGCTCCAAATAAATCCACCATTATTGTTGAATATTGCAATTTTCAATTAAGGCGGCTTGTAATTTTTCAATTGCCACAGTTTCTTTTTCGCTTATTGTGGACCTTCCACAGTGCATTATGCTGGCAACTTCACCTTGAGTTTTAAAAACGCCATCCAAAACACCAAATCTTAAGCATATTATTTGATATTCTGTTTCTGTTAAAATTTCCTTCAATGCGTCTTTTAATGCTAAAACAAGGTTTAATTTTTCAAGGTTACAACTCAACTGCTTGCGTTCTTTTTTGACCGACGCACTCCCAAAATATTCTTGTAATTTTTTAATTGCTCGTTTAGTTAACTCGCATGCATCGGGTTCGCTAATTCCCATAATTTGTTTAATTTCCGAAAACAGAAAAACTCTGTTATTATAAAACCCGTATCTTAATTTTAAAATCTCCAATTCTTTAGGATTTAATATTTTTTCTGCCGCCAACATAATTGTTTTAACGTCACACTTATCCTCAATTTTGCTAAACTCTTGTTCGGAGGTTTTGTCTTCAATAATATCTATCCATCTTAACGAACTCTCTCTCACGCCCGAATTGGAAATTTCATCTTCATAGTATAAGGTTGGAGTTTTAACATTTGCCTTTATGTAGTTCATTATTGCATTACGTATACACCTAGATGCATAAGTGGAAAACTTAGCTTCCTGTTTTTCGTCAAACCCGTCCACCGCTCTTATTAATGCAGCAACGCCCACAGAAAAATAATCATCAAAAGAAAACCCCGGCATAGATTGAAAATGGTTTATTACATGAACAACCATGCCTGCCCATTGTAAAATAATTTTTTCTCTTGCCGTTTCGTCCCCTTGATGCATTCTTGCAAAATATGCTTCTGTGTTAAAATCTGTTTTTTTTGCATCTTCTAGCATTTGTTTAATTAATGTCATACGTGCTCCAACTTATTGCAGTAAGTTACCACACAACTGCCAATTTGTCAATACTGCACCCCTAAACTAAAAGCAAAAAAAATGGAGAATGGGGTAACATTCTCCACCATCCAAAAGGATGAAAGCATTTAGGTGGCAGTTTGGTCTATAAGCCGAGTTCTGTATTTGACGGTCATCTATCTAGCCCACAAATTGCTTTGAGGTTCTAGCGGTGTTTTTAACATTCTGGCGAGCAACCATTAACGAATGTTTTAACCTTGCTTCAGGTGGGGTTTGCATGGACCAACGTTGTCGCCAACATTGCGGTGAGCTCTTGCCTCGCCTTTTCATCCTTACTAAAAACCACTCAGGGGTATAGCGGTAATTTTCTGTTGCACTTTCCTTCTAGTTGCCTAGACTTGCCGTTAGCAAGCACCCTGCTCTGTGAAGCTCGGACTTTCCTCAAGTTGAGCATAACACCCAACTTGCGACCATCTGACCAAGCTGACAATAGCATTATAACACCTTTCAACAATTTGTCAATACCCAATTTTAAAATTTTTTGCAAATTTATTAAGAAAAAACTCGAACACCACAATATGTTGTATAAACGTTTGCCGAATTTATGGCCCACCCACTAAATATCCTTTTAAATTATCCAAAATGGAGATAACCAACTTCAAGATTATAGCGAAATTAGGTGAATTAAACATCAAAGGACAACTGTTGTAAACTAAAATTTAAAAAATTCCATTGCCGTTTTTGTTGTTTCGTGCATTAATTTGCTGGCAGAAACTCCACGTAAATCTGCCACAAACTTTGCAACTTCCACAACATTCTTGGGTTCGTTGCGCTTGCCACGGAATGGCACAGGAGTTAAATGTGGGCTATCCGTTTCAAAAAAGAAAGTTCCATCTGGCAATTTTTTTGCCACTTCCTGCACATTAACTGCGTTTTTATAGGTAACCGTGCCGGTAAAAGATATTTTTATTCCTAATTTAATTAATTCCTTAGCATATTCCAAACTTCCGCCATAGCAGTGCATTACTGCCCCGTTTTTATATGGGGCGTGTTGTTTTAAAATTTCAAGAGTGTCGCCATACGCATCTCTACAATGAATTATAAACGGCAAATTGTGCTTTTTGGCAAGCAGAATTTGGCTTATAAACACTTGTTTTTGCTGTTCCTTGTTTTCCTTGTTGTGGAAATAATCAAGTCCAATTTCACCAACCGCCACCAATTTTTTGTCGTTACAGTTTAAGTATTGTTCAAGTTCATTTTCGTTATACTCTCCACAATCGTCTGGGTGAATTCCAACTGCATAGTAAACGCAATCAAACTTCCCTGCAATTTGCTTTGCTTTTTTGTTGGAAGATGTGTCGCACCCAACGCAAACAACCTTTTCCACTCCGGCAGATAAAAAATTAGTGACAACTTGGTTTAAATCGTCACTAAATTGTGCGTCGTTTAAATGACAATGTGAATCTAGCAAATTTGCACCTCTAATTATGCTACATTAAAAGCAAAACTTTATTTTCTATTCTCTGTGCTGCTATTTGGAACAGACAACGCTTCCACTGTTGCAGTTGGTTCGGTTGCCGCCGATTTAGTTTTCTTTTTGCCAAGTTGACAAACCATTTTCCAAAGTTCGGTTTTGTTTTCCTTTCCTTGAATTAACCTCTTTATGTTGCCCCTATGGCAGAAAAGCACCAAGAATGCAATTAATGCAATTAAAATGTAGTTAACCCAATTTGCCGGAGAACAAACACAAATTTCCCAAATGCTCATAAACACAGCAAAACCAATGGTGAAAATGGAAGCGTATTTAACAAAAATCATTCCTAAAATCATCACAATGAATGCAATTAACGCAACAAGCCAGTTTGCCGCAAAAAACACTCCAACGCTGGTTGCAATGCCCTTGCCACCTTTAAACTTGAAAATAATAGGAAAATTATGCCCCAAAATGGCTGAAAACCCTGCCACATAAAGCGCAACCTCACCATTCATTCCAAAGTGGTTAAACAAAAAGTATGCCCCCAAACTAACAAGCAACCCTTTAACCATATCTAAAATAAAAGTTAAAATTCCTGCCCAAAAGCCAAAACGGCGCCATGTGTTAAGTGTTCCTGGGTTGCCACTGCCCGATTTTGTTATATCTCCATGGTTAGCTTTTGCAATAAACCTTGCAAAAGTTAAATTACCAACAAAATAACTTATAACGCCAGCCAAAACATAATATAAATACATCATAATGAAAATATTTTAGCACAAAATTATTATTAAGGCAATCAAATTGAAAAAGGTGGAAAAAAAAGAGCAAATAATTGCCCCTTAATCTTCATTTTTTGTTTTAAATTGAACTTTTATTGGCGTGCCTTTAAAATCGAACGCACGGCGCATGCTGTTTTCTATGTAGCGAATATATGGATTTTCCACCAATGCTGCATTGTTGCAATATATTGTGAACGTTGGCGGACAAGTTGCTGTTTGTTTGCCAAAAATAACTTTTAGTTTTCTGCCGTTTTTTGCTGGTGGCTCGGTTACACTTATGGCATTTGTTAACACATTATTAAATAATGCCATTGGAATTTCTCGCCTTGCATTTGCAAGAACGTAATCCACCTGTTCCATAATTTTTCCAATCCTTTGACCAGTTTCGCAACTAACATAAAGTGTTACAAAATACTTCATAAAGGCAAGGTCTATTTCAAACTGACGCTCGAAATCTTTAACCGATTGTTCTTCCTTGTTAATTAAGTCCCACTTATTAACAACAATAACACTTGGCTTGCCTTGCTCGTGAATAAGCCCTGCTATGCGAACATCCTGCTCCGTTATACCTTGCTGTGCATCTATAACCAAAACTGCAACATCGCATCTTTCTAGCGCACTCAAAGTGCGAATAACGCTATATCTTTCAATACTATCTGGCTCTATTTTGCTTTTGCGCCTTAAGCCAGCAGTGTCTATTAAGCAATAGTCCTTATTGTTCCACCTGAATGGGCTATCTATTGCATCTCTTGTTGTTCCTGCAACAGAACTAACAACAACCCTATCTTCCCCCAACAATTTGTTGGTTATGCTAGATTTGCCTGCATTTGGTTTGCCAAGAAGCGCAATTTTAACTGTGTTCTCGTCGGGGTCTTTTTCAATTTTTTTAATGTTTTTAACAACTTCGTCTAACAAATCGCCAATACCTTTGCTTTGCTCTGCCGAAATTGCAATTGGGTCGCCCAAGCCAAGTTCATAGAACTCGTAGGTTTTTTCAAGTTCGTAATTATCCAATTTGTTAACTGCCAAAATTTTTGGTGCTTTTGCCCTACGCAAATGATTTGCAACTTCCTGGTCCTGCGCTGTTAAGCCTTCTTTACCGTCCACAAACAAAATTATAACGTCTGCAATATCAATGGCAAGGTTGGCTTGTTCAATAATTCTGCGGTTAATTTCGTCATCTTTTTTAAAATCTAAACCACCCGTATCAACAATTTGAAACTGATAGCCACACCATTCAGCATTGGCAAAAATTCTATCCCTAGTTACACCAGGAATATCTTCAACTATGCTAATTTTACTTCCCGCAACCTTATTAAAAAAGGTGCTTTTGCCAACATTTGGCTTGCCAACAATGGCCACTAATGGTTTTTTCATAAAGTTAGTATATCACAAATATTTAATATTTTCAATTGTTTATTTAAAATTTACTTGCAATTTTTGTTGCAAAACAAACAGCCTATTCGTTTTTGCTTGCCCTTTTTAAGAAGAAAAATCATTGCAAAAACAATTAAGGCAATAACCGTACTTGCCAAAACTGCGTGCAAAACACCAAATTTTATGGCATTGTAGGCAATAAAACTTAACACATAAGCAATGGTGAATTGGCTAATTATGCTAAACCACATAAAGAACCTGTCGGTTTCCTTTCTTAAAACTGCCAAATTGCTTAAACATGGGCAATATAAAAGCGAAAACATTAAAAACGAAACCGCACTTGCTAAGTTAAAATTAACCACGCTTGTTGCCATGGTTAAAGTTGAAATTAAGCCAGCCGCATTTGGTGCGTTGTTGCAAATTGTTAAAGTTGAAACAATAAGTTCCTTGGCAAGAACTCCAACCAACAACGCACTAACAATTCCTGCATTGTTTAGCCCAATTGGTGAAAACAAAAACGATATTTTATCTGCAAGTGTAAATAAAATGCTGTTGGTTATTGTGGAAGTGAAAACAAATTTGAATGTTGTGTGAGTTAAAATCCAAACTAAAACACCAACAAAAAGAACAACGCCAAACACTCGCTTAAAGAAATCTAGAGCATTTGTTAAAGCAAGTTTAAACAGGTGCTTAAGGTCTATGCCTCGCATGGGCGGAAACTCTAACAACAGTTCGCTTTTCTTTGTTGGCAAAATGGTTTTGTTTAAAACTGCCCCAATCATTAAAGCAACAACCAGCCCTAACAGATATAACCCTGCCACCACCCAATATGCCTGCTTACGAAAAAAAGCGGTTGACAACAAAACAAAAACAGGCAACCTTGCAAGGCAACTAACATACGGATTTAAAATTGCAGTTTTGGTTTTTAAATTTTTTTCGCTCATAGTTCTGGAAGCAAGCGTGCTAACAGTGTTGCAACCCAAACCCATAAGCATTATGTACACCGCCTTTCCGTTAATTCCAAAGGGAGATAAAAAATCGTCGAACACATAGCACATTCTGGCAATAATTCCGCTATCTTCCAACACGCTCAAAAAGATAAACAACAAGCATACTTGCGGAAGAAAACTAATAACTACATTAACAGAACTAATAACTCCACCCGAAAAAAATTCAATAAACCAAATGTTGTCGGTTGTTAAATACAAAAAGTTCATAATTGGCGAAAACAGAATTGTTTCCAAAAGCCACACCAAACCATCACTTAATAGTGGCCCCAACCAGAAGAAATTTAAATACACACTTACAAAAAACAACAGCAAAAAACCAACCGTCATCATAAATGGATTTAGCAAAAATTTGTCTGCCACACTTTCGCCATAGGCTTGTGCAGAATTCTCAATTAAACAGTTGCTAAGTAATTCTTCAATATAATCGTATCTTGCTTTGATTGATTGGCTAAAAAATGTTTTTATGTATTCAATTTGTTGCGCATTTAAATTATTGAAAATTCCATTTAATGCAAAAATAATTGTTTTTTCATTAATTTTTAATTTATTTTTTATTGTTTCAACAATATTTTGGAAATATTTAGGAATATTTATGTTTTGAGGAAAAAAACTGCTTTCTTGCAATATTTTTTCATTTTTTTCGCCATTTAAATTAAAATTTATTAATTTGTTGCTTATTTTTTCTTTTTTTGCATTAATTATTTCAATTTCAACATTTAATTTATTTTTCAATTTATTAATATTTAATTTGTTTTTTCGCTTTTCAAAATGTTTGAAATTGTTTATTAAAAGTTTATAGTTTAAACCCAACTCTTTTAACTGCAAGCACAAATATAAGTTCCGCCTAATGGAATTTGCGTCCGCAACCACCAACCTTATGGCTGGCTTTAGAATTTCTGTTTTAGACAATTCTTCTTCGTAAGAAAATGTGTTTAAAGAGTAAATGCCGGGCAAGTCCACAAACTGCAACTGCCGATTGTGGAACTTAACAATTTTGCTTGCATTATCCACCGTAACGCCATGAAAGTTCCCCGTATGTTGGTTGGATTTTGTTAATGAATTAAACAAGGTGGTTTTGCCAACGTTGGGGTTGCCAACAAGTAAAATTTTATGCATAGTTCACCTGTATTTTTTTTGCAAGGTTGTCCTTTAAAGTGAAGCAAGAGGAATTAAAAATAATAAGCAAAGTTTTTTTAAAAACACTTTTGTTTTTTACCCTAATTGTGACACCTTGAACTAATCCCAACTCCATAAGACGTATTTTTGTTTTTTCGTCTTCAACTTCTATTGTTTTTATAATGCAATTTGCATTTAATTTAACATCAAACAAAGTCATACTATAATATATAATTTTACAAATAAAAAAATTCGTTTTGTTTAAAACGAATTAGTTTGAGTTATTTGCAAATGAATTTTAATCCACTGGCAACTGTAACTTTCTTTTTTAAAAACTGCAATTTTTCGCCATCAAAGGTGAAAGCAACGTTAGAGTGGTTTTGAATTTCTAGTGAAGAAACATCTTTAACAACGGCACACTTACTTTTTCTTATGCTTTTTATGCCAAACATAAATAGTTTAATAAACGTGAATAAACTTGCTATTGGATTTTTCTTTTTAATCATTACCAATTTAATTTTGCCGTTGTTTAAGCATTCGCCTGCATTAAGCTTAAATCCGCCTGTGTATTCGCCATTCATCAGCATCATATAAAAGAATTTGCCATGAATTCGCTCCTTATCCGCCACCACAGTTAGCGGAAATTCCTTAAACTTAAATATGGATTTTATTCCATACCCCACATAAGCTAAGCGCCCTACTCTTTTTTTAACCTTTGAAGATGCGCTATACGAACAATCTGTTAAATACCCCGCAGCCATTGCGTAAACGCCATAATTTGTGCCATCGAACATAAGGTCATATTCTTGCGTGTTTAGCCTTAACAAACAATCTATTGCCTTGTTAACGTCTGTTGGAATTTTAAGTGAATGCCCAACGTCGTTACAGGTTCCAAATGGAAGCACCCCAACAAGCGGTTTTGCTTCACTTCTCATAACTCCATTAACAATTTGGTGAATGGTGCCATCGCCACCACAGGCAACAATAATGTCGTATTTGCTGGCATTTTTTTCTGCCAAAACCGCCATATCTTCGGAAGAACGACCAGTTAGATAGTCCACAACTGAATATCTTGCATGCAAACGTTCTTTAATGTGCGGCAAAAAATCGCCAATCTTACCTTTTAAAGCGGTTGGGCTGTAAAGTATTAAAACCGACGAATAATTTTGCACTTATTTTTTCCTTCTTAAAATTTCAAACTTATTTAAAGGCACGTCTGTGTGAATGTACACCTGTTGCTTTGGAGTTTTGCATTCTGTTAGTTCGTTGCCTTCTTCATCTTCAATCTTTATAATGTTAATTATAGCATTATTTTTTTGTTTAGACAACAATTCTAAACTGCAATTTGTGCCAAAACGGTTACGCATTTCCACTTTTGTGCGTCCATTTGCTGTGTTTTCTAACACAACGGCAACAAAATCGTATGTTGCTTCTGGCAAGCTGGTTTCTAATGTTTGTTTTGGTTCGCCAAAATAGAACCCACAAGAATAATCTCGGTGGCTAGATTTAAACACTTCATTAAAAATTTCAATAGGCAAGTTATAATCCTTATTGCTTTCTAAATAATTTAGTGCCAAGCGGTAAGCGTTAACTATGTTTGCAACGTAATATTCCGTTTTCATTCTGCCCTCAATTTTAATAGATGCAACGCCGGCCTCCTTTAATTTGTTTAGATGTTGAATCATACACATATCTTTGCTGTTTAGAATGTAGGTGCCGTGTGCGTCTTCTTCAATTGGATATTCTTGCTCTTTGTTTATTTCTCTAATTGCATAGTTCCACCTGCACGCTTGAACACAAGCCCCACGGTTTGCATCTCTACCTGTGAAAAAGTTGCTTAACAAACATCTGCCCGAATAGCTAATGCACATTGCTCCGTGGCAAAACGCTTCAAGCTCAATTTCTGCGGGAACTTTTGCCCTAAGCTCTTTAATTTCGTCAAGCGTCATTTCACGTGCCAAAATTAACCTTTTAACCCCCATATTAACATAAACCATTGCCGCTTCGCTGTTGGTTATGTTTGCTTGCGTGCTAACGTGAATATCTAAACTTGGAGCAACCCTTCTAACCAAAGAAATTATGCCCAAATCGGCACAAATAACCGCATCAACTTTAATTTCGCTTAAATATTCAATGTATTCTGGCAAGTCGCCCAAATCGCTTTCGTGCGGAATTATGTTGCAGGTTACGTATACTTTAACGTTCCTTTCGTGCGCATAGTTAACCGCCCATTTAAGTTCATCTAAATTAAAATTGCCTGCAAACGTGCGCAAACCAAAACGAGTAGATGCCAAATAAACAGCATCTGCCCCATATTCTATTGCCATAATTAATTTTTGTTTATCTCCTGCTGGTGCTAAAAGTTCCATGGTGTGGTTGCTTCCTCCTTTGTGCTTGTTTCTTGTTGTTTGCTCGCTTCTAATGCGCTTAGTGGTTTAAAACGGCTATCCATAAGCGGATTTAGTGTTTGGGAATATACTGTAACTTTTCTATTTGCATTCAAAAACCATGACCCAACATTGATTGCATTTGGCAAAACCACCTTTCTTGCCATTTGATTGCTAAATAAAACATTGACTCCAATGTATTTAACTTGTGGAACATTGATGCTTTGAATTGTTTTGTTAACATAAAGCATTTTTGGCCCAATTCGCTTAACGTTTGGTAAGTTAAGTTCTGTTAATGACGTATTAGACGGTAGGAAATATCCCTCAATTTCGGTTACTTCAGGAGTTTCTAGAATTTCAAGGTCTTGGTTATGCATTAAAACTTGACTGCCTATCCATTTAACATTTGGCACAGAAAAAACTTTTAGTTTTTTGTTGTGGAGCATAAAACAGTTTTCTAACCTTTCGATATATGGATTATAATATCCAACAATTTCGTTTCTTGCGTTTAATGTTATCACTTGTGTGCCTTCTGCTGTTTTAATAATAACATCTCTTGTTCCATCTGCCTTATTAGAAATTATATCAACCTTTTCAATATCTCTCAATTGCTTAGCAAATGGGTCCCGTCCTTGTATTATTGTTGCTAGTTCTTTGGTTTGGGTGTTTAGTATGTAGCAATCCATAACCTCATAAATATTTTTATCCCACTGCGTTGCAACTCCATTCCTAATTGTAATGTTGTTTGGGCAATAGAATATTCCGCCAACATGCAAATTCCTTCGATAAAACTTTCCATTAACATCTGTTACGTAACCCGGCAAATCGAATGTTGAATTCTCTTGTGTAACTGCAAAATTAAACTTCCAAGAAAACGCATCTGTTAACCCAGCAATTATGTTTTCCAGGTCGTTAGAAAATGTGGCATCTGGATTTATAACCGCATGATTATATCTGTTTTTTATGGATAGGTGTTGCCATTCCCCTTTTGTGAATTGCAAACTTATAACAGACGTGCCATACGCATCTTGCCTTAAAGGATTTTTAAAATCTTCTCTTCTTAACTTCTCGGCACCATCTTTAACTGCAAAGAAAATATAGTGTGTGTTAATTCGCTGAAGGTCGTCGAACGTGCAAAGCTCTTCGCCTTTTGCCCAATATTTTTTAAATGATAAAACTTCTTGGTTATTGTTGCATTGATAAAGTTTATACCCCGCCTTTTTCATAAGTTCAAAAGGATTTTGTGGTTTGTTTGGGCTTCTGCTAATTACAAATCTCCTAAATTTAGAATAAACAAAATCTTTAAACTCGTTTTGTTTGTTGTTTTTTATGATGTCGTCATATAATTCTCTGTTTGCGTCAAAACATGTAGATATAATTTCTGTTAACACTCCTTCGTGTTCTAAGATTGTGGGAAAAGCACTTCGGCAAAAATGCGCAAACTTTTCGCCATAGTGTTTTTTAATATATTTTAAATCGCTATTTGTTGCCATATTTAATCCTTAATTTGTAAATTATAATGCATTTATTTTAAAACCTAACCAAAAACCCTTTTTAACAAATAAACATTGCCTTGAATGTTAAGTTTAATTAAATCTGGGTGCGAATTGCTTGTTATTTTTCTGCCACTTGGTGAATTTAACGCTCCAAACCTATAGGTGTTGCTGTATTCTTCGTAGCTTTGGGTTAAAAGATTTTTATGCATGGTTATTGTGTCGTTAACGTGTGGCACAACTGCCAGATTGTAAAAATATATAAAAAAATTAAAAGTTTCACCAGTTTTGCTAATTAATGTGTAGTTATTTTCAACAATTTTAACAATTTTAAGTTCCATAATTCACCTTGTTTTAATATAATATCACACCACTAAAAAAAATGCAAGTGTTAAGTTTTAACACCTGCTTTTTAGTTTGTTTTTTAATTTGCTAACACCAACCCCATCTCCTATATCCAGAATTTTTGTTTCTAAGTTCGGGTGCGTTACAATTTCTGCAATGTATTTATGCAGCCCCTTAATCATTGCCCTGCAACCTGCCGTTACAGGAATTTTGCCCATAACCATTCCATGGAAGTACAAATTATCCGCCACCACAAAACCGCCCACGTTAAGCAATTTTAAAATATATGGCAAATAATTAGCGTACTGACCTTTTGGGCCATCTAAATACACCAAATCGTACTTATTAGTGGTGGTTTTTAAAAATTCTAAAGCATCTACTAAGTTGGTGGAAATTTTATTTTCCAATTTATACTTTTTTATGTTTTGGTTGGCAATTTTAAAGCGTTCGGGGTCGTTTTCCACAGTGTCGATATGCTCCAATGTGGTATTTTCTGCCATTGTTATGCTACCAAATGCTATGGCAGTTCCAATTTCTAAAACCTGCTTTATGTTGTTTGTGTTAATAAGGTTAATTAAAAAATCTAATGTATCATCTTTTGTGATTGGCACATTATGATTTTCTCCATATTCTTTAATTTCCCTATCTAAATTTTGCATAAGTTTGTTGTTTAAGCAATGTTTAGTCATTGCTTTCAATTATGATTGGCACAATCATTGGTTTACGTTTTAACTTTTTGTTAAAGAAATTTGTTAAGGCACGCCTTAGCCCCATTTTTACTGTTAAATAATCACGAGAACGAAGGTTTGCCGTGTCTATGCTATTAATAATTGTTGAACGAGCATCTTCAAGCCATGTTTGCGCTTCGCCCATATAGGTAAAGCCACGAGAAACAATTTCTGGCCTAGAATTTAGTTCGCCTTTTAGTGCGTTAACATTTAAAATAACAATGCACAAGCCGTCTTCGCTAAGTTGCTTACGTTCTTTTAACACGTTGCTTTCTAGTTCTCCAATGCCGGCACCATCTATCAATCTACTACCAAAAGGAACAGTTCCTGTTGCCTTTAGAAGATTTTTGTTAACTTCAACTTTCATTCCAAGCATTGGAAGAAGCACGTTGTGCCTATCCATGCCCACAGAAACAGCGGTTTCCCTTTGTGCTAGCAAATGTTTTTGTTCGCCATGAACAGGGATGAAATATTTAGGGCGCACAAGGTTTAGCATAAGCTTTTGCTCTTCTCTGCAAGCGTGGCCAGATGCGTGCACTTGTTCTAATTCGTTATAAATAACTTTTGCACCCAACATTATTAAACGATTAATTATGTTGTTAATGGATTTTTCGTTGCCTGGAATTGGACTAGACGAGAATATTACTGTATCATTTTCGCCAATTTCAATGCCTTTAAATTCGCCCGATGCCATACGTGAAAGCGCACTGTTTGGTTCGCCTTGGCTACCTGTTGAAAGAATTAAAAGTTCGCCATCTTTAAAGTTTTTCATTTTTTCAACTTCAATGATGTTTGCTTTGTTAATTTTCATTTCGCCAATTTGAGTTGCAACGTCTGTTACGTTAACCATGCTTCGGCCGGTTAAAACAACTTTTCTTTTGTGTTTTTCGGCAAGGTTCATAACTTCTTGCATTCTATCCACGTTAGATGCAAAAGCCGCAACCACCATTCTTCTATCTTTATTTTGAATGAACAACCTATCTAAGGTTTCGCCAACCACTTTTTCGCTTAGCGAATATCCTGGCCTTTCTGCGTTGGTAGAATCACTCATATAAAGCAAAACACCTTGTTTGCCAAGTTCTGCAAAACTGTGTAAGTCGAAATGCTCGTCGTAGGTTGGGGTTAAATCTATTTTATAGTCCCCTGTGTGAACAACCATTCCAACTGGGGTTTTTATTGCAAGTGCAAAAGCCCCAGGAATTGCATGGTTAACATGAATGAATTGAATTTCAAAACAGCCCAAAGTGATTTTTTGCTTTGCTTTAACCGCAATAGCTTTATATTCCACTTTTTTGTGTTCTTCCATTTTTTTCTTAATTAGCCCGCACGTCATTTTGCTGGCATAAATTGGAGCATTAACTTCGTTAACAACGTAAGGTACGCTTCCAATATGGTCTTCGTGGCCGTGTGTGATTACAAAACCACGAACTTTCTCTTTGTTTTCTACAAGATAGGTAACGTCTGGCACAACAAGGTCTATTCCCAACATATCGGTTGAAGGGAACATAACACCGCAGTCGATAACCATAATGTCCTTGCCACATTCTAAAACTGTCATATTTTTGCCAATTTCACCAATTCCGCCAAGGAACATAACCTTTAAATTGTTTGCTTTTTTGGCAGGTTTTTTGCCGTCTTCTGCCACAACTTCACCCGTTTGGGTAACTTCCAACATTTCCGCCTTTTTGGCTTCCGCTTTAACTGGTTTTGGTGCCTGTTGTTTTGGCTTATTTCCAGTTTTTTTAGCCAATTTTTGGGTGCTTTTGTTGGATTTATTCATTTGCGGATTTAAATCCTTATTTTGCTTGATGCTTGCATCAAATTCTTCGCTTGTTAATAAATTATCTAACATATATCTCCTTTTTATAATTAATCTTTTGATATTTTTGCACTGGAAAACTTTGTGCCTAGTACGCACAAAAAAGCAAGTGAATATTTTAATGTTTATATATTTAGTGCCGAAGCACATTAAGGTTCAAAAAATTAATATCTGTATTTAGTATAGCATAACAAAAGTAATTGTCAAGCGAATTTTTAAAATTTAAAAAGTTGCATAAATTCTTTTTTGTCCATAACATCTTGCTTTCCCAAGTTGCCATAAATAGAGGCGCCAACATCTAAACCGGCAAACACTTCTTTTAGCATTTGATTGCACTCTTCTAGCGTGGTTTGGCGTGCAATTTTTATTAATTCCTTATAGTTAAAGGTTTTGCCATAAAATTTAAAGTCGAACAACTTGCTGTAATTTCTTTTAACGTTTGGCTGTTGTGTTGCGGTTTCGTAATCGAACTCTCGCTTTGCTTTATTAAGTTGCTGTTCTGTAAACCCATTTTTTAAAAGGTTGCTTAAATATTCTGCAAGCGTTTTAATAAGTTCATTTAGGTTTTGTTTGTCGCACTCTGTTCTAAAGGTTAAATCCGCCATGGTTTCTTCATAACTAGCACTAAAATATGCCCCATAGGTTAAACTTTTATTTAACCTTAAATATTTCATAACGCCTTCGCTGTAATCGTTAAGCATTTCTAACACAAGTTGAAATTTGCGTTTAAAAATAATGTCGTTATAATTTCTATTAAAAGGAAAGGTTATATATAGATATGCCTTTTTAATGTCTTCATATTGAATTTTATAAAAGTTTTTATTAGCAATTGGCGCATAGAAAAGCGGAATGTTTGGCAGGTTTTGATTTGTGCTTAACTTCTCTTCCAAGTTTTTTATAACAATATTTTTCACCTTATTGAATGCAAGCGGACTAGAAACATACACCCACATATTGTTGGCAACAAAGAATTTTTTAACAAACTCTTTAACGTCTTTGCTTTTTATGCTTGCAACGCTTTTTTCGTTGCCTAGAATTTTGTTTTTATAAACTTCTCCATTGGTTAGGTTAAAGTTGTGAAATTCTGCCGATTTTCGCTTAAAATTATCCGCACTGGCAGCAATTTCTTGTTGCACAACAGGAATTTCATTATTAACCGCTTTTTGTGTGAAGGTGGATTCATTAATAAGCATTGCCACGGTTGAAAGATATTCTGCAAACTCTTTGGTGAACACATTGCCCGTGAACGCTATGTTTTTAGAATTTGTGAAGGCGTTAACATTCATAAAGTCGAAATACTTTTTGCTAATTTCGTCTTTGTTTAAGGTTTTTGTGCCTGTGAAGAACATATGCTCTGTGAAATGCGCAAGGCCAGGAATTGTGTCGAATCTGGAACCACAATCAAAAACAATTTCAACAATGGTAGATTTTGAAACTTTGTTTTTTGTGTATGCTAATTTCCCGCCATTTGGCAAGGTTGCTAATTTAAATTTACTCATATTTTCCTTAAAATTTTAAAAATATTCCCTATTCTGTTCTTAAAGCAATAACCGGATCCTTTTTAGAGGCAATTATAGCCGGAACAAGCCCTGCAATGAAGGTTAAAACAACACTAATTACAACAAGAATAGCTGCTGGCAAAAGATCTAATGTTGCAAGGCCTGCAATGCCTGTTAAACTCTTTAAAAACAAGCTTATTGGAATTGTGAAAAGTGCGCTAACGCCAACACCTAAAAGTCCCGCCACCAAACCTATTATAACCGTTTCGGCATTAAACACACTAGAAATATCACGCTTAGAAGCACCAACACTTCTTAGCACGCCAATTTCCTTTGTGCGTTCAATAACAGATGTGTAGGTTATTATGCTAATCATAACGCTAGAAACCAACAACGAAATGCCAGCAAATGCTATTAAAACATAGCTTATTGTGTTAACTAAATTTTCTAGCATATTAGTTAACATTGCGGTGCTATCTGTGTGAAGAATTTTGTTTTGTGGGTTTGAGTTATTCCAAGTTTTTAAAACATTAATAAAGTCGTTTTTTGCATCGAAATCAACTGGGTAGCAATAAATTCCTGTTGGAATGGAACTAGCGCCATAAATTTGCAAATAAAAATCTATAATTTGCTCGTCGGTTAAATTAACATTCATAGCAGTTTTTAGGGTTTCTTGCATAACCTTTGGGCTTGAATAAACAAATAAATCTTTATCGGTTAACATTGCCATTTCTTTAAATTTTAAATTAAAGTTGTTAACAAAAGGGTCTTCCCCATTGTTAATAAACGCTTTAATTGGCTGGCCATTTTCGTTGGTTGTGTATTGCAAATATTTTGCCTTAACTGTGTTTGAAATAATTGAATTTACGCAACTGTTATGGTAACTTTCCGCAAGTTCTGGCAAGTACATAATTCCATTGGCAAACATACTGCCAGTTGCGTTATCTTTCAGCTTTAAAATGCAAGAAATGGTTAATGTTTCAGTTTCTTCGTGGTTATATAGCCCTTGCAAATCTTCTTGCGTGTATTGTGAATAGAAGGCGTTAATGCCCGCTTCTCCGCCACTTAAAAGTGAAAAATTAACCTTTGGTTTTTCTGTTATGGAATTATAATACGCATTGTTTTTTATTAGTTTATAGGTTTTGCCAATAATGGAAGAATATTTAACAGGAAGTGGCGATGTCTTTCCACTAGCATCTTCTTCCGACATTTCAAATTCTATTCCCACAGAGGCAAGGTCGGTTATTGAAATGCTAGCGCTGTTAATAACCAATGCCACCTCGTTTGCATTTTGCGGATAGTGCGCTTCTGTTCCACCAATAACTTCATAGTTTGCCAAAACGCAATCTTTATTATTTACCCCTTCGTAAAAGGTTGAACTTATTGTTCCGTTCATTGCCGACATTGACATTGGGCTGTTAATTGGAACATATGTGGTGGTTTGTGGCTCTTGAGTTGTTTTGGTTGTTATTAAACGCATATCGCTGGCATATCTAACCGAAAGAGCATTAATTTTTTGTGCATTTTCTGGCTGTGAATAGTAATTTGTTATGTGGTTAACAAACTCTTTGCTTAAATAGTTAAACGAGCCCATATTTGTGAACATATCTGCCGGATTATAAATTGCAATAGAATCTTCTTCGCTAACACTTGGTGCACTAATTCCACCAGATATTGCCGAAGTTGCTGCGTTCATATCCACGGCAACCGACGAAACCGCTATTGGATAGCTTGCAAGCGAATCGCTTTGCATTTTGTTTATGTAGTTTGTCATTCCCGCACTAACCGCAAGAATTAGGGCAATTCCAATAATTCCAATGCTACCCGCAAACGAAACCATAATTGTTCTGCCCTTTTTGGTTAAAAGGTTTTTTAAGCTTAAACTAAGCGCAGTGAAAAACGACATAGACTTTTTCTTTTCTGTTTTAACAAAGTCCGTTTTTTGTGCTTGTTGTTTGTGTTTTTCAATATCTTTGGCGCACTGCTTGCTTGTGTATGGCTTTGTGTCCTCTATTAGTTCGCCATCTAACAGGCGCACAATTCTGCTTGAATATTTTTCGGCAAGTTCTGGGTTGTGGGTTACCATAATAACCAACCTATCCAAACTAACCTGTTTTAAAATATCCATAATTTGAATGCTGGTTTTGCTGTCTAACGCACCGGTGGGCTCGTCGGCCAAAATAATTTCGGGGTCGTTAACCAAGGCTCTAGCAATGGCAACCCTTTGCATTTGCCCGCCCGAAAGCTGGTTTGGTTTAGATTTAAGTTTATCTTTAAGGCCAACTTTTTCTAGCACTTCAATGGCTCTTTTGCGTCTTTCCGCTTTTTTTATTCCACTTAAGGTTAAAGCAAGTTCCACGTTTTCTAACACGGTTTGGTGCGGAATTAAATTATAGTTTTGAAAAACAAACCCAACCCTGTGGTTACGGTAGTTATCCCAATGTTTATCCTGAAATTCTTTGGTAGAAACACCATCAATAATTAAATCGCCACTTGTGTAACGGTCTAACCCACCAATGATGTTTAACAACGTTGTTTTTCCGCAACCGCTATGCCCCAAAATGGAAACAAATTCACTGCGCCTAAAACAAAGGTTAATGCCTTTTAAGGCATTAACTTGTTGGTCCTTTAACTCGTAATGTTTTTTAATATCTCTAAGTTCTAACATTTTTCACCCTTAATATTTAATGGAAATATATTACATTATATTCGTTAAATTTTGGTAAAATTTAAAACAGAATTTTCATAATACAATAATTTTATCAATGTGCAAAGCAGTAGTCAACAAAAAAGTTGCCAAATTAAAAATTTAACAACTTTTTACATTTTATTCAATTATTTTGCTAGCGCAAATTTTTAAATTTTTTTAACAATTGGGCCGTCTTTTGTGTCGGTTACCACAAAGCCTAAGGCTTCTAATTCTTTTCTAATTTCGTCGGCCAAGGCATAGTTTTTGTTGGCTTTTGCCGTTGCCCTTTCTTGCACTTTTTCCATTATGTTTTGCGGAATATCTTGGTTTGGGTTTGCCTGTTTTTCTGCGGTTAAAACGTCTGTTATGCCAAGGCCTAGAACTGTGTCAAACTCTTTTAACAAAGAAACCTTGGTTGCGTTGTTTGCGTTGCTTTTTAGCACATCAAACAAGCAGGTTATTGCCAAAGATGTGTTAAGGTCGTTTGCTAGGGCTTGTTTAAAGTTTTCTTTGTATTCGTTAAACTGGGTGGCGTCCACTTCTTCGCCTGCGCTAACGTTTAATTTTTCAATGCGCTTAATTAAAGCTTCGTAGGCACTTTTTGCAGAGTTTAGGTTTTCGTAAGAGAACACTAGTTGCTTTCTATAGTGCGATTGCAAGCAGAAGAATTTATAAACTTCTGGCAAATATCCCTTTTCTTTTAAAAGCGACAAAGTTAAAAATTCGCCCGAACTTTTGCTCATTTTGCCTTGTTTGGTTATTAAATGTTCAACATGGAACCAATGCTTGCACCATTTGTGGCCAATATAACTTTCGGTTTGTGCAATTTCGTTGGTGTGGTGCGGAAATTTATTGTCTATTCCACCACAATGAATGTCTAAATTTTCGCCAAGGGTTTTTAGTGAAATTGCAGAACATTCTATGTGCCAACCTGGGTAACCAACACCCCATGGGCTATCCCATTTAAGTGCCTGATTTTCGAACTTAGATTTGGTGAACCACAAAACAAAGTCGTTTTTGTTTTTCTTGTTTAGGTCCTCGCTAACCGACTCTCTAACCCCCACAGCCAAATCTTCACTGCCTTGGTTGCTCAACCTGTAGTATTGCGCTAATTTTGCAGTGTTAAAATACACATTCCCATTGCTAACATACGCAAAGCCCTTATCCAACAAAGTGGAAATAATTTTAATGTAATCTTCAATAACACTGGTTGCTGGAACAACACATTCTGGCCATTTTAAACGCAAAGCCTGCATATCGTTTTTAAACGCTTGAGTGTAGGATTTTGCAATGTCCATAACCGATTTGTTTTCCCTTTTTGCACCCAAAAGCATTTTATCTTCGCCTGTGTCGGCATCACTTTGCAAATGCCCCACGTCCGTGATATTCATTGCTCTTTTAACATTATAGCCCAAAAAATTTAGCGACTTTTCCAAAATGTCTTCCATAATGTAGCATCTTAAATTGCCAATGTGCGCAAAATGATACACAGTTGGGCCACAAGTGTATAGCGTTACTTCATCAGGGTTGTTTGGAACAAATTGCTCAACCCTTCTGGTTTCTGAATTGTATAATTTCATAAATCTCCTTAATTATGCCTGCAACCTTTTTTTAAATTTATAGGTTTACTTTTTTCATATTATATAATATACAACAACAAAAAAAATGTCAATTGTTTATTTATTGCTTAAGCCAAACAAAAAAACTGAAGGGTTAGTTCAGTTTTTTGGTGCGCGCCAAGGCAATGTTATCCTTTTTGCGGTTTTGAAGTTCTTTAATTGGATGTGGTTTATCTTGTGCGCGATAGTCCTGCCCCAACTTTTCAATTGCTTGGGTTATAACTTGATGGCTTGGAGTTAACTTTTCGTTTGCCAAAAGTTCGTTTTGATACATAAAGAAATCGGCATTCGGTTTAAGTTTCATAACGTCTATATAACTTTGCCTGTCGCCTGTTAAAAGCACTGTTCTTTCTAACACCTCTCTAACATATTGCTTATTGCTTCCGTGTTTTAAAAGTTGTGGGAATTCGCCATTTCCGCCTAAAACTTGCTCTGGTGTGCCTTTTTCGTATTTTTCTAATAATCTAACCGCTATTTTTAGGTGTGCACATTCCATTTCGTAGAAGTTGTGCCAAATTTGTTTAATGTTTTTGTCTGTTTCTTCCATATATGCGCTGTAATATAAATATGCTTCGGTGTATTCGTGCAAAACCCATTGTTCTAGCCATGTGCAAGTTGGGTCCTTTAAGCTTTCGTATTGGCTAACGTGCTCTTCTTCCACAAGTCCAATTTCTGCGTATAATTTTCTGCCTAAATCGGTTTTATACCATTGGCTTATATTCATATAGTAGTTCATTGTTTGTTGCTCTGCTGCGGTTATGATGTTGGCAACAAGTTTAGAGTATAAATCACTTTTTTTGGCATTCATTGGCTTTTTAATGTTATCCATTGGGTAACGGTGGTGCGCAATGGTTGGTCTACCCGGCATAATTTCTGTGAAACTACCCACCAAAAAATTAGGGTCTGCCCCTTTAACGTCTAACATCATAAGGTTGCTAAAACGATATAGGTGGTCGAAATCTTCAAGTAGGGCAAAGTTTAGTGCTTCCCTGTTTGCTTTATCCACATCATTTTGCGCAAGTGTTGCAGTTAAATCTATTGCCAGTTGCTCGTAGGCAATGGTGGTTTCTAAAATGCTTTCGTTTATAGGCTTTAGGCACGCAATAACTTTTTGCTGTTGCTGCTCTTGGCTTCGAACCACACTTAAATACCTTTTAATTTCGTCGTTATTACAGTTTCTGGCAAATTGGTGCAAAAACCACACACTTTCGTACTCTGTGCCATTCATTAAAATAACCCTTGTTTTTGTGTATGGGCTGGCTTTTTTCTTGTTGTAGGCATGCGGATACATTTTTTCTAGCGAAATGAAATATCTATCTAAATCTTTCGTGTTGTGTTGTAATGGATTCATAATTCCCCCTTGTGAGAATTATTGCAAATGCAAACAATTTTTATTCAACTTTTTAAAATAATGTTGAAAAAATTAAAACCCAACTAAAAAATGTTCTTTTACAAATATAAACTTAAATTTTAAAACAAAAAAACCGCCGAAGCGATTTGGTGCGTCAAGAGGGGCGAGTGCGTTAAGAAAACACACTGTGTTTTTAGCAAACGAGCGGGAGCAATTTGTAATTGCGGTCTGGCACCGACAGGTGCGAACCACCGAGGGGGTTCGAATCCCGAAAATAAAAAAACCGCCGAAGCGATTTGGTGCGTCAAGAGGGATTCGAACCCCCGACCCCCGCCTTAGAAGGGCGATGCTCTATCCAGCTGAGCTA
>CALBOE010000001.1 GCA_937896905.1 uncultured Clostridia bacterium | reverse complement strand
GAGTGGAGTAACAAGCACAACATTAAACGTTGGAACCTACTACATGTATGCAACAGTTGCAGAAACAACCAACTACAAAGCAGGAACATCTGCAGCAGTTAAGTTCACAGTTTCTAAAGCAGGCAGCAGCATAAGCTTAAGTGCAACAAGTGGAAGTTTAGTGTATGGCAACAACACCACAGTAACCATCACATATGGTGGAGACGGAACACTTAGTGTATCAAGTGGAAACACAGCTGCAACAGCAAGTTTAAGCGGCAAAACCATAACCATCACAGCTGCAGCATACACATCAAGCGAAATAACAATAACAGTAAGTGCAACGGCAGGAACAAACTACAACGCTCCAGCAAATGCAACTTACGAATTAAGCATAACCAAGCGAGCAATAACAATAGTTGGTGCAAGCTCAACAAAAACTTATGACGGAAAAGCATTAACAAACAACAGTTCAAGTTTAAAATCTGGCAGCACACTAGCATCTGGAGATACAGCAACCTACACAGCAAGTGGAACAATAACCAATGTTGGATCGGTAAACAACGTTCCAAGTGTGGTAATAAAGAAAGGCTCCACAGATGTAACCAGCTACTACAACATAACCAAAACAAACGGAACCTTAAACATTAATGCATTCAACTTAAGTTCAGCAACAATAGCAGCTGTGGCAAATCAAACTTACACAGGCAGTGCAATAACACCAACACCGGCAGTAACAGTTAAGTTAGATGGAACAAACAACACCACACTAACAAGCGGAACCGACTTCACCTACAGTTACAGCAACAATACCAATGCAGGAACAGCAACAGTGAAAGCAACAGGTAAAGGTAACTACACAGGTGAAAAGAGCACAACCTTTACAATTAGCAATGCAACCATGTCATACAGTGCACCAGCAGTAACTGTAACATATAACGGAGCAGCACATGGATTAAAAGTAACTGTATCAAAACCAAGCAATGCAACAGTAAAATATGGCACAGCAAGTGGAACATATAACTTAACCGAAAGCCCAACACAAACAAATGTTGGCTCAATAACAGTGTACTATCAAATAACTGCATCAAACTACACAACAGTAACCAGCAGTGCAAAAGTAACAGTTAATGCCTTCAACTTAAGTGGTGCAACAATAGCTTCTGTAGCAAATCAAACCTACACAGGTAGTGCAATAACACCAACACCGGCAGTAACAGTTAAGTTAGATGGAACAAACAACACCACACTAACAAGCGGAACCGACTTCACCTACAGTTACAGCAACAATACCAATGCAGGAACAGCAACAGTGAAAGCAACAGGTAAAGGTAACTACACAGGTGAAAAGAGCACAACCTTTACAATTAGCAATGCAACCATGTCATACAGTGCACCAGCAGTAACTGTAACATATAACGGAGCAGCACATGGATTAAAAGTAACTGTATCAAAACCAAGCAATGCAACAGTAAAATATGGCACAGCAAGTGGAACATATAACTTAACCGAAAGCCCAACACAAACAAATGTTGGCTCAATAACAGTGTACTATCAAATAACTGCATCAAACTACACAACAGTAACCAGCAGTGCAAAAGTAACAGTTAATGCCTTAAGTTTAAGTGGAGCAACGGTAACATTAAGCACAACAAGTTACACATACGATGGCAATGCAAAACAACCAACCCCAACAGTAACACTAACAGTTGGAGGAACAAGCAAAACCTTGGTAAGCGGAACAGATTACACCGTTGCATATTCCAACAACACCAATGCAGGCACAGCAACGGCAACAGTAACAGGAAAAGGAAACTTTAAAGATGCAGCAAGTGCAAACTTCACAATCTCTAAAGCAAACAACCCTGTACAAGTAACAGCAAAAACATTAACCTACACAGGCAGTGCACAAGCATTAGTAACAGTGGCAAGTGCACAAGGCACTATGCACTACAACCTAGGTTCGGGTGCAACAGCATCTTCCAGCACAACAATACCAACCGGAACAAATGCAAACACATATAAGGTGTATTGGTATTGTGCAGGAAACAATAACTACAAAGATGC